>CALMZV010000136.1 GCA_937870755.1 uncultured Methylocystaceae bacterium
GCGCGCGATGGCCGCGCGCGCATCCTCGCATCAGCTCGGCGTCGCATTCGCTCCTAAACCAACGGCTGCGCTGTTGGTTGTTTCGCGCGGGGTGGAAGCCTGCGCGCGATGGCCGCGCGCGCACCCTCGCATCAGCTCGGCGTCGCATTCGCTCCTAAACCAACGGCTGCGCCGTTGTTTGCTTCGCGCGGGTTGGACGCCTGCGCGCGATGGCCGCGCTACATGCGGCCCTGCCCCTGCTCCTCGTGCGTGACGCCGTCGCGGATGTGGTAGATGCGGCGGAAGGTGGGGATGATCTTTTCGTCGTGCGTGACGACGATGATCGCGGTTTGCAGTTTCTTCGCCATGTCGTTGAGAATGCGGATGACGATCAGCGCGCGTTCGCTGTCGAGCGGCGCGGTCGGTTCGTCGGCGAGAATGACCGGCGGATGGTTGACCAGTCCGCGCGCGATGGCCACTCGCTGCTGTTCGCCGCCGGACAGTTGCGAAGGCATGGCGGCGGCGCGATGGTCCACCTCCAGTTCGGCGAGCAGATCGCGCGCCCTGCGGCGCGCCTCGGCGTTCGGCACGCCCGCCAGCATCGGCGGCAGCGCGACATTGTCGGTCACGTCGAGAAACGGGATGAGATATGGCGCCTGAAAGATGAAGCCGATGGAATCGCGTCTGAGCGCGCGCAAGTCCGGAATGCGCCAGCCGTCGTCGTAGATCGTCTCGTCGCCGAGCGTCATGCGGCCCGCCGTCGGCTCGATGACGGCGCCGAGGCACTTGAGCAGCGTGGATTTGCCCGAGCCCGACGGCCCGATCAGTCCGACGACTTCGCCGGGCGCGACCGCCATGTCGACGCCCTTCAGTGCGTCGACAGCCGCCTCGCCCTCGCCGTAGCGCTTGCGCAAACCTTCGATGCGGATGCCGCGCTCAGCCACCGATCGCCTCCGCGGGGTCGACCTTCAGCGCCACGCGGATGGCGAGCGTGGAGGCGACAAGGCAGATGACGATCACGGCGGCGACGCCGCGCACCGCGTCGCCCGTCTCCAGCAGCACGTATTTCGGAAAGATCGGCGCCCAGAAGGTCGCTGCGATCTTGCCGACCGCGAAGCCGATGAGGCCGAGGCCGACCGCCTGCTGCATGATCATCCAGGCGATGGCGCTGTTGCGAGCGCCGATCAGTTTCAGAACCGCGATTTCGCGCAGCTTGCCGAGCGTGAGCGTGTAGATGATGAAGGCGACGACCGCCGCGCTGACGATGGCGAGGATCACCAGAAACATGCCAATCTGCCGCGAGGACGTGGCGATCAGCTTGGCGATCAGAATCTCCTCCATCTGCGCGCGCGTGTAGACGGTCATGCGTTTCCAGCGTCGGATCGTTTCGGCCACGCTCTCCACGTCCGCGCCCGGCGCGGTGGCCACGAGAACCGCGTTCACGAAGGGGCTGACCGCCTGCGACGCGAGGACCGCTTCGAGCAATCCCGGCTGGCCCGGCCGGTTGAGCGCGCGGTTCTGCGCGGTGCGGGCGCGCTGGGCGAGGATGGCGTCGCTGTCCTTCACGAACTGCGCTTCCTGCGCGTCCTTCAGCGGCACGAAGATCATCGGATCGCCGGACGAGGACACCATGCGACGCGTGAGGCCAACAATCGCGAAATCGTTGCGGCGGATGCGCACGCTGTCGCCCAGCGCATAGCCGGCGGCGATGTCGGCGACCGCCTCGTAGTGGCCGCGCGTGATGTGCCGGCCCGCGATCAGGTGCGGCGGGTGTCCGGGATTGCCCGGCCCGTCGGCGGTCACGCCCACGATCATCGCGCGCGTTTCGCGTCCGGCGCCGGCGACGGCCGCGACCGAAGCCTGCCCGTCGCTCACCTGCATCGTCAGATAGGTGACGTTGGCGGCCGCGCGCACGCCATCAACGCCGCGCACGCTACGATAGAGATCGTCGTAGACGCTCGACGGCTCCGCGTAGGGGCCGAGCGTGTCCTTCTGCACCACCCACAGGTCGGCGCCGCTGTTGTCGAGCAGCGCCTTGGCGTCGTCGACCATGCCGCGATAGACGCCCGCCATCGTGAGCGTGACGCCGATCAGCAGCCCCAGTCCCACGCCGGTGAAGACGAACTTGCCCCAGGAATGGAGAATATCGCGGCCGGCGAGACTGATCATCGCTCGTCTCCGGCGAGCCTCTCGACCGGCGCGATGCGCGACTGCGCCTTGAGCGGCTTCTCGCTGTGGACGACGATCGTGTCGCCGTCCCGCAAACCCTCGACGATCTGCACGCGTCCGTCGAGATCGGACGGCCCGATCTTCACCGGCGCGAAGCGCAGCGTCTTGCCGTCCACGCGCCAGACGCCGAGCCTGCCGTCGACCCGTTGCAGGCTGGCGTTGAGAATCGTCGGACGCGGCGGCTGCGCGTCCAGTTCCACGGTCGCCTCCACCAGTTCGCCAATCGGCGGCGGCGGATCGGCCGGCGGCGCGAATTCGATCTTGGCCAGCGTCTCCTCCGTCACCGCATCGGCGCGCGGCTCCACGCGCGCCACGCGACCGGCCAGTTCTCCGGCGCCGTGCGATCGCAGCCGCAGCCGCGCGGACAGCCCGGCCTTCAGGCCGTGACTGCGCTGCTGGTCGAAGCGCGCGTTCACCCAGATGTTTTCCGGCGCGACGACCTCGACCACCGTCTGGCCCGCCACGACCGTGGTGCCTGGGTCGGCGTCGCGTTGCGTGACGATGCCGGCGACGGGCGAGACGAGCCGCAGGTTCTCGCGCTGGCGCACCAGGCCGTCGCGCTCGGCGCGCAGCCGTTCCAGATCCTTGAGCGCTGCCTCGCGATTGGCCTGCGCGGCGCGCAGCGAGGCCTGCGCCACCTGCAAGTCCTGGCGCTTGGCCTCGATCGTCGCCTCGCTGACGGTGCGCGCGGCGTAGAGCTGCTCGTAGCGCTCGGACTGGCTCTGGGCATAGAGCTTGCGGGCGCCGACCTCCTGGATCTGCGCCTCGCTCGCCAGCAAACTCGCCTGCGTGCGCCGCAACGCCGCATCCTGCGCGCCGATGCGGTCGTCGAGATCGAGCGGATCGATTTCGGCCAGCGTCTGGCCCGCCGCCACGCGATCGCCCGGCTGCGCATCGACCCGCGACAGCCGCCCCGCGGTCGTCGGTCCGATGCGATGGGCGTAGCGCGCCTCGACAAGGCCGACGCCGAAAAGCGCCGGACGCACGGCGCGCGTCTCCACCGTGGCCAACGTCACGCGCACGGGCGCAAGCGGGCCGGCGCGAAAGACGACAAAGACGAACAGCGCCAGGACCGGCGCGCCGAACGCCAGAAGCGCAAGCAGTTTGCGATGCCGACGAAAAAAACGGGCGATCATGACGCGCTCCCCGGACGTGCTCTCAGACCGCGCTCGTAGATGGCGAAGGCGCCGTCGGCGCGCGCCCCGATCCGCGCCGCGTCGCCCGTCAGCAGCGTCTGCATGACCAGCCCCTGCAGGGCGCCGATGAACAGGGCGGCGGCGGCCTGGCTGTCGACGGCCGCGTCGATCTCGCCGGCGGCCTTGCCGCGCTCGACCAATTCGCGCAGGAAATCCCCGTAACGTTGCAGCAGCGTGCGCGCCATGGCCTTGGCCGGCGAGACCCCCGAGCGCTGCAACTCGCCGAACACCAGGCGCGGAATGCCGGGATGTTCGACCGTGAAGGCGAGATGCTCCGTAAAGACCGCCCGCATGGCCGCGAGCGGCGACGTTTCGCGCGCGGCCGCCTTGCGCACGCGACCCATCATGCGGTCCGCCGCCCATTCCATGACCGCCAGCCAGAGCGCCTCCTTGGTGGGAAAATGGCGAAACAGCGCGCCCTGCGTCAGGCGCATGTGACTGGCGATGGCGGCGGTGGTGATTTCGCTCGGATTGGCGCTGGCGGCGAGTTCGACCACCGCTTCGATGGTCGCCGCCCGGCGGGCGTCGGCCGAGAGTTTCGAGGGCGCGCTCAAGACCGCCTCCAGTAAGATAGTAATCACTTACTATCTTATTTTGCCCCTGTTCGCAAGAGCCTGGCCGGCCTATCGGCGGGAATCGGGATTGCGCCAGGGTTGCGTGAGCATACGGTCGAGGCGCAATTCGCCCTCCTCCCGCAGAATGGGCAGACCGACGGTCATGCCCTGCTGGCCCTCGCGCGGCGCGGCGCGATAGAGGCCGAACATGCGGTCCCAGATCGACAGGTTGAAGCCGAAATTGGAATGGGTTTCCTCGGGCCGCACGGAATGGTGCACCCGGTGCATGTCGGGCGTGACGAAAACCAGCCGCACGAGCGCGTCCAGGCGCGGCGGCAGGCTGGCGTTGGAATGGTCGAACATGGCCAGCCCGTTGAGCAGGATCTCGAACGCCACGACCGCGACCGGCGGGGCGCCGAGCGCGGCGACCGCCGCCATCTTGATCAGCATCGAAAGCGCGATTTCGACCGGGTGAAAGCGCAGCGCGGTCGTCACGTCGAAATCGAGATCGGCGTGATGCATGCGGTGAAACCGCCAGAGCAGCGGGACGCGATGAAACGCCACATGTTGCAGCCAGATCACGAAATCGAGCGCCGCCAGCGACAGCGGAACCGAAATCCACAGCGGCGCGGCCAGTGCGTTGAACAGGCCGAAGCCGCGCTCGGACGCGAACGCGGCCGCCCCGACGGCCGCCACCGGAAAGGCGAAACGCAGGAGGGCTGCATCCAGCGCGACGATCGCGAGGTTGGAGGGCCAGCGCGCGGCGCGCGGAAAGGACCGCGCGCGCGCCGGCGCCAGCGCCTCCCACACAGCCATGAGCGCGAAAACGCCGACAAAAAAACCAAACCGGACAACAGGCTCGGACTGCACCGCGCGATCCTCGCTTCTCGTTGACTTCAAGCGCCCGAGGCCCGACAACACCAGACCTGAAAGAGGCAAAAATGTCAGCCGCGCGTCCCAAAGTCACGCTGATCGACAATTACGACAGTTTCACCTTCAACCTGGTGCATTACCTGGGGTCTCTCGGCGCGGACGTGACGGTGTGGCGCAACGACGCGCGCAGCGTGGAGGATGTCGTCGGCGCCCGGCCGGACGCCATCGTGCTGTCGCCCGGCCCCTGCACGCCGCACGAGGCGGGAATCTGCATCGCCCTCATCAGGGCCGCCAGTTCGTCCATCCCGATGTTCGGCGTCTGCCTCGGACATCAGGCGATTGGCGAGGCGTTCGGCGGCCGGGTTGTGCGCGCGCCGACGCCGGTGCACGGAAAGGTCGCGCTCATATCCCATCGCGGCGAAACGGTGTTTCGCGGCGTCAACGCGCCGCTCAAGGCGACGCGCTACCACTCGCTGGTGGTGGAGCGCGCGGGCTTGCCGGCCGATCTTGCCGTGACGGCGGAAACCGACGACGGCCTGATCATGGGCCTGTCGCATCGCCGGCTGCCGACGCACGGCGTGCAATTCCATCCCGAGAGCATCGCGTCCGAACAGGGCCACACGATCCTCCGGAATTTTCTCGATCTCGCCCGCCTCTGGAACGAGACGCAACGAAAAGCCGCCTGACGCATGGACGCCTTCAAGCCTTTCATCGCCAAGGTCGCCACGGGCGCGCGCCTGACGGAAGCCGATTCCGCCGCCGCGTTCGAGGCGATGCTGTCGGGCGAAGTGACGCCGGCGCAGATGGGCGGCTTTCTCATGGCGCTGCGCGTGCGCGGCGAAAGCGTCGAGGAAATCGTCGGCGCCGTCAGCGCCATGCGCGCGAAGATGCTGCGCGTCACGGCGCCGGCCGGCGCCATCGACATCGTGGGCACCGGCGGCGACGGCCACGGCTCCTATAACGTCTCCACGCTCGCCGCGCTGATCGTGGCGGGCTGTGGCGCGCCGGTCGCCAAACACGGCAACCGCGCGGCTTCCTCGCGCTCCGGCGCCAGCGACGTGCTCGGCGCGCTCGGAGTCGCCATCGGCCTGCCGGCGCCGCACGTCGCCGCGTGCATTGCGGAAGCAGGCGTCGGCTTCATGATGGCGCAGACGCATCACGCCGCCATGCGCCATGTCGGCCCCGTGCGCGTGGAGCTTGGCGCGCGCACCATCTTCAACCTGCTCGGTCCGCTGTCCAACCCGGCGGGCGTGCAGCGGCAGCTGCTCGGCGTGTTCGCGCGGGAATGGCTCGTCCCGCTCGCCGAGGTGCTGCGCTCGCTCGGCTCGAAACGCGTGTGGCTGGTCCACGGGTCGGACGGACTGGACGAAATCACCACGACCGGACCGACATCGGTCGTCGAACTGAACGAAGGGGCGATTCGCGCGTTCGAGGTCTCGCCCGCCGATGCCAGCCTGCCGCTGGCGAAGCTCGACGACCTGCGCGGCGGCGATCCCGAACACAACGCCAGGGCGCTGCGCGCGGTGCTCGCCGGCGCGCGCAACGCCTACCGCGACATCGCCGTGCTGAACGCCGCCGCCGCGCTCGTGGTGGCCGGCGCCGCGGGCGACCTGAAAGAAGGCGCCGAAAGCGCCGCCCGCTCCATCGACACGGGCGCGGCCGCCGCCGCGCTCGACCGTCTCGTCGCCGTCTCCAACCGTCACGCCGGAACCTGAACCATGCCCGACATCCTGCGCCGGATCGAATCCTACAAGCGACGCGAGATCGCTGAAGCCAAGGTGCGCATGCCGTTCAAGACGCTGGAGCGTCAGGCGCGCGAGCACGATCCGCCCCGCGGGTTCATCCGCGCCATCGAACGCAAGCGCGACGAAAACCGCATCGCCATCATCGCCGAAATCAAGAAGGCGAGCCCGTCGAAGGGCCTCATCCGCGTGGATTTCAATCCGTCCGCGCTCGCGAAGGCCTACGAGGCGGGCGGCGCGGCCTGTCTGTCGGTGCTGACCGACGGCCCCTCGTTCCAGGGCTCGCTCGCCGATCTCGAAGCCGCCCGCAAGGCGGTTCCCATGCCGGCGCTGCGCAAGGATTTCCTGTTCGACCCCTACCAGGTCTACGAAGCGCGCGCGAACGGCGCCGACTGCATCCTGATCATCATGGCCTGCGTGGACGACGCCACCGCCAAGGCGCTGAACGCGGCCGCGCACGACCTGCGCATGGATGTGCTCGCCGAGGTCCACAACGAAGAAGAACTCGACCGCGCGCTCGCGCTCGAAACGCGGCTCCTGGGCATCAACAACCGCGACCTGCGCACGTTCGACGTTTCGCTCGCCACCACCGAGCGGCTCGCCCGGCGCGTTCCCAAGGATCGCATCGTCGTCAGCGAGAGCGGCATTTCCACGCACGAGGATTGCGTGCGGCTCGAGAAATGCGGCGTGACGACCTTTCTCGTCGGAGAGTCGCTGATGAAGCAGCAGGACGTGACGGAAGCGACGCGCCGGCTGATCCAGGGCGACATCGTGAAGAGCGGCGCCAGGGCCGCGCGCGCATCGTGAGCCGGCTCACGCATCTCTCCGAGACCGGAGAGGCGCATATGGTGGACGTCGCGGACAAGGCCGCCACCGTGCGCGTGGCGGTGGCGGAAGGCAGCGTGCGGATGGCGCGCGAAACGCTGGCGCTGTGCCTGTCCGGCGACGCGAAGAAGGGCGACGTATTCGCCGCCGCGCGCATCGCCGGCATCATGGCGGCGAAGAAAACCGCCGACCTCATTCCGCTGTGCCATCCGATTGCGCTCACCAAAGCCTCGGTGGAGCTTGCGCCCGACGAGGCGTTGCCGGGCGTGCGCGTGCGCGCGACCGCGCACTGCGTCGGCCGGACGGGCGTGGAGATGGAGGCGCTGACCGCCGTCAGCGTGGCGTGCCTGACGGTCTACGACATGCTGAAGGCGGCCGACCGCGGCATGACGATCGAGGCCGTGCGGCTTGCGGAAAAGCGCGGCGGCAAGTCCGGCGACTGGACGCGCGACTGATGGCGGGCGACCTCATTGCGGTGGAAGCGGCGCTCGCGCGCGTGCTCGCAGCCGCCACGCCCATTCGCGACGTGGAGGACGTGGCGCTTTCCGACGCGTTCGGCCGCACGCTCGCGCGCGATCTGGTGGCGCTGCGCACGCAGCCGCCGAGCGATGTTTCCGCCATGGACGGCTACGGCGTGCGCGCCGGCGATCTTGCGCACAGCGCGGCGCGCGTGCGGCTCGTCGGCGAAAGCGCGGCCGGGCGCGGGTTCGCGGGCCGCGTGAACGCCGGCGAATGCGTGCGCATCTTCACCGGCGCGCCCGTTCCGCCCGGCGTCGACAGCGTGCTGTTGCAGGAAGACGCGGTGGTCGAGGGCGAGCGGATCGGCGCGAAGGAGGCGCCGGGGTTCGGGCGCCACATTCGCCGCCGCGGCCTCGATTTTTCCGAAGGCGCGCCGGGGCTCGCCGCCGGCGTGCGGCTCGGTCCGGCGGAACTGGCGCTGGCCGCCGCCATGAACCACGCGCGCGCGCCGGTTGTGCGCAAGCCGCGCGTCGCCGTGCTGGCGACGGGCGACGAACTCGTGGCGCCGGGCGCGGCGGCGAGCGAAGAACAGATCGTCTGTTCGAACAATTTCGCGGTCGCGGCGCTCGTGGAAGCCGCCGGCGGCGTCGCCGTCGATCTCGGCATCGCGCGCGACGATCTGGCGGAGACCGAAGCCGCGATCGCGCGCGCACGCGATTGCGACGCGCTGGTGACGCTCGGCGGCGCCTCCGTCGGCGACCGCGACCATGTGAAGGACGCGCTCGCGCGCGCCGGCATGGCGCTCGACTTCTGGCGGCTGGCGATGCGGCCCGGCAAACCGCTGATCCACGGAACGCTCGGGCGCACGAGCGTGCTCGGCCTGCCGGGCAATCCCGTGTCCTCGATGGTGTGCGCGCTCGTGTTCCTCGTGCCGCTGGTGCGCAAGTTGTCGGGCGACCGCGATCCCGCGCGTGACCTGCGCCAGCGCGCCACGCTCGGCGCCGACGTGAAGGCCAACGACAAGAGGCAGGACTTTCTGCGCGCGACGCTCGCGCGCGCGCCGGACGGCCGCCTGATCGCGACGCCGCATGCGCTTCAGGATTCCTCGCTCATCAGCGTGTTTTGCGCCTCGCAGGCGCTGCTGATCCGCCCGCCGCACGCGCCCGCCGCGAGAGCGGGCGAGGACTGCACGATCCTGCCGCTCGCGCCGTTCGCGTTCTGAAATCGCGCGCTACGAAGCTTCGAGCGCGGCCTTCATCTGACGCAGAGATTCCTGGTGCGGCGAGAACGCGCGTCCGCCGATGACGCCGCCATCGACCACGATGTCGGTCGCGTTGACGAACGAGGAACGATCCGAACACAGCCACAACGCGCATTGCGCGATGTCTTCCGGCAGGCCGGCGCGCGGGATGGGCTGCGCCCTGGCGAAAGCCTGCTCCATCTCTTTCGCCTTGGCGTCGGCGCGCCTTTCGTCGAGGCCGAGCGCCTTGCCGAAAATGCCGGTGGCGATGGCGCCGGGCGAAACGGAATTGACGCGCACATTGTGCTCGCCAAGCTCCATGCCGACGCAACGCGTGAGATGGCGCACGGCCGCCTTGGCCGCGCTGTAGATCATCGACGACGAATAGCCGGCCAGATGGCTCGCGATCGACGCGTTGTTGACGATCGACCCCTGTTTGCGCGCGACCATGTGCGGGGAGACGTGTTTCATGCCGAGCATGACGGAGCGAACAAGCAGCGCCATCGCCGCGTCGAACCCCTCGACTGGGATGCCGGCGATGCCGCCCGTCGGCGCCGGGCCGCCGGCGTTGTTGAACAGGGCGTCGATGCGGCCGTGGCGCGCCATGACATCGACGACGAGCTTCTCCCAGTCGGCCTCGCTGGTGGCGTCGGCGCGCACAAAGGTCGCGTTGCGGCCGATCCTGCCGGCGAGCGCGTCCCCCTCCTCGCGCCGGCGGCCGGTGAAATAGACGGTCGCCCCCTCCTCCACGAACAGTTCCGCCGCGCGCGCGCCGATGCCGCTGGTGGCGCCGGTGATGATCGCGATCTTGCCTTCCACGAGTCCCATGCGTTTCCTCCGTATGCGCGCGATATTATCCGCGCGACACTATTCGCGCGGCAAAATTCGCGCGACCCTCTTCGCGCGACCCTATTTGCGCGAACTGCCGCGCGCGAACTGCCGCGCGCGAGGCCGTTGCGTCGATGCATTTGTCGCGGCTTTCAGCGTGGGTCTCGTTAAAACACTTGCGGAACGCAGGGCGAACATATAGCGTATGTTCATGATTTGTTTAGATGCGCGATTCATTCTGTTGGCCGCATATCGGCGGCGCCGGAATCCGGTCGCGCAAGGATCGCGCCGAACACGGTTTTCGGGCGTGCCGATGACAGGGACCGGACCATGCTGACGCGCAAGCAGAGCGAACTTTTGCGGTTCATTCACGAACGGTTGAAGGAAACGGGCGTGCCCCCCTCCTTCGACGAGATGAAGGACGCGCTCGACCTGCGCTCCAAGTCTGGCATCCACCGGCTCATTATGGCGCTGGAGGAGCGCGGGTTCATCCGCCGCCTGCCCAATCGCGCCCGCGCGCTCGAAGTGCTGCGGCTGCCGGATTCGGCGACGCCCGGCGCCGGTCGCCAGAGCCGGTTTTCGCCGACGGTCGTGGAAGGCAGCCTGGGGCGCGTGCGCCCGGCCGCGCCGGAAGGTGAAGGACCTTCGCATGTATCCATTCCCGTCATGGGACGGATCGCCGCCGGCACGCCCGTCTCGGCGATCCAGTCGCGCAGCCACACCATTCCCATGCCGCCGGACTTTCTGTCTTCAGGCGAACATTTCGCGCTTGAGGTGCGCGGCGATTCGATGATCGAGGCCGGCATTTTCGACGGCGATCTCGCCATCCTGCGAAAGCAGGATTCGGCCGACAGCGGCGACATCGTCGTGGCGCTGATCGACGACGAGGAGGCGACGCTGAAACGGCTGCGCCGGCGCGGCGCCTCGATCGCGCTGGAGGCCGCCAATCCGGCCTACGAAACCCGAATCTTCGGTCCCGACCGCGTGCGGATTCAGGGCAAGCTCGTCAGCCTGATGCGCAAATATTGAGGCGAGCGCGCTCGGGGCGCGGGGCGCGTCCCTATTCCAGCGACTCCCAGCGCGTGCCCGATACGTCGCTATTTTCGGCGTCGCGATCGAAGGGGCGGATGAGATCGGGGCGCTCCATGCGCAGCCGTGGCGCTTGCGACCACGGGCGGTTTTCCCCGGGCGCGCGGGCCACTCGCCGTTCGACCCTTTCGCCGTCGAACCGCAACGTCGTCGCGCCGTCGCGCATCAGAACGCGGCGGTCGATGACGAGCGGCGCCTCGCAGCTCGACGGGGCGAAGGTCGAGGTCACGAGAATGTCGGCGCGCCGGCAATCCTCGGCAAGCGCGTTCGCGTCGCCGATGAGCGCGAATCGCCGGCCGTCCGGCAGCGTCGCGGTGCAGCCGGATTTGTCGCACAGCCCGCCGCGCGCCTCGGCCGGGGCGCGGCCGTCGCGGTCGGCGCGCAACCACTGCTCGGCGACGAAGTCCGACTTGCGGCCGATCACCACCAGCTTCCCGTCGCCGTCGCGCACGGCGGCGGTCTCGCCGTTCGCCTGAATGGCGACATCCCATTTGGGTCCGTTCAACGCTCCGACGACGCCGATCAAAGCGAACGGGATCGCCGTCAGGCGCAACAGATTGGTGCGCCACAGGACCGCCGACAGGACGGCGAGCGACAGGAACGGCAGCGCCCAGGGCGCGAATTCCGGCAGGTGGACGGTCGCGGCCGGCGCGGCGGCGATGATCCCGGCGATCCACATCACGAGATCGATGCCGAGCCCGAGGTAAAGCCAGACCGGCCCGTCGAGGCCGAGTGGATAGAGCAGCGTGCCGACGAGCGCGGCCGGGACCGCGAAGAATTCGATCATCGCCAGCGTCAGCGGATTGCCGATCAGAACGTAGGGCGAGAATTCGTGGAAATTGGCCGCCATGAAGGAGGATGTCGCGGCGGTCGCGCAGAAGGTGGCGAACAGCGCCGCCCCCAGCCCATGCCAGCGGGCGTGCGACGCCCAGTGGACGAATGCGCCCCACCGGCCGGTCGCCTGCGTCGGCGGCGCGTTGCGCGCGCGGTTCTGCGCGGCGAGGCGCGCTTCCCACACCGCGACCAGTGCGGCCACCGCGGCGAACGACAACTGGAAACTCGCCCCCAGGATGGCCTCCGGCTCCACCATGAGCACGAAGACGGCGGCGAGCGCGAGATTGCGCATCGAGATCGACGTGCGATCGACGATGACGGCGAACAGGAAGATGGACGTCATCACCAGCGCGCGTTCGGTGCCCACGCGCGAGCCGGTGGCGATGTCGTAGAAAACGGCGCCGACGATCGCCAGCGCCGCCGCCCATTTCTTGATCGGATAGTTGAGCGCGAGCGTGCGCGACAGGGCGAGCAAGCGGCGGAAGCCGACGAAGAAAATGCCCGCCACCAGCGTCATCTGCACGCCGGAAATGGTGATGATGTGGAAGATGCCCGCCTCGCGGATGAGTTCGCGCGCGGATGGCGTGAGATAGTCGCGCTTGCCGGCCACCATCGCGGCGGCGATGGCGCCGGTGTCGCCCGGCAGTTTCTCGACGACGCGCGCCACCAGCGCGTTGCGGAACCGGTCGATGGCCGCCGAAAACCGCACGCCGATGCCGGCCGGCTCGGAGGCCGCGCGCGTCTCGATACGGCCGAGCACGTTGCCGACGGCGCCGATGCGGGCGAAATAGGCGTCGCGCGCGAAATCGTAGCCGCCGGGCAGCGCGGCGCGCGCCGGCGGCAGCAGCCGCGCCTTCAGCCCCACCAGAGCGCCGGGCGCGAGATCGATCGGACGCCGCGTCGTCAGCCGCACACGATAGGGCGTGGCCTGCGCAGCCGTGTTCTCCATGGAGATCACGCGCAGCACGAGCCGCGCGCCCTCGCGCCGGTGGTCCACCTGTTCCACATAGCCCGACAGGCTCGTCACCATCGTGCGCGGCACGATAGGCGCCGCCACCCGCGCGGTGCGCCAGCCCATGGCGAGAAAGCCGGCCATCACGGCCGCGAGCAGCAGGGCGAGCGCAAAGCCGGCGCGATGGCCGCGCAGCCGCCAGGCGAGCGCGGAAAACAACGCCAAGCCCGCCCCCGCCAGCCACAGCGAAGGTTCGCGTTCGGCCGCAAGCGACAGCACGGCGCCGAGGCCGGCGGCGACCGGCAGCCACAGCACCGGGCGACGGTAGGATTCTTCTTCCGCCCATGCGGCCGCAAGCCGCGCGCGCAGGCGCGCCCGCACCACGCGCAGCGTCAGCCCGCGCGTCGCCGCGCGTGCGCCTGCCTCCTGCCATGTCGCGACCCGGCCCAGCATCCGGTATTCGCAGCCTCCGCCGGTTCGACCGGCTCTCGTTCTCCCGGCGGTTTGCCGCCGGGTGCGCCCATGCTACACGGTCGCGCGCGCGACAGCAGCGCCAATTTCGCCACCAGGGCATTTTCGCTTCCGACGGTCGGAAGCGATGCTCCGGTTATCTGTCCTGACGCGTTTTCTTCACGCGAGCCTCAATCCCCTTCGCTCGAAAACGCCGCAATTCACCGATGGAACGCCCATGTCGGGTCCGGTCACACGTTTCGCCCCCTCCCCCACGGGTTTCCTGCATATCGGCGGGGCGCGCACGGCGCTGTTCAACTGGCTCTTCGCGCGCCGGCACGGCGGCAGGATGCTGCTGCGGATCGAGGACACGGACCGCGAACGCTCCACCGACGCCGCGATTCGCGAAATCATCGACGGCCTGAGCTGGCTGGGGCTGACCTGGGACGGCGACGTGGTCTACCAGTTCGCACGCGCCGATCGCCACGCAGAAGTCGCGGCCGAGCTGCTCGCCGCGGACAAGGCCTACCATTGCTATGCGACGCCCGAGGAACTCGTCGAAATGCGCGAGACCGCGAGAGCCGAGGGCCGCCCGCCGCGTTACGACGGGCGCTGGCGCGACGCGTCCGCCGCCGAGGTGGCCGCCGCGCAGGCGCGGGGCGTGAAACCGGTGGTGCGGCTGAAGGCGCCGCGCGAGGGCGAGACCGTCATCGAGGACGCCGTGCAGGGCCGCGTGACGTTTCCCAACAAGGATCTCGACGATCTCGTGCTGCTGCGCTCCGACGGCACGCCGACGTACATGCTCGCGGTGGTGGTGGACGACCACGACATGGGCGTCACCCAGATCATCCGCGGCGACGACCATCTCACCAACGCCGCGCGCCAGACGCACATCTATCAGGCGATGGGCTGGGATGTTCCGGCGATGGCGCATATTCCGCTCATCCACGGCGCGGACGGCGCGAAACTGTCCAAGCGGCACGGCGCGCTCGGCGTCGACGCCTATCGCGCGATGGGCTACCTGCCGGAAGCGCTGCGCAATTACCTGGTGCGTCTGGGCTGGAGCCAGGGCGACCGCGAATTCTTCACGACGGGGGAAATGATCGAGGCCTTCGACCTGCGGCAGGTGCATCGTTCGCCCGCGCGTTTCGATTTCGCCAAACTCGAAAACATGAACGGCCACTACATGCGCGCGGCCGACGACGCCGCGCTGACGCAGGCGCTGATCGACACGCTGCCCTACCTGGCCGGACGCGCGACGATGGCGGCCGCGCTCGACGACGCCAAGCGCGCGCAACTGCTCGCGGCCATGCCCGGCCTGAAGGCGCGCGCCAAGACGCTGAACGAACTGGCCGAAGGCGCAGAGTTCCTGTTCGCGCGGCGCCCGTTGCCGATGGCGCCGAAAGCGGCCGAACTCGTCGCCAAAGGCAAGGCGCATCTGCCGGCGCTGCACGCGCGGCTGGCGGCCGCGCCCGAATGGTCGGCGGCGGCGACGGAAGCGGCCGTGCGCGCGGAAGCGGAGGCGACCGGCGCCAAGCTGGGCGATCTGGCGCAGCCCCTGCGCGCGGCCCTCACCGGCAAGACCACCTCGCCCGGAATCTTCGATGTGCTGGACGTGCTCGGCCGCGAGGAGAGCCTTGCGCGCATCGGCGATTGCCTTGACGGCGCCGTCGCCTGAGGCCTGTCGGCCGTCGCGCGCGACGAACCGTCATGCGTTGACCATGGTTCCGGATCGCCCGAAAGTTTGAACCGCACGGCTGGACGCGCGCTTGAACGCCCCCAGCCGATGGGCTACCGTTTATGCAACGCACAATCGCCGAAAACCCGGAGCGCGCGGGACATTGACCCGACGGCGGGCGGACGGCCAATAACACAGGGGCGCTGTATGGTAGCGAAAACCGCCACTCTCACGGTCGGCGACAAGTCGGTCGAACTGCCGGTTCGGGCCGGCACGATCGGGCCGGATGTCGTGGACATCGGCGCGCTCTACGGCAAGACCGGCATGTTCACCTACGATCCCGGCTTCACGTCGACGGCGAGCTGCGAGTCCAAGATCACCTATATCGACGGCGACGAAGGCGTTCTTCTCTATCGCGGCTATCCGATCGACCAGCTGGCCGAACACGGCGACTTTCTGGAAACCTGCTACCTGCTGCTCTACGGCGAACTGCCGACCGCCGCACAGAAGGCGGATTTCGACTATCGCATCACGCGCCACACGATGATCCATGAGCAGATGGCGCGGTTCTTCCAGGGCTTCCGGCGCGACGCCCATCCGATGGCGGTGATGGTGGCGTCCGTGGGCGCGCTCTCGGCGTTCTATCACGACTCCACCGACATCACCGATCCGCATCAGCGCATGGTCGCCTCCATGCGCATGATCGCGAAAATGCCGACGCTCGCGGCGATGGCCTTCAAATACAATATCGGCCAGCCGTTCATGTTCCCGAAGAACGACCTCGACTATACGTCGAACTTCCTGCGCATGTGTTTCGGCGTGCCGTGCGAGGAATACAAGGTCAATCCGGTTCTGGCGCGCGCGCTCGACCGCATCTTCATTCTCCACGCCGACCACGAGCAGAACGCCTCCACCTCCACGGTGCGTCTGGCGGGTTCCTCTGGCGCCAATCCGTTCGCGTGCGTGGCGGCGGGCATCGCCTGTCTGTGGGGCCCCGCGCATGGCGGCGCGAACGAAGCCGCGCTGAAAATGCTGTCGGAAATCGGCTCGGTCGAGAACATTCCGAAGTTCATCGCCAAGGCGAAGGACAAGAACGATCCGTTCCGCCTGATGGGCTTCGGCCACCGCGTCTACAAGAACTACGATCCGCGCGCGAAAATCATGCAGCGCACGGCGCATGAGGTGCTGAGCGAACTCGGCATCAAGGACGACCCGCTGCTGGACGTGGCGGTGGAGCTGGAGCGCATCGCGCTCCACGACGAATATTTCGTCGAGAAGAAGCTCTATCCCAACATCGACTTCTATTCGGGCATCACGCTCAAGGCGATGGGCTTCCCGGTCTCGATGTTCACCGTGCTGTTCGCGCTGGCGCGCACCGTCGGCTGGATCGCGCAGTGGAGCGAGATGATCGAGGACCCGCACCAGAAGATCGGGCGCCCGCGCCAGCTCTTCACCGGCGCCAAGCCGCGCGACTACGTGTCGATCTCCAAGCGCTGACCTCGACAGTCGCGATGCATCAGGAAAGCCGCGCCACCCGCGCGGCTTTTCCTTTGTCCACGACCGGCGACATGGACGGCGCCGGCCCGTGCGCGCCAGATGGCGATACGCTTATGGCGCGCGGGCGCACGAACAGGAAGCGCAGCGGCGTGCGAGCGACCGCGCGTTCGAGCACGAGCGGTCCGACGATGGCCGCGATCGACACGATCAGCGACACAAGACCGACATCCTCGATCACGTCGGCGCGCACGAGAAGAATGCGCGTCGCCGCCATCGGCAGGAAGAAGGCCAGATAGACGACGAGAGAGCGTTGGCCGAGCGCGGCGAACGCCTGCCCCGCCAGGCTCGAGTCGACGAG
The DNA here is from genome assembly GCA_937870755.1 of uncultured Methylocystaceae bacterium. Lineage (GTDB taxonomy): Bacteria > Pseudomonadota > Alphaproteobacteria > Rhizobiales > Beijerinckiaceae > JAJXWB01. The sequence continues at coordinate 16,784 of CALMZV010000136.1, forward strand.
GCGCGCGAACACGATGAGCGCGGCGGCGCCGGCGAAGCCAAGCGCGAGCGGCGCGCCGAACAGCGCCGCCATCTCCCTGCCTTCCTCGGCGCCGGTCGCCGCCGCCTGCGCGACACACCAGATCGCGAGCGCCGCAACGGCGCTGCGCGGCGCGCGCGCGGCCAGCGACGCCAGATGAAAGAACGCCGGCGCCAACACGCAACCTGCGTAGAAATACACGAACCGTTCCGCGAACTGATCGATGACGGTCCAGCCCGTATGCAGATCGACGACGTTCAAACTCGCGGCAAGCGGCAGCATGAAACGCGGGTCGATCGCGCGCGTCAGACGCGCGACCACGAAAAAGATCGGCAACAGATAGATGAACCAGAGAGCGCCATAAGGCTCCACCAGCGCCAGCGCCGCCTCGCGCAGGATCGCCGCGCCATCGAACCCTTCCCCGGCGAAGTCCTTGAGCGCGATCTGGATCGCCGCCCACAGAACGTAGAAATAGACGAAATGCAGCACCTTGCCGTCGAAGAAACGAGGCCATGGCGCAGCCAGGCTTGCGCCCGCAAACAGGCCAGCCACGACAAAAAACGCCGGTATGCGGAACGGCGTCGCGAAGTCGACGAGCGTGTGCATGAAACCTGCGCCGTCCATCGCCTTGCCGACGCCGAGCGTCGCGTGCATGACGACGACAAGACAGATCGACAGTCCGCGCGCGATATCCACGAACGCCTGTCGCTCGACGGATGCTGAGCTCATCGCCCTCTCCCGTTGCGCCACAATGAGGCGACGATGTCGCAAATCGCGTCAGCGACCGCGCCGCAGCGTTTGTCGCCAGCAAGAAAGTGCATGGCCCGCGCCAAACAGCGCGGCTCGTCCTGCTTATGAGGTCGCCGTCGCAATGACCGCGTCGGCCGCGGCCTGGCTGGGCGTCTTGCCCGCGGGCGCGAGCAGGCCCGGCAGCCGCGCGAAGGCGGCGATCTGCCGGTCGCGCTCGGGACCGCCTTCGATCATTGTGTGCAGCGCACGCGCGAGCATCTTCGGTTCGCAATCACGTTGCAGAAACTCCGGCACGACATTCTCGCCGAGAATGAGGTTCGGCAGAACGATTGAATTGACGGTGATGAAATATTTCGCCAGCTCCTCGATCGGAGAGACCTTGTAGGCGACCACCATCGGCACGCCGGCGAGCGCGAGTTCAAGCGTCGCTGTGCCGGAGGCCGCGAGCGCGGCGCGCGCGCGACGGATGACGCCGAGTTTCGGCCGCTCGCCGACGACGACGTCGGGCTTGACTGGCCACGAGCGGATTTCCTCGCGGATCGCGTTTTCCAGATGCGGAACGGCCGGCAACGCCACATCGAGCGCGCGGCCCACCATCGCCGTGCGCCGCAGCGCCTGCCCGAACACCGGCATCAGCCGCGCGATCTCGGAGGCGCGCGACCCGGGCATCAACAGAACGAGCGGCGGATCGCCCGCGCGCAAACCCTCCTCGGTGGCGTTGGGCCGCAATTCGTCGAGATGTTCGACAAGCGGATGGCCGACAAATTCGCATGGCGGGCCGCCCAGCCTTTCGTGCGCGGCGGGTTCGAACGGAAACAGCGCGAGCACCCGGTCGACATAGGCCCGCATGGCCGGTGCGCGCCGCGGGCGCCACGCCCACACCGACGGACTGACATAATCGACGATCGGAATGTTCGGCGCGACGGCGCGCACGCGGCGCGCCACGCGATGGGTGAAGTCCGGCGCATCGATGATGACGAGCACATCCGGCTTCCACGCCGCGCACGCCTGCGCCGTCTGCGCGATGCGGGCGACGAGCTTCGACAGTCGCGCGGCGACGGCGACGAAACCGTTGACCGCAACGTCTTCGAGCGGGAACAGACTGATGAGGCCCTCGCGCGCCATCGCCTCGCCGCCGACGCCGGCGACCTCGAGCGCGCCGCCGAGCCGCGCGCGCAATGCATGAATGAGTTTTCCGCCGAGCGCGTCGCCGGATTTCTCGCCCGCGACGAGAAAGACTTTCACGCGCGATCCCAATCGTCGACATTCAGCGGCCGGCACACGGGCCGGTCGCCCGCCGAGCGCAGGAAATCGAGAATGGCCGCTACATGCGGTTCGCCGCCGAGTTCGCCCTCAACGTCCTCGATCCGCTCCCTCATCGATCCCTCCGGCGCAAACAGAAGCCGATAGGCGCGGCGCAGCGCCGCGATCGTCTCGCGCGGGAAATGACGCCGCCGCAATCCGACGAGATTAAGGCCGGCCAGATGCGCGCGGTTGCCGAACGCGAGCCCGTAGGGAATGAGATCGCCCTCCAGGCCGGACAGGCCGCCGACGAAAGCATGCTGGCCCACGCGCGCATGCTGGATGACCGCCACGCCGCCGCCGAGAATCGCCCACGCGCCGATGCGCACGTGTCCGGCGAGCATGACGTTGTTGGACAGGACGACGCGATCCTCCAGCGCGCAGTCGTGGCCGACATGGGCGTTGGCCATCAACAGGCAGTGCGCGCCGACCCGCGTGACCATGCCGCCGCCCTGCGTGCCCGGATTGATCGTCACGCCCTCGCGCAGCGTGCAATCGGCGCCGATGTCGAGCGTGGACGCCTCGCCCCGATATTTCAGGTCCTGCGGCGGATGACCGATGGAGGCGAACGGAAAGACGCGCGTGCGCGCGCCGATGGTCGTGCGGCCGGCGACCGCCACGTGAGACACGAGTTCGACATCCGGCCCCAGGTCGACATTCGGCCCTATGTCGCAGAAGGGGCCGATGCGCACGCCGTCTGCGAGTCTGGCGCCCGGCGCGACGACGGACAGCGGATGAACGACCGCGCCCAGCGTCAGCGCCCCTGCGGCGCGAGCATCGCGCTGATCTCGGCCTCGCAGACCAGTTGGCCGTCGACGAAGGCGCGGCCCTCGTACCACCACATGTTGCGACGGCGGTTGGTCTTCCTCATGTGATATTCGAGCCGATCGCCGGGCGTGACCGGCTTGCGGAACTTCGCTTTGTCGATGGTCATGAAGTAGACGAGGTCCGGCGCCTCGCCGCCGCCGTGCGCGGCCACGCAGATCGCGCCCGCCGTCTGCGCCATGCCCTCGATGATCAGCACGCCGGGCATGACCGGGCGGCCCGGAAAATGGCCCTGGAAATGCGGCTCGTTGAACGTGACGTTTTTCACGCCGATGCAGGATTCGTCGCCATTGACCTCGACGATGCGGTCCACCAGCAGCAGCGGGTAGCGATGCGGCAACGAGGCCAGCAATTTCAGAATGTCGAAAGATTCGAATTTGCCCGGCTCGTTCGCGCTCACGTCTTGGTCTCCCGATGTTTCGTCCGGCGCGGCGTGCGCGCCTGCGCGGCTGATTTCAGAAAGCCGCGCAAATCCTGCGCTGGCGAGCCGCCGACGCGCGCGCCGGCCGCGACATCGCGCATGACGCCGGACTGCGCGGCGATCTGCGCCCCGCGCCCGATGCGCAGGTGACCGGCGACGCCGGTCTGGCCGCCCACGATGACGAAATCGTCGAGCCGCGCGGACCCGGCGATGCCCGTCTGCGCGACGATGATGCAATGGCGCCCTATCGTGACGTTGTGGCCGATCTGCACGAGATTGTCGATCTTGGTTCCTTCGCCCACGATCGTGTCGCGCGTGAAGCCGCGGTCGATGGTGGTGTTGGCGCCGATCTCGACATCGTCCTGCACGATCACGCGGCCGATCTGCGGCGCCTTCAGCGCGCCCTTCGGCCCGAGCGCGAAACCGAACCCGTCCTGTCCCAGCCGCACGCCCGGATGCAGGATGACGCGGTCGCCCAGCAGCGCGTGAAAAAGGCTCGCGCCCGCGCCGATGGCGCAATCGCGGCCAATGCGCACGCCCGCGCCGATGACGACATTGGCGGCGATGCGCGTGCCCGATCCAATCTCGGCGCCCGCCCCCACGACGGCGCCGGGATCGACGTCGACACCCGGCTCCAGCCGCGCCTGCGGGTGCACATGGGCCAGCGGCGAAACGCCCTCGCCGAACAATTGCGCGGCGCGCGCCGATTGCGGGACGAGCGCGGCGACGACGCGCGCGAAGGCGCGATAGGGTTCGGGCGTCGCCAGCGCCTCCACGTGGTCCGGCAGATGGGCGACGTTTTCCTGCCGCAGCAGACAGGCGGCCGCGCGCGTCGTGCGCAGGGCGGCGGCGTAGCGCGGATTATCGTAGAAGACGAGGTCGCGCGGACCGGCGCTTTCGATCGGCGCGAGGCCGGCGATGACGGGCTCGGGCGCGCGGGCGCGCACCAGCCGCGCGCCGGCCAGCGCCGCGATCTCCGCAAGCGGCGTCGCAAACGACATCTCGAAAAAGAACGGCTCGCTCATCGCTCTCGCGCCACGCCCGGTTTCGCGCACGATGTATAGAGCGGAATCGGTCCGCTTCAAACGAAAACGGCCCCTCGAAAGGGGCCGTTGGAAAGCTTCGTTCGGTCGATCAGAAGGACGTGCCGCCGGAGAAACGGAAGAACTGCGTCTGGTCGTATTTCGACTTGGCGATCGCCTTGGCGAAATCGAAGCGGATCGGCCCCATCGGCGAATCCCAGAGGACGGAGCCGCCGACCGAAGCACGAATGCGCTTGGTGTCGCCGCCGACCTGCAGACAGGAGCCCGGCCCGAACAACGGCGCCACGTAAGGCGGCACGCAGCCGCCGCCCGCCGCGATCGTCCCCGGACCATAGTTGATGACGTCCGCCAGACTCGTGAAATTGGTGCGGCCCTTGTAGCCCCAGATCGTGCCGGCGTCGGCGAAGACCGCGCCGCGCAGGCCGAGGTCGCGCGGCAGGCCCCAGATGGGGAACTGCGCCTCGACGGACGCGCCGAGATAGTTCGTGCCGCCGAGCGAGTTGCCGCGCCAGTTGAACGGATTGGAAATGTCGCGCGGGCCAATGCCGCCCGGCGCGAAACCGCGCACCAGCGACGGACCGAGGTTGAACTGGTCGGTCACGCGCAGCTTGTAGCCGCCGATGCCGAAAATGTTGCCGCCCTGCAGCCGGACGAAGCCGACCACGTCGTCGAAAATCTCCTTGTAGTAACGCACCTCGCCGGTCGTGCGCACGAAGCGCGAATCGCCGCCGAGGCCCGCCACGTCCTGGTTGAGAGCGGCGTAGACGCCGTTCATCGGACGCTTGGGATTGTCGATCGTGTTGTAGGACAGCGTGTAGCCGACGAGCGAGGTCAACGTCGAACCCTGCTGCGCCTTCAGCGCGATCGACGCCTCGCCGTTGGAGGCGCAGTTGTAGAAGGGGCTGGCGGGGATCAGCGTGCCGGGCGTGATTCCGGGGATCGGATACCAGCAGTCGTTATACGGATACCGGGTATTGTTCGGAATGTTCAGATGCGTCTGCGCGAGCGAGTAGCGCGGCGAAATGGTGATTTCGTCGGTGATCGGAATGCCCGCGCGCAGCGTGCCGCCGACCGTCGTCGTCTCGTACATGTTGTAGCGCGAGACGGAATTCTTTTTGGCGAACAGGTCGAAGCCGACCGCGATGCGCGTGTCGAGGAAATAGGGCTCGGTGAAGGAGAACTCGACGCCCTTCGTCCGCTGGCCGATGGTGGTGGCCAGACGCACGAACTGGCCGCGGCCCATGAAGTTGGATTCCGACACCGCCACTTCGGCGATGAACCCGTCCGAGGTCGAGTAACCGCCCGAGACGGAGAAATTGCCCGTGGGCTGGTCCTCGACGTCCACGTTCACGACCACGCGATCGGGCGCGGAGCCCGGCTCGTTGGTGACGCGCACCTTCTTGAAATAGCCGAGGTTGTTCAGACGACGCTCGGCGCGGTCGATGAGCACGCGATTGTAGGCGTCGCCTTCGCCAAGCTCGAACTCGCGGCGCACGACGTAGTCGCGGGTGCGGGTGTTGCCGCGCACGTTGATGCGCTCGACATAGACGCGCGGCCCTTCCTCGATCACGAAATCGATGGCCACAGTCTGGTTGCCCGGGTTGCGGTCGCCGCGCGGGCGCACCTGCGAGAAGGCGTAACCCTTGCGGGCCACCTCGCGGGTCAGCGCCTCGATCGATTTCTCGACCGCGTCGCCGTTGTAGACGTCGCCCGGCGAAACGCGCACCCGCGACATCAGCTGCTCGCCCGGCACGTCGGGCAGGCGCGAGTTCACGTTGACGCTGGAGACGCGGTACTGCGGGCCTTCCTCGACCGCGACATCGATGATGTAGCCGCCCTGCCCCGCATCGAACCTGGCGTTGCTCGACAGCACGCGGAAGTCCGCATAGCCGTTCTTGAGATAATAGCGGCGGATGAGTTCGAGATCGGACGCGATGCGATCCGGATCGTAGACGTCGGAATTCTTCAGGAAGGAGAGGAAGTTCATCTCCGTCGTCGTCATCAGGCCGACGAGCTTGCCGTTCGAATAGACGTTGTTGCCGGTGAAGCGGATTTCCTTCACGCCGGTCTTGTCGCCCTCGTTGATGGTGAACACCACGTCCACCTTGCCGTTCGGCAGGTCGACCAGGCGGTAGGACACCTGCGCGGCGGCGCGGCCGGCGCGGCGATAGACCTCGCGGATGCGCTCGACGTCCGCCTGCGCGACGGCGTGGCTGAACTGGCCACGCGAGCGAAGCTCGACCTCGCCCACCAGCAGGTCGCCCTTGACCTTGCTGTTGCCCTCGAACGCCACGCGGTTGATCGACACGCTCGGCGCCGAACGGGCCGCCACGCGCTCGCCACGCCCTGCGCCGCCCTGCGCCGCCGCCTCGCCGATCGTCAGGCCAAAAGCCGCAACGGCCAGCGCCGCGACCGCCGTCGCCGTGCGACAGCCCGAAACCTTCTGCGTCCGATGCATCAAGCCGATCCCCGTTCTCAACTCGGCCGGCCATTCAGCCGGCGGCGGTCCGTTGGCCCGGACCTTCTGTGTGGCGCTCCGCATCGCAGATTGCGGGCGAATTGGCAAACCTCAATCAACGACCGAAACCGACTGCCGGATTCAGCCGCTGAATCCGGAGGCCGGGCCGTCCGCTCCGGCAGGCGGCGCGCCACTATCGCCACCCGTCGTCGCCGCACTACGAAACCCGCCAAGCCTTCGAAAGGCTTGATCGCCCTTTCGCTTCTACAAGGTTTACCTAAACGTGCAAATAACGATCAACCGTCGCCTGTCCCTTTTCGGGGCGCCGTGGCCTTCCCGACACAAACGTGGTCAGCGAATGGTTAACCGCTCAGCGCCCACTTCAGAATTTGCGGGCCGATTCGCACGATGTCGTTGAACGTGGCGAAGATCATGAGCGCGCCGACGAAGGCCAGCCCGATGCGGAAGCCGATCTCCTGTGCTCGCTCGTTGAGCGCCCGGCCGCGGATCGCCTCCAGCGCGTAGAACAGCAGGTGGCCGCCGTCCAGCAGCGGAATCGGAGCCAGATTGAGCAACCCGATCGAAATCGACAGCACGGCGATCAGATTCAGGAGCGCGTTGGAGCCGATCTTGGCCATTTCGCCCGAAACCTGCGCCAGACCCGCCGGGCCGGACAGCTGGTCGGGCGATTCGCGGCCGATCAGCAGGCCGCCGAGATAGCGCGCCGTGTGTTTGACGACGAACCAGGTCTCCTGCGCGCCCATCCGCACGGCTTCGAGCGGGCCGAATTGCTCGACGCGCCAGTCCTCCGGCTTGCCGCCCGCCTCCAGACCGAGTTGGCCGGTCCGCGTCTTGCCGAGCGGGGTGGTGATTTCACGCAGCCTGGGCGTCGCGGTCAGGCGAACGCCCTGCCCTCCACGGTCGACCAGAAACACCATCGACTGTTCGGGCGACATGGAAACAATACGCTGCAACTCATTGAAACTATTGATCGCCTGCCCGTCGATCTCAACCACCACATCGCCCTTGCGGAACCCGGCCGATTCGGCGGCCGACCCGGCGACCACATTCTCGATGCGCGGCGTCAGCACGGGCCGGCCGTAGACCGAGAACAGGCCGGCGAACACCACGATCGCCAGCAGGAAATTCGCGGCGGGCCCGGCGGCCACCGTCAGCGCGCGTTTCCAGACCGGCTGGGCGGCGAAGGTCACCGCGCGTTCGGCCGGCGGCATGGCGGCGATGGCCGCCTCGTCGGTCTCGCTGGCGGCGTTGGCGTCGCCGTGGAATTTCACATAGCCGCCGAGCGGCAGCGCGGCGAAGCGCCAGCGCGTGCCTTTGCGGTCGACGAAGGCGAACAGTTCCGGTCCGAACCCGATGGAGAAGGCGTCCACCTTGATGCCGCACCAGCGCCCGACCAGAAAGTGACCAAGCTCGTGAATAAACACCACCACCGTCAGCACACCGAGGAACGGCACGAGATACAAGGCGGGGGTCGTCAACGCATCGAACATGGGCCACTCCGTCCGGCGCAGCGAATGCGCGCGGTTTTGGTTACTCAATCGTTACCATGCCGGAGGGAGGGCTTAACGCCAATATGCGGCGGACATTTGTCTCGCAATATGGTCAACGGCGAGCGCGTCCTCGATCGTGGCCGGCTCCCGCGCGAGACCGTCGCGAACCGCCTTCTCGCACGCAAAGCCAACGATTTTCGGTATTTCGCCGAATGCCGCGCGCCCTTCCAGAAAGGCTTCGACGGCCACTTCGTTGGCGGCGTTGAGCACGGTCGGCAGGCCCCCGCCCGCCCGCAGCGCATCCATCGCCAACCCCAGCGCCGGAAACCGGGCGATGTCGGGCGCCTCGAAGGTGAGCGAACCGAGGGCGGCGAGGTCGAGCCGCCGGGCGTTGGTCCGAAGCCGGTCGGGATAGCCCAGGCAATGGGCGATGGGCACCCGCATGTCGGGCGCATAGAGGCTGGCCACCACCGATCCGTCGGAGAAATGCACCAGGCCGTGGACGATCGACTGCGGGTGGACCAGCACGTCGAACCGGTCGGCCGGCACGCCAAACAGGTGGTGCGCCTCGATCAGTTCCAGCCCCTTGTTCATCATCGAGGCCGAGTCGATGGTGATCTTGCGGCCCATCGACCAGTTGGGATGTTTGAGCGCCTGGTCCGGGCGCGCGGCCGCGATGGCCTCGGCGGACCACGTGCGGAACGGACCGCCCGACGCCGTGATGACCATTTTCTCCACCTCGCCCGGCGCGGCGCCGCCCAGCGCCTGCCAGATGGCGTCGTGCTCGCTGTCGAGCGGCAGGATGGTCGCCTTCATCTCCGTCGCCTTGCGCATGAACGGCGTTCCCGCGCAGACGAGACACTCCTTGTTGGCCAGGGCGATGGTGCGCCCGGCCTGCAAGGCGGCGTAGGTCGGCGCGACGCCGGCGGCGCCCGACACCGCGCCGACGACGATGTCGGCCGGCCGCAGCGCCGCCTCCACCACCGCGTCCGGACCGGCGGCGGCCGTCACGCCCGAGCCGGACAGCGCCTGTTTCAGATCGGCGTAGCGGCTCTCGTCGCGGATGGCGGCGAATTTGGCGCCCACCTCGCGGGCGACGCGGGCCAGGCCCTCCACGTCGGAGCCGCCGGCCACAGCCTCGATCGAGAACCGGTCCGGCGCCTGCGCGACGATGTCGATGGCCGAACGGCCGATCGAACCCGTCGCGCCGAGCAGCACGAGGCGACGATGGCCGTTCAGTTCCATACGAGCAAACCTTCCGCCGCCGAATGCGCCCCGCGCGCGGCGCCGAGCAGGGCGACGAAGATCGCCGCCGTCACGAACCCGTCGAGCCGGTCCATCACGCCGCCATGGCCGGGGATGAGGTGGCTCGAATCCTTCACATCGAAATGGCGCTTGACCGCCGATTCGAAAAGATCGCCCAGTTGCGAGGCGATGCTGGCGGCGAGTCCGACCGCCAGAATGGGCACGAGCGGCGTGGGCGCGAGGGGCCGCCAGAGCGCGACGACCGCGCCGAGCGCGGCCCCAGCCGCCGCGCCGACGATCGCGCCCGACCACGTCTTGCCCGCCGACACGCGCGGCCACAGTTTGGGCCCGCCGATCAGCCGCCCGCCGAAATAAGCGCCGACGTCCGTGCCCCAGACGACCGCGAACAGCCAGAGAATGGCGCGCAGGTTGAAGGGCGGCTCGATGGCGCCGGCGAGCGCCGGCCGGATGGCGGCCACCGCCACGATGAGCGCCCCCGCATACAGAACGCCGCCGGCGGCCCATGCGCGCTGGCCCGGCGCGGCGCGCCAGGCGACGAGCGCGGCGCCCAGCGCCAGCGGCGCGAGCGCGAGATCCGGCGCCAGTTGCGCGGAGAGCGCCGCGGCGACGACGATGCCCGCTCCGCCGATGACGAACCGTTCGCGCGCGCCATGGCCCACCAGGTTCTGCCACTCCCACAGAACCGCCAGCGCGGCCGCCAGCCAGAACAGAATGAACCAGACGCCGCCGGCCGCCAGCGCGCCGAGCGCGAACGCGATCAGCACGATCGCCGAGAGCACGCGCGCCCTGAGATCGCCGAAGGACGCGCGGCGCGGCGCGGCGGGCTCGGTCACGAACCCGTCTTCTTGGCGAGGGCGCCGACGCCGCCAAACCGACGCTCGCGCCGCGCGAACGCATCCAGCGCCTGTTTGAGCGCGTGCCCGTCGAAATCCGGCCAGAGGATGGGCGTGAACACGAATTCCGAATAGGCGGCCTGCCACGGCAGGAAGTTCGACAGCCGCTCCTCGCCGGAGGTGCGGATGACGAGATCGGGATCGGGCGCGTCCTGCGTCCACAGGCGCGCGGCGAACATGCGCTCGTCGATCGCCTGCGGATCGAGCCGGCCGGCCGCCGCCTCGGCGGCGAGCGCGCGCGCGACCGCCACGATCTCCTGCCGGCCACCGTAGTTGAAAGCCACCATCAGCGTGAGACCGGTGTTGGCGCGCGTCGTCTCCTCGGCCTCCACGATCAGCGGCGCGATGTCCGGCGGCAGGCCGGCGCGGTCGCCGATTACGCGCACGCGCACGTTGTTGGCGTGCAGGTCGGCGAGATCGTTGCGGATGAACAGGCGCAGCAGGCTCATCAGGCCGCCGACCTCGTCGGCGGGCCGCGCCCAGTTCTCCGACGAGAACGAATAGACGGTCAGCCAGGAAACGCCGAGGTCGATGGCCGCGCGCACCGTACGGCGCAGCGCCTCCACACCGCGCCGATGGCCCTCGAACCGCGGCAGGCCACGGGCGGCCGCCCAGCGCCCGTTGCCGTCCATGATGATGGCGACGTGGGCCGGAACATCCATTCCGAGCGGCGGTCTGGCGGCGCCGGGCAGCGTTTTGTCGGTCATGTGGCTTTCCTGCGCGCCTTGCGTGCGCGCGCCGGACGGCGCGAGAAGCGCGCGTCAGATCTGCATGATTTCCTTTTCCTTGACGGCCAGAGCCTGATCGACCTCGTGGATCGCGGCGTCGGTCGCCTTCTGCACTTCGGTCTCGTGACGCTTTTCGTCGTCTTCGCCGATGGCCTTGTCCTTGATCATCTTCTTGAGCACGTCCAGACCGTCGCGGCGCACGTGGCGGATGGCGATGCGTCCCTCCTCCGCATACTTGTGCGCGACCTTCACCAGTTCCTTGCGGCGCTGCTCGTTCAGCTCCGGCAGGCGGATGCGCAGCACCTGCCCTTCGGTCGCCGGCGACAGGCCGAGATTGGCGTTGCGGATGGCCTTGTCGACCGCCGCCACCATGCCCTTGTCCCACACCTGGATCGACAACATGCGCGGCTCCGGCACGGAGATCGTCGCCACCTGATTGATCGGCATCGACTGCCCGTAGGCCTCGACATGGATCGGCTCCAGCAGGCTGGCCGAGGCGCGGCCGGTGCGCAGCCCGCCCAGTTCGTGCTTCACCGTCGAGACCGCGCCCTGCATGCGTCTCTTGAGATCGTTCAGATCGAAAACGGTCGTCATTCTGTCACCTGTTCCGGCGCCGGCGTCGCACGCCGGCCTTCTGCCTGTTTGCGCCCGCGCCCAACGCGCGACGCCGTGATGGGGGTCGCCCGGCTCAGGCCGGCGCGACGAGGGTCTGGCGCCCGCGGCCCAACAACGCATCGGGGATCGCATGCGGGGCGGCCAGAGAGAACACGATTATCGGAAGGGCGTTCTCCCGGGCAAGGGCGAAGGCGGCCGTATCCATCACCGCCAACCGCTTTTCGATCGCCTCGTCGTGCGTCAGACGCTCGTAACGGGTCGCACGGGGGTCCTTGCGGGGATCGGCCGAATAGATTCCGTCGACCTGCGTGGCCTTCAACAGCACGTCCGCCGAAAGCTCCGCCGCCCGCAGCGCCGCGCCAGTGTCGGTGGTGAAGAACGGATTGCCGGTGCCGCCCGCCAGCACCACAATGCGGCCCTTGGCGAGATGGGCGAGCGCGACCTGTCGCGACCAGGACTGGCAGATGGAGGGCATGGGCACGGCCGACAGCACGCGGGCGGGATGGCCTTCCTGCTCGATGGCGTGTTCGAGCGCGAGGCCGTTCATGACGGTGGCCAGCATGCCGATCGAATCGCCGCGCGCGCGTTCGATGCCTTTGTCAGCGCCCTGAATGCCGCGAAAGAAATTGCCGCCGCCGACCACCACCGCGATCTGCACGCCAAGCCGTGCCGCGTCGGCCAGATCGCGCGCGACGCGCTTGAGCGTGACGGGATCGAGCCCGTGGGTCTGGGCGCCCATCAGCGCCTCGCCCGACAATTTGATCAGCGCGCGTTTCCAGCGCGGCCCCTGCGTTTCGCCCATGCGCGCGCAACCTCCGACTTCAGTCCGCACACGGTCTAGAACATTTCCGCTCCCGAGAAAATCGCAAGCCGCGCTCCAGCACGATCGTGGAACCTTTCAGCCGCGCGCGCGCTTACCTCCCCATCGAAATCAATGTTCCCGCAAGGAGGCGCGTATGGGCAAGGGCATTCTGATGTGGCTGATCGGCATTCCGATTCCGATCATCCTGCTCATTCTTCTGTTCTGGCGCTAACACGCCGGCCGCTCTTGTTTCGACGCGCGCTCGCGCGAAAGACGCAGATGAAAAAAGCCGCAGACAGGAAAAGCCGCAAACGAAAAGAGGAGCGGCATGGGGGACGCCGCTCCTCCGTTCCACCTTCGATGCGCGGCTGACGCCGCGCGCGGCTTCGTCCCGGCCAGAAACGAAGCTTTGCGAAGGCAGAACCTTCGCCGACCGAGCCATTCGCCGCAGCGATCCGTCGGCCTGTCCGTCCAATCCTACGCCGCGCGTTCGACCTCATCGTGCACGCGCGCGTTCCAGATCCGCAATTCCTCGATCAGGCAAGAATCGAGGCCGCCCGCCAGACGGCAGGCGGCCTCGATGTAATATTCCTTTGTCCTGGAGTGAGCTTCGTCGAACGACACCGTCGATCCGTAGGCGCCCGCTACTGCTTCGTAGACGAGAACCGCCAGTCGTTCCGGCAGTTCGAGGCTTTCCATGACCCAATGACTCGCTTTTGAAAATCGCAATGACGCCACTCTATCGCGCGCGCAGCGGCGCGTGAGTGCCGTGCGTCATGCCGGCGACGTGACGAAGGTCATGCCGCCGCTCAATCCGCGCTTGCGTCGCCGCCGATCCAGGCGATGGGCAGAACCGCTCCGCAATGCGGCTTCAGCAAGGTCGCAGCTTCCGCGAGGTGCGAGCCGGACGTCGCCACATCGTCGACGAGCAGCGCCGGCTCCGTCACAGGCTGACGCAGGACGAGCGGCGGGCGCGTGGCGTTGGCTTTCGGATGCGAGGAGCCTTTTAGGCGCTGGTGCGCGAAGGCTTGCGCCATCGGCAGATTCAGCCGCGCGGCGAGCGCGCGCGCGATGGCGACCGACAGGCATTCGTCGGTCCGCGAGTGGCCGCACGGCGTCGGCACGACGCATTTGAAAGCGGCCCCGCCGACGAGCATCTGCACGCTCGCCTCGATCTCAGCGGCGATCCGGTCGACGAAGGCGCGCGGCCGGTGACGTTTGAGCGCCTTCAGCGCGTTGAGCTGATAGTCGCGCACAGGTTTGCGCCAGGCGCGCAGGGTGACATAGCTGACGCCGGCGCGGCTGCGGATCGCGCGGCGTTCGGCGAGCGTTTCGAACAGAAATTCCGCCGTCGGCTCCAGCGCGTCCGGCTGCTCGCGATGCTCGCGCGCCACACGCTCGTCCACGAGATCGGCGCGGGCTACGCGCTGTGTTATTTCGCGCGCCGACACCTTGAGAAAATAGCTGTCGTCGCCGATCGGGCTCAACGGCGAGGCGATCAGCGCGTAGACGGGCGAGCCCAGTTCGGCGGCGCCGACGACCTCCAGATCGGGACTGGATATTCCTGCCTCGAGCGCGCGGCGGAAAAACAGTTCGAGCGTCTGGCCGGCGGCCAATGGGTATTCGCTGTGCAGATGTCCGATCATTTCCGAGCGCGATTTGCCGAACAGCCTCGCGGCCGGCTGGCTGATCGCCAGAATTTTCAGGTTCGCGTCCAGAAGCGCGGCCATGCGGTCGGAATCGTCGATGCTGCGCAGGAGTTGATCGTAGGTGAGAGGCACGGTCACGTGCGCCTGCGGATCGGTGAGCAGCGGCAGAACTTCGGTGAGTTCCTCGCCGATCAGCGCGACGATCTCATCGAGCACGTGCAGGTCGTCCGGCGATGGCGCGGGGCGCGGCCGTGCATCCGCGACGATGAGGGCGAGCGCCGCGCCGGCGGCGTTGGGAACGGGCGCGCCGAGAAAAAAGCCCGTCCGGCCGTCGCGCGCATGGCCGCGCCACGGGTCGACCCCGGCCGCCTCCACGTCCGGCACGATGTAGCGGCCGGCCGAGTCTGTCGGCGCGAACTGGAAGGGGCCTTCGACCGTGCGGTAATTGTGCGGCAGCCCGTACCCGCAGACAATGCGCGTCCTGTCCCCGAGATCGAGCACGACGAGCGCCGTGCGGCAGTCGAACAATGCCGCGGCGACCTTGGCGAGTCTCTGGGCCGCCTGCGCCGCGCGGCCCGAGGCGGGCGGCTGCGCCTCGCTCAAACCCGCGCGTTTGCCGCGTCCGGCGCTCCGCTTCGTCATGTGTCCAGGCCGCCCCTCATGGAGCGCCTACATTCGAGGCTTTCGCGCGAAAATGCAAAACGCCGCCCGCGCGTGCGGACGGCGTTTCGTGCTCTCGTCGTTCTTGCCGAACGTGCGGCGATCAGCCCTTGGCGGCGGCCGCCACTTCGGCCGCGAAATCGCTTTCCTGCTTCTCGATGCCCTCGCCGAGCGCATAGCGCACGAAGCCCTTGACCGCGACCGGCGCGCCGATCTTGCCCTCGGATTCCTTCACCGCCTGCGCGATCGACTTGCCGCCATGGTCGGCGTGAATGGAAACCTGATCGAGCAGCGTCACTTCCTTGAAATAGGTCTTGAGGCCGTTCTCGAGGATCTTTTCCAGAACATGCGCCGGCTTGCCCGCGTTCTTGTCGGCGAGCACGGCCTTCTCGCGCGCGATGGTCGCCGGATCGACCGAGGCGCCGTCGAGCGCGATGGGCGAGGTCGCCGCAACATGCATCGCGATCTGGCGCGCGAGCGTGGCCAGTAGCGCCTTGTCGCCCTTCGATTCGAGCGCGACGATCACGCCGATCTTGCCGAGGCCCTCGGCGGCGGGGGTGTGCACATACTGGCCGATGACGCCGTCGCCCACCGACAGGTTGGCCGCGCGGCGCAGGGTCATGTTCTCGCCGATGGTGGCGATGGCGTTGTTGATCGCGTCGGCGACCGTCGCGCCGCCCGGATAGGCGGCGGCCTTCAGCTTCTCGACGTCCGTCTCGCCGGATTTCAGCGCCACGCCGGCGATGTCGCGCGCGAGCTTCTGGAAGTCCTCATTGCGCGCGACGAAGTCGGTCTCGGAATTGACTTCCGCCACCACGCCCTTCAGGCCATCCACGGCCACCGCGACCAGACCTTCCGCCGCCACGCGGCCGGACTTCTTGGCGGCTTTCGACAGGCCCTTCTTGCGCAGCCAGTCCACCGCAGCCTCGATGTCGCCCGCCGTCTCGTTGAGCGCGGCCTTGCAGTCCATCATGCCCGCGCCGGTCTTGTCGCGCAGTTCCTTCACCATCGAGGCGCTGATCGTCGCCATGTTTTTCGTTCCTTCCATGGATGACGGCCCGCCGGGTTTCCGGCAGGCCGAGCAAATTCAGCGACAGAGTCGTTGTTCGCGGAGCTTCAGGCGCTCGCGAGCTTGCGGGCCTGAGCGATCCAGCCGTCGCGCTCGATGCGGCCGTTGAGCTTGAGGTCCTTGTCGAGTTTGGCCGCGTCTTCCGCCGTCAACGCGCCGAGCTGCCAGTAGTGGTAGACGCCCGCGTCGTTCAGCTTCTTCACGAGTTGCGGACCCACGCCCGTCAGTTTCGCCAGATCGTCCGGCGCGCCGCGCGGCGCGCTCAGCAGTTCGAATTTCTCGGCCGGCGCGTCGGCGTCCGCCTCGGCTGCGCCCTCGGCCGGCAGGACCTCGGCGACCGGAGCCTCCGCCGCGCCGAGATCGACGCCCGAATCGCCCTGGCTGCGCGAGATGCCGTCGATCGCCGCGCGCGCGACGAGGTCGCAATAAAGCGCGATGGCGCGGCCGGCGTCGTCGTTGGCCGGGATCGGGTACGCGATGCCGTCGGGATCGCAGTTGGTGTCGAGGATCGCGGCCACCGGAATGTTGAGGCGGTTGGCCTCCTTGACGGCGAGCTGTTCCTTGTTGGTGTCGATCACGAAGATCAGGTCCGGAACGCCGCCCATGTCCTTGATGCCGCCGAGCGCGCGCTCCAGCTTCTCGCGCTCGCGCGAGAGCATCAGGCGCTCTTTCTTGGTGAGGCCGGCGGCGCCGGTGGAGAGCTGCTCGTCCACCTTGCGCAGGCGGTTGATGGAGGCCGAAATCGTCTTCCAGTTGGTCAGCATGCCGCCGAGCCAGCGGGCGTTGATGTAATATTGCGCGGAGCGCTTGGCGGCGTCGGCGATATGGTCCTGCGCCTGGCGCTTGGTGCCCACAAACAGCACGCGGCCGCCCTTGGCGACGGTGTCCGACACGGCCTTCAGCGCCTGATGGAACAGCGGCACCGTCTGGGCGAGGTCGATGATGTGGATGTTGTTGCGGGCGCCGAAAATGTAATTGCCCATTTTCGGGTTCCAGCGGTGCGACTGGTGGCCGAAATGCGCGCCGGCCTCGAGCAGGCCGCGCATGGAAACGTCAGGAAGCGCCATGTTTTCGTTCTCCGGTTGGACCTCGGCGGACGAAAGAGGCCGGAAAACCGGCCACCGGACGCGGGTCCTTGAATCAGGAGCCGCAAAAGTCCGCCTGTGGGATGGGCGGGCCTATACGCGAACGGGCGCGGTTTCGCAACCCTGGCTCAGCACCCCTGTCAGCCGGCGCCCGCGGCCCTCATGAGCCCGCGCACGGCGGGAATGGCGCTGCCGAGCGCCATCGCGGCCAGGCTCGCCAGCGCGATGCGCCGGTAGGTCGTCTCCGACCCGAGCGCGAACAGCCGCCCGCCCAGCGCATTGCCCAACAGAAACAGCGGGACGCCGAGCCCGATGAGGATGGCCGTCGGCCGATCGATCAGCCCAAGCCAGGTCGCCGCGATCACCCCCACGACGCCGGTGAACTGGAAGAACCCCATGAGGCTGCCGCGCACGCTCTCCCGGTTGAGCGGCGCGTTCATGTAATAGGCGACCGCGGGCGGGCCGGGCATGGCGGCCAGCCCGTTGAACAGGCCGGCGAGAAACCCGTACGCCAGATCGCGCGCCAGCGAGGAGACATGGGCGACGCCCTCGGCCAAGACAGGCGGGCGGCGGGCGATGCCGATGAGCGCGGCCAGCGTGAAGGCGGCGATGACGAGCCGCGCCATGTCGGCTGAAATGTGTTTCAGGATCAGCCCGCCGAGCGGGGTGGCGCAGGCGGCGGCGAACGCCAGGCGCCGCAGCGAAGGCCAGTGGGCGACCCGCGCGGCGGCGCGCACCCCGAACATGCCGCCGAACGCCGCCACCGTCAGCGCGAGCGGCACGGCGCGCGCCGGCTCCATCAACAGGCCGAGCAGCGGCACGGCGGCGATGGCGAAGCCGAACCCGGTCAGGCCGCGCAAGATCGCCGCGCCCAGCACAACGAGCAGCGTGGGCGCCACCAGCGCCGGCGTCAGCTCCACGCGCGCGACTCCCCGCTCACGCCGGCGTGCGCCCCGCCACCGCCCGAACCTTGCCGGGGCTGGCGACCCAGATAGCGGCGATGGACACGAGGCTGACCGCGAGGCACAGCCAGAACGCGACGTCGTAGGAATGGAGCCGGTCCTGCAACGCGCCGGTCGCCCACGGTCCGGCCGCCCCGCCCGCCAGCGCCGTCAGCGACAGCGTGCCGAAAATGGCGCCGTATTGCCTGCCTTCGAAAATCTCGGCCGGAATGGCGCCGAACACCGCCGTCACGCCGTAGCCGAGCAGCCCCTGAAACAGGATGAGCGCCCACAACAGCGGCATGGACGGCGCGCCCTTCATGGCGATGAGCACGAGATAAGTGGCCACGAAGCCGAGCGTGCCCAAAGTCCACACCCATTCGCGGCCGATGCGGTCGGACAACGCGCCGAGCACGATCTGGCCCGGCACGCCCGCCAGCGACACCGCGCCCAGCGCCCATGCGGCCGTCTTCGCGTCGAACCCGATTTCGACCAGGTATTTGGTCTGGTGCACCTGCACCGCATACCAGGCGAACAGGCCGCAGAAATAGGCCACCGCAAGCGCCCAGAACCGCACCGTCGCCAGCGCGCGCGGCAGCGTCCAGTCGATGGCCGCCCACGCGTGGTCGACGATGTTCGCCCGCCGCGCGGGCGCGCCGGGGGCCGCGGCCGGGTCGCCATCCGGCTCCAGCCCGATGTCGGCGGGCCTGCGCCGCAGCAGCAGGTTGAGCGGCGCCAGCACGACCAGCACGATGATCCCGAGCCAGATGCAGGCCGACCGCCAGCCGCCGGCGTCGATCCATGTCTGCGCCAGCGGCAGCAGCAGGATGGAACCGACGCCCACGCCCGAGAACGCGATGCTCATCGCCAGGCCGCGTCGCCGCACGAACCAGTTCGGCAAATAGAGCGACTGGCCGGTGTAAGTGAGGCATACGCTGCCGCCGCCGACCAGAAGGCCGAGCGTGAGATAAAGATGCCAGGGCGCGGTGGTGAACGGCGCCGCCAGAAGGCCGAGCGCCATGAGGAACACGCCGAGTTCGATGACCACGCGCGGACCCTTGCGATCCATGAGCGCGCCGAGAAAGGGGCCGAGCGCGCCCGACACCAGAAACCCGAACGAAAAGGCGCCGGCCACGACCGCGCGTTCCCAGCCGAACTCGTCGAGGATCGGCGGAAACAGCAGAGAGAACGCGGTGCGCGCGTTGACGCCAATCGCCATCGTGACAAAGGCGACGGCGACGACGATCCAGCCGTAGTAGAACGGAAGGCGTTGGGCGAGGCGCGCGATCACGTTGACTCCTCGGTCTGGACGCACGTTTGGCCAGTCATGGCGCGCAAACAACTACGTCGAAGGTAAATATCCGCGGCGTCAGGCGAGCAGTTCGGCGACCAGACGAGCGGACACGGGCGCGTCCGACAGGATCAGATCGGCGAGCGTCGCCTCGCGCGCGTCGTGCTGGAGTTCGAACGGATCGCGCGCGGCCAGCCGATGATCGAACACCAGACGGGACAGGAGAATGCGCCGCGCATCGCCGCGCCGCTCATACGTTCTCGATCCTTCCCAAGCGAGCGTGACCGCGCTCGACACATGGTAGAGCACGCTGGTCGCGCGGCGCGCCTCCGCCTCGTTGCGACCGTCGGCGGCCACCTGTTGGGCGAGCGCGATCGCGCGGTCGACGGCGCCCTTCAGACGATCGCGCCAGCCCTGCGGAACATGCGGCGCATCGGTCAGGCGCGCGTGCAGATCGGCCGCAAGCACGCTTTCGGCATGGTGGCGACCGACCGCGCGGGTGAGCGCGTCCAGCGCCACGATATTGCCCGTGCCTTCCCAGATGGAGCCGAGATAGGAATCGCGCAGCACGCGGGCGGAGGCGAATTCCTCCACGTAGCCAATGCCGCCGCGCATTTCGAGCGCATCGCCGCACACCTTGCGGGCGTCGCGCGTGGAGCGGAATTTCAGAACCGGGGTGAGGATGCGCAAGAGCGCGGCCGCATCCTGCGACCCCTGGCGCTCGGCGCGGTCGAGCGCGTCGGCGGTGACGAAACAGAGCGAGAGCGCCTGTTCGACCGGCAGCATGAGCTTCAGCAATTGCCGGCGCGCGAGCGGCAGATCGACGATGAGTTTGCCGAAGGCATAGCGATTGCGCGCGACGTGGAACGAATCGGTGAGCGCGCGGCGCATGAGCGCGGTGGACTTGACGCCATTCGACAGGCGCGACCAGTTGACCATCTCGGCCATCTGCACGAAACCGCGATCGAGCCGGCCGATCGGATAGCAGATCGCGCCCTCGAACTTGATCTCCCCCGACGCCATCGACCGCGTGCCGAGCTTCTCCTTCAGCCGCACGATGCGATAGGCGTTCTGCGATCCGTCGTCGAGAAAGCGCGGCATGACGAACAGGCCGAGGCCGCGCGTGCCGGCGCCCGCTCCTTCAGGCCGCGCGAGCAAGGTGGCGACCGGCGCGTCGGCGTTCGAGCAGAACCATTTCTCGCCGTAGAGCCGCCATTGCCCGTCCTCGAACCGCGCGACCGTCGTCAGCGAGCCGACGTCGGACCCGCCTTCCTTCTCGGTCATGAACTGCGCGCCCTGCGTCAGGCGGCTCATGTCGGTCGTGGTGAGCCGGTCGAAGAACCGCGCCTTCACATCCTCATCGCCATATCGCGAGACGAGCATGGCGGCGCCGTCGGTGACGTTGATCGGACAGCCCAGACCGAACTCCGACTGGTTGAACAGATAGGTGAAGGCGTGTTTGGCGGCGGCGGGATAGGTGTCCGGCCAGCCCAGCACGCCCTTGCGATGCGACATCGCATGAATGCCGAATTCGCCGAAGGCGGCAGCCTCCAGTTCGCGATAGGCCGGATGATATTCGATGGTCTGCACGTCGCGGCCGAACTTGTCGCGCGTATGCAGGATGGGCGTGTGGCGGTCGGCGAGCCGCGCGCATTCGTCGAGCCGCCCGCCGGCGAGGCCGCCCAGACGCTCCAGATGAGGCTCGATGTGGCGGCGCAGATCGTCGGGCAGATGAATGTGCAGGATGTCGGAGAGCGACGGGTCGACGGCGTAGAAGTTCAGGCCGATCGTGTCGGGGGCGATGGCGTCTGAATTCACGCGCACGGGCTTGTTCATGGCGTCCTCCGGCTTGTTTTCGACGGATGGTAACGCGCGTCGGCGTT
The DNA here is from genome assembly GCA_937870755.1 of uncultured Methylocystaceae bacterium. Lineage (GTDB taxonomy): Bacteria > Pseudomonadota > Alphaproteobacteria > Rhizobiales > Beijerinckiaceae > JAJXWB01. Next base: position 37,994 of record CALMZV010000136.1, read on the forward strand.
ATGGCAATGGCCGCGCGGACGACAGGCGCCTGCCAAGCCGGAAAAGCACGGGAATCGAAAGCGCGATGGCGAGCGCCGCCAGCGGCGCGGCCCATGCGAGCGTTCGCAATTCCGCATGGCGGTCGCGCACAGCGTAGCCGCAGGGCAGACGGACGGCCGGACCTGCCGGGGCCGCCAGCGTCCAAAGCGCCACGGCCCAGGCGACGAGCGTGAGAACGACGACCACGAAGCGGAATTCGGCCGCGCCCACGCGCGCATGGAACCGTCCGCGCGGCGAGACCACGCCGGCAGGAGAATCGCCTCTTCGCGAAGGAGAAGCTCAGGCGTCCGCCTTCAGCGCCTTCACGACGAAATCAAGCATTTCGTCGACGCTCGGCATCGGCAGGTCGGCGCATTCGACCATCAGTCGCGGATGGATGAAGCTGACGACCGCCGCCTGCGCGAGGCCGGCGGCCAGATGCGCGTCGACAGGGGCGAACTCGCCGCGCGCGACGCCGTCGGCGATCACCTGCGCATAGATCGCGCGCATGCGCCCAAGGTGTTCGCGGATGATCGGCCAGCGATCGCTGAGCGCGACCTCCACCATCTCGTGCAGCTTGCTGTCGCGCGTCAGCCGGTCGGCGTGCATCGCCTGCGCGCCCTTGACGAGCGCGCGCAACCGGCTTTCGGCGGAGTCCGTTCCGGCCGCCAGTGTCCGCGCGGCGCTCTCCAGCTCGCCCAGAACGTGGGCGGCCACCGCCTCCTGAATCTCGGCCTTGGAGGCGAAGAAGCGATAGACGTTGGCCGGCGACATGCGCAGCGTGCGCGCAATGTCGGCGACCGTCGTCTTGTGAAGACCGAAATCGCGGAACAGCTTTTCCGCCGTCTCCACGATGCGCATGCGCTGCTCGGCGTCGCGGACGCCGGCGGATTCGCGCGCCATCTCCAGTGTCTGGCTCATTCGGCTGCGACCCTTACATGGTCCGGCGCCGGCGCGCCGCTTTCGATCGACTCGGCCTCTGCGTCCTGCGAGGCCGGCTCGCCCGCGGATTCGTCCAGCGACTTGCGGAACCAGAGCGCATAAAGAGCCGGCAGGAACAGGATGGTCAGGAAGGTGGCGACGAACAGGCCGCCCATGATGACGATCGCCATCGGTCCCCAGAACGCCGAACGCGACAGCGGAATCATGGCGAGAATGGCGGCGAGCGCCGTCAGCACCACGGGCCGCGCGCGGCGCACGGTGGCCTCCACGATCGCCTGCCGGCGCGTGCTGCGGCCGCTGGCGACGTCGCTCTCGATCTGGTCGACCAGGATGACGGTGTTGCGCATGATCATGCCCGCGAGCGCGATGAGGCCGAGTAGCGCCACGAAGCCGAACGGCTTGTTGGCCACGAGCAGTCCGAACGCCGCGCCGATCAAACCCAATGGCGCGGTGAGCACCACCAGCGTCAACCGCGAGAAGGACTGCAACTGGATCATCAGGATCGTCAGCATGACCACGATCATGATGGGAAACAGCGCGAATAGCGACTTGTTGGCCTTGCCCGATTCCTCGACCGCGCCGCCGATCTCCATGCGGTAGCCCGGCGCCAGATTCGCGCGGATGTCGGCCAGCTGCGGCCAGATGCGGTTGGTCACGTCCGGCGCCTGCACGCCGTCGGCGATATCGGCGCGCACGGTGATCGCCATGTCGCGGTTGCGCCGCCACAGGATCGCTTCCTCGTGATCATATTGCACGCGCGCGATCTGGGCGACCGGCACGGGCGTTCCCGAGCGCGTCATGATCGTGAGGTTGGCGAGATTGCCGAGATCGGCGCGGTCGGCCTTGCGGGCGCGCGCGACCACGTCGATCTTTTCCGTGCCGTCGCGCACCGTCGTCACCGGCACGCCGGAGACCAGCATCTGCAGCGAGTTCGCGACATCCTGCGGCGTCAGCCCCATCGCGCGCACGCGGTCCTGGTCGAGCACCAAACGCACCGACGGCGTCTGTTCGTTCCAGTCGAGATTGGGATCGCGCACGGCGGGATCGGCGCGCACGACGTCGCGCACGCGGTAGGCGAGTTCGCGCACCACGTTCGGGTCCGAGCCGATCACGCGGAACTGCACCGGAAAGCCGACCGGCGGGCCGTAGTTGAACCTGTCCACGCGCACGCGCGCCTGCGACAGCGCGCCGTCGGCGATCGCCTTTTCGAGCTTGGCCTTGATGCGCTCGCGCCCCTCGACGTTCTTGGCGACGATCACGATCTCGGAAAACGCCTCGTTCGGCAGTTGCGGATTGAGGCCCAGCCAGAAGCGCGGCGAGCCCTGCCCCACATAGGTCGTGTAGGTGAGCACGTCCGGATCGTCTTTCAGGAAAGACTCGCCCTTTCTGGCGGTTTCCAGCGAGACGCCGATGGCCGTCCCCTCCGGCATGCGCATCTGGAAGAAGAGTTCGGGCCGTTCAGACAGCGGGAAGAACTGCTGCTGCACCTTGCCGAAGCCGGCGACCGACAGCACGAACAAGCCGACGGTCGCAAACACAACCGTTCCGCGCCAGCGCACGCAGAACGCGATCACCTTGCGCAGCGCGCGGTAGATGCGCGTGTCGTAAATGGCCTCGAGATCGTGCACGCCGCCGTGTTTGGCGAAATCCGGCAACAGACGCGCGCCGATCAGCGGCGTGAACACCACGGCGACGAACCACGAGGCGACCAGCGCGATCATCACCACCCAGAAGATGCCGCCGGCGTATTCGCCCGTGGCGGAGGCCGCAAAGCCCACCGGCAGAAAGCCCGCCGCCGTCACCAGCGTGCCGGTGAGCATGGGGAAGGCGGTCGACTCCCACGCGAAGGTCGCCGCCTTCAACCGGTCGAACCCCTGCTCCATCTTCACCACCATCATCTCGACCGCGATGATCGCATCGTCGACCAGAAGGCCGAGCGCGATGATGAGCGCGCCGAGCGTGATGCGCTGGAGATCGAGCCCGAGCATCGCCATCACGATGAAGACGATGGCGAGCACCAGCGGCACCGAGAGCGCCACGACGATTCCGGTGCGCAGGCCGAGCGAGATGAAACTGACGACGAGAACGATCAGCAGCGCCTCGACGAACGAACTCGTGAATTCGCCGACCGCGTGCTGCACCACTTTCGGCTGGTCGGCGATCTGCTCGATGTCGATGCCGACGGGCGTGTCGGCGCGGATCTGCGCCATCGCCTTCTCAAGCTCCTCGCCCAGCCGCAGGATGTTGCCGCCCTTGGCCATCACGACGCCGACGCCCAGCGCCGGCTGGCCACGCTGACGGGCGAGGAAGGTGGGCGGGTCCTGGAAACCCGCCGTCACATCCGCCACGTCGCCGAGCCGGAACACGCGGCCGCCCGCCTCCACCGGCGTTTCGGCGACGGCGCGCGCCCCCGAAAGCGCGCCGGACACGCGCAGCGGCACGCGATTGGCGCCGGTCTCGAACACGCCGGCGGCGTTGACCGCGTTCTGCCTGGCGAGCGATTCGAAAATCTGCTGCGGCGACACGCCGAGCGTCGCCAGTTTCGCCTGACTGAACTCGACGAAGATTTTCTGGTCCTGAACGCCGTAGAGATTGACCTTGGAAACGTCCGGCGTTTTCAGCAGCGACTGGCGCATCGCTTCGGCCACGCGTTTCAACTGCGCGAAGTCGGCGCCCTCGCCGCTCAGCATGTAGAGCACGCTGTCGACGTCGCCGAACTCGTCGTTCACGTCGGGCCCGATCAGCGTCGCGGGCAAGTCGGCTTTCAGATCGCCGAGCTTCTTGCGCAACAGGTAGAACAGCCACGGCACCTGCGCGGGCGGCGTCGTGTCCTTGAAGATCACCTGCATCGCGGTGAAGGATGGCTTGGTGAAAGTCTGCACCTTGTCGAAATAGGGCAGTTCCTGAAGCTTCTTCTCAATGCGGTCGGACACCTGGCTCTGCATTTCAAGCGCGCTGGCGCCCGGCCAGATGGCGGTGATGTTGGCGACCTTGATGGTGAAGGACGGGTCTTCAGCGCGGCCGAGCCGGCTGTAGGACAAGGCGCCCATCGCGCCGACGACGAGAATGAGAAAAAAGACCAGCGCCTGATGCGTCACGGCCCAGTGCGAAAGATTGAGGCGGCGCATCGCGCTTGTCTCCGGGCCTGTCAGTAAGCGATTTCGGTCACGGGCCGCACTTTCACGGCCGGATCGAGTTTCTGCACGCCGAGCACGACGACCCGCTCGCCTTCGTCCACGCCGCCGGCGATCAGCGCATCGCGCCCGTCATAGCGCGCGACCGCCACGCGCTTGAGCGCCAGCGCGCCGTCGTTCGACACGGTCCAGAGCGCCGGCCCCTTGCCCTGGTTGAACAAGGCCGACAGGGGCACGCGCGCGAGTTTCGTTTCGCCGACATTGGCGATGGAGAGCGTGGCGCTCATGCCGAGGGCGATGGTCGCGTCCGGCTCCAGAATGGAAAAACGCGCGGCGAAGGTCCGCGCGACCGGATCGGCGCTCGGGCTCAGTTCGCGCAGCCTCGCCTTGTAAAGCCGGTCCGGCGCGGACCACAGCGACAGCGTCGCCGCGCCATCGCGCACACGCGCGACATAGGCCTCGGGAATGGCGACGGCGGCCTCCCTCTCGCCGGCGCGGGCAAGGCGCGCCGCCGGCTGCCCGGCGGCGACGACCTGACCCGGCTCGATCATGGTCGCGGACACCAGTCCGTCGGAATCGGCGCGCAGCACCGCATAGTCGAGCGCATTGCGGGCGAGTTCGGCCGCGCGCTGGGCGCGCAGGTTGCGGCTGCGCATTTCCTCGAGCGCGGTCTGCGCACGATCGCGCGCGGCGTTGGAGGCGACGCGCCGCTCGTTGAGGACGACGGCGCGCTGTTCGTCGATGCGGGCCTGTTCCAGCGCGCGGGCGGACGCCGCAAGTTCGGCCTCCGCCTGCTCCTTCTGGAGCCTGAGGTCGGTCGTATCGAGTTCGGCGAGCGGCTCGCCCGCCTTCACCGCGCGGCCGACGTCCACCAGCCGGCGCGCGACCTTGCCGGGCACGCGGAACCCGAGGTCCGCCTCCACGCGCGGGCGGATGATGGCCACGAACGTGCGCTGGTCGGTCTCGCTGGAATAATGCACCGGAGCGACCAGAACCGGCTTCAGCGAGCGGTCGACGGGCTGCGGCTCGGCAAGCGCCGGGGCGGCCACAGAGAGCGCAAGGCCCAGAGCGGACAAAAATCTAGGGGACATGATCGACATCGCGAAGCCGTGGCCGGGGTGAAAGCCGCTCACATAAGTCATGGCGACTGACGATAATCAATATTCGTCATTCGTTAATCGATGTTGGACATAGCCTGCGCGCGCATGCGGCATGACGCCGCAGCTCCCGCTTAAGTAACGGTCACTTAACAGGTTTCCCTTGCGGAAGCTGGTTCGCATGTGATCGATTTGATGTGGGATACGGCCGAGCTTCTGGTCGCAACGCGGGGCAGACGCTCGCACCGCTCCGGTCGCCCCATTCAGCCGCCGCGACGCGATCGCGCGCTCGCGGAACGGTGATCCCTTGGGGGCGGTGAAACGTGCGTACCAAAATCCTGAGAAGCGTCGCGGTCGCGGCGCTCGCCATACATGGCGCGGGCGCCATGGCGGCGACCACCATCACGCTCGACTTCGATACGTTCGGACATTTTGAGACCCTGCCGGCCGGCTACGGGGGCGTCGCGTGGTCAAACTTCTACACGCTCAACACGGACCCCGGCATTTACTGCCAGAACTCCGGCTACAAGAACGGCACGATCAGCGCGCCAAACGTCGTCTTCAACGGCGGCGGCGGCGACGGCGCCATCTCGAGCATCGGCGGCGTTCCGTTCAAGCTCTCGCGCGGGTATTTCACGGCCGCATGGCACGAGCCGCTGTCTCTCGAAATCATCGGCCGGCGCAACGGCGACGTGGTCTACGACACGACCTTCACGCTTAACACGTCGCTGCCATCGTTCCTGACGCTGCCGGGCGGCCTGGTGGATTCGGTTCAGTTCAGGACCTCCGGCGGCTCGCCGCCCGGCACGCTGTGCGGCGGCGGCAGCCATTTCGACGTTGAGGCCGAGCGTGGAATTCGCGTGGATGCACGAGTTCGACCGGCGCCGG
>CALMZV010000137.1 GCA_937870755.1 uncultured Methylocystaceae bacterium
CCGGCGGTCCCGGCCCCCCCGCCGGCGGCGCCGGCGGTTACGGGGCCCAAGCCGGCGGCGCCCGCGGCGCCGGCTGCCCCGCGCGCCGCACAGCCGCGGCCGCCCGCTGCGGCGCCCGCGACGCGCGTTGCGCCCCCGGCGGCGGCCCCCAGGCCCGCCGTTGCGCCCCCGGCGGCCTCCAGGCCGACCGTTGCGCCATCGACGCCGGCCGCGCCCGCAACGGCCGCGCCCAGACCCGCGGCCCCCAGGCCAGCCGCGCCCGCGCAGGCCACGCCGCCCGCCGGTCCGCGCATGGCGCCCGCTTCTCCCTCGCCGCCGGGGCCCGCTTCTCCTGCTTCCACTCCGGCCGCGCCCGGCACGGGCGCGCCGCTCCAGCGGCCCGGCGCAGGCGCGCCCGCGCCGCGTGTCGGCGCGCCGCCGGCCGCCCCGGCTGGCGCGCCGCCGCCCGGCCAGCCCGCGGCGCCCGCCGCGCAGCCGGTCGCCCCCACCGGCGCGCCGCCGCCCGCCCCGCCGGTCGCCGCTCCCGTCGTCCCGCCGCGTGTGCCGGACGCCGCCCCCCGCGCGCCCGCCGCCGCCCAGAAGGGCCGCATGAGCCCGGCCGCCGCGGCCGCCATCGGCGCCGCCGCGGGTCTTGCCGGCGGCTTCATGTTGCAACAAGGCGGCGCGTCCGCCCGCGGCATCGACGACATTCGCGGCCAGCGCCGCGAGGTGAACCAGGACGGCGCCAGCCTGTGGTTCGAACCCGGTCGCACCATCGTGCGCGAGGACGACCGCTATTATCTGCGCCACGACGAGAACGAGCGGTTTCGCAACCTCGGCGGCGATTTCCGCTCCGAGCGGCGCGGCGACGAATACGTGTCCGTCTATCGGCGGCCCAACGGGGATCAGATCGTCACCTATACGGACGCCGGCGGCCATCTCGTGCGCCGCGTGCGCCGCACGCCCGACGGCGCCGAGATCGTCATCATCGACAACCGGTTCGGCGGCGGGCCGCGCAATTTCGCGGAGGAGGTTGTGGTGCTGCCGCCCCCGCAGATGCGTCTGGCGCCGGAACGCTACATCGTGGACGCGGGCGCCGCCGACGAGCGGCTGATCTACGATACGTTGTCCGCGCCGCCGGTCGCGCCCGTGCCGCGTCGCTTCACGCTGGACGAAGTGCGCTACAGCCCCACCGTGCGCGCCTACACGCGTAGCGTGGATGTCAACACGATCAATTTCGCGTCCGGCTCATGGACCGTCGAGCCGCAGGAGGCCGCGCGCCTCGCGGTGGTGGCGCGCGCGCTCAACGAGGCCATCGCGCGCAACGCCAGCGAGGTGTTCCTCATCGAGGGTCATACGGACGCCGTGGGCGCCGATGTCGACAACCTGTCGCTGTCGGACCGGCGCGCGCAGGCGGTCGCGGCCGTGCTCACCACGCAGTTCAACGTGCCGCCGGAAAACCTCACGACCCAGGGCTACGGCGAGCAGCACCTGAAAGCGCAGACGCAGGAGGCGAGCCGCGAAAACCGGCGCGTGACCGTGCGCCGCATCACCCCGCTGCTGACGGGGCAGAACGGTTGAGGATGGGCGGCGCGCGTTCGTTCGCGACAACTACGCGTTCCCTTCGTGGGATCGCGGAACGGGGCCGGGCGCGAGCATGAGCCGACCATCCATCAGTTTCCGCTGATCGACGCCGCCGCTGCGCGCCCGTCGGCGCGAGTGGGGGCGGGCGGTTTCGTTCCGCTCAATTCTTTCTGAGCGTCACGCTGTCGCAAACGCGCCCTCGCGCGTCTCGCAGGCGCGCAGCCGCCGTTCCGCCTCCACGATATAGTCGCGCGTGATCGGCGGCGCGTCGTGCCGGCGCGCCAGTTGCACCTGGAACACACATTCGCCTTCGTAGCGGAACGCGGTTTCCGACAGCGCGAGATAGAACTCCCACATCCGGCAGAAGCGCTCGTCGTAGAGCGCCCTGGCTTCCTCGCGCCGCGCCAGAAAGCGCTCGCGCCACGCCTTCAGCGTTTCGGCGTAATGCATGCGCAGGATTTCGACGTCGGTGATGAATAGCCCGACGCGTTCGACCGACGCCGCAATCTCCGACAGCGCGGGTATGTAGCCGCCGGGGAAGATGTATTTCGTCACCCAGGGATTGACCGCTCCCGGCCCGTCGGGCCGGCCGATGGTGTGCACCAGCGCCACGCCGTCCGGACTGAGGCATTGCGCGATCTTGCCGAAATAGGCGTCGTAGTTGCTCGGCCCGACATGTTCGAACATGCCGACGGAGACGATGCGGTCGAACGTCTCCTGCGTGTCGCGATAGTCTTCCAGCCGGAAGCGCGCGCGCTCGGCAAGGCCCGCCTCGGCCGCGCGCGTCTGCGCGCCGGCGAGTTGTTCCTGCGAGAGGGTGATGCCGGTGACATGCGCGCCGCAGTGGCGCGCCAGGTAGAGCGCCATGCCGCCCCAGCCGCAACCGATGTCGAGCGCGCGCTGGCCCGGCGCGAGCAGCAGTTTCGCGGCGATGTGCCGCTTCTTGGCGAGTTGCGCCTCGTCGAGGCTCATGCCCGGCCGGTCGAAATAGGCGCAGGAATACTGCCGGTCGGAATCGAGAAACAGATCGTAGAGCCGCCCGTCGAGATCGTAGTGATGCGCGACGTTCGCGCGCGCCTTGCCGCGCGGGTTGCGCGTGGCGAAAATCGACACGAAATCGCGCCCCTTGCGAATGACGTTGAGAATCTTCGGCGCTTCGCGGCGCACCGCGTTTTTCGCCAGCAGCGCGGCCAGATCGATCAGCGCGCCCCGTTCGAGCAGAAGCCGCCCGTCCATGTAGAGTTCGCCGAACGCGAGTTCGGGATTGCGCATCAGATCGAAGGGCGCGCGCGCATCGGCGAACCGCGCCACGATAGGCGGGCCGGACCCGTCGCCGAACGTCTGGCGGGCGCCGTCGGCGTAGATCACCTCGAGCGAACCGGTCTTCACGATTTCCGAAACAAGGGCGTTCAGGAGCGCGCGCATCGATCGGGGGTCTCCTCTGCGGGGGCGCCAGGGCGCGATGATAGGACGGCGCATCAAGAGTGTGGTAACGATTGTGGCGGCGGCGCGTCGCCGCCGTTCGTGAAGGAGTAGGCGTCATGCGTAGGCTTGTGCTGCCGCCCCTGGCGGCGTTCGGAATTCTCGCGGCGTCCGCCGCGTTGGCGGGCGGACCGGGGCCCATGCCGCACCGGCCCGCGCCCCACGTCATGCCCCACAAGCCGCCGCCCGTTTTCGGCGCCCCCGGCCATTTGCGTCCGCCCTTCGCCCAGCATCGTCGCCATGCGCGCGGCTTCGTCGGTCCGGGGCTTTATCCAGCCTACGATCCCTACGCCGCCGTGCGCGACGAGGCGGGCGCCGTCGCCACGCAGGCGCCCGCGCCGTCCGGCGGCGCCTACTACGTCACGCATGTGCAGGGCAGGCTGGCGCAGGGCGACCGCGGCTATGTCGCGCGGCCGCTGGTGATCGAGGTCGCGCCTGTGCGGGGCCGAAAAAAAATCGCCGACATGCGTGCGGCGCCTTTTTCCGGCTCGCGCGTTCCTAAATAGAGAACGGGCTTCGTTTTGGAGATTTCGCTGATGAGCAGGAATTTGCATATCGCCGGCTTCCTGCGCGCCGGGGCGGTCGCGTGTGCGCTGGCCGCGCCGGGCGTGGCGCTGGCGCAGACCGGGGCGCAGGGCGGCGGCTTTGCCCCGCCTGCCGCGCGCGTCGCGCCCGCCGCGCCGCCCGCGATGGGCGGCGCGCAGGGCTTCGGGCCTCGCGGCCCGGCCGTGGTCGCGCCGGCGCCCATGCAGCCGCGCCTTGGCGGCGGGGCTGTCACGGGCGCCCGCCCGCCGTGGGTCGCGCCCGTCGCACCGGCCCCGCAACCGGGCTGGGGCGGCCCGCGCCCGCCGCGCCCGCCGGTGGCGCAGCCCGGCTTTCCCAGGCCGCACCCCGGTCACGCCTGGCGCCCGCGCCCGCGCCCGCACTACTGGGGGCCGGCCTTCGGCGGGGCGCTGGTCGCGCCGTACGTCTACGGCCAGACGCCCTACGTCTACGACGACTACGTGGAAGACGTCGGCTATGGCGAATACTGCGCGACCCGCGTGAAGACCTGCGAATTGTACGACCCCGCGCCCCTCGGCTCGGGCTGCTCGTGCCGCGTGCGCGGCGGACGCGCCCGCGGGGTGGTGGTGCGCTGATCGGCGCCGCCGGCGCAGGCGATGGGACGGCCGGATGGAAATCCGGCCGTTTTTTTGCGCCGCCTGACGTAAATCAAGGACCGGACCGTTCGGGCGGACACAATGGAACCGTTAAGAACGGGTGAGGCGATCTGACCGCTCGCATCTCCAGCTTGGAACCGTTATCAAGTGTAGGGTCGGGGGACGCCGCGTATCGGGGCGTCCAGCGGCAGGAGAGGATGTGACCATGGACTATCGGCGCTTTTTCGACGCCGCCATCGGCCAGTTGCGTAACGAGCGACGCTACCGGGTGTTCGCCGATCTGGAGCGCAGCGCCGAAACGTTCCCCCGCGCCACCTGGCGCCCGGAGGGGGGCGAGGCCCGCGATGTCACCATCTGGTGCTCCAACGATTATCTGGGCATGGGCCGCCATCCCGCGCCGATCGCTGCGATGCAGGAAACGGCCGGGCGCATGGGCGTGGGCGCGGGCGGCACGCGCAACATCTCCGGCACGAATCATCCGCTGGTGCAGCTGGAGGCGGAACTCGCCGACCTGCACGGCAAGGAGGCCGCGCTCGTCTTCACCTCGGGCTGGATATCCAATCTCGCCGGGATTTCCACGATCGCCGACCTCATCCCCAACTGCCTCATCCTGTCGGACGCGCTCAACCACAATTCGATGATCGAGGGCATCCGCCGCGCCAGTTCCGAGCGGAAAGTGTGGCGCCACAATGATCTCGAACATCTCGAACAATTGCTGATCGAGGCCGGCGACCGGCCGAAACTGATCGTGTTCGAGAGCCTGTATTCGATGGACGGCGACATCGCCCCCATCAACGCCATCGCCGATCTGGCCGAGAAATACGGCGCGATGACCTATATCGACGAGGTGCACGCTGTCGGCATGTATGGCGCGCGCGGCGCAGGCGTGTGCGAGCGCGACAACGTCATGCATCGCATCGACGTCATCGAGGGCACGCTCGCCAAGGGCTTCGGCACGCTCGGCGGTTACATCGCCGCCAGCGCGGCGGTGATCGACGCAGTGCGCTCCTATGCGCCGTCCTTCATTTTCACGACCGCCCTGCCGCCGGCGGTGGCGGCGGCCGCCTGCGCCTCGGTGCGCGAACTGAAAAACCGTCCGGATCTGCGCGCCGCCCATCAGCGCCAGTCGGTCATGACCAAACACGCGCTGGAAGCGGCCGGCCTGCCGGTGCTGCCCAATCCGTCGCACATCGTTCCGGTGATGGTGCACGACGCCGAGAAGTGCAAGGCGGCGAGCGACCTGCTGCTGGAGCGCCACGGCATCTACATCCAGCCGATCAACTATCCGACCGTGCCGCGCGGCGCGGAGCGTCTGCGCATCACGCCGACGCCGCTGCATACGGATGCGCTGATCGCCGAACTGGTCGAGGCCCTCGTCGACGTGTGGACGACGCTCGACCTGCCGTTCGTCGAACCGCCGGCCGAATCCAACATCGATCTGGCGGCCGACGCCAACTGCGTCTATCCCGAGTTCCGCAAGGCTGCCGAATAACCGAATCCGCTAATCTGCGAGCGTCGATTGCGCCGGGCTTCGCCCGGCGCTTTTTTGCGCCCCGACAGTGTGGCCGCCGGACCACAGAAACTGGTAACATGCTGAATTTGGTCGGAAAAGCGGCTGGAATTGATCTGGCCGAAGGAGAAGTTTTGTTCTGTTGATATACGAACCAAGTGCGGTCGGTCGTCGACCGCCTCGAAAAGGTCAGGACAAGGCGGGGGCAGCGCCGAGTCCGAGGGAGATGCGTATGAAAAGAACTGGTTTGATGGCCTGCGCTTCCGCGCTGGTCATGACCGCCTCCATGGCGGCCGCCGCGGACTTGCCCTCGCGCGCCAAGGCGCCTGCTTACATCGCCCCGGCGCCGGTCGCGACGTGGACGGGCCTTTATATCGGCCTGAACGCCGGCCTGACGCGCAGCGCGGCGCGGTCGGTGGATGCGGGCGCCTTCGGTCTGCTCAACAACGGCGGCAATCCCGCGATTCTCCAGGCGGCGGCGCTCGCCTCCACCGGCGTCTACGTTCCCGAGAACAAGCTCGGCTTCATCGGCGGCGCGCAGATCGGCTATAATCTCCAGCTTGGATCGCATCTCGTGGCGGGGCTGGAGGCGGACATCCAGGGCCTCGCCGGCGCCAGCAGCGTCGCGAATGGCTTCGGCGCGGCGCCCACGCCCAACGGTCTGGGCCTGTTCGCGCTCGCCACGGTCGACAATCGCGTGGAATGGCTGGGAACGGCCCGCGCCCGCCTGGGACTTCTGGCTTCGCCCGCGCTGCTCGTTTACGCAACCGGCGGCCTCGCCTATGGCGGCGTGAAGTCGACGTTCGCGGTGTCGCAATTCCATCCCGGACCGAACCTGACCGGTTTCGCCGGCGGCGCGATGTCGTCCACCCGCGTCGGTTGGACGGCCGGCGCCGGCCTGGAATGGGCTTTCGCGCGGAACTGGAGCGCCAAGGCCGAATATCTCTACTACGATCTCGGCTCGACCGAGGCGGGCTATATGCTTGCCGGCACGTTCCCCAACGGCGCGGTGCGCTATGTCATCGGCGGCGCTCTCAAGAGCCGTCACGACGGACATATCGCCCGCGTGGGCCTCAACTATCGCTTTGGCTGGGCGAACGCGCCGGTCGTCGCGAAATACTGAGACCGCGCACAGGCGCTGCGAAAGCCCGGCCGCAAGGCCGGGCTTTTATTTTTGTCGGTCGTCGAATCGCGCGCGCAGGCGCATCGCGAACGGCAGCGCCATGGCGATCGCCATGAAGCGCGCCAGATGATGCGCGCCGACATAGAGCGGATCCAGTCCGAGCGCGAAGGCCAGCAGCGTCATCGCCTCCAGCCCGCCGGGCGCGAACGCGATCGCCGTCTGGGCGAAGGGAATGGACAGCGCGAATGTGGCGAGCGCCGCGAAGACGGCGGTGACCGCCACGGCGAGCGCAAAGGCGCCGAAGGCCGCCGCGGCCGAGCGGCCGAGCAGGCGCCATTCGAAATCGACGAACCGCGCGCCAACCCACAGGCCGATGGCGACCTGCGCGCCGATGGTCGCCAGGGCCGGCGGGCGCCCCGGCGCCCAGCCGATGGCGTGCGCGAGACCCGACACGATCATCGCGCCGAACAACAGCCCGCCGGCGACCCGCGCCTTCTCCAGCGCGAAGCCCGCCGCCGCGCCGACCGGCAGGAGAATGGCGAGCGTGGCCGCCGAATCGACCGCGCCCGAGGGCGCGCCGCCGATCGATGCGCCGCTCTCGGCGACGATCAAAGGCGCAAGCCCCATCAGGAGAAAAACGCGCAGCACCTGCACGACCGCCACGCGGCGCAGGTCCGCGTTCGGGACCGTCGTCGCCATCGCGAAGACGTAGGAAAGCGCGCCCGGCACGGCGGCGAAGAAGGCGGTGGCGGGCGACCAGCCGGGAAAGCGCACGAGAAATCGCTCGCACACAATGGTCGAGACCACGACCGCGGCCAGCATCAGCGCCAGCGAGGCCGGATAGGCCGCCATGCTCTTCATCACGTCCGGCGTCGCGGCCGATCCGATCACGATCCCCGAGAGGATCATCGCGATCCAGCGGAACGAACCGGGGAGCGGCGCCGCGAGATTGGCCGCCGCCAGCGCCGCCGTCGCGAGCATCGATCCCGACAGCCAGCCGGCAGGCGCGCCGATCCGGTCGACCGCCCAGCCGCCGGCGAAAGCGACCGCGACCATGAGCGCGAGCTTGGCGAGGTTGGCGAGGTTGGCGAGGTTGGACTGACGGCTGGCGGGCGGATCGGTCATGGGGCGCGGGGTGCTGCGGCCGGACATGCGAAGGGCGGCCAAGGCCGCCCTTGCTTCTGTTGGATTGCGGGAAACCTCAGCGCTTGGCGAGCGTGTCGCGAATTTCCTCCAGCAGCGCTTCGCTGCGCGAGGGCGCGGGCGGCGCCTCCGGCGCGGGCGGAGTCTTCTTCTTCAACCGTTCGAACTGCCTGATGACCATGAACAGCACGAAGGCGACGATGAGGAAATTGACCACATAGGTGATGAACTGACCATAGCCGAGCACCGCGCCGGCCTTCTTGGCGTCGGCGTAGGCGACGACGTCCGGCGGAATTTTCGAGGACAGGCGGACGAAGTAGTTCGAGAAGTCGATCCCGCCGGTGATCGCGCCAATGATCGGCATGATGACGTCGCCGACGAGCGAATCCACGATCTTGGAAAAGGCCGCGCCGATGATGACGCCGACCGCCATGTCCAGAACATTGCCTTTGAGTGCGAAGTTTTTGAAATCCTGCAACATTTCACTACCCCCTTTTTCGCAATGCATTTTCCGGGACAGCGCGGAGCCTAGCGGATAAATTGAAGGCGGCAAGCCGAAAGCGGGGGCTGCGCGGCGCGGGGAGTTGGGCATGGCGGGTTGGGCGGCCGTTCTCACGACGCTGGCCTACATCTGCGCTTTGTTCGCCATTGCGCATACGGGCGACCGGCGCGGCCTCGGTCGCGGGCGCAGTCCGCTGCAAACGTCGGTCTACGCGCTCGGTCTGGGCGTCTACTGCACGTCGTGGACGTTTTTCGGCTCGGTGGGTCTGGCCTCCACCTCCGGCCTGCAATTCCTGCCAATTTACATCGGCCCGCTGCTGGTCATCGCCTTCGGGCGACCGCTCATCAAGCGCATGGCTCTGCTCGCCAAGTCGCAGAACATCACGTCTGTCGCCGACTTCGTCGCAGCCCGCTACGGCAAGGCCGAGAGCGTCGCCATCTGCGTGGCGCTGCTGTGCGTGATCGGCGCGGTGCCCTACATCGCGCTGCAACTGAAGGCCGTCGCCGCCGCGCTCGAACTCGTGCTCGGCTCCATCGACGCCGGCCAGCTCGTGGCCGATCCCAAGCCGCTCCATTCCTCGCTGGTGGTGGCGCTGGTGCTGGCCGGTTTCGCGATGGCGTTCGGCACGCGGCGTGTGGACGCGACCGAGCACCAGGACGGGCTGATGCTGGCGATCGCCACGGAATCGCTCGTCAAGCTCGTCGCCTTCATCGTGGTCGGCGCCGTCGTGACATGGGGCGCGTTCGGCGGCTTCTCGGATCTGTGGTCGCGCGCGATGGAGACGCCGAAGATCCACAGGATCTTCTCGCAGAGCCCCGACTGGGCGACGCTGACGGCCATGACTCTCCTGTCGGCGATGGCCATCGTGCTGCTTCCGCGCCAGTTTCATGTGACGATCGTGGAGAACCGCGACGAGCGCGACATCGACGCGGCCACCTGGCTTTTTCCACTCTATCTCGTCGCCATCAACATTTTCGTCGTGCCGCTGGCCATCGCCGGCCTGATCAATTTCTCCGACGGCGCCATCGACCGCGACATGACGGTGCTCGCGCTGCCGCTGCTGGCGGGCCAGAACTGGCTCGCGCTGCTGGCGATGCTTGGCGGCATTTCGGCCGCCACAGCCATGATCGTCGTCGAATGCGTGGCGCTGTCGATCACCGTGTCGAACGATCTCGTCCTGCCCCTCTATCTGCGCGCGCGGCGCACGCTGGGGGCCAGCGACAGCGGCGAACTCGGTTCGCGCGTTCTGCTCGTACGGCGCGTCGCCATTCTCGTCATTCTCGCGCTCGGCTACGCCTATCTGCGTGTTTCCTCCGACATCGCGCTCGCCTCCATCGGCCTCATCTCGTTCGCCTGTATCGGGCAGATCGCGCCGGCGTTTTTCGGAGGGCTTTTCTGGCGCGGCGGCACGGGGCTGGGCGCCATTCTGGGCATCGTCGCCGGCGGCCTGTTGTGGCTCTACACGCTCGTCCTGCCGTCGATGGCCCATCTGTGGCCGCCGTTGCAGACGCTGATGGCCGAAGGACCTTACGGCGTGGCGTTGCTGCGGCCGACCGCGTTGTTCGGCCTGCCGCTGCCGCAGTTCGCGCATGGCGTCTTCGTGTCGCTGGCCGCAAATCTCGCGATCTTCGTCGGCGTATCGCTGTGGCGCCGGCCCTCGCGCATCGAGCGTTTGCAGGCCGCCAATTTCGTGCGCCAGCGCGATGCGCAGTCGCCGGGCGCGTTCCGCCTCTGGCGCTCCAGCGTGACGGCGGGCGAACTCGAGGCGACGGTGGCGCGCTATCTGGGCGCGGAACGCGCGCGCTCCTCGTTCGATTCCTTCTTCGCCTCGCGCGGCGTGGCGCGCGACCGCGCGACCGAGGCGGACGTGCATACTTTGCGTTTCGCCGAACGGCTGCTGGCGTCCGCCATCGGCGCGGCCTCCTCGCGGCTGGTGCTGTCGCTCGTGCTTAAGCGCCGCACCGTGTCGCACAAGGCCGCGCTGCGGCTTGTCGATGAAGCCTCCGCCGCGATCCAGTATAATCGCGATCTTCTGCAATACGCGCTCGATTTCGCGCGCCAGGGCATCACCGTCTACGACCGCGACCAGCGCCTCATCTGCTGGAACCGCGAATATCGCGATCTGTTCGATCTGCCGCAGGACGTGCTGCGCGTCGGCGTGGAGCTTCAGGAGATCGTGCGGTTCAATGCGCAGCGCGGTCTCTACGGGCTGGGGCCGATCGAGGACATCGTGCGCCGCCGGCTCGATCTGGTGCTCAACGAGCGCCGGCCCTCGCGCGTTCGGCTGAACCCGTCCAACCGCGTGATCGAGGTGCGCTCGGCCGTCATGCCTGACGGCGGTTACGTGACGACCTATACCGACGTGACCGCGCAGGTGGAGGCGGAGGAGGCGCTGGAAGCGACCAACGAAACGCTCGAACAACGCGTGCGCGACCGCACCAACGATCTGGAACGGCTCAATCGCGAACTCGAATCCGCGAAGGCGACGGCCGAGGACGCCAATCTTTCGAAAACGCGCTTTCTGGCCGCCGCCAGTCACGATCTGCTGCAACCGCTGAACGCCGCGCGACTCTACGCCACCTCGCTGTCGGAACAGGCGCGCGAGTCGCAGGAGCCGGAGCGATTGCGCACGCTGTCGGAAAATGTCGATGCTTCGCTGGAGGCGGTCGAGGAAATCCTCACGACGCTGCTCGACATTTCGCGGCTAGACGCCGGCGCGATGAACGCGGAGATCGCGCCCATGCGCGTGGACGAACTGTTCGCGCAGCTGAAGATCGAGTTCGAGCCGCTGGCGGCGGCCAAGGGATTGAAACTGACGTTCGTCCCGACGAGCGCGGCCGTGCGTTCGGACCGCCGCCTGTTGCGCCGCATGTTGCAGAACCTGGTGTCGAACGCGGTCAAATATACGCCGCGCGGCAAGGTGCTCGTCGGCGTGCGCCGCGCGGGCGCGGACCGCGTGCGGATCGAAATTTGGGACACCGGCGTCGGCATTCCCGAAAGCGCGCGCAGGGACGTGTTCCGCGAATTCGCGCGGCTCGAATCCGCGCAGCGCAGCGCGCCGGGGCTGGGGCTGGGCCTGTCGATCGTGGAACGCATCGCGCGCGTGCTCGATGTCGGCATCGTCATGCGCTCCACGCTCGGCAAAGGTTCTGTGTTCTCGCTCGATGCGCCTCGCGCCATCGCCGTGCCGGTCGCCGGACAGCCCGCCATGCGCGCGCCCGTCAACGCCGGTCAGCAGTCCCTGTCGGGCATGCTCGTCTGCGCCATCGACAACGAGCCGCGCATTCTCGAAGGCATGTCGACCATGCTCGGCGGATGGGGCTGCCAGGTGTCGGCCGCCGGCTCCATGCAGGAGATGCTCGAGAGCCTCGAACGCATCGGCCGCGCGCCCGATGTCGTCATCGCCGACTATCACCTCGACAATTCGGAGGATGGATTCATGGCCATCGCGGTGCTGCGCGCGCGCTACGGCGCGACGCTGCCGGCGGTTCTGGCGACCGCCGATCGCACCGAGGGCATTCGCCTGCGGGCGGTCGAAAACAACATCCGCGTTCTGCCGAAGCCGCTGAAACCAGCCGCGCTGCGCGCATTGCTCTCGCAATGGCGCGCGCTGCGCGATGCGGCCGAGTAACGGCTCAAAGCGGCCGGAACGGCGCGCGCCCGGACTGAAGCGCGTCCGCCAGCAGTTCGATGCGGTCCTGCCCCCAGAACACTTCGCCCGCGCGCACGTAGGAGGGCGACCCGAACACGCCTGCGGCGAGCGCATCCTGCGAATTCTGCGCATAGGCGGCGCGGATCGGCGCCGATTGCGCATCCGCGATCAGAACGTCGGCATGGTGGCCGAGCGCCGACAGGACGCGCCCGATCTCCGCGCTGTCGCCCATGTCGCGTTCGGCTTCGAACACCGCCTTGAATGCGGCGGACACGTAGGGGCCGGGGTCTTCGCCGCGCTGCGCGAGCGCGACCGCCACGCAGTCGGCGAGCGTGGGATCGAACGGCCAGTGTTTCGGCTTCAGCGAGAACGACAGGCCGCGCCGCTCGCGCCAGCGTTGCAGCTCCATGCCGCGATAGGCGACGCGCAGCGGATGGCGCCTGGCGAGCGGCAGGCCGCCGGAATTGGGAAACACCTCGCCGAGATTGACCGGTTTGTAGACGATGCGCGCGCCGTGCCTGCGCGCCAGGTCCGTGAACAGGTCGTGCCCGATATAGGCCCAGGGCGAGACGAGCGTGAAGTAATAATCGAGCGATTGCGCCATCATGGCTCTCCCCGGTCGTCGGTTTTCGCGCGCCGTATGAACCGCATGGACGCCTGCGCCCGCGCAACCACCACGCCGTCCGGCGCGATAAGATCCGCCGTCACGATCGCGCCGCGCGCATCTCGCGAGACCACGCGCGCGTGCGTCTCGAACGGCCCGAGCGGCGCGGGCTTGAGAAACTCCACGTCGAGCCGCGCCGTCACCATCGTGCGATCGGGCGGCAGCGTGCCGAGCAGCGCGAAGCCCGCGCCGGAATCGAGCATCGCGGCCAGAAATCCGCCGTGCACGATGCCGTGCCGGTTGGCGAATTCCTCGCGCGCGAGGAACGCGGCGCGCGCGACGCCCGTCTGCGGATCGACGCCGATCCAGCGCCGGCCGATGAGGCGGGACGCGGGCGTGACGACGTCGATGGGCGCGGGTTCTGTGTCTGTCATCTGTCTGGCGGCGCAAGGGTCCGCGCCAGCATAGAGCAATGACCGCGGCGCGCGAAACCCGTCACGCCGCTTTGCGCATTTCCTCTTCGGCTTTGGCGAAGGCGACGATTTCGGGCGTGGGCTCCGGCGGTTCGGCCGGCGCCGCGCCCATCGCGGCCAGCACTTCCGTCACCGGCACGAAACGCTTGTCCTTGCGCGAATAGAACACGCCCCGCTCCAGCGAATTGGCGGCCAGAATGTCGTCGCCGTCGCGCCCGCGGCCGATGAATCGCACTTCGAAGATCGCGCTCGTCTCGTTCCACCAGCGCAGCCGCGTCTCCACCCGGAACGCCTGGAACGGCTTGAGCTCGCGCCGGAAGCGGATTTTCGAGGCCATCAACATCGGCCGCCACTCATTGCGGAACGCGGTCTTCAACAGGCCCGTGCGCACCATCAGCCCAAGCCGCGCGAGATCGGCGAACGAGGCATAGCGGCTGTTGGTCATGTGGAAATTGAGATCGACGTCGCTCGGCAGCACGCGCCGGCGTTGCGTCACGCCCTCGGACGGCCGCACGCGGCGCTGAAATGGCAGCGTGAGAATGAGCAGGAGAAGGCGTAGCCAGAGCGTCATACGGATCGCGGATGAAAAAACGGCGCGAGCTTATCGCCCGCGCCGTTATGTAGGCCGCGCCGGCGGCGATCTCAAGCCGCTTTCGCGGCCGCGAACCTGCCGTAGAACGTTTCGCCCTTCTGCGCCATCTCGCGCAGCAGAGCGGGCGGCGCGAAGCGGTCGCCGTATTTCGCCGTCAGCCTGTCGCACAGCGCGACGAAGGCGGCCGCGCCCATGCCGTCGATATATCCGATCACGCCGCCGGTGTAGGGCGCGAAGCCGAAACCGAGAATGGAGCCCACGTCCGCCTCGCGCGGATCGGTCACGACGCCCTCGGCCATCGTGCGCGCGGCCTCCACCGCCTGCACGACGAGAAAGCGCTGCTTCAGCTCCTCCACGTCGAGCGCATCGGGATCGAGCCGCTTGCCGGCGATGTCGGCGAGGCCCGGCCACAGCTTCTTCCTGCCGTCCTTCGGATAATCGTAGAAGCCCTTGCCGTTCTTGCGGCCGAAGCGTTCGAGATCGACCGCCATCGTCCTGATGAGCTTCTCCTGCGCGGGATCGACGGCCTGCTCGCCGAGGTCCTTCTTCGTCGCCTGCACCACGCGCCAGGACAGGTCGATCGCCACTTCGTCGTTGAGCGACAGCGGGCCGACCGGCATGCCGGCCATGCGCGCCACGTTCTCGATCATCGCCGGCGGCACGCCCTCCATCAGCATGAGATGGCCTTCGGCGATGTAACGGCCGACGCAGCGGTTGGCGAAGAAGCCGCGCGTGTCGTTGACGACGATCGGCGTCTTCCTGATGAGCCGCACGTAGTCGAGCGCGGCGGCGAGCGCTTTATCGCCTGTCTTTTCGCCCATGATGATCTCGACCAGCAACATCTTGTCGACGGGCGAGAAGAAATGGATGCCGATGAAATTCTCCGCCTTCTGCGCTTCCGCCGCCAGCGACGTGATCGGCAGCGTGGATGTGTTGGAGGCGAAGACGACGTCCGGCCCGAGCACGGCCTGCGTCTTCTTCGTCGTGTCCGCCTTCACCGCGCGATCCTCGAACACGGCTTCGATCACCAGATCGCAACCCTTGAGATCGTTGTAGTCGGCCGACGGCTGGATGCGCGCGAGCAGCGCGTCCCTGTCCGCCGCGCTCGCGCGCCCCTTGGCGACGCGCGCGCTCACCAGCGCGTCGGAATGCGCCTTGCCCTTGTCGGCGCTTGCCTGGTCGCGGTCGATCAGCACCACCTGCGCGCCGGCGGCGGCCGTCACATAGGCGATGCCTGCGCCCATGAACCCCGCGCCGATCACGCCGATCTTCCTGAGGTTCGTTTTCGGCTCGGTCTTGGGACGGCGCGCGCCCTTGTTCAGTTCCTGCATGGACAGGAACAGCGAGCGGATCATCGCCGTCGCTTCCTTCGAGCGCAGGATCTGTGCGAAATACCGGCTCTCGACCTTCAGCGCGAGATCCATCGGCAGTTGCAGCCCCTCGTACACGCATTTGAGAATGGCGCGCGCGGCCGGATAGTTGTCGTAAGTCTCGCGCCGGTAGAGCGCGTTGGCGGCGGGCCAGATCATCATGCCGGCCGGCGAGAACACTTTCGTCGGCGCCTTGAACTTCGGATCGTCCCACGGCGCGACGGGTTTGCCCCCGCCGACGATCCACGCTTTGGCGCGCGCGACGATCTCGGCGCGCGGTGCGATCTCGTGCACGAGGTTCATCATCTTGGCGCGCTGGGCGGGAACGTTGTCGCCCTTCAGCAGCATCTGCAGCGCGCTCTGCGTGTCCATCAGGCGCGGCACGCGCTGCGTGCCGCCGGCGCCGGGAAACAGCCCCACTTTCACTTCGGGCAGGCCGACCTGCGCCGTGTCGGCGATCACGCGATAGTGGCACGCGAGCGCGATTTCGAAACCGCCGCCGAGCGCCAGCCCGTTGATGGCGGCGGCCCACGGCTTGCCGCATGTCTCCATGCGGCGGAACACGCGCGAGCCGGCGCCCGCGTTGTCGACGAAGGCCGCCATCGCCGATTCCGGCCCCCTGGCCTTCACGTCGTCGGCGAATTGTCTGGCGCCATGCTGCAGCATGGTGAGATCGGCGCCGGCCGAGAACGCCTCCTTGCCGGAGGTCAGCACCACGCCCTTGATCGCGCTGTCGGCGACGACCGTGTCGATGACCTGCTCCAGCTCTTTCATCATGTCTTCGGCCAGCACGTTCATCGGCTTGCCGGGCATGTCCCACGTCACGAGCGCGACGCCGTCGCTGTCGAGTTCCAGTTTGAAGTTCTTGAGGTTCATGGTCCGCTCCCTTGTCTCCCTCTCCCCGCCCGCGGGAGCGGGCAGGGGTGAGGGGCGGGTCATAGAGATATGCGCTGCGCGATTGGCCCCTCATCCGCGCTTCGGGCGACTTCTCCCCGCGCGGGGAGAAGAGGCGAAGGTTGTTGACACGCGTTCAATTCGACAGCGTGTTCACTCGCGCTTTATGCGACAGCGTGTTCACACACGTTCGATGATCGTCGCCGTGCCCATGCCGGCGCCGATGCACAGCGTGATCAGAGCCGTTTGTTTGCCCGTGCGCTCCAGTTCGTCGAGCGCCATGCCGACGAGCATCGCGCCCGTCGCGCCGAGCGGATGGCCGAGCGCGATCGCGCCGCCGTTCGGGTTCACCTTCGCCGGATCGGCGTCGAACGCCTGAATGAACCGCAGCACGACGGATGCGAACGCCTCGTTCACCTCGAACACGTCGATGTCCTTGATGCTCATGCCGGTTTTTGCGAGCAGTTTCTTCGTCACGTCCACCGGCCCTGTCAGCATGATCGCAGGCTCGGACCCGATGTTTGCGAACGCCTTTATGCGCGCGCGCGGTTTCAGCCCGGCGCGCCTGCCGGCTTCCGCCGAGCCGATCAGCACGGCCGCCGCGCCGTCCACGATGCCGGACGAATTGCCGGGATGGTGCACGTGGTTGATCGCCTCCACATCCGGATGCGCCTGAATCGCCACCGCGTCGAACCCGGCCTGTTCGCCCATCATCACGAACGAGGGTTTGAGGGCCGCCAGCGTCTGCATGTTGGTGTCGGGCCGCATGTGCTCGTCGTGGTCGAGAATGACCACGCCGTTCACGTCGCGCACCGGCACGATGGTCTTGGCGAAACGCTTTTCGGCCCAAGCCTTGCCGGCGCGCTTCTGGCTTTCGACAGCGTAGGCGTCCACGTCGTCGCGCGAGAAGCCGTATTTCGTGGCGATGAGGTCGGCCGACACGCCCTGCGGCATGAAATAGGCCGGAATGGCGATGGAAGGATCGACCGGCCAGGCGCCGCCCTCCGCGCCCATGCCCACGCGGCTCATGCTCTCCACGCCGCCGCCGACCGTCATCTCGTGCTGGCCGGCCATGATCTGGGCCGCGGCGAAATTGACGGAATCGAGACCGGAGGCGCAGAAACGGTTGATCTGCACGCCGGGAACCTGATGGCCGAGGCCGGCGGCGAGCGCGGCCGCGCGTGCGATGTCGGAGCCGGATTCGCCGACCGTGTCGACACAGCCCATCACCACGTCGTCGATCAGCGCGGTGTCGAGCCTGTTGCGGTCCTTCACCGCGGCGAGCGCGCCTGCGGCCAGTTTGAGCGTGGAGACTTCATGCAAGCCGCCGTCGGGCTTGCCGCGTCCGCGCGGCGTGCGCACGGCGTCGTAAATAAAGGCGTCGGCCAAGGCAGCCTCCCTTGCTGTCGGTTGGTTGTCAGAACATGTCCGCCGGCACGCTCATCATCGTGTCGGCGCCTGTGACGATGCGTTGCAGGCGCAGCGAGGTTTCGGGCGCCATGCGTTCGAAGAAGAATTTACCGGTGGCGAATCTCGCGTCCATCTTTTCGGCCATGCCCGCGTCGCCGCGCCGGTCTTGCGCGGCTTTCATGATTTGCAGCCACATATGGCCAAGCGCGACGAGGCCGAACAGCCGCAGGTAGTCGGTGGAGGCCGCGCCCGCATTGTCCGGATTCTTCATCGCGTTCTGCATCAGCCACATGGTGGCCTGTTGCAGATTCCCGATGGATTTCGTCTGCTGCGCGGCGCAGGCCTTCATCGCTTCGTCGGCCTCGAACTGTTTGGCCAGGTCGCCCGCGGTCTTGAAGAATGCCATGACCGCCCGCCCGCCGTCCTTCGGCAGTTTGCGGCCGACGAGATCAAGCGCCTGAATGCCGTTGGCGCCTTCGTAGATCATGGCGATGCGCGCATCGCGCACGAACTGCTCCACGCCCCATTCGCCGACATAGCCGTGGCCGCCGAACACCTGCTGCGCCTTCACCGCATTCTGGAAACCGAGGTCGGTGAACATCGCCTTCAGCACGGGCGTCATCAGGCCCAGATGATCGTCGGCCGCCTTGCGCTGCGCTTCGTCGGGCGAGCGATGCAGCACGTCGGCCTCCAGCGCGGTCCACAGCATCAGTGCGCGCGCGCCTTCGTTGAAGGCTTTCATTTCCAGCAGCATGCGCCGAATGTCCGGGTGGACGACGATCGGATCGGCCGGCTTGTCCGGCGCCTTGGCGCCTGTCAGCGCGCGGCCCTGCAAACGGTCGCGCGCATAGGCGGCCGCGTTCTGATAGGCGACTTCCGATTGCCCCAGGCCCTGGATGGCCACGCCCAGCCGCGCCTCGTTCATCATCACGAACATGGCGGCAAGTCCCTTGTTGGCCTCGCCCACCAGCCAGCCGCGCGCATCGTCGTAGTTGAGCACGCAGGTCGCATTGCCGTGAATGCCCATCTTGTGTTCGAGCGAACCGAGCGACACGCCGTTGCGTTTGCCCGGCGCGCCGTCAGCGCCGATCTCGAACTTCGGCACGACGAACAGCGAAATGCCCTTCACGCCGGCCGGCGCGCCCTCGATCCGCGCGAGCACCAGATGGACGATGTTCTCGGCCAGATCGTGCTCGCCCGCGGAAATGAAGATCTTCTGGCCGGTGATGAGATAGGAGCCGTCGGCCTGCGGAACGGCTTTCGTTTTCAACAGACCCAGATCAGTGCCGCAGTGCGGCTCGGTCAGGTTCATCGTGCCGGTCCAGCGGCCTTCGATCATCCGCGGCGCATATGCGGTCTTGATGTCGTCGGAGGCGTGCGCCAGCAGCGCGGCCACCGCACCCGCCGTCAGGCCCGGATACATCGCAAACGCCATGTTGGCGGCCGACGTGTATTCGGACACGGCGGACGACAGCACATGGGGAAGTTCCTGCCCGCCGTATCGCGCGGGAAACGACAGGCCGAGCCATCCGCCCTCGGTGTAGGCCCTGAATGCTTCCTTGAAACCTTTCGGCGTCTCCACGCCGTTGTCGACGGTGCGCTTGCAGCCTTCGCGGTCGCCCGACAGGTTGATCGGCTGCAGCACTTCCTCGGCTAGTTTGCCGGCCTCGTTGAGAATGGCCTCCACCACATCGCGCGATGCGTCGCCGAAGCCCGGCAGGTTGCCGTATTTTTCATAGCCGACGACATTGTCGAGCAGGAACAGCGTGTCTTCGACGGGGGCTTTGTAGATCGGCATCGTCCTCTCCCTGGACCCGCGTGCGCCACGCGGACGAACTTACGCCGGCGCGCCCGAAGGGCGAACCGCTGATTTAGTTTACACGTAAACTAACCGCTGGAAGGTTGCAAGCTCTGCAATAAAAATCCCGGGCCGAGCAGGGCTCGACCCGGGATGTCGCAGGGATCGGCGGGCGGTTCAGGCGGCGACGGTGGCCGCGGCCGGCGCCCCGCCGGACATAGCGGCCGCGGCCTGCCGCAGTTCGCTGAGGGCGGCTTCCAGTTCGTCGCGCTTGCGTTCCAGCCGCTCGATCTGCGTGAGAACCTGCTGCTGGCCGAGGTTGAGCGGGCGCGCCTCGTCGCTCTCCACGCCCGGCGGCAACAGCGCGGCGATCTGCCCAAGCGTGAAGCCGAGCTGTTTGCCCTTGAGAATGGTTTCCAGCCGCGCGCGCGCCGCCGCGTCGCAGAAGCGCGCCGTGCCCTGGCGGTAGGGGTTGATCAGGCCGCGATCCTCGTAGAATCGCAGCGCGCGCAGCGTCACGCCGTATTGCCGGGCCATATCGCCGATCGTGAAGAGATTTTCGCCGCCCGCCAGCATGCGCCGGGCCGGCGCTGGTTTCGTCTGGTCCATGTGTGCATCCGCTTTCAAATGCTCGTGTCGCAGCCATCGCCCCGAACGTCCGCCGTTCGAAGCGTCAAACTCAATCGAAACAAAAGGGTGGAGCTTGGATCGGAACGCCTGCCGGCGGTCCCGTCCGCGCCCGCGGGGGTCGGGCCGGCGCGGGGCCCTCGCGGCCGGTCTTGACCATTGGATAAGCGATTCGAATCGAATTGCAACTAAAAATTGTTAAATCATGAAAAACACAACCGGAGCGAGCATGTGTCTCGTTGTCGGTCAATCGTTAACCCGGTGTTTACCGAGGTTATCGAAAGTCTTCCTGGCGATGACCGGGTATGTTGGTCATGCGATTCGTGCCTCGCGTACCGGTTTTCGAAGCCATGTCTGGCGCAAACGGGATCACGCGATCCCCACGGATTGAACAATGAACAAAGCGGTTGCCTGGAGCATCAAAGGCGTGGACTTCGACGCGCGCGAGGCCGCGCGCGAGGCGGCGGACCGCGCGGGCATGTCGCTCGGCGAATGGCTGAACGAGGTCATCAGCGAACGGGCCGCCGAGCTTGGCGAATCGCCGGAAGATTTCGACGACGAGGATCGGTTGAGCGCGGTGGCCGCGCGTCTGTCGCGCATGAGCGGCGGGCAGGGCGCTCCGGAAAAGGGCCGTCGGCGGATCGACGCGCGCCGCATGCGCGACAGCGACGACGAACCCGTGCGTCCTGCGCGGCGCCAGAATGTGCGTGCGCTTCAGCGTGAGATTTCCTTCGCCGACGGCGAGCGCGCCGAACTCCTGCTGGAGCGCGCCATCGACGCGTTCGAGCGGCGCGCGCACAGGTCGAGCGAAAAGACCGCGCGCGCCATCGCCGAAATGGCGACCATGATCGAGACCGCGCAGGAGCGCGCCGCCGAGGAGGGCGAGGCGCTGAACGCCATTTCCGACCGGCTCGCCGAAATCGAGCGACGCATGGCGCGTTCGGGCGAGAAGGATTCCACGCGCCCCATTCGCGGCGCGCTCACCAGGCTTGAGACCCGGCTGGAGGAGCTCACCCGGCGCAGCGAGACGCCGCCGGAGGATTCCGGCATGCGCGACATCGAGGAGAAGCTTTCCGAGATCGCCGCGCGGCTCGACGCCGCGCCGGTGGCCGCGCGCGCCGAGCCCGACCGCGTCGCCCAACTGGAATCGCGGCTCGCCGCGCTGACGTCGCTCGTGGAGGAGGCGCGCGCCAGGCCGCAGCCGCCCGCGCCCGAACGCAAGCCGTTCGCCGACGCCGTCGCCGAGATCGCCGCCCGCCAGCGCCAGCTGGACGGGGTCGCCGCGCGCGGATTCGAGCCGCGCGCGCCGTTCGACATGCGCCGGCCGCCCGCGCCCTCCGAGACCGACAATCGTCTGGCCGCCGCCATCGAGAAGCTCGAACGCAAGCTCGATCAGCCCGCGCCCGCCGTCATCGGGTTGCAGGGCGACATCGCGCGCATGGCTTCGCATATCGAGGCGATGCGCGAAGAGATCGCGCGCCAGGCGCCGCAGCCGCTGGCCGCGGTCGATGCGCCGCTCGGCGAGATCCGCACCGAAATCGCCGGTCTGTCGCGCGCGCTCGGCGATCTTGCGCCGCGCGCCTCCGTCTCCGCGCTCGAGCGCGCCATGCGCGACGTGTCGGAAGAGCTTTCGCGCGCGCGCATCCAGGGCGACCGCGAATCCTATCTCGCGCCGATGGAGGATCTCGCGCGCGAATTGCGCGCAAGCCTCAAGCAGGTCGATACGCGCGACGCCATCGCCGCGCTCGAGCGCGACGTGCGCGCCGTCGCCGCCAAGCTCGACAATCTCGAATCCGCCGGCGGCGTCGATCCCCAGACCATCGCCGCCATTCACGAACAGACGCGCGACATGCGCGAACTGCTGACGCGCGCGGCGGCTGTCATGCCGAGCGCCGGCGCCGAACGCGAACTCGCCGCAATCGCCGAAAAGATCGCGCGCGGCGGCAAGGACGGCGCGGCCGACATGGCGCGGCTCGCCAACGAAATCCGCGCCATGGTGTCCGACCCGCGCGCGGGCGTGGCCTTGCAGGCGCTCGAACAGCGGATGGACGCGCTGTCCGCGCGCATCGACGCCGCGCTGTCGGCCAACGCCGGCGCCGACCAGTTCGCCGCTTTCGGCGAGCGGCTCGACATGCTGCAGCGTGCGGTGGCGCAGTCGCTGAGCGCGCCGCGCGCGGCCGCCGGCGCCGACATGCGCCATATGGAAGCGCTCGTCGCCGATCTCGCGCAGCGCATCGAGCGCGCGGCCGAGCCAGGCGCCGACCGCGAGGGCGTCGCCGAATTGCAGCGTCAGGTGGAGCGTCTCGCCGCCAAGCTCGAAGGCGTGACCGATCCCGCCGCGCCGCTCGCCTCGTTGCAGCGCGCGGTGAGCGGCATTTTCGATGAACTGGAATCGACCCGCGCGGCGCTCGACGCCGCCCAGCAGGCCGCCGGCGACGCCGCGCGCCAGGCGGCCCACGAAGCCGCCCGCCAGACGATGCGCGAGGCGATGGCGACGCTGGAGACCAGGGGCGGGCAGAGCGTGGACGCCACGCTCGTGCGCGAGATCGCCGATC
Organism: uncultured Methylocystaceae bacterium; assembly: GCA_937870755.1. Taxonomy (GTDB): domain Bacteria; phylum Pseudomonadota; class Alphaproteobacteria; order Rhizobiales; family Beijerinckiaceae; genus JAJXWB01. The sequence continues at coordinate 22,459 of CALMZV010000137.1, forward strand.
TGCGCGCGGTGCAGGGCGTCACCGAGCAGCGCACGCACGATACGCTGGCGGCGGTGCATCAGACGCTCGAACGGATGGTCGATCGTCTGGCTTCGCTCGAACACGATGTCGGCGCCGTGCGCGCCGGCAAGCCGGGCCCCGCGCAACCCGCGCCGCAAGCCCAAAGGCACGAGCAGCCCGCCGCGCCCGCGGCCCAGCGCCCGCCCGTTCGTGCGACGGCCGCCGCGATGTCGCCCTCGTCCGCCTCCGCCGCCGACGACCTCCTGATCGAACCCGGCGTCGGACTCAATCGCGTGACGGGCGCGCGCGCGCGCCCCGTCGAGGCGGCCGAACCCGCGCCGCAGGCGAGTTTCATCGCCGCCGCCCGCCGCGCCGCCAAACTCGCGCAGGCGCCGAGCCTCGAGCCGCAATCGCCGCCCGCCGCGGTCGACATGGATGCGCCGGCCGCCCGCGCGAGCGCCATCGAGCAGGTGCGCGCCCTCTACGAAAAGCGCAAACGGCCGATCCTTCTCGGTCTGGCCGCCGTGGTCATGATGCTTGGCGCGTTGCAGGTGGTGGGCTTCCTCGGCGGGGATCAGGCGCCGCCGCCCGCGCCGAAAACCGAAAACGTCAAACCGGCCGCGCCGGAAAAGGCCGCGGCCGCCGACTCCGCCCGGCGCGACGCCGCGCGCGTCGAAAACGCGCGCCCGGCGGAGCCTGCGCCCCAACCGGCCGCGCCGAAAACCGAAACGCAGGCCGCCGCGCCGCCGCCCGCGCCGCCCGGCGGTCTGCCTGCGCCGCCATCCATGACGCCCGCGCCCGCGCCGCAATCGGTCGCCCCGGCGGGGTCGCCGCCGAGCATGATCCCCCCGCGCGCCCAGGCTCCGCTCGACAACCAGCCGGTCGGGGCCATCGGCCGCGCCGACACGCGCGATCTGGCGCAGCTGCAGGCGATCGCCGCGCGCGGCGACGCCGCCGCCCAGTACGAACTCGCCGCCCGCTACGCCGACCAGTCGCGTGACTACAAGAACGCCGCGCACTGGTTCGAGAAGAGCGCCGCCAAGGGGTTGGCGCCGGCGCAGTATCGGCTTGGCGTGCTTTACGAGCGCGGGCTCGGCGTCGCGCGCGATCCGGCGACGGCGCGGTCCTGGTATCAGCGCGCCGCCGACCGCGGCAACGCGCGCGCCATGCACAATCTGGCGGTGCTGCTGGCCGACGGCGGCGGCGCGCGTCCGGATTATTCGGAAGCCGCGATCTGGTTCCGTCGGGCGGCCGAGCACGGCGTGAAGGACAGCCAGTTCAATCTGGCGATCCTGTATGCGCGCGGCATGGGCGTGCCGCAGGATCTCGTCGCCTCCTACGGCTGGTTCGCCGCCGCCGCCGATCACGGCGACGCCGACGCCGGCAAGAAGCGCGACGAGGTCGCCGGCCGGCTGGACTCCAAAGCGCTCGCGCGCGCCCGCGAGATCGCCGCATCCTTCAAGCCCGCACCGCTGGAGCCCGCCGCCAACGAAGTGGTCAACCCGGCGCCCGAACCGCCGAAGGATGTCCGGCCCACGCGGCCGAAAGTCTCGCGGCTCTGACGCGCGCAGGCGCGGCTTCGGCCGCGCTCAAGCCGCCAGCTTGCCCGCGCGCGGACAAAAACGCTCCGCGTTCGCGCCGTTTCATGCTTTTGGAAGAAGTGGCCCGCATTATCGCGGGAGTCGCTTGAGCGCCCGGCGGCGGGCGGCCAAATGAGAAACGGATCGAGCCGCGTGCAGGTCTATCTGCCCATAGCCGAACTGCCGGTGAATGTGTTCCTGCTGCTGGGCATCGGCGCGGCGGTGGGTTTCGTCTCGGGCATGTTCGGCATCGGCGGCGGATTTCTCATGACGCCGATGCTGATCTTCATCGGCATTCCCTCGGCCGTCGTGGTCGCGAGCCAGGCGCCGCAGATCGCCGCTTCGTCGCTGACCGGCGCGCTCTCGTACTGGCGCAAGCGCGCGGTCGACGGCAGGCTCGCCGGCGTGCTGATCGCCGGCGGCCTGGTCGGCACGCAGCTCGGCGTCATGTTCTTCAACGCCATGCGCGAGCAGGGCCATCTCGAATCCGTGATCGTGATGTCCTACGTGGTGCTGCTCGGCGGCATCGGCCTGTTGATGCTGGCCGAAAGCATTCGCGCGACCATGTCCGCCCGCAAGGGCGCGCAGCGCCCGCGCCGGCGTTTCGGCGAGCATCCCTGGTACGAAGGGCTGCCGCTCAAGATGCGGTTTCCGCGTTCGGGCCGCTACTTCAGCGTCATTCCGCTGGCGCTGCTGGCGCTCTGCGTCGGCTTCGCCGGCGCGGTTCTGGGCATCGGCGGCGGCTTCATCATGGTGCCGGCGCTCATCTATCTGTTCCGCATTCCCACGCAGGTGGTGGTCGGGACCTCGCTCGTGCAGATCCTGTTCTCGATGATCGCGGCGACGCTGCTGCACGCCACCACCAACTATTCGGTCGACGCGATCCTGGCGCTGGCGCTGATCGTGGGCGGCGTGTTCGGGGCGCAGTTCGGCGCGCGCGCGGGCGCGAATCTGCGCGGCGAATATTTCCGTCTGCTGCTGGCGCTCATGCTGTTCGGCGTCGCGGCGCGGTTCGCCATCGACATTCTCCAGCGCCCGGACGATCCGTTCTCGGCCACCAAGACGGAGACCTACCGGTGATCCGCGCGCTGCTCGCCTGCGCGCTGGGTCTGGCGCTCGCCGGCGCGGCGCGCGCGGAGCAGGCGATCGTCTCGCTGTCGACCGAGCGCATCGCCATCACCTCCAATTTCACCGGCGCCTCGCTGGTCGTGTTCGGCGTCATCGACCGCGAGGGCGCGACCACGCCGCCGCCGGCCTACGATGTGGTGGTGACGGTGCGCGCGCCGCGCGGCGCCGTCGTGGTGCGCGAGAAGGAGCGGCGCGGCCCGTTCTGGTTCAACGCCGACAGCCGCAAATACATCGCCATTCCCGCCTTGTTGTCGGTGCTCTCCAACCGGCCGCTGGCCGACATCGCGCCCGAGGACCGGCGTCGCGAACTGCGCATCGGCGTCGGAAATCTCGTCCCCTCGCAGGGCGACCGCACCAAGACGGTCGACCCGGACGAACCGGACTTCCGCCGCGCGCTCATCCGCATCCGCGAGGCGGAGCGCCTGTTCGTGGAAAACCCGGAAGGCGTGCGCTTTCTCACCCGCACCGTGTGGCGCGCCAACGCGCGCATACCCGGCGCCGCGCCGCTCGGCGCCTACGCCGCCGACGTGATGGTCTTCCTGGACGGGCGCGAGGTGGCCAAAGCCACCGCCAATTTCACCGTCACCAAGAGCGGCGTGGAGGACCAGATCGCCTCGGCCGCGCGGTTCTCGCCGCTGCTCTACGGACTGGCGACCATCGCCGCCGCGCTGATGATCGGCTGGCTCGCCAGCATCATCTTCCGGCGCGATTGACCCTGCCGCGAACTCGCCGCAATAAGGAGGTCATCTGACCGCGTTCGCGTCATCGGGGGTCGCTACATGAAATATTGCGCGCGCTTTGTCCTTCTGGCCGCCGGCCTCGCCGTGGGCGCGCCGGCGTTCGCGCAGGATGCGGTCAGAACGCCGCCGATCGCCACCGCCGCGCCCAAGGCGAAGGCGAAGAAGCCTGCCGAAAAGCCGACCGCCGGTCCTCGCCGTCCCGGCGAACTCGAAGGCTGGTCGCGCAGCGAAGGCGCCGCCAGGCCGAAAAGCGCCGTGCGCGAACAAAGTCCGCCGGACGGCGGCCTGCCGCTGCCGACCACGCGCCAGACGACGACGGAGCCCGGCGTCGGTTTCGACAGGAGCGGCAATTTCTCGACCGGTCTGAAGTTCTAGAGCGTTTTCGAGCGAACGGCGCCGCCGGATCATCGGTTCTGATGTCGTCGGAAGCGATGCGCTAGTCCAACAGCGCGCGCAGAGCCGGTGGCGTATGCGCGAACGCGTTGTCAGGCGCCGTGGCGGCGGCGTCGAGCACGCGCCAGTCGGGCGCCCGCCCGTGCGCCATCTGCGCATCCAGAACATCGACCGTGGCGTCGGACGGATCGTCGCGCCGCGCTTCGATGCGTCGCGCCAGCGCATCGCGGGCGCCGCTGAGCCACAGGCCGAAAAACGGAACGCGCGCGTCGCGCGCGACCTGTTCGATCGCCTGCGCGAGCCAGAGCCGGTCGAACACCGCGTCCGCGACGACGCTGACGCCGCTCTCCAGCGCGCGCGCGGCCTGTGCGCGCATGTCGGCGTAGACGCGCTCGGAAACGTCGGGCGCATAAGCCGCCGGCGGCAGGCGCGTGGTCGGCGCCGCGCCGAACAGTCGCTTGCGGAGGCGGTCGCTCGACAGAATGCGCGCGCCGGGCGCCGGGCCGAGCGCGGGCGCGAGCGTCGCCGCCAGCGTCGACTTTCCCGATCCCGAGAATCCGCCGACCGCGACGAGCGCCGGCGCGCGCGGGCGCAACAGCGCGCGCGCCAGTTCGAAATAGGCGCGCGCCTCGCCGAGCAGCGCCGCGCCGCGGGCTGTCTCCCGCGTCTGGCGCGCCTGCGTCGCGCTCACATGCGCGCGCACGCTTGCCCGCACGCTCATGAAGAACGGCAGGGCGCGCGCGCCATCCAGTTCGTCGTTCTCGTCGAGATAGCGATTGAACACGAGATTGGCGATGTCGCGCAGACCGCGATGGATCAGATCCATCGTCAGGAACGCCAGATCGTAGAGAACGTCGATGGTCGCGATGTCCTCGTCGAATTCGATGCAGTCGAACGGCGTCGGCCTGCCTTCGAACAGGCAGATGTTGCGCAAGGTGAGATCGCCGTGGCACCGCCGCACCTTGCCGGCCGCCTGTCGCGCGTCGAGAAGCGGGGAGAGCTCGGCGAGCGCTGCGCGCAGTTCGGCTGCGAGCGCGGCCGTTTCGGCGGCCGGCGCAAGGTCGGCTTCCGCCAGAGCGCGCGTATTCAGATCGACGAGCCGCGCCATCGCCGCCGCCCCGCCGCGGGCGAAATCGGGCGCGGCGTCGCGATGGAACCGCGCGACCACATGGGTGAGTTCGGTCGCGAGCGCGCCCGTAAGCGCGCCGCGCTGCGCGAGCGCGTCGAACAGATCGCTCTGGTCGAACCGGCGCATGACGACGACGGGTTCGATCCGTTCGCCCGGTCCCTCCAGCGCAAGCGCGCCGTCCGCCGCGCGCGTGAGAAACCGCAGGCCGAGATACAGGTCCGGCGCCGTGCGCCGGTTGAGCCGCACCTCGGTCTGCGCCGCCGCCAGCCGTTTTTCGTAGGTCGAGAAATCGAGATACGGAAAGACGACGTGTTTCTTCAACTTGTAGGCGTGCGCGCCCGACAGCACCACGCGCGAGATATGCGTGTCGATGACGGTCGCCGCCGGATCGCGCGCCAGAAAAAAGGACGCGGCCTCGTCGGTCGCGTCCTGTCCATGTGCTCGGGGCGCGCCCGTCATGCCTTCGCTTTGCGACCCGGACCGCCCAGCCCCATCTGGCGCGAGATCAGCTCTTTCATGATCTCGCTGGTGCCGCCGTAGATGCGCTGCACGCGCGCATCGGCATAGGCCTGCGCGACGGGATATTCCCACATGAAGCCGTAGCCGCCGTGCAGTTGCACGCATTCGTCGAGCACGCGGCCCTGCATTTCGGACAGCCACAGCTTCGCCATCGAGGCGGTCGCCGAATCAAGCGCGCCGGCGATCTGCAACTCCAGACACTTGTCCACGAACACGCGGCCAATCTCGACCTGCGTCTGGCACTCGGCGAGCTTGTAGCGCGTGTTCTGGAATTCGCCGATCGGGGCGCCGAACGCCTTGCGGTCCTGCACGTATTGCACGGTGTTGTCGATCGCCGCCTGCGCGGAGGCGTGCGCGGTGATGGCGATCTGCAGACGCTCCCAGGGCAGCTTCTGCATGAGATAGACGAAGCCCTCGCCTTCCTTGCCAAGCAGGTTTTCGGCCGGCACGCGCACGTCGTCGAAGAACAGTTCGGACGTGTCCTGCGATTTGAGGCCGACCTTCTTCAGCCGCTTGCCCTTGCGGAAGCCGGGCGTGCCCGCGTCCACGATGATGAGGCTGACGCCTTTGGCGCCGGCGGTCGGATCGGTCTTGGTGACGACGATCACGAGATCGGCGTGCCAGCCGTTGGTGATGAAGGTCTTGGAGCCATTGATGACCCAATGGTCGCCGTCGCGCCGCGCGGTCGTGCGCACGCCCTGGAGGTCGGAGCCCGTGCCCGGTTCGGTCATGGCGATGGCGCCGATCTTTTCGCCGCGCGCCATGGCCGGCAGATACTTCTTCTTCTGCGCGTCCGAACCGTAGCTTTCGATGTAGGGCGCCACGATGTCGTTATGCAGGCCAAAGCCGAGGCCGCTCGTATTGGCGCGCGCCACTTCCTCGATCAGCACGGCGCTCATCGCCTCGTCCGCGCCGCCGCCGCCGTAGTCGGCCGAAACGGTGGGAAGCAGCAGGCCCTGCTGGCCGGCCTTCAGCCACACGTCGCGGTCCACATAGCCCTGCGCTTCCCATTTCTCGTGGTGCGGCTTGGCGTGTTCTTCGAGAAAACGGCGCACCGTGTCGCGAAACAGCGCATGGTCTTCGTTGAAAAGCGAGCGTTCGATCATGGTCCTCCCTTTCGGTCTGGCCGGGGCCGCCGAAGCGCCGCCCGGGGATTGCAAGCGGTATCGCGCAGGCGCGGCGCGAAGGCAACGGGGCGCCGGTCGGCGCCCCCGCGTTTCGGCATGCGGAACGGGGCCTGCGCCTGCGTCGGGGGCGGCTTTGCGCCCGCGGCCGCGCCGCTCCGCGCGCTGGCGCCGGGGTCCGCGCCGCATTGTCGCACGCCGGTGGAGAGAGCTATCCCAGGCGATGCTCGATCCGCGGGGCGCGCCGCCACGGCGAACTTTTGCGCGCGCCGTGCGTTGTGGCGCAAGGGAGACGACGATGCAGGATGCGAATGCGATGACGGAAGCGCGCGTGCGCGCGCTGGCCGCCGGCCTTGGCGAGGCCGATCTCGAATGGCTCGACCGGCTTGCATGGAACGATGCGGCGATCCCGGACATCCGCAGCGACGATCAGCTCGCCGACTATCGCCGGCGCGAGGCCGCGCTCAACAGATCGGTCGCGCATCTGACCTTCGCGGAGCGCGCCGAATCGCCCGAGGGCAAGCTGGCCGCAGCCCTTGGCGCGGCCGCCGCCAACTGGAGCGACCGCGACGAGGACGGGTGATCAGGTCTTGAGCTTGCGGCCGAGATGTTTTTCCACGCTCTCGGTCTTGCTCCTGATGCGTCCGCCGGGTCCCGGTCGCCAATCCGCTTTCAGCGTGAGGCCGATGCGCGAACTGCTCGGCTCGAGCGTCTTGAAACAGCGCGTGACGAGTTCCATCGCCTCGTCCCACTCGCCTTCCACGATCGTGCCCATCGGCGTGAGCTGATAGGGCAGACCGCTGCGGTCGATGACGTCGAGAATGCGCGCCACGTCGGCGCTCACGCTGTCGCCCCCGGCGCGCGGCGTCATGGCGAATTCGATCAGAACCATGGTCGGCCCTCCGGCGCCGGCCGCACGGCCGGCGCGCCTGACGTCACACCACCGCCGCGAGCCGGCACGCCTGGTCGATCGCGCGTTTGGCGTCGAGTTCGGAGGCCTCGAACGCGCCGCCCACCAGCGTGGCGTTCACGCCCGTGTCCTGCAGCTTGTCGTAGAGTTCGCGCAGCGAATTCTGTCCCGCGCACACGATCACCGTATCCACCTCGAACAGTTTCGGCTCGCCGTTGACGCGCGTGTGCAGCCCGCGATCGTCGATCTTGAGATATTCGACGCCGCTGACGAAATGCACGCCGCGCCGTTGCAGCGACAGGCGATGCGTCCAGCCGGTGGTGCGACCGAGATTGCGCCCGAGCGCTTCCGACTTGCGCTGCATGAGGAAGATTTCGCGGTCCGCCTTTTCCACCTGCGGCGTGACGCCGGTGACGCCGCCGCGCGGATGGTTTTTGAAATCGATGCCCCATTCGCGCGCGAACGTGTCGATGTCGAGCGAGGCAGATGCGCCGGCGTGGGCGATGAGTTCGGCGACGTCGAAGCCGATGCCCCCGGCGCCCATGACCGCCACCCGTTTGCCGATCGGCTTGCGCCCGAGAATGGCGTCGATGTAGCCGATCGCCTTGGGATGGTCGACGCCCTCGATCTGCGGCCTGCGCGGCTCGATGCCGGTGGCCACGATCACCTCGTCGAACCCCTGCGCTTTCAGCGCGTCCGCGTCCACGCGCGTGTTGAGTTTCAGCTCCACGCCGCGCACGGCGATCATGCGGCGGAAATAACGCAGCGTTTCGTTGAACTCCTCCTTGCCCGGAATGCGGCGCGCCAGATTGAACTGCCCGCCGATGTCGGGGCCGGCCTCGAACAGCGTCACCTTGTGGCCGCGTTCGGCGGCGGTCGTCGCATAGGCGAGCCCCGCCGGACCCGCGCCCACGACCGCGATGCGCTTCGGACGGTTGGTCGCCGGGTAGTTCAGCTCCGTCTCGTTGCACGCGCGCGGGTTGACGAGGCACGAGACGCGCTGGCCCGTGAACGTGTGGTCGAGGCAGGCCTGGTTGCAGGCGATGCAGGTGTTGATCTCGTCCTCGCGCCCCTCGAACGCTTTCTTCACCAGTTCGGCGTCGGCCAGCATCGGCCGCGCCATGGAGACGATGTCGGCGTCGCCGCGCGCCAGCACCGCCTCGGCCACGTCCGGCATGTTGATGCGGTTGGAGGTGATGACCGGAACGGTCAGTTCCTTGCGCAGGCGCCCCGTCACCTGCGTGAAAGCCGCGCGCGGCACCATCGTGGCGATGGTCGGCACGAATGCTTCGTGCCAGGTGAAATGGGTGGAGACGATGTTCACCCCCGCCGCCACGACCGCCCGGGCGAGCGTGACGATCTCCTCCCACGACATGCCGCCCTGCAGCATGTCCATGGCCGCGATGCGGAAGACGATGATGAAATTCGGTCCGACCGCCGCGCGCACGCGCTTGATGACCTCGACCGGAAACCGCATGCGGTTCTCGAACGGGCCGCCCCACCGGTCGGTGCGCAGGTTCGTCTTTTCGACGAGGAAGGTGGAGATGAGATAGCCGGCCGAGCCGATGATCTCCACGCCGTCGTAGCCGGCCGACTGGGCGAGTTGCGCGCAATTGGCGAAATCGGCGATCTGCTTTTCGATTCCCGCCTCGTCCAGTTCGCGCGGCGTGTAGGCGCCGATGCGCGAGCGCACCGGCGAGGGCGCGACGCACAGCGGCGTGCGCGCCAGCGGCCCGGTGTGCAGAATCTGCATGCAGATTTTCACGTCCGGATCGGCCGCGTGCACCGCGTCGGTCACGATGCGATGTTTCTCGGCTTCGGCCGGCGTCGACAGTTTCGTTTCGTGGCCGCTCGCTTCCTCGTTCGGCGGAATGCCGCCGGTGATGATCATGCCGACGCCCGCCCGCGCGCGCTCGGAGAAGAAGGCGGCCATGCGTTCGTAGCCGTGTTCGGCCTCCTCCAGGCCCGTGTGCATCGAGCCCATGAGCGTGCGGTTCTTCAGTTTGGTGAAGCCGAGATCGAGCGGCGAGAACAGAAGCGGATAGCGTGCGTGTGCGGTCATGAACGTTTCCTCGGGTTTGTTTTGGGTTTTCACGAAAGGGTCATGAGGCGGGGTCGTCGATCAGTTCGTCGGGCGAGGCGAGTTTCGATAGTCCGGGCGGATCGTTGATCGTCACGCGCCGGCCTTCGACCACCACGCCGTATTGTTTGAGATTGACGAAGGTGCGCGACAGAACCTCGGGCACCATGCCGAGCCGGCTCGCCAGCACTTTCTTGTCGAACGGCAGTTCGAACCGGTCGCCGCCGCCGGTTTCGTTGTTGTAGCGCACGAGCCACGCCGCCACGCGCTCCATCGCGCCGCGCAGCTTCTGGTTCTTCAGTTCCTTCACCACGCCGCGATAGGCGCGCGCGAGTTCGTGGGAGACGGTGCGCGCGAACTGCGCGTCGGCGGCGAATATCGTGCGCACGCTTTCCGCGGGGATCATCAGGATGCGCGCCGGCGACAGCACGCGCGCCGATTTCAGATAAGGCCGGTCGAGCACCACCGCCGCCAGAATGAAACAAGACCCCGCGCCGATGACGGCCACCGTCGTCTCGCGCTGCCGGTAGCGCGCGAAAATCTCCACCTGCCCCTCCATCATCACATGGAGGAAATCGGCCGGTTCGCCTTCGCGGATCAGCTCCACATGCGTCGGAAAGCGCTGCAGGAAGGCGCCGTGCAGCAGGGATTCCAGATGATGCTCGTCCATGCCGGCAAACAGCGGCTGTGTGCGGACGAGGTCAAAATCTTCGCGACGCATCGCGCACATACTCCCAAGGACCTCACTGCAATATCAATAATTTTCTTGACCGAGGTCAATGTACAAATTGACACATCTTTCCGCGTGGCGCGATCTGGATTTGCGATTCCTTTGCCGATTGCGCGCGCGCGACTTGAAAGTTTGCGAACGGCCAGATCGGTTGATTCAAATCAAAGGGTGGCGGGTAGGGTTCCGAAATCGTTCTCCAAACCCAAGGGGACGCACATGGTTTCGGAGACGATCAACGGGCGCGACCGGCAGACGGCGTTGTGGATGTCGACCCTCGCCTTCACCGTCTGTTTCGCCGTCTGGACCATTTTCGCGATCATCGGCATCCAGATCCAGAAGGACCTCGGGCTCAGCGAAACCCAGTTCGGCCTGCTGGTCGGCACGCCCATCCTCACCGGTTCGCTCATCCGTCTGATCCTTGGAATCTGGTCCGACCAGTTCGGCGGTCGGCTGGTGATGACGCTGACGATGCTGACCGCGGCGGTCATGACGGCGCTGCTCGTCTACGCGCACGATTACACGACCTTTCTGCTGGCGGCTTTGGGCGTCGGCGTCGCCGGCGGTTCGTTCTCGGTCGGCATCGCCTACGTCGCGGCGTGGTTTCCGAAGAGCCGGCAGGGGACGGCGCTCGGCATTTTCGGCGCCGGCAACGTCGGCGCGGCCGTCACCAAGACCTTCGCCCCGACCGTCATGGTCGCCTACGGCTGGCAGACGGTCGCGCTCGTCTGGGCGGCCGCGCTCGCCATCACCGCCATTCTGTTCTTCCTGCTCACCAAGGACGATCCCGAACTGTCCGCCCGCCGCGCCGCCGGCGTGAAGCACGAGCCGCTGTCGGCGATGATCGAGCCGCTCGCCAACGTGCAGGTCTGGCGGTTCGCGCTGTATTATTTCTTCGTGTTCGGCGCCTTCGTGGCGCTGTCGCTGTGGCTGCCGCGCTATCTCATCGGCGTCTACGGCCTGGACGTGAAGACGGCTGGCCTGATCGGCGCGGCCTATTCGATTCCGGCCTCCGTCTTCCGCGCCTACGGCGGCCATCTGTCGGATAAATACGGCGCGCGGCGCATCATGTACTGGACGTTCATCGTCTCGGTCGTCTGCACCTTCCTCCTGTCCTATCCGCCGACCACCTACACGGTGGAGGGCATTCGCGGCCCGACGACCTTCTCGGTCAGGATGGGCATGGTCGGGTTCGTCGTCACGGCTTTCGTGCTCGGCTTCTTCATGAGCCTGGGCAAGGCCGCGGTCTACAAGCACATCCCCGTCTACTACCCCACGCGGGTCGGCGCGGTCGGCGGCATCGTCGGCCTCGTCGGCGGGCTTGGCGGTTTCGTGCTGCCGATCGCCTTCGGCGCGCTGAACGACCTCACCGGCGTCTGGCAGAGCTGTTTCTGGCTGCTGTTCCTCATCGTCGGCGTGTCGCTCGTCTGGATGCACATGGCCATCCAGACCATGGAACGGCAGGCGGCGGCCGAAGGCGTGCCGGTGAAAACACTGCCCGAACTGCCGGAAATGCAGCCGATCCACGGCAAGGAACAGATCGGCGCGCTCGCGGCCAAGGGCGCCATTCAGGACTGGCGTCCCGAGGACCCGACCTTCTGGCAGGAGAAAGGCCGCGCCATCGCCCGGCGCAACCTGTGGATCTCCATTCCCTGCCTGCTGCTGTCGTTCGCGGTGTGGATGGTGTGGTCGGTCGTCGTCGCCAAACTGCCGACGGTAGGCTTCAAATTCGACAACGACCAGCTTTTCTGGCTCGCCTCGCTCCCGGGCCTCTCGGGCGCGACGCTGCGCATCTTCTACAGCTTCATGCCGGCCATCTTCGGCGGGCGCCTGTGGACGACGCTGGCCACCTGGTCGCTGGTCATCCCGGCGCTCGGCATGGGCTTCGCCGTGCAGAATGTCGCGACGCCCTACTGGATATTCCTCGCGCTCGCTCTGCTGTGCGGGTTCGGCGGCGGCAATTTCGCCTCCTCCATGGCCAATATCTCGTTCTTCTTCCCCAAGAGCGAGAAGGGCAATGCGCTCGCGCTCAACGCGGGCCTCGGCAATCTCGGCGTGAGCGTCGTGCAGTTCGTCGTGCCGATTGTCATCACGGCCGGCGTGTTCGGCTGGTTGGGCGGGGCGCCGCAGCAGAGCGTGCAGGGCGCGACGACCACGCCGCTGTGGCTGCAAAACGCGGGCTTCGTCTTCGTGCCCTTCATCGCCGCCTCGGCCTTCGCCGCCTGGTTCGGCATGAGCGACATCGCCAGCATGAAATCCTCGTTCGCCGATCAGGCGATCATCTTCCGCCGCACGCACAACTGGGTGATGAGCTGGCTCTACACCGGCACGTTCGGCTCGTTCATCGGTTTCTCGGCGGCCTTCCCGCTGCTGACGAAAATCCTCTATCCCGACGTGAACGCGCTGCAACTCGCCTTCCTCGGTCCGCTGGTCGGCGCCGTCGCGCGCGCGGCCGCCGGCAAACCGTCGGACCGCATCGGCGGCGGGCGCATCACCTTCTGGGTGTTCGTCGCCATGACCCTCGGCGTCGTCGGCATTCTCTACGCCATCGGCATGAAGGGTTCGGCGAGTTCGTTCCCGGTGTTCTTCGCCTCGTTCCTGTTCCTGTTCGCGGCAACCGGCGTCGGCAACGCATCGACCTTCCAGATGATCCCCGCGATCATGCGGCAGGAAGTCGCGCGTCTCGAGCCGGATCTGAAGGGCGCGGATCTCGTCAAGCAGTCGGACAAGGAATCTGCGGCCATCATCGGCTTCACGTCGGCCATCGCCGCCTACGGCGCCTTCTTCATCCCGAAGAGCTTCGGCTCGTCCATCGCCGCGACGGGCGGCGCGCAGGTCGCGCTCTACGGGTTCCTGATTTTCTACGTGAGCTGCATCGCCATCACCTGGTGGTTCTACACCCGGCGCGGCGGGCTGCTGCACGATATCGAGCGCGGCCGCGCGTCTTCGGGCGCGACGCCGGCCTCGGGCGTCGCCTGAACGCCCGCAACCAATATCGCGACGCATAGCAGGCGTCGCGGCCATACCGCCAACGCCGACGGATCCGACCGGAGCTGACCATGAGCCTGTTTCTCGACCGACTGACCTTCTTCACCAAGGCGCGCGAACCGTTCGCCGACGGCCACGGCGTGACGACGTCCGAGGATCGGCGCTGGGAGGAGGGCTATCGCAAGCGCTGGCAGCACGACAAGATCGTGCGTTCGACGCATGGCACCAACTGCACCGGCTCCTGCTCGTGGAAAATCTACGTGAAGGGCGGCATCGTCACATGGGAGACGCAGCAGACCGACTATCCGCGCACGCGGCCCGACCTGCCGAACCACGAGCCGCGCGGCTGCCAGCGCGGCGCGAGCTATTCGTGGTATCTCTATTCCGGCAACCGCGTGAAATATCCGCTCATTCGTTCGCGGCTGCTGAAACTGTGGCGCGAGGCGCGCGCCGTGCGCACGCCGGTCGCCGCCTGGGCCTCCATCGTCGAGGATGAGGCCAAGCGCGCCTCCTACATGAAGAAGCGCGGCCACGGCGGTTTTGTGCGCGCGACCTGGGACGAGGTGACCGAAATCATCGGCGCGGCGAACGCCTACACGGTCAAGACCCATGGTCCCGACCGCGTCTTCGGCTTCTCGCCCATCCCGGCCATGTCGATGGTCTCGTATGCGGCGGGATCCCGCTATCTGTCGCTGATCGGCGGCGTGTGCATGTCGTTCTACGACTGGTATTGCGACCTGCCGCCGTCCTCGCCGCAGACGTGGGGCGAGCAGACCGACGTGCCGGAATCGGCCGACTGGTACAACGCGGGCTTCATCATCCTGTGGGGCTCGAACGTGCCGCAGACGCGCACGCCCGACGCGCATTTCTACACCGAGGCGCGTTATCGCGGCATGAAGTCGGCGGTCGTCTCGCCCGATTATTCCGAGGCGGCGAAATTCGGCGACATCTGGCTGTCGGTGAAGCAGGGAACCGATTCCGCGCTCGCGATGGCGATGGGCCACGTGATCCTGAAGGAATACCACGTGGACCGTCAGGCGGACTATTTCCGCGACTATGTGCGCCGCTACACCGACATGCCGATGCTGGTGCTGCTGGAGAAGAAGGGCGACGCCTACGTTCCGGGCCGCTTCCTGCGCGCGTCCGACCTCGACCGCTCGCTTGGCGAATCCAATAATCCCGAATGGAAGACCGTCGCCTACGACGAAACGTCGGGCATGATCGTCGCGCCGAAGGGTTCGGTCGGTTTCCGCTGGGGCGAATCCGGCAAGTGGAACCTTCAGGAGCAGGAATCCGGCGGCAAGGACACGAAGCTCAGGCTCTCGCTCGCCGAGATCAGGGACGAACTCGTCGAGGTCGCGTTCCCCTATTTCGGCAACATCGCGCACGAGCATTTCACGTCCTCCAGCCACGCCTCGGTGCTGAAGCGCCGCGTGCCGGTGAAGAAGCTTGAACTCGCCGACGGCGAGACGCTCGTCGCCTCCGTGCACGATCTCTTCATCGCCAACTACGGCGTCGACCGCGGCTTCGGCGGCGAGAACGTCGCGAAATCCTACGACGAAGACACGCCCTACACGCCCGCCTGGGCCGAGAACATCACCGGCGTCTCGCGCGACAAGATCATCCAGGTTGCGCGCGAATTCGCCACCAACGCCGAAAAGACGCATGGCCGTTCGATGGTCATCATCGGCGCGGCGATGAACCATTGGTATCACTGCGACATGAACTATCGCGGCGTGATCAACATGCTCGCGATGTGCGGCTGCATCGGCCAGTCGGGCGGCGGCTGGTCGCACTACGTCGGTCAGGAGAAGCTGCGCCCCCAGGCGGGCTGGGCGCCGCTCGCCTTCGCGCTCGACTGGGGCCGCCCGCCCCGCCAGCAGAACGCGACGTCCTCCTGGTACGCGCATACCGACCAGTGGCGCTACGAAACGATCAATGTGGGCGAAATCATCTCGCCCACCGCGCCCGAAGGGGCCTGGGACGGCGCGATGATCGACTACAACATCCGCGCCGAGCGCATGGGTTGGCTGCCGTCCGCGCCGCAGCTCGAAACCAATCCGCTGCAGGTCGCCAAAGCCGCCGCCGCCGCCGGCATGGAGGCCAAGGACTATGTGGCGAAATCGCTGAAGGACGGTTCGCTGAAACTGTCGTGCGAAGATCCGGACAATCCGAAGAACTGGCCGCGCAACCTGTTTGTGTGGCGCTCCAACCTGCTCGGCTCCTCCGGCAAGGGCCACGAATATTTCCTCAAGCACCTGCTCGGCACCACGCACGGCGTTCTCGGCAAGGACCTCGGGCCGCAGGGCAAGGCCAGCACGAAGGAGGCCGTGTGGCGCGACCAGGCGCCGGAAGGCAAGCTCGATCTGCTGGTCACGCTCGACTTCCGCATGTCCACCACCTGCGTCTACTCCGACATCGTGCTGCCGACGGCGACCTGGTACGAGAAGAACGATCTCAACACGTCGGACATGCACCCGTTCATTCACCCGCTGACCGGCGCGGTGGACCCGGCGTGGGAAGCGCGCAGCGATTGGGAGATCTACAAGGCGATCGCCAAGGCCTTCTCCGCGGCCGCGCCGGAAGTGCTCGGCGTCGAGCAGGATGTGGTGCTCAACCCCATCATGCACGACAGCCCGAACGAGATCGCCCAGCCGTTCGACCCCAGGGACTGGAAGAAGGGCGAGTGCGATCCGATCCCCGGCAAGACCATGCCGACGGTGACGGTGGTCGAGCGGGACTATCCCAACGTCCACGCGCGCTTCACCTCGCTCGGACCGCTCATGGAGAAAGCCGGCAACGGCGTGAAGGGCATCGCCTGGAACACCGCCCACGAGGTCGAACACCTGAAGGCGCTGAACGGCGTGCATGTCGACGGCCCGACGAAGGGGCTGGCGAAGATCGTCACGGACATCGACGCGGCCGAGACGCTGCTGATGCTCGCGCCCGAGACCAACGGCGAGGTTGCGGTGAAATCCTGGGAGGCGCTGTCGAAAACCACGGGCCGCGAACACGCCCATCTCGCGCTGCCGAAGGAGGACGAGAAAATCCGCTTCCGCGACGTGATGGCCCAGCCGCGCAAGATCATCTCCGCGCCGACATGGTCGGGCCTGGAAAGCGAGAAGGTCTGCTACAACGCCGGCTACACCAACGTCCACGAACTCATTCCGTGGCGCACGCTCACCGGCCGCCAGCAGCTCTATCAGGATCATTTGTGGATGCGCGCCTTCGGCGAGGGCTTCTGCGTCTATCGTCCCCCGGTCGACGTGAAGGCGGTCAAGCCCGTCATCGACATGAAGCCGAACGGCGAGAAACAGGTCGTTCTCAATTTCATCACGCCGCACCAGAAATGGGGCATCCACTCCACATACACCGACAACCTGCTGATGCTCACGCTCTCGCGCGGCGGACCGATCGTCTGGCTGAGCGAGAAGGATGCGGCGAAGGCCGGCATCGTCGACAACGACTGGGTGGAGGCCTTCAACGCCAACGGCGCGCTGGTCGCGCGCGCGGTCGTCTCGCAGCGCATCAAGGAGGGCACGCTCTTCATGTATCACGCGCAGGAGAAGATCGTGAACGTGCCGGGCTCGGAGATGACCGGCAATCGCGGCGGCATTCACAACTCGGTCACGCGCGTGGTGCTCAAGCCCACGCACATGATCGGCGGCTATGTGCAATACGCCTACGGCTTCAACTATTACGGCACGATCGGCACCAACCGCGACGAATTCGTCATCGTCCGCAAGGTGAAGAACGTGGATTGGCTGGAGCGCCCGGCCAAAGACGCCACGCCCACGATCGCAGCGGCCGAGTAAGAAGGATTCGATGAGATGAAAATTCGCGCTCAGATTGCGATGGTCCTGAACCTCGATAAATGCATCGGCTGCCACACCTGCTCGGTCACGTGCAAGAACGTATGGACGAGCCGCGAGGGCATGGAATACGCGTGGTTCAACAACGTCGAGACCAAGCCCGGCATCGGCTATCCGAAGGAATGGGAGAACCAGAAGCGCTGGAAGGGCGGCTGGCGGCGCAAGCCGAACGGCAGGATCGAGCCGCGCATCGGCTCCAAGTGGCGCATTCTCGCCAACATCTTCGCCAACCCGAACCTGCCCGAGATCGACGACTATTACGAGCCCTTCACCTTCGACTACGAGCACCTCCAGAAGGCGCCCGAACTCGAGGCTTTCCCCACCGCACGCCCGCGTTCGCTCGTCTCCGGCGAGCGGATGGAGAAGATCGAATGGGGCCCGAACTGGGAGGAGATCCTCGGCGGCGAATTCTCCAAGCGCTCCAAGGACGCGAATTTCGAAGGCGTGCAGAAGGAAATGTACGGCCAGTTCGAAAACACGTTCATGATGTATCTGCCGCGCCTGTGCGAGCACTGCCTCAATCCGGCGTGCGTGGCCTCCTGCCCCTCGGGCGCGATCTACAAGCGCGAGGAGGACGGCATCGTTCTCATCGACCAGGACAAGTGCCGCGGCTGGCGCATGTGCGTGTCGGGCTGCCCGTACAAGAAGATTTATTACAACTGGTCGAGCGGCAAGAGCGAGAAGTGCATCATGTGCTATCCGCGCATCGAGGTCGGCCAGCCGACCGTGTGCTCGGAAACCTGCGTCGGCCGCATCCGCTATCTGGGCGTCATGCTCTACGATGCGGACGCCATCGAACAGGCCGCCAGCGTGGCCGACGAGAAGGATCTCTACGAATACCAGCTCAAGGTGTTCAAGGACCCGAACGACCCGGCGGTGATCGCGCAGGCGCGCAAGGACGGCGTGCCGGAGGCCTGGATCGAATCCGCGCGCCTCTCGCCCATCTGGAAGATGGCGATGGAATGGAAGGTCGCGTTCCCGCTCCATCCCGAATATCGCACGCTGCCGATGGTGTGGTACGTGCCGCCGCTCTCGCCGATCACGGCCGCCGCTGAGGCCGGCAAGATGGGCGTCGACGGCGCCATGCCCGACGTGCGCTCGCTGCGCATTCCGCTGCGCTATCTCGCCAACATGCTGACGGCGGGCGACGAGCGGCCGGTGGCGGAGGGCCTGGAACGCATGTTGGCCATGCGCGCCTACATGCGCGCGAAAACCGTCGACGGCGTGCTCGACGAGGCGATCGCCAAACGCGTCGGCCTCACGGGCCTGCAGATCGAGGACATGTATCGCTACATGGCGATCGCCAACTACGAGGACCGGTTCGTCATCCCGACCGCGCATCGCGAGGCGACCGAAGACGCCTACGACCTGCGCGGCGCCTGCGGCTTCACCTTCGGCAACGGCTGCGCGCCGGGCGAGAACGAGGTCAACCTGTTCGGCGCCAGGACGCCGACCGGCAAGCCCGCCAAGACGCCGATGGAGATCGCCTGATGAAAATCCTCAAAGCGCTGTCCGCGCTCCTCACCTATCCCACGGAAGACCTCGTCGCCGCGCTGCCGGAGATCCGCGCGCTCGTGCACGCGACGCCCGCGCTCGGCAAGGCCGATCGCGCCGGCCTCGACAAACTGGTCGACCTTCTCGCCGGCGGCGATCTCTACGACCGGCAGGAGGCCTACGGCCTTCTGTTCGACCGCACGCGCTCGCTGTCGCTGCACCTGTTCGAACACGTGCACGGCGAAAGCCGCGATCGCGGGCAGGCGATGGTAGACCTCATCCGCGTTTACGAGGAAGGCGGCTATTCGCCGACCACGAAGGAACTGCCCGACTACCTTCCGCTGTTCCTGGAATTCGCTTCCACGCGCGCGCCGGCGCAGGCGCACGAACTCGTCGGCCAGCCGGCGCATGTCATCGCAGCCCTCGCCGAACGTCTGGCCAAGCGCGGCTCGCCCTACGAGTCCGTGTTTCGCGCGCTGCTGACGCTGGCCAAGGCCAGGCCGGACGAAGAGGCGCTCGCCATCCTGCGTCAGGAGCCGGACCCCGAGCCCGACGATCTCGAAGCGCTGGACGCCGCGTGGGCGGAGGAAGAGGTGCGTTTCGGCGCGCAGGAGGCCGACGCCTGCGGCCGCGAGGGCCTCGTCGCCAAAGTGCGGCAGGCGCGCCGGCCCGCGCCCGGTCTCGAGCCATCCGCTTCCGGCCCGCGCACGATCATCCGCCACACCGGCGCCCGGCTCTGATTTTCATAAAGGTGCGTTATGATCGCCTATCTCAATCACGCCCTCTACGGCTGGTATCCCTATCTCTGCCTCACCGTTTTCATCCTCGGATCGATCATCCGCTTCGACCGCGAGCAATACACGTGGAAGACCGGCTCCTCGCAGATGTTGCGCCAGCGGCAGATGCGCATCGGCTCCAACTTCTTCCACATCGGCATTCTGGTCATCTTCTTCGGACATCTGGTCGGCCTGCTGACGCCGATCCAGGTGTTCGACGCGCTCGGCATATCGCACGGGTTCAAGCAGATGATGGCGATCGTCATCGGCGGTCTGGCGGGCCTCATGTGCCTCGTCGGCATTCTGATCCTGCTGCACCGGCGGCTGTTCGACCCGCGCATTCGCGCAAACTCCAGCTTCGGCGACACGGCGATTCTCGTCATCCTGTTCGTTCAGCTGGTGCTCGGACTGCTCACCATCTTCGTCTCGCTCGGCCATCTCGACGGTCACGAAATGACGAAGTTCATGAGCTGGGCGCAGGGCGTTCTCACGCTCCAGACGGATGCGTGGAAACACGTGCAGGACGTGAACCCGCTGTTCAAGCTGCACCTGCTGCTCGGCATGACCATCTTCCTGCTGTTCCCGTTCACGCGTCTGGTGCACGCCTGGTCGGCGCCCATCTGGTATCTCGGCCGCAAGGGCTACCAGGTCGTGCGCACGCGCCGGAACCTTCAGGCCGCGAGGTGAGATCATGAGCGCGCAAGGCTCCGAAACCGGCTGCGCGGTCAAGCCCGCAGTTGCGGCCAGACCCAAGGTCGTCAGCGTGAACGGCGTGGTCGTGCCGCGCGCCGACATCGCGCGCGAGACGCAGAACCACCCCGCCGCCCGGCCCATCGATGCATGGCGCGCGGCCGCGCGCGCGCTGGTCGTACGCGAGCTTCTGTTGCAGGAAGCGCGCCGGCTCGCGCTCGTCGCCACCCCGCTGGAGGACGAAGAAGGCCGGCGCGAGACGGACGAGGAGGCGCTCATCCGTCAGGTCGTCGAACGCGAGGTGATCACGCCGCAGGCGGACGAAGCCGCATGCCGTCGCTACTACGACAACAACCGCGCCCGGTTTCGCTCGGCCGACCTTTACGAGGCGCGACACATTCTGCTGCCCGCCGATCCGAAAGACGAATCCGCGCGCGCCGAAACGCGCGCTCGCGCGCTGGCGATGATCGACGAAATCCAGCGCGCGCCGTCCTGTTTCGCGGAATTCGCGCAGAGCTTCTCCGCGTGCCCTTCGGGCGGGACGGGCGGCAGTCTCGGACAGATCGGCCCCGGCCAGACCGTGCCGGAGTTCGAGCGCGCGCTTGCCGCCGCGCCCCTGGGCGAGGTCGCGCCTGCGCCGTTCGAAACGCGCTACGGCTTCCACGTCGTGTGGGTGGACCGGCGCATCGAGGGCCGGGAACTGCCGTTCGAAATGGCGGCGCCGCGCATCGCGGAATGGTTGAACGAAAAGGTGCGCCGCACGGCCATCCGACAATACATTTCCATTCTCGCCGGCCGCGCGACGATCGCGGGCGTCGACATGGAGGCCGTCGAGGCCAACGCGCTTCAGTAAGAGGTCCATCATGCAGCTTGGCGCTCTGCTCGCCCGTCTCGAAGACGAAACCGACGCCGCGCGCGCGTTGCAGGCGCTGGGAGATGCGGCTCTGTCCGCCGAGGTCGCGCGGCTCGGCGCGGCGTTCGACGAAACGCCGGGCGAATACGTGGCCAACGCCGTGCGGCGTTTTGCGGCGACCGCCGGCGACGACGACTGGCTGGCGCTGATGGGCGCGGTCGAACGCACGAAGGATCCCGCGCAGGCCGCGCTCGACAGAATGCTGCGGTGGGCCTTCGGCAAGGATGCGGCGGCCGCGAACGCAACAGGCTGCGGCTGCGGAGCGGGCGCAGGCGACTGTCATGGGCCTGCCTGACGCGCTCGGCCACGCGTCGCGCGCGCCTGTCGCCGGCGCCCTTCTAGCCGTCGCGCCCGAACGCGCCGATCTCATAGACCGTCCGCTCGAATTCTTTCTGGCCGACAACGACCGGCGTCGCGCGCTGTGCGGCGCGCTGCGGAGGATCGTGGATGCGCAGACCATGAGCCGCGCCGAGGCCCGCCGCCTGTCCGCCTTCCTCGTCCGCGACCTCGACCTGCGCCGGCGCGACGCGCTGGAGGACTTCTTTCCCGCCCTGCGCCGTCGCGCCCGGCCGACCGACGAACTCGAACCCGTTCTCGCGCGCCTGACGGAGGAGGGCCGGGCGCCCGACCGTCTGCGCAAGCAGCTCGAAAAGGCGCTGGCCGATCCGGCGGAGGGCGAAACGCTGAAGCTGCGCAAGCCGCTGACGGAAGCGATCCGCGCCTTCGTGGACCGCGAACTGCGCTGCGTGGCGATCGAGAACGGCATCGTGCTGGCGATCGCCGGCCTGCGCCTCCAGCCCGCCGACCTCGCCGCCATCAGCGCGGGAATGAGGGGACGCAGGGCGTAGCGCACGGGCGATCCGCCCCGCCTTCAGGCGCGTTTCCCGAACACATCCAACGGCGTTGCTGGTGCTGCGAGAGAGGATTGAACTCTCG
>CALMZV010000138.1 GCA_937870755.1 uncultured Methylocystaceae bacterium
CGTCACCCGCGCCACCACGGGATCGCGGTAGAGGCCGAGAAACGACATGGCGGTGGAGAGCACGCCCGACCGCTCGTTCTCGGATTTGTTCAACAGTTCGCGGGCGGACGACGCGATGACGGGATGAGCGCCTGCTTCGCCGAGATGCGGCGTGTCCATCATCGCGCGCAAGGTTGCCTCGACCGGGCGGCGGGGATCGGACAGGAAGTTGGCGACGCCCGCCAAGGTCTTGTCCTTCTCCGCATAGAGAACATGCAGGATCGCGCCGACCAGCAGCGAATGGCTGGTCTTTTCCCAATGGTTGCGCTTGTCGAGACTGCCTTCGGGATCGACCAGAATATCCGCGATATTCTGCACGTCGCGGACTTCCCATTCCCCTTGCCGGACCTCCAGCAGCGGGTTGTAGGCCGACGATCTGGCGTTGGTCGGATCGAACAGCAGCACGCGGCCATGCTTCGCGCGGAAGCCCGCTGTCAGCGTCCAGTTCTCGCCTTTTATGTCGTGAACGATGGCGGATGCCGGCCATGTCAGCAGCGTCGGCACCACCAGCCCGACGCCTTTGCCGCTACGCGTCGGGGCAAAGCATAGGACATGCTCGGGACCGTCATGGCGCAGATAGTCCCGGTCGTATCGGCCGAGCAAGACGCCATCGGGGCCGAGCAATCCGGCCGCACGGATTTCCCGGTCCTCAGCCCATCGCGCCGATCCGTAGGTGGCGACGTTGCGCGCCTCCCGCGCCCGGATGATCGACATGAAGATGGCGGCGGCGATGGCGAGGAAGCCGCCCGATACCGCGATGATGCCGCCCTCGACGAAGATCGCGGGCGCGTAGGCGTCGAACGAAAACCACCACCAGAAGAAGGCGGGCGGATAATAGACCGGCAGGCCCGCCAGCTCGAACCATGGTGCTCCAAGCTGCGGCTGGAAGCCGAGGCGGAACGCCGTCCATTGCGTCGCTGCCCACACCATCACCAGAACGATGGTGAAGACGACAGCGATTTGACCCCAAAGGATTCGGCCTCCGCGCAATGCAGGCTCCCAGTCGGCAAAAAGAGACGGAGCCGATCAGAGAGTAGGCAAAATCGGGACGGGCAACAGGAAAGAGGATGCCGGAGGGCTGCCGGATACTATCGGCGGCAAATAGGACGGGTCGCCTTTGCCGTTATCGTGCCGGTCGAGTGCCATCGAGGAAACGATTGGGCGAATCGCCGTCACGCTTCATTTTGCCTGCGAGGTTGAGTAGATTTTTCAGTGCGGAGCTGCGATTGAACGGCGACCAGACGGCTGTAAAGGCAACCGGCTCCGGTTCATCGAGGAAGGGCAGGAAGACGATGCCGGTCGTCGGCAATAATGACGTGGCCTCGCCGACGATAGTGATGCCGAAGCCTTGTCCGACCATAGATAGCAGCGTGCCGCGCCCCACATCAAAGCGCAGGATCGACGGTGCGGGCCAACGCCCGGCAAGGCGCAGCACGATATGGTCATGGACCTGCGGGCCGGTGCCACCATAGCGAACAATGAAAGTCTCGCCGACCAGATCGGACCAAGTGATTGCGGACTGCCCGGCGAGGCGATGCCCATCCGATAGCACCACCACCAGCGGTTCGGTCCAGATCGGTCGGGTATGGCAGTCGGGCATCTCGGGCTTGCCCGCGACGAACGCCACGTCGAGCTGGTCAGCACGAAGCTGCATCACCGCATCGCGGGCCGTGCCTTCGGTTATCTCGACCTCAATGCCGGTATGGGCTTCCCGATAATGACGGATCAGCTCCGTGAGAAAGCTGCGTGGGATCAAGGCATGGATGCCGATGCGAAGCCGGCCACATTCTCCTTGAGCTGTCATGCCGGCGGTCTTCACCGCGTGATCGAGTTGATCGACACCCGCCGTGACACGCTCCATGAAGTGCCTGCCTG
>CALMZV010000139.1 GCA_937870755.1 uncultured Methylocystaceae bacterium
CGCACGCCGGCCTCGAACTTCACGAGATCGACGAGCTGCGCCGACGCTTCAAGGGCTAGGAGGCGCCGGTGTACGCCACCTATCTCCGTCTCGACATTCTGGTCTGGGACAGCGACCGCACCGTCATCCGAGCGGCGCGGCGCAAGCTGTCTCGCTCCGCCTTGCGCAATCCCGACAAGCGGGCCGCGCGAAAGCGCTTCTATCGCGAGATGCTGCGCCACCACGCCGAGGCTCAGCGGCTCGTGGCGCACTTCCGCCTCTGACGCCACCGGCGTCCCATACTCCATCTTGCTCGGCCTCGCGCCGGGCTTTGTCGTTCCAGGAGCCCGCTATGCCGATTTATACTATCGAGACCACCTACCACCTGCCCGTCTACCGTCAGCGAACCTACAACGCCGACACGATCGCAGATGCTTGCCGCAAAGCCATCGAGGATGATGGGTGGGACGATGCCAAGGAGGACGTCGACACTTCCGGCGAAACCTATGTTTCCGGAATCTGGCAGGGCGCCGACGCGGCCTATTCCGGTCCGGCAATCCTCATCCCCTCGCAGTTCGCCGAAACCGTCGAACGCAAGGCGGGACATTTCGAGATCCTGCTTGGCCTGCTCAAGCTCCTGCTTGCGGACGTGCAGGCCGCCCGACCGTCCTCACACGAATGGATCGCTCGCGCCAGGTGGGCCGTCGCCCGTGGCGAGGCGATCATCGCCGGCGCGCGCGATCCTGACGCTCCAGTCGAGGGAGACCGGCCATGACGCAGTACATCGTAAAGATCGGCTTCTGGCTGCGCGCCTATGACGGTTTCACTGTTGAGGCCGATAGCGACGCCGAGGCGATCGGAAAAGCCAAAGCGGCCGCCACAATCGCGATGGAGGCATCCGGTCAGCCGGAACATGTCGAGATCGAGGAGCGGCGGGAGGGCGTCATCATCTACATCGATCGCGTCGCGGCGGATGCCCGCCAGACCGTCATAGAAGACGTCGCGTTCGACGACGACCGCATCCATCCCGCACCAGCGGACTGACCCCCATCATTATCCCTTCAATCAGCCCGGCTTCGCGCCGGGCTTTGTCGTTTCAGGAGCCTGCCATGACCGACTACTTCACCCATTTTTCCTGCCTGCTCGATGTCGGGACGCCCGACAACGCAGCTCGCGCCCTCGATCTCTACAACCAGCTTTCCGAAGAAGGCGCTTCGGAAGAGCCGCCGTCCGAGGGTTTCCTCCTGTCGATCCAGCCCGAGCATGGCGGCACCAAACTCTGGATGCGCGATGAGGTCACGGGCGACCCGGAGCGCCTGATTCAGTTCGTGAAGCGTTGCGCCGCCGAATTCCGACTGACCGGCCGCTGGGGGTTTCAGTATGCCAACGCCTGCTCGAAACCGCGCGTCGACGGCTTCGGCGGCGGTGCGCATGTGCTCGATCTCGCTACAGGGGAAACGGTCGCCTGGACCTATACCGACGGCTGGCTTGCCGAAGTGCTGGATGGAGGTGATCCCGATGTCTTCCGTAATGGGGTGCCGATAGTCAAGGATTAAGTTTGCATCCAAAAGAACCTTTCTGAAGAGAAAACAAGTTGATCGCATTCGCGTTGCCGCCATTTCTCCTAAGGGCGTAATGGCTATCGTTCTGATCCTTCACCGGGGTCGCGCTTCCGTCCGTGGTCGGCGCCTCGGCCGCCAACATGATGCCTGGTTCAGTGCGGTTTCCGAGCGCCCATCTGAGATGCGTGCTTGAAGCAAGAGCTCCTGCGACTAGGCATCGGTCGGCGTCTTCGGAAACCACGTCCCGGCGGGGACCTCGATGGCCAATACGCTTGGTCTGGCCGATTGTTAAAGCTTCACGATCGCACAGAGATCACGTCGATTATGCGATCCCGCCTCCCTGGTTCCCCTCGCGTGGAGCGGCGCAAAATTCAGTGCCATCCACCCACATCCGATGCAGAACCACGCCGACACGCCTTGCCATGGCAGTGACCGCACGTTTCATCCCGCGGCGCCGGGCAACCTGTAGCCCCCAGGTCTTGATCCAGGACGGCTTTTTTGAACGATACATGATCACGGATGCGGCTTGATACAGGGCAGTTCGCATGCCTACGTCACCCGCTTTAGTAATGCCGCCTATCACGTCTGTCTCGCCGGATTGGTAGCGGCCTGGCGTCAAACCGACCCAAGGACCGACGTCTTTTGACGATCGGAACCTGCCAGGATCATCGATCGCCGATCGCACGGTCAATGCAACAATCGCACCGATTCCTGGCATCGTCATCATCAGACGGCAGGCTTTATCTTCGCGCGCAATCTCTCGAGCCATGCGCTCCAGCCGGGCAAGTTCCGTGCGAAGAGCGGCCCGAGCTTGTAGCATTGGCTCCAGCGATAGTTCGAGCAGCCGGTTCCCTTCGATCAAGTCGCGGACCAGATTCTCAAAGCCAACCTTTCCTGTCTTCCCCAGCCTCAGGCCGAAATTTCGAAGCATCCCGCGAAGCGAAAGCTCCAGATCAATTATGGCCTGATTGACCGATCGTCTCGCTCCCAGAAGCACACGCATTTCCTGCGACGAGACAGACTTACAGTGAACAGGACGAAACCATCCCAGCCGCAACAACTGAGCAATGCCTGCCGCGTCGCGCCGATCGGTTTTTATCGGGGCAGCTTTCAGCGCGGCCTTTACCTGCCGTGTCTCCATCAAAGTGACGGGGATGCCGACATCGGTCAGGCCCTTATGCAGCCACTGTGAGAGCGGGCCAGCTTCAAGGCCAACGGCAGCAATATTGCCGGCGAATGAATGAAACCAGTCGCGCAACGCTTCCGGATCGCTCGCGATCTTCGACTCCCGAACCACCTTACCACGCTCATCTACGGCGCAAATAGCACAACTATCGAGAGATACATCAATGCCAATAAAAACTTCCAAGACCGAGCTCCTCTCATCTCAAAACAGAAGCAAGCGTACTCCAGCAGATTGCGGGCTTGCTACGGGGCCGCGAAGGGATGCCCCCATTACGGCATCTGAGATCATCGAAACCACGGTCTATCGGCTCGACGAGCTTTCCGATGCCGCGAAGGACAAGGCCCGTGCCTGGTATCGCGAAGGCGGCTTCGACTACGACTGGTTTGATACGGTCTTTGAAGACTTCCGGCAGATCGCCGAAATCCTCGGAATCCGCTTCAAGACCCGCAGCGTTCGCCTTATGGGCGGCGGCACGCGTCAGGAGCCGCGCATCTCCTTCACAGGCTTCTGGTCCCAGGGCGATGGTGCGTCGTTCGAATGCTTTTACTCCTACCGGAAGAGTGCAGCGTCCGAAATCCGATCCTACGCGCCGCAGGACAAGGAGCTGCATGAGATCGCCGATGCGTTGCTGGCGATCCAGCGCCGCAATTTCTATCAGCTTCATGCCGAGGCCAGCCGCCAAGGTCGATATTATCACGAGTATTGTATGTCGATCTCGGTCGAGCGCGACAGCCCGACGTATCAGGAGATGACCCCCGACGCCCAGGAGATCGTGACCGAGGCGCTGCGAGATCTCGCCCGCTGGCTCTATCGCCAGCTTGAGCGCGAGTACGAGTACCTGTCCTCGGACGAGATAGTCGACGAAACGATCGTCGCCAATGGATACACCTTCACCGAATCCGGCCGTCGCTTCGGCTGACGCCATTGAGCGCCCCATCTCCAGGCGGGGCGCTCTCATCATGTTGGAAACGGTTCCGGTGCCGGGCGGTGGCCGCGCTACCACTCACCCTTTCGCCCATCCACGGCATGGTCGAAGCGCAGTGCCCACGGCCGGATCGCGCGATTGTCATCCATGCGCGTCACGCGCAGTCGCGATATCCCCGGCGCGAGCGTCGGCACCGCCTCGAAAGCGACAGGGATCGTGTAGACCTCACGCGCCTGCCGGTTCTGGTAGCGCGCTTCGGCATTGATGATGACGGTGGGCGCGATGTCCCAAACCTCCGACAGCACTGCGAGGATAGCCGCAACCGCGATGACGCAGCCACGGAACGCGACCGAGGTCGACCAATGCTCATCGCCGAAACCCGGCAGGTCGGAAGTGATCGCCGACACGGCGAACGCAAGAATAACGAGCCAATAGAATCTCGGCGCTCGCGGGAGCAGTGATTTAATCACGAGCGTATTCCTCTCGAATACTCTGATATTATCCGGGCCTGGGAGGCCGAATTCGCCTCAGATCCTTTCCGCCAATAGTAAAACAAAGTCGTCGCCCCGACGAGGTGACGCCTGAGCGCCGCAGGCCGCGATCGGCGGTTTTCGGCGACTTGGCCGATGGCATGAGAGTGAGAGCGAGGCCGAGACGGGTTTGAGCCCGTGCGGATCGAGAGAGAGCGCTGCGCGGGGTCTATCCTGTCCCGCTCTCCCGAGGCTTCTCCCATGAACATGATTTCCGCATCCGCGGCGGCATCCGCCACCGCACCGCTTTCGCTCGCCCCTGACCCCGACATCCCTGCCGCCGTCTTCGCCGCGGCGCAGCTTCTCCTGCCTCACCTCGAACGCGGACAGCGCGTCGATGCAGTCATACTGCGCGGCGCGATGGAGGCTGCCTTCGGCGCGTCCGACGCGACCGGCGCCTGGAACTGGAAGACGGCATACGACGCCTGCGAGGCGGCGACCGTTCTCTTCCTGCGCAAATACGGCAAGGCGCTTTTCCGTAAATCCGCTTCTCCGGCGACGGTCCTGCCGCAGCTCGCCAAGATCGCCGGCCTCCTGCCGACGCATACGCGCCGCTCGGAGGAAGCCCAGTCCTACCAGCAATTCTCGACGCCGATCCCGCTCGGTCTCGCAGCCGTGACGGCGGCGGCGATCACGCCGGCCGACCGGGTGCTGGAGCCATCGGCCGGGACCGGGCTCCTTGCCATCCTGGCCGAGATCGCCGGCGGCTCGCTCGTTCTCAACGAACTCGCGGAGGCCCGCGCCGGTCTCCTGCCTCTTCTCTTTCCGGCCCTGTCCGTCTTTCGCTTCGATGCGGCGCAGATCGACGATCATCTCGACATCGGCATTCTGCCGTCCGTCGTGCTGATGAACCCGCCGTTCTCCGTCATGGCCAACGTTGACGGGCGGATGGCAGACGCCGCCTTTCGCCATGTCGCCTCGGCGCTCGCGCGCCTTGCGCCCGGCGGGCGGCTGGTGGCGATCACCGGGGCGAACTTCGCACCCGACGCACCGGCATGGTCCCCGGCCTATGCCCGTCTGCAGGAGCGCGGCCGCGTCGTCTTCTCCGCCACGATCGATGGCTCGGTCTATGCCAAGCATGGCACGACCATTCCGACGCGGCTGACCGTCATCGACAAGCTTCCCGCCGACGATCCGTCCGTCTTTCCGGCCGCGCCCGGGGTCGCGCCGGATGTCGCCACGCTTCTTGGATGGCTGGCCGAGCATCTCCCGGCGCGCCTGCCGGTCGATCCTGCCGTCGCCGTCCCGGTCGTCGCGCCGCGCACCGTCCGCGCCTATGTGAACCGGGCGAACAGGGCCGCGCCCGCCGTGGCGCATGCCGAGCTCGCCGGTGCTCCGCTCGCTTATGAGACCGTCGACTGGAAGCCGGCGGATGCCGGTCGCCTGTCCGATGCGATCTATGAGGAATACGGCCTCCAGACCATCCGGATTTCCGGGGCACAGGCGCATCCGACCCAGCTTGTGCAGTCGGCGGCCATGGCGAGCGTCGCCCCGCCGAAGCCGAGCTATCGCCCGACGCTGCCGGCGAACATCGTCGATCTCCTGTCCGACGCGCAGCTCGAAACGGTGATCTATGCCGGCGAGGCGCATTCGGATTTCCTCGCCGGTGCGTGGACGGTGGACGACACCCTCGACAAGCTGACCGTTGCATCCGAGGACGCCAATGGCGTCGTCCGGCTGCGCCAGGGCTTCATGATCGGCGACGGCACCGGCGTCGGCAAAGGCCGGGAATCGGCTGCGATCATCCTTGACAACTGGCTCCAGGGACGCCGCAAGGCGGTCTGGATCTCGAAATCGGACAAGCTGATCGAGGATGCGCAGCGCGACTGGGGGGCGCTCGGCATGGAGCGCCTGCTGGTCACGCCGCTGTCGCGGTTCCCGCAGGGCAAGCCGATCACGCTGAGCGAGGGCATCCTATTTTTAACCTACGCCACGCTGCGCTCCGACGACCGCGGAGAGAGGGTTTCGCGGGTCAAGCAAATCGTCGAATGGTTGGGCTCCGACTTCGATGGAGTGATCATTTTCGACGAGGCACATGCCATGCAGAACGCCGCTGGCGGCAAGGGAGAACGCGGCGATGTCGCCGCCTCGCAGCAGGGCCGTGCCGGCCTGCGCCTCCAGCACGCGCTTCCGAACGCCCGCGTCGTCTATGTCTCCGCCACCGGCGCAACCACCGTCCACAATCTCGCCTATGCGCAGCGGCTCGGCCTGTGGGGCGGCGAGGATTTTCCCTTCGCGACGCGCGCCGAGTTCGTCGAGGCGATCGAGGCCGGCGGCGTGGCGGCGATGGAGGTGCTCGCCCGCGATCTTCGCGCGCTCGGCCTCTACACCGCCCGCTCACTCTCCTTCGCGGGCGTCGAATACGAACTGGTCGAGCACGAGCTGACGCCCGAGCAGGTCCGCATTTACGATGCCTATGCCGGCGCCTTCGCCATCATCCATAACAATCTGGACGCGGCGATGCAGGCCGCCAACATCACCGGTGGCGGCGAAGGCGGTTCGGGTACGCTCAACAAGCAGGCGAAATCAGCCGCCCGCTCGGCCTTCGAGAGCGCCAAGCAGCGCTTCTTCGGCCATCTGTTGACCAGCATGAAGACGCCGACCCTGCTGCGCTCGATCGCCGCCGATCTGGAGGCAGGCCATTCGGCCGTCATCCAGATCGTCTCGACCGGCGAGGCGTTGATGGAGCGGCGGCTGGCGGAGCTGCCGACTGAGGAGTGGAACGACGTCCGCGTGGACATCACGCCGCGCGAATACGTTCTCGACTACCTCGCCCATTCCTTCCCGGTGCAGCTCTACGAACCGTTCACGGATTCGGAGGGCAACCTGTCGTCGCGGCCGGTTTATCGCGACGGCCAGCCGGTCGAAAGCCGTGAGGCCGTCGCGCGCCGCGATGCACTGATCGCCAAGCTCGCCAGCCTGCCGCCGGTTCCCGGCGCGCTGGACCAGCTCATCCAGCATTTCGGGACGGACATGGTTGCCGAGGTGACGGGCCGGTCGCGCCGCATCGTCCGCAAGCGCGGCGGCAGCGTCACCATCGACCGGCTTGTGGTCGAGACCCGTGCCGGGGCGGCTAATCTGTCCGAGACGCAAGCCTTCATGGACGACCAGAAGCGTGTGCTCGTCTTCTCGGACGCTGGCGGCACGGGCCGCAGCTACCATGCGGAGAAGTCGGCGAAGAATACGCGGCTGCGCGTCCACTACCTGCTCGAGGCGGGCTGGAAGGCGGACACCGCCATTCAGGGTCTTGGCCGGACGCACCGCACCAACCAGGCGCAGCCGCCGCTCTTCCGGCCGATCTCGACCAATGTGAAGGCGGAGAAGCGCTTTCTCAGCACGATCGCCCGCCGTCTCGACACGCTGGGCGCGATCACGCGCGGCCAGCGCCAGACCGGCGGCCAGGGGTTGTTCCGCCCCGAGGACAATCTGGAGAGCCACTACGCCCGCGACGCACTCCGCCAGCTCTACATGCTGCTGGTTCGCGGCAAGGTCGAGGGTTGCTCGCTCGACCGCTTCGAGTCCGCCACCGGCCTGAAGCTGATGGACTCGAACGGCATCAAGGACGAGTTACCGCCGATCACGACGTTCCTCAACCGGCTGCTCGCGCTGACCATCGAGCTTCAGGGCGTCCTCTTCACGGCTTTCGAGCAGCTCCTGACCACCCGCATCGAGGGCGCGATCGCGTCGGGCACCTATGACGCCGGGCTGGAGACGCTGAGCGCGGAGAGCTTCGTCGTCGTCGATCGCCAGACGATCTACACCCATCCCCGCACAGGTGCGGAAACCAGCCTGCTCACGATCAACGAGCGCAGGCGCAACCGGCCGGTGACGCTTGACGCCGCTCTCGCAGAACTCGGCGATCCGCGCGCGAAGCTGCTCGTCAACGAGCGCTCGGGGCGCGCCGCCGTCCAGATCCCGACCAGCAGCGTCATGCTCGACGATGGTGAAGTCGAACGCCGCGTGCGGCTGGTCCGCCCGACCGAGGCGCATAACATCCCGATACGCTTCATGGGTGAGACCCATTGGGTCGAAGCTGATCGGGAGACATTCGCCTCCGCCTGGAATGCGGAGATTGCCGAGGTGCCGGAATTCACCGACGCGACGCTCCACATGGTCACGGGCTTGCTTCTGCCCATCTGGAAGCGGCTGCCGAACGAGTCGACGCGCGTCTATCGGCTCCAGACCGATGAAGGCGAGCGCATCATCGGCCGCAAGGTCTCGCCGGCCTGGGCCGCGAGTGCGACCGCGACCGGCGCGGCCGCGATCACGCCGGACGATGCCTTCACCGCCCTGATGGACGGCCGCACCATCCTCGGCCTCACTGAAGGGCTTCAGCTTCGCCGCGTTCGCGTCATGGGCGCGAACCGCATCGAGCTGTCCGGCTTCGACGACACGATGCGCGAGCGCCTGACGGCCTACGGCCTTTTCCACGAGATCATCTCGTGGAAGCTGCGCATGTTCGTGCCGACTGATGCCAATGGTCCGGCGGTTCTCGCCAGAGTGCTCGACCGCTGGCCGGTGGAGCGTATCGGCGAGAAGGAGGCAGCGTGATGGCCCGTCACGACGCTTCCGAACTGGCATCCCGTCTCGGCCGCAATGCCGAGGCGGTTTGCCGCCACTACCTGTCGTCTGGCCACCGTGCCGGACGATACTGGGTGGTCGGCGACGCTCAGAACAGCCCCGGCCGCTCGATGTTCGTGCGGCTGACCGGTCCTGAATCCGGTAAGGGTGCTGCCGGCAAATGGACCGACGCATCGACGGGGGAGCATGGCGATCTGCTCGACGTCATCCGCGAAACGCTCGGCTTCATCGACTTCAAGGACGTGGCCGAGGAAGCGCGCCGCTTCCTCGCTCTCCCGCATCCCGAACCTTCGAGGCCGAGGACGCCGGCCGGCAGGACGTCGAACAACGCTGTCGGTTCACCCGAAGCGTCGCGGCGGCTCTTCGCCATGTCGCAGCCGATCGGCGGCACGCTTGCGGAAATCTATCTCAACGGGCGGGCGATCACCTCCCTCGCGGGAACCGCCGCGCTGCGTTTCCATCCGCGATGCTACTACAAGCCCGATGAGCATTCGCCCACCGAGATCTGGCCGGCGATCGTCGCTTCCGTCACCGATCTTCACGGCAACCAGACCGGCGCACATCGCACCTGGCTCGCCCCGGACGGTTCGGGCAAGGCGCCGGTCGAGTCACCGCGGCGGGCGATGGGAGACCTTCTCGGGCACGGCGTCCGCTTCGGCGTCGCCGGTGAGGTGCTGGCGGCTGGCGAAGGCATCGAGACCGTGCTGTCGCCCCGTCAGGTTCTGCCCCACATGCCGATGGTGGCGGCGCTCTCTGCGGCTCACCTCGCTGCCATCCTGTTCCCGGCGACGCTGCGCAGGCTCTATGTCCTCCGGGATCGCGACCCGGCCGGGGACGGCGCAAGAGACAGCCTGGTCGCCAGAGCAAGGAGCGTCGGGATCGAGGCGATTTCGGTGTCGCCGATCGCCGAGGACTTCAACGAAGATCTGCGCTGGCGCGGCGTCGACGCCCTCCGGGCGACCTTGACGGAGCAGCTTCATCCCGATGACGTCCACCGTTTTGTGGAAGGGTGAGGAGATCGGCGGGGGACAAGGCGCGGTCGAGGCGTTTGCACCTGCCGTCTCCATTCATCATCGCAAGCATCGTTCGAAGTCGGAGAGAGCGGCGCCCACGGCCTTCTGAGAGGGCGATGGGCCCACAAACGGCCCGGACAGGCAATGGCCGCGTTCGGGCTATTTTCCGCCGGCGGCTGCGCCGCCTTTGCAGCGCGAAACAAAATAGCCCGAACCCGGCCATCGGAGCCCTCGCGAGGGCGCGAGGGTGCCAGTCCAGTCCGCCCGTGGGCTTTCGACGCCTGCGAAGGCCGCGATGGGCGCGGTCTCCAGACAAAGGACGCTCACGATGACGAACGAAGACGACAACGCAGGTTTCGAGCCGATCCACACCTCGTCCCCCACCGATCATGTCCTCAACGAACTCCAGCTCTAC
>CALMZV010000140.1 GCA_937870755.1 uncultured Methylocystaceae bacterium
CTTCTCGGTCGATGCCATACCTCTCCTCAATAACGCTGATACGCTGATCAGCGTATTAAGGGCGGGCGATTTCGTCAAGAGTTAGGCTTGCAGACACGGGAAATCCGAGCACCTCGCGGATGCGCAAAGACGCTTTTCCCACTCGATTATCAGCGAGCCCCATAAGGCATTGAAAATGCGGCGATAAAATCCACCGTCGGCCCAGGCCAAACTAGAACGCTTGACGAACGCATAACACAACGATATTGTTGTGTCATGCTTCCTGATGTCGACTCATCGACTGGTTACCTGCCTCCTGGGGTGCATGACGCGCCCTGGCGCGAGGTGGCACCGCGGTTCAGCTGCAACGGTCACCGCACCCGTCTCGTCGGAGGCTTGCTGGCGGCTCTGCAGAATCTCGCGAGCGCAGGCTGCCGGTCCGTCCTGCTCGACGGAAGCTTCGTTTCACACAAGGAACTGCCGGAGGACTATGACGGAGCTTGGGACACACAAGGAGTCGATCCCTATCGTCTCGACCCCGTGCTGCTTGATTTCACCAACGGTCGAGCAGCCATGAAATCCAAGTATCTCGGCGAGCTCTTTCCGGCGTCGTTCCTCGCCGCCCCTGGCGTTCTCTACCGCGACTTCTTCATGAAGGACCGGAACGGTGTGCCCAAAGGCGTCGTCAACATCGACCTCGGGAGTCTGCCATGATCACCAACGAACGGCAGTACAAGATCACCCGGAGCGAGGCCGACCGGTTTCGCAAGGCCATCAGCGAGCTGGCTGAAGGCTCGCCGCGCCCGGACGTGCATCCGCGCCTGCTTCAGGCCGAACGAGAAGCCCTGGAGAGCCAGCTTGCCGACCTGCAGGCCGAGCTTACAGAATATGATCGCCTCAAGTCCGCCGACCTGTCGGTCATCTCCATCAACTCGTTCGACGAACTGGCCGACGGCCTCATTCAGGCAAGGATCGCCAGCGGACTCAGCCAGAAGGCACTCGCTGATCGCCTCGACCTCAAAGAGCAGCAAATCCAGCGCTATGAGGCTGAGCGCTATGCATCCGCTAGCTATCAGCGCCTGCGGCAAATCGCCAATGCACTTGGCGTGCGCATCAAGAATGACATCCTCCTGCCCGTGGCTCCTAATAGCTTTGGGGGGCTGGTCAGCAAGCTGCGCCAGGTCGGACTTGATCGCGAGTTTCTGTTGTCGCGGCTCTTGCCGTCAGCCGACGCCGAGCGCGCCAGTGGCGAGGTTGGCAGTGAGGACGACGACTATGCCTTGACCGCCAAAACGGGTGCGGTACTCGAGCGCATTTTCGGATGGACGCGCGACAATGTGTTTGGCGCGCAGGCGCTGGTCGCACCGCGCTTCGCTGCGGCCGAAGCACGGTTCAAGATGCCCGCCAATCGCGTGCAGGCATCGACGAGCTTGTACGCCGCCTACGCGAACTATCTCGCCGTTGTCGCGCTCAAAGGGGCACGATCGCTGCCCAGGGCGGAAATCCCAACGGACCCGGCAGTCATGCATCGCCGTATTTACGAGACCTACAACACTGTCGATCTTAAGAGTGCACTACATACCGCTTGGGATCTGGGCGTCGTCGTTCTGCCGCTTCGCGACCGCGGCACCTTTC
This sequence comes from uncultured Methylocystaceae bacterium, assembly GCA_937870755.1. Lineage (GTDB taxonomy): Bacteria > Pseudomonadota > Alphaproteobacteria > Rhizobiales > Beijerinckiaceae > JAJXWB01. Next base: position 1,615 of record CALMZV010000140.1, read on the forward strand.
ATGGCGCATGCTGGCGCTACGAGGGCCGCAACGCAGTCGTACTGAAACAAGCATCAAAGCACGAAGCCCGGTGGCTGTTCGATCTGCTGCACGAGCTTTTTCATGCCGGCCAGCGATCAGAGGCCGACACGCTGGAGGTGATCGAGGCTGACGAGACCTCCACCGAGCGACGGAACTCGGACGAAGAGATCGCTGCAAGCCAGTTTGCGGGCGAGGTCGTGCTCAATGGCAAAGCGGAAATCTTGGCGCAGGCCTGCGTTCAGGCCGCGCGCAATTCAGTCGAGCGGCTGAAGAGTGTCGTCCCGATTATCGCAACGAATAACAGGGTGCGCGTCGGTGCGCTTGCGAACTACCTTGCCTTTCGCCTGTCTTGGCAGGGCATAAACTGGTGGGGCACAGCGGCCAACCTGCAAGCGGATGATAGCGACCCCTGGGCGATCGCGCGCGATGTCTTCGTCGAGCGCTTTCCCTACGACATCGACAACGAACTCGATCGGCAGCTGCTCGATCGGGCGCTTCATTGAGGTTTTCAATGGCTGAATTCCGAAAACCCCCACCACTCGACATCAAATGCACGTCGACCGACTGCGACAACGACCTGCACTGCTTCAAGCAGCTGAAGAAGATGACGCCTGACCAGCGCGGCAAATGCCGGGCGTGCGGGGCGGACCTGGTCGACTGGAAGCGTTTGCACCGCCGTGACAAAGGCGATGCGGCGCACACCTTTGAAGCGCTTCAGCACGAACTGATCCGTCACCATTTTTTCCATCGCCCAGTTGACGATGGCGCAATGCGCCATGCCCAGCGCAAAGGCCGCATCGCGCTGAAGGATGCCGCCCGTGACCGTCTTCGCAAATATTTGGCGGTCGCCGCCCCGCCCCGCGACGGCCGCCAGACCCCTCTCGAAGGCAATGCGATCTACTACGCGCAGCACGCAACCGCGACATGCTGCCGGACCTGTCTCGAATACTGGCATGACATCCCGAAAGGCCGGCCACTGACGGCAGAGGAATTCGACTACTGCGCGACGCTCGTTGACCTCTTCCTCGATGAGAAGCTGCCCGATCTGGCCGATGAGCCGATTAAGGTGCCGCGCCGCCCCCGCGGCCTGCCGCCGGAACCGGAAGGACCGCATCCGTGACGAGCGCGGCCAAGCCCATCGATACCGAGCGTTTCGCCGCGGGGCTGCGCGCACGGGCGATCGACGTCGAAGGCGGCCGCGTCTTGATCTCCCGCCTCACTGGCTCGAGCCAAGAGGTCGACCTTACGGTTCCGGCCAACTGCAACGGATATGGGCGCGTTCGCCATTTCCGGTTGGCGACAGCCGAGGGCTGGCCAGCCAATCCACTCCCGATCGCGCCTGCCTGCCGCGCGTTGGGCATCGCGCCGGTTCCGGACCTGATGACCGCGCTGGTGTTTCAGAACGCTGCCTGTGCATGGCGCTGCTGGTATTGTTTCGTACCGGAGGACCTGCTGAAAGCGGATCTCAGCCGTTCGGCGTGGTTCACGGCCGCCGAGCTCGTCGACCTGTATCGCCAGATCCCAGACGCGCCCCAGATCATCGACCTCTCGGGAGGATCACCGGACCTTGTGCCGGAATGGACTCCGTGGATGATGCGCGCGCTCGCCGACGCGGGGCTCGCCGAAACGACCTATCTCTGGACAGACGACAACCTCAGCACAACGTACCTCTTCGACGCACTTCCTCACGCCGATCTCGATCTTATACGCCGCTACCGCAACTACGGTCGTGTCTGCTGCGTCAAGGGATTCGATGCCCGCTCTTTCGCCTTCAATACCCGCGCTGCGCCTCAGGATTACGACCGCCAGTTCGAGATCCTGCGTCGTGTGCTGGACTTAGGACTCGACGTCTACGGCTATGTGACGTTGACCTCCCCGCACGATGATGGCGTTCCTCAGGGCGTCGCTGATCTGATGGATCGGCTCCAAGCCATCGATCCGAATTACCCACTCCGCGTCGTTCCGCTGAGGATCCAAATATTCACGCCTGTCGAACAGCGTCTTGCCCGCGATGATGCGCGTGCGAGGAGCCTCGCCATCCAAGAGGAAGCTATCGCCGCGTGGATGAGCGAGCTTGAGCGCCGTTTCTCTCCGGAGCTGCGTACGCTGCAAATCTGCGACGTGCCGCTCCGTGCGAGGTCGGCATGATCGCTTCGCGCCGCTCTTTGTCGCAGGCTTCCTTCACGGCGCGGGTCGATGACTTGACCCAGGCGGCGATCAGGGACGGCGCCACCAGCTTTGCAGCACTCCTGCATCGCCTCCCCGGCGTCTATCCGACCGAGGTCCTGGCGTCGCTCGATCGGTTAGCCGACAGCGCATCTGTTGACGCAGCCGTGGCGATGTCAATCCATCGACGCGCGGCTACCAATGGTGTCGCAGCAGTTGAGGGCCGGTCGCTTTTGCCGCTTCCGCATCCTCTCGATTACGAATGGCGGTTCACACCCGACGCGGCGCGCTTGCTGCTCAATCGCGCAGCCGACCTAACGCCGTCCGGCGGTGATCTGCTCTTGTTCGGAACGCCGGGCCTCGCCGTTGAAGCGCTGACCTTGCCTATCGGTCGGCGCCTCGCTTTCCTCGCTGAGGACAACAGCGTCACCGATCGCGTCTTTGCCCTCAACCAGGCCACGGGGTCACCTCTCTCAATTGCGTTCTGCAGCGGCGGTCTACCGCGCGAGAGCGCCGACGCGGTCTTTCTCGATCCGCCCTGGTATCTTGATTTCGTGCGCCCTATGCTCGCCGCCGCCGCCCACGCGTGCCGCTCCGGCGGCGTCGTGCTGATCAGCCTGCCACCCGACGGCGCGCGGCCGAGCGCGGAAGCCGACAGGCAGGCCACCATCGCGTTCGCCCGACGGCTCGGGCTCGCCGCGATCGAGCACTCGCCGCTGGCTATCGCCTATGAGACGCCCTTCTTTGAGCGCAATGCCCTGGCGGCCGTCGGGATTTACCCGCCCCAGCATTGGCGCCGCGGCGACCTGGTCGTATTCAGGAAGACGCGCGCATCGACAAGACCGCCCCCCGCATCCTCCGGCCGCCTTCGTGACTGGACCGAAGTCGCCATCGGCCGTATGCGGCTGTTCATCCGCGGAGGTGGCGAAGCGCACTCCGACGACGCGAGTCTCATCTCACTCGTCGAGGGCGATATCCTACCGACAGTAAGCCGCCGCGACCCGCGCCGCCGGCAGGCCAACGTCTGGACCTCGGGGAACCGCATCTTCCGGACCGACAATCCACAGCTGGTGCTCGAGGCGGCAATTTCGTGCGCTGGCGAGGCAATGGGCTCTGGCGTTCAGCCCAGCCTCTGGGGCAGTATCCGCGAGCGTGAGACGCTGGAGCGAGTCGCAGCCAAACTGCGGGCGCTGGCGGCGATCGAGGAACAAGAAGAGGGCAAAACGCCCATAATAACAACGGAACGGAGCATAGCTTGGAGGTCGAGTTCGACGAACTCCTGGAGCAGGTCGACGGCCATCGTTTCTGGCTGACCTATCTGTCGGACGCGACCCGGCCGAGGAGCCGCATCGGCATTCACCTTGCGATCTTCGCCGAGCCGTTCCTATCCATGGTTCTCTCCGGCGAAAAGACAATCGAGTCCCGCTTTAGCCGTAACCGGTGCGCACCATACGGCGAGATCGACGATGGTGACATCATTCTCCTCAAGGAGGTGGCTGGGCCGATCTGCGGCCTCGCGCTTGCCCGTCGTATCTGGTGCTACGACCTCGGTACCGAACCGATCGACCGCATCCGACATCGCTTCGGCGCGGCTATCCGTGCCGATGATGAATTCTGGTCCTCCCGCGCCGATGCCCTCTATGCGACCTTGATCGAGCTTGACGCGCCCGCTTCGATCGCACCAGTCGGTTGCGATAAGCGTGACCGGCGGGGATGGGTGTCCTTGCGATCGCGTCAGATGGCGTTCGATTTCGCATGAGCTTGTTACTCTGTTTCTCCGGTCAAATCGGCAGCGGCAAGTCCTCGGTCAGCGCAGCGGTCGCCACAGCGCTCGGTTGGCGTCGCACCGGCTTTGGCGACTATCTTCGGACCGAGATTGTCCGGCTAGGCGGCGACCCGAACGACCGCAAGGTGTTGCAGGATCTCGGCCAGTCGCTCGTCGATACCGACGCGGCAGCATTCTGCAGAGACGTGCTGGCGGCAGGCGGCTTTCATCCCGGGGACGATTTTGTGATCGACGGTATCCGGCATATCAACATTTTCGACATTCTCACTACCGTGAGTGCGCCATCTCAGGCGCGGCTGCTGTTTCTCGGAGCCTGTGAGACAACACGCATCGCGCGTGTGGAAACGAGACCTGATGCCCAGGATTTTGCGCGCGCATCTGCGCATCGTGTGGAGGCAGAGCTGCGCGACGCGCTTCCGCAGCGGGCCGATGCAGTAATCAATGGTGATCAGTCGCTGGATCGTGTCGTCTCCGACTGTCTTGACGTCGTCAAGCATTGGCAACAGAACTTACCGTGAATTCGGTGGCGACGCTGTGTGGATCAGTGCCGGCACCGGCACAAATCACATCAGGCTTCACCTCGCGCCCGCTCGCGATGGCGAGCGAGCCGCCGGCGGTGCTCATCCGTCAGCGAAATGGGGGAGTGCCAGCGGAGTTCGGCGCGCGCTTGCTCGCTGAGACGGGGCGAGAATTCGGGCTTGCCCTGGTCGTCGAAAGTCGCGAGCGCGCGGTCGAATGCGGCATCCCATAGCGCCGACAGCAGCAGGCCGTTATGCACATCGAGCCGCTCGGCGTCGCTTTCACAGTCGGCCCAGGGGATGATGTGCGAGGCGCGCAGCAGGGCCGGATCGGAGATCCCTGTCAGGGGGCAACGCCCCTGCCAGTAATCCATCAGGCGGTCGCGAAAGATATCCTGCCCGACCCTCTGCACGACCAGCCGTTCGGCCTCCGTCGTGCGAGGCAGATCTGCGACGCGCCGCTCAAAATCCCGCAGCGGCGCATCGGGCAAGCTAACGCCCAGTTCGTAGACGCGATGAAGCACCGCATAAAGCGCGCCGAGTGTGTCGAAGGCAAAGCGGGCGCGGCCGGGACCGGAAGCGGTTGCCGCGGGCAAGCTCAGTTCCTGGATAACGCCGTGATGGTCGAGCGCAAGAAGCCACGGCCCCTGCGGTCCGCCTGCAGCAAGATGAATCGTGCCATGCGCCGTAGTCGAACCGAAAGCCGCCCACCCCGCCTCCTCCCCCAGTATGCGGCGGAAGCCGTTTTGCGACGCGGCCTTCTGGCATTCCTCCCGGACGACGAAGGACTGGGGGGACTGGACCATCATGCGAATATCCGTTGAATGCGGAATGGAAGGTCCAGTGCTTTCTCGACTGCACTCGCGGCCTTCATGATGCGATGGAGATCGAGCCGGTCGAAAGCGCCCTGGTAGCGATCCAAATAGCTCTCGCTTCGGGGCGAGAGGCCGGTTCGCTTGGCGACGAGGTAGGCGACCGTCTCGGCCTCTATCTCCCGCAAAGCCAGATCGAGAATCCGGTGGTCGCTGTGTGATTTTTCATGGAATGAGGACCCCAGTTGAGGGGTAATTTTCTTCCAAACGGGACCCCTTAACGTGGGGTCATCAAAGTGCCTCCGGTTTGATCGGAGGCATTTGTGTTTTGGATGTTGGTTGTGGAGACGATTGCAAAGATACGCCGGCTGTCGCTGGTCCAGGGGAAGTCGATCAAGGCGATCTGCCGGGAGTTGAAGATTTCGCGGAAAGTGGTCCGCAAGGTGCTGCGCTCGGACGAGACGGAGTTCCGGTACGAACGCAAGCAACAGCCCTATCCACGGATGGGGGCGTGGCGCGAGAAGTTGGACGGGTTGTTGTCGGCGAATTCGGCGAAGCCGCAGCGTGAGCGTTTGACGCTGATCCGGATCTATGAGGAGCTTCGCGGCTTTGGCTACGACGGCAGCTACAGCTCGGTGTGGCGTCATGCGCAGAACTGGGAGGAGCAACGCGGCAGCGCCGCGGCCGAGGCCTATATCCCGCTGAGCTTTGCGCCCGGTGAAGCCTATCAGTTCGACTGGAGCCACGAGGTCGTCCTGCTGGACGGCGTGACGGTTACGGTGAAGGTAGCGCACATGCGGCTCTGTCATAGCCGCATGTTCTTTGTTCGGGCCTACCCACGCGAGACGCAGGAGATGGTGTTCGACGCCCATGATCGTGCGTTCGCCTTCTTTCGTGGGGCCTGCACGCGCGGCATCTACGACAACATGAAGACTGCGGTGGATGCGATCTTCATCGGCAGGGATCGCCGCTACAACCGCCGCTTCGCGCAGATGTGCGGACATTACCTTGTCGAACCGGAAGCCTGCACGCCGGCGTCGGGTTGGGAGAAGGGCCAGGTCGAGAACCAGGTCGGGCTGGTGCGCGAGCGCTTCTTCACGCCGCGGCTGCGCTTCAAGACGCTGGAGGACCTGAACGGCTGGCTGGCCGACAAATGCGTCTCCTACGCCAAGGTGCACCGGCACCCCGAACAGGACGGCCGCACGATCTGGGAGGTGTTCGAGGAGGAGCGCGGCAGCTTCATTCCCTATGCCGGGCGCTTCGACGGCTTCCACTGTGTCCCGGCCTCGGTGTCGAAGACCTGCACGGTGCGCTTCGACAACAACAAATACTCGGTGCTGTCGAGCGCCGTCGGCCGGCCGATCGAGATCCATGCCTATGCCGATCGGATCGTCATCCGCCAGGACGGCGTGGTCGTGGGCGAACATGCCCGCTGCTTCGGCCGCAACGAGGTGATCTACGACCCTTGGCATTACGTCCCGGTATTGGCCCGCAAACCCGGCGGGTTGCGCAACGGCGCACCGTTCAAGAATTGGGTTCTGCCGTCGGCCATGGAGAAAGTGCGCCAGAAGCTCAAGGCTGCCGATGACGGCGACCGGCAGATGGTGTCGATCCTCACCTGTGTGCTGAGCGACGGATTGAACGCGGTCGAGGCGGCCTGTCAGGAGGCGCTCGATCACGGCGTCTCGTCGGCGGCGGTGATCCTCAACATCCTGGCCCGCCGCCGCGACCCGGCGCCGGGCACGATCCTTTCCATTCCCCAAGCGCTGAAGCTGGCTCACGAGCCGATCGCTGACTGCGCCCGCTATGACAGTCTCAGGAGGACAAACAGCCATGGAACGCACCGAGGTTCTGGAACTGATGGGCACGCTGAAGCTCTACGGGATGCGATCAGCCTATGACGAGATCATGGGCGTCGCCATCAAGCGCCAGCACGAACCACCGAAGATCGTCGGCGATCTGCTGCAGGCCGAGATATCCGAGAAGCAGGCCCGCTCCATCAAATACCAGCTCACCGTCGCCAAGCTGCCGTTGGCGAAGGATATCGAGGACTTCGACTTCACCGGCACGCCCGTCAACGAGAGCCTGATCCGCGATCTCGCCGGAGGAGCCTTTGTCGCCGATCAGCGTAACGTCGTCCTGGTCGGCGGCACCGGCACGGGCAAATCCCATCTGGCCATCGCCATTGCCCGGGCGCTCATCCGCAACGGTGCGCGCGGCCGCTTCTTCAATGTCGTCGACCTGGTCAACAGGCTGGAGACCGAGACCCGTGCCGGCCGCCAGGGGCGCATTGCCGATCACCTGACCCGGCTCGACTTCGTCGTGCTCGATGAACTGGGCTATCTGCCCTTCGCCCAGGCCGGCGGGCAGTTGCTCTTCCATCTCGTCTCGAAACTCTACGAACGCACCAGCGTCATCATCACCACCAATCTGGCGTTCGGCGAATGGCCCACCGTCTTCGGCGACGCCAAGATGACCACCGCGCTGCTCGATCGCCTGACGCATCACTGCGAGATCGTCGAGACCGGAAACGAATCCTGGCGCTTCAAGAGCCGCTCTCAAAGCTAAAGCCAAAAGCCAACGAACCGCACCCGATCAGGCTGTGCAACCCCGACCAGCTTCGCCTGATCGGGCGCTAACCGGCGTGCCCTTCATCAACCCCAAAACCGGGGTCCCTTTTGCGCGAAAATACAGGGTCCCGATTCCACGGTCATTGACAGTCGCTGACCCCGCGCTTCACATCCGCCCCGCAATGGCCGAGGTAGATGTGGGCGAGTTCATGCGCGAGCGTCACCACCTGCGTGGCGGCCGGATGGTTGCGATTGATGCCCACTTCGAAGCGCTCCAGGCGGTTCTTGTCGCCGTGACGCGTCAGGAGGCGGGCGTGGCCGGCGCTGCCGTCGCCCCGATCGAGCCATAAAACATGGATTGCCGATTTGTCGCGAAGTCGTAGTTCAGCTGCGCTCGGCCAGCCGGTGGGGACGGTCCCCAAGGTCGGGAAAGAAAAGGCCGCCTCGGGCAGCGGCTCGCCTTCGGTATCGAGCACGTCATAGACAAAGTCGACCGGCCCGAAATTTCGCAGAACGACGAGCGGGCGCGCGTGGCGCTTCGGACGCCGTCTGAACCGCTCTTGCCAATCCTTCGCCCGTGCCGCGAAGGTGAGGCCCGGCTTCTGGACGTGCAACAGCATAGCGTTGAACGGCGCGATGTGCCGGAGCTTCACCGTAAAATCGAGCAGTTCCTTCACCGCGCCAGCGGAGTCGTAGAGCCTGGTATCGGCGATCAGTTGGTCGATAAGTGCACGCGTCTGCTCGTCCTCGGCGTTCGCCGGATGCTCGAACAAGTCGGCTTGACCACTCCGCGCATCAGTGCTCATCACAGCCCCAGCGCCTTGAATGTCCCGTCGGCCTCCATCCGGTCCCAAGCTTGGGGCATCCATGCCTCTCAACTCAAGAGATCGGCAGAAATCGCCAAGTTCACAGCGATTATTTCGTCGATCCTTCGCAACAAATAGCCGTGGGATTCCTCCACATTGGTGACGCCCTTGCGGAATTTCCGAACCGGCGTCGACATTAGCCGGCTTGCAAGGCTACTTATCTCATTCTGCCAGGGTGCCCCAACGAAGGCCGGAACTGGCAGTCTGCCGATGTAATCGGCGTCAAAATGCATGGTCAAAACAGAACGATTGAAGACCACCCACTTCATATACCAGTTAGCAATCCGACTATTCATGAATGCAAGAATGTATTCGTATGGGTATTTATAGCGTGTGGAAATGACTACACTATTGACGGTATCTAGAGTTGCGTACCTCTCATCGAGCAGCGTCGCCTCTATCTTTATGATAGAGCTGGAGATATTCTTGAGAGCAATTCGTCGCATAAGTTGTCGGCTGAATGCATTGTCGGAAACTAACTCAGGATGCTTCGCGTTTGCGTAGATAAAAGGTTCATCCGCTTCATCCCAGATAATGTAGCTGGAGATATTTTTCCCACCCAAAACCGGGATCGCGGCCCCGGCATCCTTGTCGGCATGCAGACTCCTCTTTGATTGCAATCCGAGCCCGCGGAAGATTCCTCCGTCCGGAGAGCAAAGCTGCGCCAGCCGAACGCCCTTCTCTTCAAGTTTCTGCGCAATCAACATCCGTTCTGGCGTTAGGTGAATTTCCCAATATCCTCGATTTCGCCAGACGTCAGAGCCTCGCGCATCTAGCGGGAAGAAGGCACCCTCTTCAAAATATCCGACCTCTGTAAGGACTCCAGACGCTCTTGCAGCAACAAAAGAAAGAAGAAGTTGCTCTAGCCCCACATCCTTAAAGGCGACACCGCAGTCAGCTAGCAGTTGCAGCTCCCCTCGCGCCGTTATTAACTCTCGCGTCTTCTGATATGAAGCAACATAGCTGATCGATTTCGGAAGGATAAATCCTATCGATGCTCCCCTTTTTCCAATATTAATTGCCTGTGCTAGAAAATAATTGCAGATATTTGATGCATCGACTTCGCTTTCAAAGGCAACCGCATACAGGCTCCTTACAGCCGATTTTGAGGGAGGCGATGCGCCATAGGGCGGGTTGCCTACGATCACGTCAAACCCGCCGCGCTGCATAACGTCGGGAAATTCCAGCGGCCAGTGGAAGGCGCGGGCGCGGCGGGCGGCTTTGGGGGCGTTCACCATCGCCTGCCGCGTTTTGCCCTGATCGAGCGCGAGCCACAGTTCCTCGGTCGTCGGCACCGTGCGGGCCGAGACCCCTGAAGGGGCACCGCCTGTCTTCTGTAGCAGGAAGGCCGCGACGTAAAGGTCCGCAGCTGCCCTGGCGCGGATGAAGGCCTGTCCCTTGCGCAGTTCCCTGAACCGTGCGGCCTTGGCCCCAATCTGCTCGACCGTGTCCTCGGGCAGGTCCCGAAAGCCGGAGAAATCCAGCGCAAGCGGCTTCATTGCGGGCATGGCGGCCTGGCCTGTGCCGAAATCGAATCCGCCCTGACCTGATAGCGCGGCGCGGTTGGCCTGCAGGTAGTACTTCGCCGTGTTTTTGTCGTCGCTGGTCAGTGGCTTGTATGCGGCATCGGGGATGCCGTCCCGCAGAACCTTGAGGTCAAGCACCCCCAGGAGCGAGTCGCCGCAGCGGATCTGTGCATCGAAGAAGCCGAGCGGAAGGCCGGGGTCCACCGTCTCGATCCAGAGCGCGACCTTGGTCAACTCGACCGCCATCGGGTTGCGGTCCACCCCATAAATGCAGCAGCGGGCCACGTCGCGCAGCGCATGCCGGAAATCGGCTAGCGAGGGCGTACCCTCGCCGCGAATGCGGGCGAGACGCGTAGCGATGCGGCGGGCGGCTGCCAGGAGGAAGTGGCCCGATCCGCAGGCGGGATCGATAACGCTGAGCTTCAACAGCGCCTGGGCCGGATCGGTGGCCTCCGCCTCCGTCTTGTCGAGAACAGGATCGAGCGCTGCATCGAGAAGCGCCTGCACCAGGCTGTCCGGCGTATAGTAGGAGCCAGTCGTCTTGCGCTGATTGCCCTTCTGCTCAGCCGCTTCCGAGGCGAAGACCAGCGACCTACCATCATCGGCAAGTTGCGGCTGGAGTTCGAGCAGGGATTCGTAAACCGAACCTAGCTCTTCGGTTTCCATCGCACGCCAGTTCACCGGCACCATGCCGGTCTTGTCGGAGAGCCAGGACAGGCGATAGACCGCTTCCATGAAAGCGCGGTTGCGCAGGCGCGCAGTTTGGAGATGCGGCAGCTTGTCGGCACTGAAAAGTCCGCCAAGCGCCGGCAGGCCGAGCGCGTCCTGCCCGCCGGCAAGCGCGCGGAAGACGACCTTGATGCCCTCGTAGCGGTCGTGATGCTTGTCCCAGGCGGCTGCGCGCGCCGCTTGCGCCCGAAGCGCGACGAGGCTGTAGCCTTCAGCATAGAGCTTGCGGGCGTCCGGCTTTGTCGTCTCCGGGTGAAGCAGGTTCCGGTCCTCGGCCACCATCAGGAAGATGAGGTGGTAGACGAGACGCAGAAGCTCGTTGAACCACTCAGTCAGATTGACCTCGCCCGACTTCAGGCGCGCGGCAAGGTCGGGGTTGGTTTCGAGGAAACCCGAACCGAGGACCTTGAGCGCAGTCTCCACCTGGGCTGCCAGCCGGTCGCGGGCAGCCTCGCCTTCGCGGGAACCGGCTTCGCGCCAGCGTTCGAGCGCGCAATCGGTGATGGGCGTGCCGGCGGTCCCGAACCGGGTTCGGTGAATCAGCGACCAGAGGACAGCGAAGGAGGCGGCATCCTCGTTGGTAAAGATCGCGGCCAGGTCGGCTTCGATGTAGGCCGGCCGGGTCAGCGAGGCGTTGTCCCGCATGAGGCGGAGGACGGCGCCATTGGTCACGAGGCCCCAGAGCGCGTCATCGCTGTCGTTGAGATAGTCCTGAAGCGCGAAGGCAGGGGACCGCGAACGATCGGTCGATAGCGTCGGGCTACGCCGATCGAGCTTTTCGTCGGCAGGCGGCACGATAACGATGGGGACGCGGCCGCCAGCGAGGAAGGAGACCACGCCATCGGCCGGGACGAGATCGTCAAAGCCGAAGGTTTCCGTCAGGAAGGCCCGCACGAAGCGCCGCGTCGCCTCTACCGAGGGATTCTGAAGTTTCGCGAAAGCGTCGAAATGGGACTGGCCGACACGGAAGGCGGTGGAGATCTCCTCGCGGATCGTCAGCCCCTTGCGGATCCGGTAGTCCTCCTCGGTCTGTTCGGGGGCTTGCCGGCGGTCGATGCTGGCGACCATGGCCGGCGCGATGAGGTTGCCCTCAAGGGTGAGCGAGGGCCAGGCCGACATGTCGGTGACGGGTTTGCGCGCCATGGCTCAAGCCACTCCCGGCATCAGAACGAACAGGCCGATCACATCCGGCGGCAACACGGCCTCCACGGTGACGCGCGAGGCGGACCCCGACGCGGCGCGGAGGCGGGCGTGATCCTGCATGAGCTCTTGTGCGCGCGACCGGACGAAATCGGCGATCGGTCCTTCGAGCAGGCTCGGCAACTCCTCCTTTGCCTTCACGATGAACCTATCACGTGCGACGGGCGCGAGGTCGGAAGTGGCTGGTGTGTTGAGCCATTCCCGGGCAGTTTCGCCTACCGCCACGATCCGGCTGCCCTGGATCGCAACGAGTGCCGCTTCCTCCGCCAGCAGCAGCCTTTCCTTCCGGGCATGGACAGTCAGCTTGAAGCGGATACGCATGAGGGCAAGGCGCGTCATTTGCTGGACGGCGGCGGTCGGCCAGGCGCCGACCCGGCCGATGCCGAGACCGGAAAGAGACTCCGGATCAAGCGAAGCCTCGACCAGCGCTTCGGCAAGAGTGGCTGTCAGGGGATGTGTCCTGGTGAGCAGCGCGGTGCCCGACGGCGCTGGCTCGGCCGTCGCCAGACGCACCGATCCGCCGAGATCATGCTCCGCCAGGCGCTCACGCAGGCCGGCATCAAGGGCGTCGACGTGTGCCAGGAGCACGGTTTTCCTAGTTTCCAGAGGCACGCCGAAACGCGCCATCGCCCTTTCGACGAAAAGCCTCGCTTCCGCCGGAGACCCGAGGAGTGTGCGCACCTTCTCCCATTCCGGGGCAACCTCCTGCGGCTTCATCGCATTCTGGGCGAAACGCGCGCGGGATCGCTTCTCGTTTTCCGAGGCATCTCGCCATCGCGCCTCCATGACCTTGGCCCCATCGTCAAGGCGAAGGTCGAGCGTGAGCTGACGAGACACGCCGCGGCGCAGCATCATCGACGCCATCAGCGCATCTGTCACCGGCCCCCGTTCCTCGGGGAGGGGCACGGTTACGCCCGTCGCCTTGCGGATCTCCTCTGCCTTGCGAAGGATGACGTCGAGCACCGCGCCATCGATGGCGCTGTCCGGCGAGAACATCATGATCGACCGGACAAGTTCCGCCGGCTGGCCGAAGCGGTCCACCCGCCCTTCACGCTGCTGGTGCCGGGTCGGATTCCAGGACAGGTCGTAATGGACGACCGTGTCGAAAAGCTGCTGAAGGTTGATACCTTCCGACAGGCAGTCGGTGGCAACGAGAATGCGCTGGACCGGCGTTTCCTCATCCGCGGTCGCCATGTCGGCGACACGATCGCGGCGTTCGTCCGGAGTGAGAACGCCTGTCACGGCTTCAATGGTCAGCTTCGGGAAGGCCTTGCGAAGGCCATCCCGGACATGCTCGGCCGTCGCCAGATAGCGGCAGAAGACGACGGGATTTGCGCCCTTCTTTATGAGGGGCGTCAGCGCATCGACCAGGGCGACCAGCTTCGGATCGGGCTTGCCGAGCAACTCCTCGGCGTCCTTCACCAGGGCAAGAAGCTCTGTATCGACATCAAAGGCCGTGCCCGGCTCGAGATCGACCGCGTCCTCATCATCGCCGTCATCATCAAAGATCTGCGGCTCGAGGCGATCGCTCTCGCTCGACATGCGGTTCCGCAGCGCACTCAGAGCTGCCGCCGGCGAAGAGCCGACGCAGCGCATCAGCGCCAGGGTGCCCCAGAAGGCCAGTCGTCGCTCGCGCTGCCCGGATCCCGCCTGGGACACGATGCCGAAGCAGTAGTCGAGAACAGCTTCCTGGAACCCGCGATGGGCCTCGGACAGGCGATAGGCGAACTCTGTCGTCTCATGTTTCGGGAAGGCGCGGTCTTCGTCCCAATCCCCCGAGACGAGATCGATCCGGCGTCGCTGGACGAAGTGCCGGGCCAGACGCTCGCGATACCGCGTATCCTCGAAGTCCATCGAGGCAAATGATGCGTCGACCAGGGAGAGAAGACGGGCGAAGGCCTCCTCGTCCCCGGAATGCGGCGTCGCGGTCAGAAGGATCATCCGCCGCTCGGGATTCCGGGTCAGTCCGGACAGAAGTTCGAAGCGCTGCTGCCGGCCCTGGTGCGTGCCGACGCAGGCATGCGCTTCATCGACGATCACGAAATCCGGGCAGGCGCGCGCGAATCCTTCGCGGCGTTTATCGGCCTTGATGTAGTCGAGGCTGACGACCGTGAAGGGATAGGCATCGAATAGGGTCTGAGCGAGCGGCAGGCCGCGTTCCAGGCGGCTGGCGGTGCCTGACGTGACCGGGACGGCGTCGATCCCGAAACGCGCCTTCAGCTCTCCAACCCATTGTTCGACGAGATGCGGCGGGCAGAGCACCGAGAACGCATCAACCTCTCCCCGATCCATCAGCTCACGCAGGATCAGGCCCGCCTCGATCGTCTTGCCGATACCGACATCGTCGGCGATGAGCAGGCGCGGCAACGGCAGACGAAGCGCCATCAGCAACGGCACGAGCTGGTAGGTCCGCGGTTCGAAGGCGAGCTGCGCGGCGGAGCGAAAGGGGCCCGCGCCGCGGCGCAATGTCAAACGCATCGCATCGGCGAGCAGCGCCGCTTTTGCCTGGACAGTTGTCGTGGCGTCGGCAGGCAGATCGAAACGGGCGGCCTGGACTGGAAGGAGCTCGAGCTCCGGGTCGAGGATCACCGTATCGTTCTCGCTGCCCGTGAGTGGACGAAGCGCCAGAATGCCGTCCCGCGGCGACGGCAACGCGACCCACTCGCGCCCGCGGGCACGGACCAGATCTCCGGGGGCGAAATTCACTGTCATCGGGACCTCCCCCCGAACATCGAGATCATCGCGTCAGGCACGCCTGCAGCAGTCGTTCCCGGCAACTCAAATAGCGTCCAGCCCTTGGCTTCCGCCTCCTCGCGCGTTGTCTCGGTCAGAGGCGAGACGCAGGCAGCGACGAAGTGACTACGCCAGGCGAAGCTCATCTCCTGGTCGGAGAAGCAGACAGGGGAGCCATCCGGTGGCGGAAGTCCAGCGTCCCTGAAGGCGTCCGCCCATCCTCCACCCTCGGCCGACCTAATCGGTGCCGCCGCAAGCACCACCTGCCCGCGCGCCAAATCGACCAGCATCTGCTTGGCTTCATCGCTCGTCCGGTCAATCAGTTCGTGATCAGGCTGGTTGAAGTAGGAGAGCAAGCACCGATAGCAGCCGCGAACACAGGCCTCTCCATCGCGGCTGACAAGCAACTTCGCGTCGCCCGCTACGATCGCTTCATCGACCTTGTCGAAATGCATCAGGGTCAGCGCTTCGCGGGCGACCTTACCGAGCGCTTGCGGATCCTCGATCAGGCGACTCAACACACCGGCGCCGCCCTCTGTGGCTTCGTAGGCCAAGACGGCGCGACGGTTGTCGCGGGCGGGCAGCGGCTCGCCGAGCACTTCGCCTTCTTCTAGTTGGAAGACAACCTCGATGCCCCTCATGAGGGCATGCTGAACCGTCGCAATTGTCTCGCGCGCATAGGCCGTAGGCTCGTTGAAACGGAAGAGCAGCGCGTTCTTGTGGTCGCGAACGATGGGAACGATCCGAACCGGCTTCACGACGTCCGGCGGTACATCGACATCGGCATCTTCGTCGGCCGACTTCGCCCAGTAGCCGCTGCGCGGATCGATATAGAAGCCGAAGACAGTCTGATTTGCGCGCCGCTTTAGCCCCTTGTTAATGCGACTGATCTCAGCGCTGTTTGCATATTGCAGATTGAAAATCGAAGCATCCTCGCAACGGAAGTCGGCCTCGGTGATCTGCACCCGACCGTCCCGTCTCGGCCAGGAAAAGACGGTCTGAATGTCAAAGCCCTGCCGGACGCGCTCCTCGTCATTGGCCGTGATCCGCTCGGCCGGCGCGGCCTCGACGTTGTCAATCCTGAGCGTCCGCTGTACCGGGACCTCACCTGCCATCGGACTGTTGCATGCGTGGCAGCGCTCAACCTCGCTGTCATGACAGGCGCCGCAGTTCGAGCAGATGTAGATATCTCGAGTAGCGAGTTCTGACCCGTCTCCGGTCCGGACTTCCGGCGGCAGCTTCGCCTTCATGACCCGGTAGGCACGGCCTTCGTGATAGATCAGGCTACGCGGCCCGAATTCCGAAATGGCCAGGAAACGCGCGCGCTGGAGGAACGAGCCGGTTTTTCCCTCGCCGGGGATGAAGGCATAGAGCGGCAGCCGCGGGAAATTGTAGCCCGGTAGGAAGCCTTCCGTTGCGAGATAGCGGTAGGAGTAGAAGTCCGAGCCGTTCGACGCTTTCCCCTGTTCGAGAATGGTGATCTGGTCGCTCGCCTGCATCTGCGCAGCCTTGATCCGACGACGGTCCGCGCCCGAGAGACCGGTGATCTCCGAACGGGCATTGGCTTCCATCAGCTGCGTTCGGGCCGAGTTGTAGAGTTCCCGCCAACGATCGAAGGCACGACCAAACTCCAAAGGCGCGCGCTGAGCCACCTGGACGACAAAGTCATCCGGATCGGTCATCCACGTCGGCTTCCGGCCTTCCACGGACGCGAGAATCTGGTCGAGGATCCGCTTCATCGGAGCATGTGCCGCCATCGCCAGCTCAGGCCGGTCGATGACGTCGTGGATTTCCGGCTTCAGCGGGTAGCCCGTCTGCGTCAGGTCGAGGAGTTCCGGGATATCGGGCGACAGTGCGAGCTTCGCCTCTGCAAGCCACACGGCATGCAGGTGCGAGCGGACGAGCTCTTCATTGGTGATATCGAGCGCCGGTGGACGGACGACGCCGGCAACCATCTCGTTGCGCCGTTCGAAGAAATACTGGTCGTGCGGCGACTGAGCCGCGCAATAGGTCACGATGACGGCGGCCTGCCCCGAACGCCCGGCGCGACCAGCGCGCTGAGCATAATTCGCCGGCGTAGGCGGCACGTTGCGCAGATACACCGCATTGAGCGCCGAGATGTCGACGCCAAGCTCCATGGTCGGCGAACAGAATAGAGCGGGTAGAAACTGCTCCGACTCTCCCGCCGCCTTCAAATCAGCAGCATTCTCGGCGAGATTCTCCCGGTCTTCCTTTTCGAATCGGAAGCGCCACTCGCGCCATTCGCGCTGTCTCTGCGATACTTGGGCCGTGTGCTCACGGCCTTCGAGGCCCCAAAAACTGCTCCGGCCAGCTTTCAAATCAGCAGCGATCTCATTGTATAGATCGTGAAAATAGCGGTTTCCCAGTGCCATACCCTTCCGGATGGCTTCGCCGGGTACAATACGAACGGCTGACGGCGACAAGCGCCAACCCTGGAGGTCCGCCTCGATGTCGATGCGCGATACCAACCCTTCGCGAGCGAGGAGTTCCATCAAGCCCGTCATGACCGCTAGGTAGTCGGCTTTGCCAAGCTTGGTCCCTATGACGCTCTTACGGTTTATGAGGCGCCCAATGCGGGAATTGTGGCCTGCCCGGACGATCGTCTGTTCCTCCCGCAGCCCCACCCGGTCTTTGCCGGGAGCTTGCAGAAACAGGGTCGTGCGGCTTCTAGGCGTCTCCTTTGCGTCGATGGCCCAAGGGGCGCGCAGGAGGTTTCGGGACTTCTGTGCGACTGTGTCGAGGACGGTCAGATCGAGCGATTCCGTTCCAACAGCCAGACCGTCAAGCATGGCGCCGAGGACCAGTTTCAGCATGGTCTTGCGCGCAGGCAGGTCGAGCGTCCCGAAATCCGGCAAGATGGCCGTAATGCGCTCCGTATCCTCGGCGATGGCATCGAGCCCGATGAACGCGACATCGATGAGCTTGAGAACGGAGAGGCTCGGGTTGGTGTAACGCCATCCCCGGCGCAGGTCCGTCCAGAGCCGATGGGCGAGAACCTTCGCAAGGGACCGTTGCGCGTCTTCGCGAACGACAGCGCCCGCCTCCGGATCTAGCATCCAGTGGATGCGCGCGTCCTTGTTGGCAGCAGTGAATCCGAGCGCCTTCACGACCCGCAGACCGAATTCGTCTTCGGCTAAGCCATCGTCGCCCGCGTCCAGCACCGCCCTCAGAATTGCGCCGCGCAGGAGGCTGACAAACAGAACGTCGTTGAAGTGGCCTGCCTGAAGGGCGGCGTCCTGCCGGTTGTCGGTGAAGCCGAGGAGCTTGCGCTTCTCTTTGGGGACGCCGCTGTTGCGCCCGTTCATCCATTCCAGGGCGGTCGAGACGAGAAGCGTCGTCGCGGAGCTGCGGCCCTCACCCGACAAGCCCGCGAGCTTCGTGCGTTCGCGCATGCTCGGATGCGGCTGATCGAGGCAACACGGGCAGAACCCAAACTTGCCAGGTATGAACCAGAAGCTCTTCCCCGATGAATCGTACCGCCCATCCGGAGCCACCGTGACCATCTGAGGCATCCGGCGTTTTCTGTTCGCCCGAAGTCGCTCGACTCCATTGCGCTCCTCGCGCCAATCCTCCGGATAGGTCTCGATCTCACCTGTGAAGGCGTATTCGGAATCCCCGTCTCCCGTAGGCGTTAGATAGCCTGCGGCGTCCCCCTCCTGATCATCAAGGGGCGCATCGTCGATGTTCCTCGGCAGAAACAGGATGCCGACAGCTTCTTCAGTCTTGGTGACAACGTGGACGTCATGTCCGCACTCCCGGCAGAAGCGGGTCGGATAGAGGCGATGGCCCGGCGCGCTGGGGTCTTCGAGCTGACCTTCGAACAGGACATTTCTGGGCTTCTCCGTCAGCGTGGTGAAGACCTCGCCCGCGCCGGAGATGAACTGGTGGAGCTTGAAGGCCAGGAATGCACCTGTCCCCGAGCCGCCGCGCTCCGTTTCCGGAAGGCTGATGCGGGTCAGGAATGACTCAAGGCTGTTTCGACAGATTTCAACCTCTACGCCGCTATCCTGTGATAGCAGCGCGACGGCATCTGCGAAGGGGATGGGCTTCTTGCGCTTGAGCTCCTGCGCGTCGTCCAGACCGATCGCCAGTTCAGTCCAGACAGCCAGGGGGTGCTTCTTCAGCAATTCATCGGTCAGCACATCCGGAAGCGCATCTGTCAGGACGGGCGCGAGTTTCGGCCGCACGTCGTCGAGCTTCAGCCTGTCGTCCGTCGCCCGTTCAAGCGACTCGTCAATGACCGATTCCGGCCCAATGGACGCCCCGAAAAGACGTGACGCAACGTCCGCCACGGCCTGCGCGCGGTTGGCATCGGATCCTTCGCTCGCCATGGTCGCCGAAGTCCCAATGCAGATCGGCGCCTTGTCTGGCGTGCAGCGGTTGCGAAGACGGCGGACGAGGATGGCGACATCGGCGCCCTGGCGGCCACGATAGGTGTGAAGCTCGTCGAGAACGATGAAGTCCAGCCCGCTGGCATTCTCGATGACCTTGGTGTCGAGGCTGTCCTGCCGCGTCAGGAGCAGTTCGGCCATCATGAAGTTGGTGAGCAGAATATCCGGCGGGTTGTCCGCGATCCGCTGCCGCTCCTCCTGGCTCTCCTGGCCGGTGTAGCGTCGCACCACCGGCTTGATCTCCGTTGGCAGGCCGGATTGGGAGATGAACTTTTCGATCTCGTTGATCTGGCTATTCGCCAGCGCGTTCATTGGATAGACGATGATGGCGCTGGTTCTACGAGCCTTGCCCGCCTTCCGCGCGCGCACGATCGCATCGACCACGGGCACGAAAAAGCAAAGCGACTTGCCCGAGCCGGTTCCGGTCGTGACCACATAACTCTGGCGCGCCCGCGCCTTGGCGATGGACTGCGCCTGGTGGCGATGGAACCGCAGAGGCGCCGGTCCGAACCGGAATATTCGGCCCGTCGCTTCGTCGAGATCGCCGGAGGCGACTAGGTCGTCAACAGTCGGCCCTTGAAGGAATCGAGGGTTGATAGATAGCAGAGCATCCGGCCAGAAACGCCCCGCATCGTACTGGCGATCGATCTCAGACTTCAGGTCTTCAGCTCGAATAGTGCTGAAGGACCGCGAGAAACGGGCGTAGGAGTCGATAAGACGATCGTCAAATTCGAATGCCTTCATCGCCAGTCTCTCCCCCAAATATTTCTTAAGGCCATATAATTGTTGTCCGGAATGACCCCACCAATTGGTTGCCATGAAGGCTCAAGAAGGCCCCTGCGCGGCAATTGCCGCCATGCATCGAACGCCGTCGCCAACCTGGCCTTTAGCCCCAGAAGCCCTTCGTGCTGATCCATGGCGTTCACTCCCATAAACACGACAGTGGCGCCGCCGCCAGGCGGTCGCCGAACGGCACAACGTCCGCGCTGTCATAGAGGATGGCGCCGAAGGCGAAGCGGTCCCCGCAGGCCTCCGCCAACGCTCGCATGCCCAAGAAGTCGCCAGCCTTGACCGTAGCGCTCGCCTTCACCTCAATGCCGGCGATCATCCCGTCGTCGCGCTCCAGCACGATGTCCACCTCGCGCATGTCCCGATCGCGGAAATGGTGCGGTGTCAGGCGCAGGTCCGAGGCCGTCACCAGCTTCAGCACCTCCGAGAACACGAAGCTCTCCAGCAGTGCGCCAAGCAGCCCGCGATCCGCCTTGACCCGATCGAAGGTGAGGCCCCGCGCGGTCGCCAGCAGGCCGGAATCGAGGAAGTGCAGCTTGGGTGTCTTGACGATGCGCTTCAGCGCATTGGTGAACCAGGGCTGCAAGGTCGCGATCAGGAACACCTGTTCGAGCAAGCCCACATAGCGCTGGCTGGTCCTGTGATTGACGTTGATGCCACTCGCGAGCTGCGAATAGTTGACCAATTGCCCGGAGTGTTCGGCCAGAAGCCGCACGAACTTCGGGAGTTCCGTCAGTTTCTCGATCTCGGCGATGTCGCGCAGGTCGCGGGTCAGGATCGAGGTGAGATAGGAGCGCGCCCAGTCCTGTCGTCGCCGTTCGCTGTCCCGGCTGATCGCTTCCGGGAAGCCGCCGCGCAGAACGATCTGGACCAGATCGTCTCCGACGATCGCATCCTTCTGGCCGTGTAGTTTCCCTTCGAAAAGGCGCTCCAGAAAGATCGGCGGTCGGCGTTCGATCTCGGCCATGGCCAGCGGCAGCATCCGGATGGTCTCCATCCGGCCGGCCAGACTGTCGGCGACGCGTGGCAAGGTCAGCACATTGGCGGAGCCGGTGAGCAGAAACCGGCCTGGACGATAGTCCTCATCGACCGACTTCTTGATCGCCAGCAGCAGGTCGGGCACGCGCTGGATCTCGTCGATAATGGCCCGATCCAGACCCCGGATGAAACCGGCGGGATCGGATTGGGCGGCTTCGAGAACCGTCTGATCGTCGAGCGTGATGTAGGTGCGGCCAGCTTCTCCCATCTTGCGAACGAGCGTGGTCTTGCCGGCTCGGCGCGGTCCCACGATCAGGACGACCGGGGTGTCCGTAAGGGCCTCCTCTGCCCACCGCTCAACGAATCGCTCGAACATGCCATCTCCGAACCTCGGCCGATTGGCACTATCGGCCTCGGCAGATTTGTAGTCAATGGCCCGCTCATTGGTATTCATCGGGCCGCTATCTGAGAATGTTGAGGGGAAAGCCTTCCCCTGCGGCCAAGCCCGGCGTCTCGGCCGACCCCTTCTGCGGGGCCGGCTGCCCCGCAACGCCCCGCCGAGAGTGAGAGTGCGGACCGGGTTTGCCGTGACGGGTTGAGGGCTGGGAGAGAGGCTCCCGGCGCCCGTCGCGGAGACCCGCGATGTCCAGACATGAACCGCGCGCCCGTTCCGGCTCGAACCGGACGAGCCTCTATGACGAAATCACCGGCAAGATCCTCGCCGAGCTGGAGGCCGGCCGGCTTCCCTGGGTCCAGCCGTGGGGCACGGCCGCGGCCAAGGCGCCACTCACCATGCCGAAGAACGCCGCTACCGGGCGCGGCTACTCGGGCGTCAACGTGCTGATCCTCTGGGGCGCCGTCGTCCAGCACGGCTTTCCTTGTCAGAGCTGGCTGACCTTCCGCCAGGCGCTGTCGCTCGGCGGCCATGTGCGGCGCGGCGAGCATGGCACCACCGTCGTCTATGCCGACCGCTTCATCCCCGACGATGAGAAACGACGCGCTAGCGAGACGGGCGAGGACGCGCAGCCGATCCCCTTCCTGAAGCGCTTCGCGGTCTTCAACGCCTCGCAATGCGAGGGGCTTCCCGACGACCTGGCCGTTGTGGCGCCACCGCCCGAGCCCGGCCTGATCGAGCCGAGGGTGGAAGCGCTCATCAAGGCGAGCGGCATCGACTTCCGCATCGGAGGCGATCGCGCCTTCTACGTGCCGGCGGCCGACTATGTGCAGGTGCCGCCGCCTCAGGTATTCTTCGAGCCGATCAACTGGCACCGGACCGCGCTCCACGAGTGCTCCCATGCCAGCGGCGCGCCGCACCGCCTGAACCGCGATCTCTCCGGATCCTTCGGCTCGAAGAAATACGCCTTCGAGGAGCTGGTCGCCGAGATCTCGGCGGCGTTCTGCTGCGCGGCGCTCGGCATCGTGCCGACCGTACGGCACGCCGATTACATCGGCTCCTGGGCCGAGGTCCTGCGCGAGGACAATCGCGCCATCGTCCGCGCGGCGTCACAGGCCAGCAAGGCGGCCGACTTCCTGCTCGGCTTGCTGCCGGCGGACGATCAATCCGTCTCCGTGGCCTCCCGTGACGACGTCGATGAAATGACGGCGGCGGTCTGAGGCCCCCGCGCATCCGTGCAAGCGCAGTCCCGCTTTTCTGGCTTTCCGGTTCTACGGCCGAAACAGAGGAAGAGGGCTGCGCCGGTCTTCGTGACGGGTTGGAGGCCGAGAGAGAGGCTTTCGGCCGCCCGTCGCGGAGACTATCGCGATGGCTACTGCCGTTCAGAAGATCACCCTGTCGTCCTCGCGCGACATTCCCTTCAACAAGCTGGTGCTGTCCCAGGCCAACGTCCGGCGCGTGAAGGCCGGCGTCTCGATCGAGGAGCTGGCCGAGGACATCGCCCGGCGCACGCTGCTTCAGAGCCTCAACGTCCGGCCGCTCCTCAATGCCGAAGGCGCCGAGACCGGCATGTTCGAGATTCCCGCCGGCGGCCGCCGCTATCGGGCGCTCGAACTGCTCGTGAAACAGAAGCGTCTGGCCAAGACCGCGCCCGTGCCCTGCGTCGTGCGCGATCCGGCGACCGACATTCTCGCCGAGGACGACTCGCTCGCCGAGAACATCCAGCGCGCGCCGCTCCATCCCCTCGACCAGTTTCGCGCCTTCCAGGCCATGCGCGAGAAAGGCCGCTCCGAGGAGGACATCGCCGCAGCGTTCTTCACCACGGTCAACATCGTGAAGCAGCGCCTGCGGCTCGCCAGCGTCTCGCCGAAACTGCTCGACATCTATGCCGAAGACGGCATGTCGCTGGAGCAGCTGATGGCCTTCACCGTCAGCACCGATCACGCCCGCCAGGAGCAGGTCTGGGAGGCGATCGCGGGCTCCTGGTCTAAGGAGCCCTATCAGATCCGCCGCATGCTGACCGAGAAAACCGTCCGCGCCTCTGACCGCAGGGCGGTGTTCGTCGGCCTCGATGCCTATGAGGCGGCGGGCGGCATTGTGCTGCGCGATCTCTTCCAGCAGGACGACGGCGGCTGGCTCGAGGACGTCGGGCTGCTGGACAGCCTGGTCGCCGAAAAACTCAAGGCCCAAGCCGAGACCATTGCCGCCGAAGGCTGGAAGTGGATCGAGGTCGCGACCGACTTCCCCTATGGGTACAGCTACGGGCTGCGCAAACTCGACGGCGAGATGGCGGACCTGACGGCCGAGGAGCAGGCGACGATCGACGCGCTCAACGCCGAATACCAGAAGCTCGAAGCTGAATATGAGGACGCGGACGAGCTGCCCGACGAGGTGGACGAGAGACTCGGCGAGATCGAGAGGGCACTCGCCGCCTTCGACGAACGCCCGGTCATTTTCGAGCCCGCCGACATCGCCCGCGCTGGCGTGTTCGTCAGCATCGGCGCCGATGGCAGGCTCTCGGTCGATCGCGGCTATGTCCGTCCCGAGGACGAAGCTCCCGTCGTCGAACCTGGGCGGGACGCCGACGGCGAAACAGCGGTCGCGGGCCAGGACGGCGCCGAAGCGGGAGCGTCTGTCGCTCAGCGCGCGGTCATCACGATCGGCGGCCGGCCGTCCGAGCCGGAGGAGGACGAGGACGATGCCGTCAAGCCGCTGCCTGAGCGGTTGGTTGTGGAACTGACCGCCCATCGCACGCTGGCGCTGCGCGATGCAGTGGCCAACAATCCGCATGTCGCCCTGACCGCGCTGCTGCACAAACTCGTCGTCGACACCTTCCAGCGCACCACCCCGAGCGGCGGATGCCTGGAAGCCTCGGTGCGCCACATCTTCTTCCCGGTCCAGGCGCCCGATCTCAAGGACACCCCCTCCGCCCGGTCGATCGCCGAGCGGCAGGAGGCGTGGACGACCGACCTGCCGCAAGACGACCAGGCGCTGTGGGACTGGCTCGCGGCCCTCGACGAGACGAGCCGCCTGTCGTTGCTCGCTCATTGCGTCAGCTTCGGCGTCAACGCGCTCTTCGAGAAACCGAATCCCTATGGCGGCAACGGGGTTTCCCAGCATGGGCTGGAGCGCCGTCTCGCTCAGGCCGACCGGCTCGCCCGCGCAACCGGCCTCGACATGGTGGAGGTCGGCTGGACGCCGACGGTCGACAACTATCTCGGCCGCGTGCCCAAGCGCCGCATCCTCGAAGCCGTGCGCGAGGGCGCGGGCGAGCGGGCCGCGCAGCTCATCGACCATCTGAAGAAGGGCGACATGGCCAAGGAGGCGGAACGGCTGCTGGCCGATACCGGCTGGCTGCCCGGACCGCTGCGCCTCGCCGACGCCGAGCTGTCATCCGCGGATGTCGGCAGCGACGACCCCGACGCGCTGCCGGACTTCCTCGCCGGTGACGAGGATGAAGCGGCTACCGAGGAGGCCGACGAGCCGTCGGCGATCGCGGCCGAATAGCGCACTGACGCGGGGCAGCTCCGGCTGTCCCGCACTCTTCGCATCGATCCCCCTCAACCCGGCACTCGCGCCGGGTTTTGCATTTTTCGGAGACCGACATGGCCGACTATTTCACCCACTTTTCCTGCCTGCTCGACGTAGGCACCCCCGAGAACGCCGCCCGCGCACTCGATCTCTACAACGAACTCTCAGAGGAAGGCGCATCGGAGGAACCGCCTTCCGAAGGTTTTCTCCTCTCCATCCAGCCCGAACACGGCGGCACCCAGCTCTGGATGCGCGATGACGTCACCGGCGATCCGGAACGCCTGCTCCAGTTCGTCAAATGCTGCGCCGCGCAGTTCGGGCTCAAGGGCCTCTGGGGATTCCAGTACGCCAACACCTGCTCGCGGCCGCGTCTCGACGGCTTCGGCGGCGGCGCCCATGCGCTCGACCTCGCCACGGGAGAGACGATCGCCTGGATCTACACCGACGGCTGGCTCGCCCAAGTGCTGGCAGGAGGCGATCCCGATGCCTGAGATCATCGAAACCACCGTCTACCGCCTCGACGAGCTCTCCGAGGAGGCGAAGGAAAAGGCCCGGGCCTGGTATCGCGAGGGCGGCTTCGACCACGACTGGTTCGAGTTCGTCTATGACGACTTCGAGCGCATCTGCGAGATCCTCGGCGTCACCCTCGAAACGCGAACGGTTCGCCTCCATGGCGGCGGCACCCGCCCGAAACCTTGCATCTGGTTCTCTGGCTTCTGGAGCCAGGGTGACGGGGCCTGCTTCGAAGGCCGCTACGGTCACGCGAAGGCCGCGCCGCGCCGAATGCGCGCCTATGCGCCGAAGGACCACGAACTTCAACGCATCGCTGATGCTCTGCAGGCGATCCAGCGCCGCAACTTCTACCAGCTCCGCGCCGCCGTCACCCACCGCGGCCGGTACTACCACGAGTACTGCATGGCGATTTCCGTCGAACGCGACAGCCCCGCCTGGCAGGACATGACCGCCGACGCCGAAGATGGCGTCGTCGAAGCGCTGCGCGATCTCGCCCGCTGGCTCTATCGCCAGCTCGAACGGGAATACGACCACCTGACCTCGGACGAGGCCATCGACGAGGCGATCGTCGCCAACGACTACACCTTCACGGAAACCGGCCGCCGGTTTGGCTGATCTGGACAAGCGCCCCGCCCCACGGCGGGGCGCTTGTTTCATGTGGGTCAGCGCCCGCCCCCGAGAGGAAGAGACGGGCCGGGACGGGTTTGAGCCCGAGCGGTCCAGAGAGAGCGCCGGCGGGCTCGTCCCGTTCCCGCTCTCCCGAGGTCACCTACATGCATGGTGCTTTTCAACGCGCGGCGACGCCGGCCGCGCCGATCTCTCCCGCTCCCGCCATCGACACGGCCTCCGCCATCATCGCGGTCGCCCGTCAGATCCTACCGTGGCTCGAACGCGGCCAGCGCGTCGACGCCGCGATCCTCCGCTCGGTCATGGAATCGGCCTTCGGCGCATCGGATGCGTCGGGCGCATGGGACTGGAAAACGGCCTACGACGCCTGCGAGGCGGCGACCGTCCTCTTCCTGCGCAAATACGGAAAGGCGCTTTTCCGCAAAGCCGGGTCTCCGGCCGCCGCGCTGCCGCTGCTGGCCAGAGTCGCAGCGCTGCTTCCGACCCATACGCGCCGTTCCGCCGAGAGCGAGGCCTTCCAGCAATTCTCGACGCCGATCCCTCTGGGTCTGGCGACGTTGACCGCCGCCGCGCTCACGCCAGCAGACCGCGTGCTCGAGCCCTCCGCCGGGACCGGCCTTCTCGCCATCCTGGCCGAGATCGTCGGAAGCTCGCTCGTGCTCAACGAGCTGGCTGGGACACGCTCCGACATCCTCGCCGCTCTCTTTCCGGCCGTGCTGGTCACGCGCTTCGACGCCGCGCAGATCGACGATCATCTCGATCCCGCCGCGGTCCCGAGCGTCGTGCTGATGAACCCGCCCTTCTCGGCGATGGCGAACGTCTCGGGCCGCATGACCGATACCGCCTGTCGCCATATCGCCTCGGCGCTCGCCCGGCTCGCCGATGGCGGGCGGCTGGTCGCGATCACCGGCGCGAATTTCGGGCCGGAGAGTCCGGCCTGGCGCGACGCATTCGTCCGTCTGCAGGAACGCGGCCGGCTGGTGTTCACCGCGGCGATCGACGGCTCGGTCTATGCCAGGCACGGCACGACCATCGAAACGCGTCTCACCGTCATCGACAAGGCGCCCGCCGCCGATCCCGCGGCGTTCCCGGCATCACCGGGAATCGCGCCCGATGTCGGAACGCTCATGGGCTGGATCGCAACGCATGTTCCGCCCCGGCTCCGCACCGTCGCCGCTGTTGCCACGCCGAGCGCGCCCGCGCTCATGCGGAAGGTCGTGCGCGGCACCATCACGCGCACCGGCCCGGCTACGCCTGCGAAATCCACCATGGCCGAGCCCGAAGCCGTCGACCTCACCTATGAGACCATCGACTGGGCGCCGACCGATGGCACGCGCCTGACCGACGCCATCTATGAGGAGTACAGGCTTCAGACGATCCGTATTCCCGGCTCCCAGGTCCATCCCACCAGGCTCGTGCAGTCGGCTGCCATGGCCTCGGTCGCGCCACCCAGGCCGAGCTATCGCCCCCGCCTACCGGCTTACCTCGTCACCGAGGGCGTATTGTCCGACGCTCAGCTCGAAACCGTCATCTATGCGGGCGAAGCGCATTCCGACTATCTCGCCGGCGCGTGGACGGCCGATGCGACCTTCGATCTCGTCACGGCGGCGCCTGACGATGCGGAGGCCGCCATCCGTTTCCGCCGCGGATTCATGCTGGGCGACGGCACGGGCGCCGGCAAGGGCCGCCAGTCCGCCGCCATCATCCTCGACAACTGGTTGCGCGGACGCCGCAAGGCGGTCTGGATCTCCAAGTCCGACAAGCTGATCGAGGACGCGCAGCGCGACTGGTCGGCGCTCGGCATGGAGCGCCTGCTGGTCACGCCGCTGTCGCGCTTCCCGCAGGGGCGGCCGATCACGCTGCCGGAAGGCGTCCTGTTTACGACCTATGCCACGCTACGCTCCGACGACCGTGGCGAGAAGGTTTCGCGCGTCCGGCAGATCGTCGAATGGTTGGGCTCCGATTTCGACGGAGTGATCATTTTCGACGAGAGCCACGCCATGCAGAACGCCGCCGGCGGCAAAGGAGAACGCGGCGATGTCGCTCCGTCGCAACAGGGGCGCGCGGGACTGCGGCTCCAGCATGCGCTGCCGAATGCCCGCGTTCTCTACGTCTCGGCGACCGGCGCCACCACGGTCCACAATCTCGCCTATGCGCAGCGGCTCGGCCTGTGGGGCGGCGAGGATTTCCCGTTCGCGACCAGGGCCGAGTTCATCGAGGCCATCGAGGCCGGCGGCGTGGCGGCAATGGAGGTGCTCGCCCGCGATCTCCGCGCGCTCGGCCTCTACACGGCACGCTCGCTCTCGTATGACGGCGTGGAATACGAGCTGGTCGAGCATCGGCTGTCCGACGAGCAGAGGCGCATCTATGACGCCTATGCCGGCGCCTTCGCGATCATTCACAACAATCTCGACGCCGCCATGCAGGCGGCGAACATCACCGGCGAGACCGGCACGCTGAACCGGCAGGCAAAGTCGGCGGCGCGTTCGGCTTTCGAGAGCACCAAGCAGCGCTTCTTCGGACACCTGCTCACCTCGATGAAGACGCCGACCCTCATTCGCTCGATCGAGCGCGATCTCGATGAAGGGCATGCGGCCGTCGTGCAGATCGTGTCGACGGGAGAGGCGCTGATGGAACGGCGCCTCGCGGAAATACCGACAGAGGAATGGAACGACGTGCGAGTCGACATCACGCCGCGCGAATATGTGCTGTCCTACCTCCAGAACTCCTTCCCGGTGCAGCTCTATGAGCCTTTCACCGATTCGGAGGGCAATCTCTCCTCGCGGCCCGTCTATCGCGACGGCCAGCCGGTCGAGAGCCGCGAAGCCGTCGCCCGGCGCGACCGGCTGATCGAGAAGCTGGCAAGCCTGCCGCCCGTGCCGGGCGCGCTCGATCAGATCGTCCAGTGCTTCGGCACGGACACGGTAGCGGAAGTGACCGGGCGCTCGCGCCGCGTCATCCGCAAGGGCGACCGGCTCATGGTCGAGAACCGCGCCGGCTCCGCCAACCTCGCCGAGGCTGCCGCCTTCATGGATGACGTCAAGCGCATCCTCGTGTTCAGCGATGCAGGTGGAACCGGGCGCAGCTACCACGCCGATCTGACGGCGAGAAACCAGCGCCTGCGCGTCCACTATCTGCTCGAGCCGGGCTGGAAGGCCGACGCCGCCATCCAGGGACTCGGCCGCACCAACCGGACCAACCAGGCGCAGCCGCCTCTGTTCCGGCCGATCGCCACTGACGTGAAGGCCGAGAAGCGCTTCCTGAGCACGATCGCGCGCCGGCTCGACACGCTCGGCGCGATCACACGCGGCCAACGACAGACCGGCGGCCAAGGCCTGTTCCGGCCCGAGGACAATCTGGAATCGCACTATGCGCGGGACGCGCTGCGGCAGCTCTACATGCTCATCGTCCGGGGAAAGGTCGAAGGCTGCCCGCTCCAGACCTTCGAAAACGCGACAGGCCTCAGCCTGATGGATGAGGGCAGCATCCGGGACGAGTTGCCGCCGATCACGACCTTCCTCAATCGCCTGCTGGCACTCACGATCGACCTGCAAGGCGTTCTGTTCACTGCGTTCGAGCAGCTCCTCAATGCCAAGATCGAAGGCGCGATCGCCAGCGGGACCTATGACGTCGGACTGGAGACGCTGAAGGCCGAGAGTTTCGTCGTCAGCAACCGGCGCGCGATCTACACCCATCCCGCCACGGGGGCGGAAACACGGCTGCTCACCATCGCGCAGCGCGAGCGCAACCGGCCGCTGACGGTCGACCAGGCGTTCGATCACCTCTCCGATCCGCGTACCGCACTGCTGGTCAACGAGCGCTCAGGCCGCGCGGCGCTGCGCGTGCCCGCGCCGAGCATCATGCTCGATGATGGCGAGATCGAGCGCCGCGTGCGGCTCATCCGTCCGATGGAGCACCATCACGCCTCGCTCAAGATGATGGCGGAGAGTCACTGGCAGGAGGTCGATCGCAACGCCTTCGCCGCCGCCTGGACTCGGGAGGTCGCGCAGGTTCCGGAGTTCTCCGACTCGACGATCCATATCGTCGCCGGTCTGTTACTGCCGATCTGGAAGCGCCTGCCGAACGAGTCGACGCGGGTCTACCGGCTTCAGACCGATGAGGGCGAACGCATCATCGGTCGCCGGGTCTCGCCGGCCTGGGCCGTGGGCGCGCTCGCGACCGGCGGCGCCACGCTCGCCCCCGCCGATGCTTTCGCGGCTCTGCTCGACGGCGGCGTCGTGCTCGACCTCGCCGAAGGCCTCCAGCTTCGCCGCGCACGCGTGATGGGAGCCCATCGCATCGAGCTGTCGGGTTTCACCGACACCATGCGCGATAGGCTCCGCGCCTACGGCCTGTTCCACGAGATCATCTCGTGGAAGCTGCGCATGTTCGTGCCGACCGATGCACAGGGCGCGGCCGTCCTCGCCAAGGTGCTGGAGCGCTATCCCATCGAGCGCGTCAGCGAACGGGAGGCCGCGTGATGACCCGTCACGACGCTTCCGATCTGGCAGCCCGTCTCGGCCGGCAGGCCGAGGCGGTGTGCCGGCACTATCTGTCATCCGGCGTCCGGCAGGGCCGCTACTGGCTGGTCGGCGATGTGCGCAACACGCCGGGCCGCTCGATGTTCGTGCGGCTCAAGGGACCGGAGTCCGGCAGGGGCGCGGCGGGCAAATGGACCGACGCAGCCACCGGCGAACATGGCGACCTGCTCGATGTCATCCGAGAGGCATGCGGTCTCGTCGACTTCAAGGAAGTCGCTGACGAGGCGCGACGCTTCCTGAGCCTGCCGCATCCCGAACCCGAGCCAGAGGCGCGACGGCTCCGCACGCCGGCGGCACCGACCGGATCGCCTGAGGCCGCGCGGCGGCTTTTCGCGATGGCGCAACCGATCACGCGCACACCCGCGGAGACGTATTTACGGAAACGCGGCATTACGGCTTTGCACGAAACCGGCGCGCTGCGCTTTCATCCGCGCTGCTACTATCGGCCCGACGAGCATGAGCCGACCGAGACATGGCCGGCGATGATCGCCGCCGTCACCGATCTCGGCGGCAGGCTCACCGGCGCTCACCGCACCTGGCTGGACCCCGACGGCTTCAGCGAGGCGACGCTCGGCAAGGCGCCGATCGACACCCCGAGGCGTGCGATGGGCGACCTGCTCGGCCATGCAGTGCGTTTCGGCATCGCGGGCTCGGTGATGGCCGCCGGCGAAGGCGTCGAGACCATGCTGTCGCTCCGATCCGTCCTGCCCACCATGCCGATGGCGGCGGCGCTCTCGGCGGCCCATCTCGCCGCCATCCTGTTTCCGGACACCCTGCGCCGCCTCTACATCGCGCGTGACGACGATCCGGCCGGCGACGCCGCCATGGCGACGCTGATCGAGCGGGCCGACCAGGCCGGCATCGAGGCGATCATGCTGTCGCCTGCGCTCGGCGACTTCAACGAGGACCTGCGGATGCTGGGCATCGATGCGCTCCGGGCGGCCATTCGCGTCCAGATCGCGCCGCAGGACGTCGCCCGTTTCATGGAGCTGGCAGCATAGCCGGAAGGGAACGCGTAGTCGGGTTCGCGCCAGCCGCATGGCTTGGTTGCGCCAGAGGACCGCGCCTCGGCCTTCGAGAGGGCGATCGGCCATCAAACGGTCCGGCCGGGCAACCTTGGGGCCGACTATTTTCCGGCGGCCCTTTGGGCCTTTCCATCGCGAGACAAAATAGTCGGCCCCCGCGGCCCTCCGCTTCGCTGCGGCCCTTCGCTTGCGCTCCGGGTGCCAGTCCGGCCCGCCCGACGGCTTCGTCGCCATGAAGGCCGCGACGGTCGCGGTCCAGCGAACGGAGCCTCCCATGAGCGAGCATGACGATTACGAGCCCGATCACGCCTCTTCCCCGACCGACGAAGTCCTGACCGAGCTCCAGCTTTTCGGCTACACGCCCCGTGAGGGCGATCCCGATCCAAGGCCCTGTCCCGAGGATCGCGTCATCGAAGGCGCCGTCGCAGACATCTTCGATGCCCTCATCGCCACCATGGCCGATACCGGCCTCGATGCCGACCTCGACGACCTGCTATGGTCCGCGGTCAACATGTTCCACCGCGCCGTCGAACGGATCGAGCATAAGCTCGACGACAACGAGCAGGCGCAGAAGCGCGGGCAGCGCGAGCAGGACGGCTCCGAAGTCAAGGCCGTGCAGCTCGAATGCCTCATCGAAGCGGGCCGGTCACTGATCGAACGCCGCGACAGCCTCGAAGTCTTCCGCGACAGCGCCGCCGGCTTGTACCTGCGCTCGACCGGATCGCCCTGGTCTCCCCGGACCGGCTCGCGCGTCAACCATCGCAAGCTCACTGCGGCGATGATCGACAGCCGCGACTTCCTCGCCGCCAGGAAGCGCGCCGACCGTGAAGTGCTCCTGCCGCCGGGGCCGAAGGTCGCCGTCACCGGCGGGCTCGACTTTAACGACCATCGGTTGATCTGGTCCAAGCTCGACCAGGTTCACGCCAAGCATTCGGACATGGTGCTGATGCACGGCAAATCGCCGAAGGGCGCCGAGAAGATCGCCGCCAGCTGGGCCGATCACCGGGGCGTCCCACAGATCGGCTTCGCGCCCGACTGGGCGAAACACGGCCGCGCCGCACCCTTCAAGCGCAACGACCAGATGCTGGACGTGCTGCCGATCGGGGTGCTGGTCTTCCCCGGCACGGGCATCCAGGAGAACCTGGCCGACAAAGCACGCAAGCTCGGCATCCCGGTCTGGAAGTTCGGCGGCGCGTAAGCGCCGCCGTCTCCACGAGAGGCCCTGACGACAGCCGAACCATCGACATCGCGACGAGGCTGTCGGCGCAAGCGACGGGAAACGTCGTCTCCTGCCGCAGAGCACCACCCCCCGCTTCTCCGCGCTGATCCTCGGTCAGACTGATCGCCTGACGCCATCAACCCGTGAAGGGTCGGCTACGCCTTGCGTGC
Source organism: uncultured Methylocystaceae bacterium (assembly GCA_937870755.1). GTDB lineage: Bacteria > Pseudomonadota > Alphaproteobacteria > Rhizobiales > Beijerinckiaceae > JAJXWB01. The sequence goes on from CALMZV010000140.1 coordinate 34,741, forward strand.
CGCCGCTCCGGCTGTGCCTGCGCGGTGATTGCAGCTCTCAGTCCGACACGTCGGGCGCCTGTCAGCGGGGGGTGCTCCTCCGCTCGAAACAGGAGCCGGACCGATGTCCCTCAACGACGCTCACGCCTTCGCCTACAGCCTCGCGACCACGCTGATGGTCGCGATCGTCATCTTCAGGGCCGGAGACGGCACCCTAGCCGTCGTTCCCTACAACGAGTTCGACGGCGATGCCGAGGTTGTGGCCGAGATCGATCCGTTCGCCCCTTGAGTGGGTGCGACGCCTCGTCGGGAGCGAAGATCGGCTCGATTTCCGCTCCCGAAGCGGGCCGGTTTCGGCTATATTTCATCTCGCGCCGTGGTGGTGGTGGAAGGCGCGACCGTCAGACCTGCTCTCACGGAGGCCGCCACCATGATCTTCTTTTCCATTCTCGGATCGCTCGCCGCCATCGGTGCGCTTTGCTGGTTATTGTTCGCGCTCGCGATCTACGCGCTGCCAGCCTTCGTGGGCGTCAGCGCGGGCATCTGGGCGCATCAGACGGGCGCCGGCATTGTCGGGGCGGTCGTCATCGGCGCTGTCGCCGCCGGCGCGACCTTCGGCATCGGTCAGCTTCTGCTCGCGGTTCTTCGTCCTATGTGGCTGAAGCTCCTCGTTGCACTTGCCTTCGTCGCTCCGGCCGCCGTCGCGGGCTTTCACGCAACGCATGGCATCGTGAAGCACATCATGCCGTCAGAGACCTGGCAGCTCGTCTTTTCCGTCATCGGCGCGATCGCTATCGGCATCACGGCCTTTGTGCGGGTGACATCGATGGCCGGGCCCGGACCGTCCGGACAAGGTGTCGCCACGGTCTGATCGCCGCCGCCGGTCGAGGTCGACCAGACCAACGGCACCGCTCTCCGTTTCCGCGAACGATGCGGGGAGCGGACGGGGCGATGAAATCCGGGGCGCCGAGCAGACCGGACTGTTCTACCCCGCAGGCGCTCCGAACGGGCGGACAACTCGGTGGGCGGACGAATGCACGCGACGGGGATGCTGTCCCTCGATGACTCGGTTATGGGGACACGGCACGCCGGTCTGTCCACGAAGGCGGCCGATGGGCCGAACGGCCCGGCCGGTATTCTGACGGTAGCCGGTAATCGCCATGTTCTCCATGCGAGATCCCTGCCGGTTCGAGCGCACCGAGGCGGCCTCTTCAATGGCCTGATCTGGCCGAAGACCGGCTGACGCCTCGATCGCCTATGGCGCAACAGCGGCGTCAAAACTTTCTTCCCCTGCCGGCTTCGCCGTCATTCCTCGCGAGACAAGAAAGTTCCTCCTTAGCTGTCAGGCCCCTTCGGGGTGCGCCGTCGATCGCCTCCGGCCTGTCGATCGCCATCGAGGCCGCAATGGTGCGGGCTCGAGGCAGAGATCAAGGAGAACTGACATGGCGACCATCGGCACCTTCAAGAAGTCCGGCTCGAACGAGTTCACCGGCGAAATCGTCACCCTCAGCGTCCAGGCCAAGGGCGTGCGCATCGTCCCCGACCTGCGCTCCACCGGCGAGAACGCCCCCAGCCACCGGGTCCTGGTCGGCCGCGCCGAGATCGGCGCCGCCTGGTCCAAGCGCTCCAACGAGGGCCGCGACTATCTGGGCCTCAAGCTCGACGATCCGAGCTTCACCGCCCCGATCTTCGCCAACCTCTTCGACGACGAGGACGGCGAAGGCTACAGCCTGATCTGGTCCCGCCCCAGCCGCCGCAACGCCGACTGAGGCACAGGCGATGCCCCGTCCGGACGATCCGGGCGGGGCATTCGCATGTTGCAGCCGGCCGAATCACTTTGCGGCGCGAATCGCTTCGGCGGCCGGAAAAGCCGTTCTTGCGGGTGGCCTAAAGGCCAAAGAACGACTAAAATAGCCGTAGTTCTGGCGTGCGTTCGGGCCCGGGTGGGAGGTGATCATGCATGATCACCGCCCGACAATCGCGGGCCGCACGCGCGTTGCTGGGATGGACACAAGAGACGCTCGCTGACGAGGCCCGAATATCGCTGACTGCTCTCAAACGCCTCGAGTCCGAGAGTGACCTGAAGGTGTACGAGAGCACGCGCGATCAGGTGCGACGGGCACTCGAGGGAAACGGGATCGTCTTGCTCCTGTCCGACCAGGGTGAAGGGGTGATGCTGGTCCATGCGCGCAAGACCGATAACGGCAACCGCCATCCGCGAACTCGCAACAAGGGGCGAGCCACGGCTTGATGCTGTTCGCCGCGAGACGGCGCTTCCGTTGCAGGGCGAGCAGCCTATGGTGAGCCATCCTTGGATCGGTGGGGACCGTTCCAATCCAGGTGGGGCATCGTGACTCAGGCAGCTTTTCTCGATCGGCCGCCCGAGAGCGCCACGCTCACCGACTATGATCGCAGCCACATGAAACTCTATATGCGGCTGCTCGACGCCGCCACCGACGGCGCGGCCTGGCAGGAAGCGGTGTCTGTCCTGTTCGGCATCGATCCCGACAAGAATCCCGAACGGGCCCGCCGCGTCCACGATAGCCATTTGGCCAGGGCGCGCTGGATGACCGAGCACGGCTATCGCCTGCTCGCGAACGAGAGACCGCCATCGTGATGCAGGCGATGCCGCAACGGCATCGCCCAATCTCAATTCTCCGGCTTCCGATTCCGCGCAATCCCAGGAATCCTCATCGTCAGATTTGCGAAGCTGGTAGAGGATTCCGATGACCCCAGACGTCTCGCAATGGCGCTCGACCGAGCGATACGATTACGTCGAACAGCTCGTGTCGCCGGAACTGGCGTGGGAGTGGCTTCGCAGGAACCAGACCTACCAGCGCCACTACGCCGATGTCGTCGAGACGGCCGGCGCCTCTCAACCGCTGAACGAGGCCGCGCAGCAGCGCTGGGGTCTTAGATTTCCCGGTTCGCCCATCGTTAGACGCCAGGCAGGCCGAGCTGTTCTGGACTCCGAAGGAAGATACCGGCGTGGTCATCCTGATCGCGACGCCCCCCGTGCTGTCATCGGACGTCGGCGTATTACCCACTGAGCTCGCCTCCGTCGAACGCGTCGACGAGCACGGCCACCACTTCCACCATCCTCTTGCAAACGGCCAGCACCTTACCCTCCTGCGTCTCGCCGACGTGCCATCCGATCAGTCCCTCGTCGCCGTGGTCCCGCTCGATCTCGACGGCTTCGGCCGGATCGAGGCCGTCACGCGGTTGCTGAGCGCGCTGCATGGCCGTTCCGTACCGCCCGACACAAGGCTGACCCGCCAGCAACTCCAGCGCGCGCGCCGCATGCTGCAGGCCGTGGACGGTCACATGAGCGGCGCCAGTCATCGCGACATCGCCGAAGTCCTGTTCGGCGCGCGCCGTCTCGCCGACGAGCCCTGGAAGACGTCGTCGCACCGCTTCGCGGTCATGAATCTCATCAAGGGCGGCCTCACCATGATCTCCGGCGACTATCGCCGGCTGCTGAGCCATCGCCGCCGCCGATAGGCGCGGTGTGGAAACTTGGACCCCACCACCTTCCCACTCCCTCCGCCAAAGCGCCGTCCGCCACGGTAGCCGCCGTTAGCCGCTGATCGCCAGCGGCTCCATCGCACCCACGGAGGCCCGATCATGGCACCAAAAGGCGCCAGCGAACCGCACCGCTTTCTCCGCACACCCGAAGCCGCGCGCTTTCTCGGCCTTTCCGATCGCACGCTCGAAAAGCACCGGACCTATGGCACCGGCCCGGCGTACCGCAAGCTCGGCGGCCGCGTCGTCTATGCACTCGAAGATCTTCGCGCCTGGGCCGATCGCGGCATGGTGACGTCGACCTCCGATCCGCGCGGCAGCGTCCTTCCCGCGAAGCGCCAGGAAGGATTGCCGCCCGTCTTTGGCAACCGCCACGCCCGCTGAGACTCCCGATGTCCTCGCGGCAGCGCCTCCACAGTTCCAACGAACGAGAACGGCTCGATCCGTTCATCGTCGCCACCGGCGACGCTAGCCCGCGCGACCAGCGCGACCTCATGGAGCGGCCGTTCTTTTCGCTCGCCAAGGCCAAGCGCACCACCCCGATCCTCTATGAGGCGGGCGATGTCCGGGTCGAGGTGTTCGCCGTACCGGAGCACGGCATGGCCACCATCTGGGACGCCGACGTGCTGATCTGGGCCGCGAGCCAGATCGTGGAGGCGGAGAATCTCGGGCTCAGGACCTCGCGCTTCCTGCGCTTCACGCCCTATCAGCTTCTGACCGCCATCGGCCGCGATACCGGTGCCCGCGAATACAAGCTCCTCAAGGGCGCCCTGACACGCCTGCAAGCGACCGTCATCCGCACCACAATCCGCAACGGCGAGCACTGGCGACGCCAGCAATTCTCCTGGATCAACGAGTGGGAGGAATGCAGCACGCGCGACGGCCGCGTCGAGGGCATGGAGTTCGTCCTACCCGAATGGCTCTATCGCGGTGTCATCGACCGCTCGCTCGTCCTGGCGATCGACCCGGCCTATTTTCGCCTGACCGGCGGCATCGAGCGCTGGCTCTACCGCGTCGCGCGCAAACATGCCGGCCGACAGGCGACCGGCTGGACCTTCGAGGTCGCGCATCTGCACGTGAAATCCGGCAGCTTGGCGCGCGTCTCCGACTTCGCCATCGACATTCGCCGCATCGTCGTCCGGCAACCGCTGCCGGGCTATCGCCTGCTGCTGGAGCGTGAAGGCCGGCGGGAATGGCTGCGCATCCTGCCTGCCAAACTATCCACAGGGCCTGTGGATGGCGCTGTGGATACGCTCGGGACTTCGGGCGCAAACGGTATCGGGATTTCGGGCGCAGCCCTATCGGGACTTCGGGCGCACGGATCGCAGCTATCCCTCTGGCCTGAAACGGCGATTCCGGGCCTTAACTTAGAGTCTAACAATGATTCTAACTTTTTGTTGGGGCCGGCCGACGGTGGACAAGCTCGCCGCAAGCGAGGCGCATCGTCATGATCGTCGCGCTGCTCAACCAGAAAGGGGGCGTCGGCAAGACGACGCTCGCACTGCATCTCGCCGGCGCCTGGGCAAGCCAGGGTAAGCGCGTCGTCCTCATCGACGCCGATCCGCAAGGCTCGGCGCTCGACTGGTCCGAACAGCGCGCCCGCGAAGGCTTGGCGCGTCTCTTCGGCATCGTCGGCCTGGCGCGCGATACGCTGCATCGCGAAACACCCGAGCTCGCCCGCGACGCCGATCATGTCGTGATCGACGGTCCACCACGGGTGGCCAGCCTCATGCGCTCGGCGCTGCTCGCCGCCGATCTCGTCCTCATCCCGGTGCAGCCGTCGCCGCTCGACGGCTGGGCATCGGCCGAGATGCTGGCGCTGCTTCGCGAAGCGCGACTCTACCGCCCCCAGCTCGCAGCGCGCTTCGTTCTCAATCGCTGTGGCGCTCGCACCGTCATCGCACGGGAAACGGCGCAGGCGCTCGCCGAACACGACCCGCCGGTGCTCGCGAGCGTCGTCGGTCAACGCGTCGCCTTCGCCGAGGCCGCACAGACCGGCCGTCTCGTTTCCGAACTCGACGCCGACGGTCCTGGCGCACGCGAGATCGTCGCGCTCGCCGCCGACGTGCGGAGGCTTGCGTCATGAGCAAGCGCAGCTTCGCTGCACGTCCCCGCGATCCCGAGACCTGGGTCAAGGCAGCCGACGAGCCGCACGGCCGCAAGCCCGATCCGGCAGCTTACGCGGCCCGCCTGACGATCGACATCACGCCCGAGCTGCGCGGCCGCATCAAGGTCGCCGCGTTTCAGCGCGGCGTCACCGTCGCCGACATGCTGCGGGAGCTGCTGTCGCGCGAATTCGCAGCCACGGAGACGCGCCATGACTGACCGTCAGGCCTCCCGCGCGCCATCATCGCCGAAAGCGGCCCCCGCTCAGCTCACGCATGTCGAGCTGATCTGGCGCGAAAAGCAGATCGAGCATTGGATCCGCTTCGGCCATGAAGTTGACGAGCAGATCCTCGACCGTCGCCGCCGCATCCTCTCCTTTCCGGCCGGCGCCATCTTCGCCTTCGTCCGCTGGGCGGCCAACGATTTCGGCACGGTCATTTCCCGCATCGACATTGTCCGCGCGGTCGGCGCGCATGAGCCCTATCAGACGCTGCCCTTCGTCCGCCCGGGCGGCGAGATTCTGCTGAAGATCAACGGCTGGCCGTCTGTCGAGCAAGTGCTGCTCCTGATCGATGCGATCGAGGCGCTCGGCATCGATCCCGCCGACGCAGCGCCGGACTATTGGCGCCACGTCCACAATCGCCTGACCGCTGGCGACACGCCGCGTCGCTACACCCGCGAACAGCATCGCGCCTGGCTGCTCCGTCGGAGGGCCGCGCCATGACGCGCCTTGGTTATATCAGGACGACCACCTTCGCGGTGCTGGTGTTCGGCGCGCTGTCGCTCGTTCCCATCGCGCCGAAGCTCATCTGGAACGCCTCGGCGAGCGCACCGGTCGGTCTCTACGCGATCGACGCATCCGCGCCGCTCGAGGTCACGGACCTCGTCGCGGTCGAAGCGCCCGAGCCGCTTGCGACGTTCCTGTCGGAGCGCGGCTACCTGCCGCGCGGCGTCCCTCTGATGAAGCGTGTGGCGGCCATGCCCGGGCAACAAGTCTGTCGTTCGGGCATGCGTATCTCCGTCGATGACATAGACATGGGCGAAGCCCTCGAGCGCGATCGACTGAGCCGCCCGCTGCCAGTCTGGCGAGGGTGCCGCGTCGTCGCTCCCTCCGAGCTCTTCCTCATGAACTGGCAGGTCCGCGACAGCCTGGACGGCCGCTATTTCGGCCCGCTTCCGGCCGCCTCGGTGATGGGCCGAGCCACCCCTCTCTACACCGACGAAGACGGCGACGGCCGCTTCGTCTGGCGCGCGCCGACGCGGTGACGGCGTGGCCACGATCCATCTCACCGCCTTCCATGGAGGGTATCATGTCCCTGATCGGTCAATTCACGCGCACGCGGAACGGTTATTCCGGTCGCATTCGCACGCTCCTTCTCGAGGCCGAACTCGTGCTTGTCCCGGCCGAGCATTCCGACGCTGAAAACGCTCCTGACTATCGCATTCACATCGGCTCCGACGCTGACGGGCCGGAGGTCGGCGCGGCCTGGAAGCGCACCGGCGAGAAGGCCGGTGACTACGTCTCGCTCCAGATCGACGATCCGACTTTCGGCCATCCGCTGCGCGCCAACCTCTTCCGGTCATCCGACGACAACGCCGCCTGGGGTCTGCATTGGAACCGCCCGCCCAAGCGCGGCGAACGGGACTGACCGATGTCAGCGCCGCGCCGTCCATCCGCCGCCGGACGATCATTGGCCGCCCACCATGTGGCCTTCCTTCTCCTTTCCGGCCTGGCCTGCGCCGGAGCGATACCGGCGCGATCTCATGCGCAGGCACAACCTGCCGCGGTGTCCGGCGAAGTCTCGCCTTATGCCGCGTTCGTGGCCGAGGCGGCGCGGCGCTTCGGCGTCCCCGAGCGCTGGATCTGGGCGGTGATGCGCATCGAAAGCCGCGGACGCGTGCGCGCCGTGTCGTCCAAGGGCGCGATGGGTCTCATGCAGATCATGCCCGATACATGGATCGAATTGCGGGCGCGCTACCGGCTCGGCGCCGATGCCTACGATCCCCGCGACAACATCCTCGCGGGCGCCGCCTACCTGCGCGAAATGCATGATCGCTTCGGCGCGCCCGGCTTCCTCGCAGCCTACAATGCCGGTCCCGCACGCTACGACGACTACCTGTCATCGGGTCGCCCACTGCCCGCCGAAACCATCGCCTATGTCGCCGCGCTCGCACCGCTGATTGGCAGCCATCCGCTTCCCGGCGACGTCGTCACCGCCGCCGATCCGTTCGCCTGGATGCGCTCGCCGCTGTTCGTCGCGCGCGCCGATGGCGGCGGTATCGCGGTTCGCGTGCAGGACGGCCGCCGATCGGAAGTCGATCGCGCCGCGGGTTCTGAACGCGTCGACAGCGCCACGCGCCCGTCAAACGACGGAATGTTCGTCTCTCGATCGAGCCTTGGAGAGCGGCCATGACCGCGTGCGCGACATGGCGCATCGTGGCGTATCGCCGGAAAGGAAGGGCGGGAAACAGCCTGGGAGCGGTCAACACGACCATACGACGGCGAGATAAAAGCGGCTCGCTAAGGTTCCGCAAGCCATTGCTTTCGCATGGCTTTTCGCGTGCCGGTCGGTCGGTGCGCGTGCCGCGCCAGGTGCTTTCGCCAATGATTTCAATGCTCTTTTCGGCACCGGGGCGCCGAAGGCCCGCCGGAGGCCGGCCATGAGCGACGGCGACAACGACTTCCGCATCAGGCCCGGACGCATCCGCTCGACACGGACGCCCAGACCCAAGAGCTTCGTCAACCAGGTGCTCCGCGCGGCTAAGCGCGCGGGCCATATCTCGGGCGGGACCACTGCTTCACGCAAGGCATCGGGATATGGCCGCTCGACCTTCGGACGTGGACGCATCAGCTTCAGCCGCACGCGCCTGTTCAGCCCCGCGCGTCGCGTCGTGGTGAAGGCGCGCATCGCCAGGCACCGGGGTCGCGCCTTCCGCTCCGCGCCGCTCGCCGCGCACCTCTCCTACCTGAAGCGGGATGGGGTCAGCCGGGACGGAGAGAAGGGCGTGATGTTCGACGCCGGCAGCGACCGCGCCGACGACGGCGCCTTCGCGGAGCGCGGCAAGGACGACCGGCACCATTTCCGATTCATCATCTCGCCCGAGGACGCCGGCGACATGACTGACCTGCGCGCCTTCACCCGCGACCTCGCCCGCCAGATGGAGACCGATCTCGGCACCAAGCTGGACTGGGTCGCCGTGGATCACTGGAACACCGACAATCCCCACGTCCATCTACTGGTGCGGGGCGTCGACGACACGGGCGCGGACCTCGTCATCTCCCGCGACTACATCAGCCGCGGCCTGCGGTCCCGGGCCGAGGATCTCGTCTCCATCGAGCTCGGCCCTAAGCCCGAACAGGAAATCCGGAACGCGCTCGAGCGCGAGGTCACCGCGGAACGCTGGACCCGCCTCGATGTCGAGATACGCATCGCCGCGGACGACATCGGCTATCTCGATCTGCGCCCCGAAACGCCGGGCGCTTTCGATCCCCAGATGCGCCGCCTCATGATCGGCCGGCTCCAGCATCTGGAGAAGATGGGCCTCGCCGCATCGGGTGGACCCGGCGAGTGGATGGTCGGCATCGAAGCCGAGAAGAATCTGCGCGATCTCGGCATGCGCGGCGACATCATCAAGACGATGCACCGCGCCTTCACCGAACGCGGTCAGGAGCGCGGCGTCGCCGATTATGTGATCGAGAGCGGCGGCGCGGAGTCGCCGATCATCGGTCGGCTGGTCGATCGCGGCCTGCACGATGAGCTGACCGGGGAAGCCTACGCCGTGATCGACGGCACCGACGGCCGGGCCCATCATGTCCGCTTCCGGGGCGTCGAGGCCTTCGAGCATGCGCCGCCTATCGGAGGGATCATCGAGGTCAGGCGCTTCGGCGGGGCGAATGACCAGCGGCCGACGCTCGTTCTCGCCAACCGATCGGACCTCGATCTCAACCGGCAGATCACGGCGCCGGGCGCCACCTGGCTCGATCATCGCCTGGTCGAGCGCGAGCCCATGCCGCTCTCGACCGGCGGGTTCGGACGGGAGGCGCGCGACGCCATGCAGGCGCGTGCGGAACATCTCGCCGACCATGGCTTCGCCCGCCGCGACGGGCGGCGCATCATCCTGCAGCGCGACCTGCTCAGCACCCTGCGTCGCCGCGAGTTGGATGCTGTCGGCGCGCAGCTTTCGGCCGAGACGGGGCTGCCGCACATGAAGGCGGCGGCCGGCGAGCATGTGTCCGGGACCTACCGCCAGCGCCTGACGCTCGTCTCCGGTCGCTTCGCGATGATCGACAACGGCCTCGGCTTCCAGCTCGTGCCCTGGTCCCGCGAGATCGAGCGCAGGCTCGGTCAGCACATCGCCGGCGTCGCCAAGGACGGTGGCGGCATCGAATGGAGTCTCGGCCGCAAACGCGGGCTCAGCCTGTAAGGAGGGAAATTCATGGATCGGAGTAGAATTATGTGCTATCAATTTGGGGAACAAATTTGGAGCCTCCTCATGGAGACCTTTTCGATACGCGACTTGCGCGAACGCAGCGGCGAGCTGGTGCGTCAGGCGGAGGCCGGCCATCTGTCCATCGTCGCGAAGCACGGGCGGCCGCTCTTCGTCGCCGTGCCCATGGACGAGCATCTTCTGAAGGAGGGCGTGGCCGTCGCCATGGCGGTCCGGCTCTTTGCCGACAAGGCGGTGAGCCTCGCCAAGGCCGCGAAGCTGGCCGACCTCCCCATCGAGGCCTTCATCAAGCATCTGGGCGCCATGGGCGTGCCGGCGGTCGATTATCCGGCCGAGGAAGTCGACGAGGAATTGGCGGCGCTCGAGGCGGATGAACAGTGAAGCTCATCGTCTCCGATGCCTCGCCGCTGATCGTTATCGCGAAGAGCGGGCTCCTCCCCGTGCTGACCGCACTCGTGGAGGAAGTCGTCATCCCCGAGACCGTCTATGCGGAATGCACGGTCGAGATTTCGCTGCCCGGAGCCCGGGCGGTTCGCGCCGCCGTGGAGACGGGGCAGATTCACGTCCGGCGCGACGCCAAGGCACCGAGCGACGATCCCGGCGATGAACTGGCCGGGCTGGACGCCGGTGAACTGGCCGCCATCCACATGGCCTCGGCCTTGGAATGCCCCGTCCTCATGGATGAGCGTCTCGGCCGGCAGGTGGCGAAGCGCAGGGGCATCACCGTGATCGGTAGCGCCGGCCTTCTGCTCGCCGCCAAGAAGCGCGGCCTGGTCCCCGCCGTGGCGCCGATTCTCGATCAGTGGCGGCAGTCGGGCTATTTCCTGTCGGCGAGCGTGGTGAAAGCTGTGCTCGACCGCGCCGGAGAGGCATGAGGCCTTCGCCAGAGCCTGTATTTCTATCCGTTTCCACGATCGCATCCCGACGGAACTTGCGTTTCCGCGCATCGCGGACAGTCCTCGTCGATCGGTTTCATCCATCGACGGAAGGGCTCGTGTCCGCGACGAAGATCCTCTGGGGCCAGATCACCACTGTCTTCCTGATCGTGCTACTCACGACCTGGGCGGCAACGCAGTGGACCGCCTGGCGGCTCGGATTCCAGCCCCAGCTCGGCGTCCCTTGGTTCGAGCTCGCCGGCTGGCCGGTCTATTATCCGCCGGCCTTCTTCTGGTGGTGGTACTTCTACGACGCCTATGCGCCGCCGATCTTCGTCGAAGGCGCGTACATCGCGGCGTCCGGGGGCTTCATCGCCATCGCCGTCGCCATCGGCATGTCCGTCTGGCGCGCCCGCGAGGCGAAGAACGTCGAGACATACGGCTCTGCGCGTTGGGCCGAGCGGCGCGAAGTGAAGACGGCGGGTCTGCTCGGACCCGATGGCGTCGTCCTCGGCAAGCTCGACGGGGACTATCTCCGGCACGACGGTCCCGAGCACATCCTCTGTTTCGCGCCCACCCGATCCGGCAAGGGCGTCGGCCTCGTCGTACCCTCCCTGCTGACCTGGCCGGGCTCCGCCATCGTTCACGACATCAAGGGTGAAAACTGGCAACTCACCGCCGGCTTCCGCGCGCAGCACGGCCGGGTGCTTCTCTTTGATCCGACCAACCCGAAGTCGGCCGCCTACAACCCGCTGCTCGAGGTGCGCCGCGGCGACTGGGAGGTGCGCGACGTGCAGAACGTCGCCGACGTGCTCGTCGATCCCGAAGGCTCGCTCGACAAGCGGAACCACTGGGAGAAGACTAGCCATTCGCTCCTCGTCGGCGCCATCCTCCATGTCCTCTACGCGGAGAAGGACAAGACGCTCGCTGGCGTCGCCGCCTTCCTGTCCGACCCGCGCCGGGAGATCGAGGCGACGCTGAAGGCGATGATGACGACGCCGCATCTCGGCGAAGCCGGCCCGCATCCCGTCGTCGCCTCGACGGCGCGCGAGCTGCTCAACAAGAGCGAGAACGAGCTTTCCGGCGTCCTGTCCACCGCGATGTCCTTTCTCGGCCTTTATCGCGATCCCGTCGTCGCGGAGGTGACACGGCGCTGCGACTGGCGCATCGCGGACCTGATCGCCGACGCCAGGCCGGCGACCCTCTATCTCGTGGTGCCGCCATCCGACATCTCCCGGACGAAGCCGCTGATCCGCCTGGTGCTCAACCAGATCGGACGCCGCCTGACCGAAGACCTGCATGCCAGAGACCGGCGTCACCGCGTGCTGATGATGCTGGACGAGTTTCCCGCCCTGGGCCGGCTCGACTTCTTCGAGAGCGCGCTGGCCTTCATGGCGGGCTACGGCCTTAAGAGCTTCCTGATCGCGCAGTCCCTCAATCAGATCGAGAGGGCCTACGGCCCGAACAATTCGATCCTCGACAATTGCCATGTCCGCATCAGCTTCGCGACCAACGACGAGCGGACCGCGAAGCGGGTGAGCGACGCGCTCGGCACTGCGACCGAAATGAAGGCGATGCGGAACTATGCCGGGCACAGGCTCAGCCCCTGGCTCGGCCACCTGATGGTCTCCCGCTCCGAAACCGCCCGCCCTCTGCTCACGCCAGGCGAGGTGATGCAGCTCCCGCCGACGGACGAGATCGTGATGGCGGCCGGGGTACACCCCATCCGGGCGAAGAAGGCCCGCTACTACGAGGATCGCCGCTTCATCGAGCGCGTCCTCCCGGCGCCCGATCCCGTCCGATCCGGCCGCACCCAGCGCAAGGACGGGTGGTCCGACCTTGAGCCGAAGCATCCCGACGCCGTGCTGCTGGCCGCGATCGAGAAGGCCGAAGACGCGGCCAACAGCGGCCTGCGGCGCGAACCCGAGCTTCCCGACCACGTCGCCATCGCCAAGGAGACCAGCGAACCCACGCCGGCCGAGGAGTTCACCATCGTTCTCGACGACGCACCGGAAGACGCGGCGCGGCAGGGTCGGATCCTGCGCCGGCAGTTGCGCGGCATTGCCCGCGCGGTCGCGCTCGATCCCAATGACGGCATCGATATGTGAGGCGGCCATGCGCGACCGGATGAACGTCTATTTCCCACCCGAGTTGCTGCGGCAGATCGCGGATCTTGCCGACCGCAAGAAGCTCTCGCGCTCTGCGATCGTCGAGGCCGCCGTCGCCTCCTTTCTGTCCCCCGACGGGGCGGACAAGCGCGAAGCCGCCTTCACGCGGCGCCTTGACCGGCTTTCGCGCCAGGTCCAGCGGATCGAGCGCAATCTCGACGTCACTGCGGAGACGCTCGCGCTCTTCGTGCGCTTCTGGCTGACGATCACGCCGCCCCTGCCGAACGACGCCCATGCCTCCGCGCAGATCAAGGGACGCGAGCGCTATGTGGGGTTCATCGAGACCCTCGGGCAGCGGCTCCAGAAGGGCCAGAGCTTCCTCAAGGAGATTCCGGACGACGTTGCCGCTGTCGAATCAGACCGACCGCTCGACCCGCCGGAAGACGTTCTCTAGGAGCTCAACAGCGAGCGCCTTGATCATCGACTGCCAGCGACCATGTTGAGGGCAGATCGATTTGCTCAGTCATCCTGGCCGGTGAGTTCCTTCCAGCGTCCCTTATCGATATCGACATAGCCGGCCGGATAGGACCGGCCCACCGCCGCAAACGTTGCTTCGTCCTCCGTATGGACGGCGCGCACAGCCGCCGCCGGGAGCGGCGCTTGCACGTAAAGGTCGAACGCCGACTTCTCCGGGATCGCGCCGCGCGAGCGCCCGAAGGTGGCAATCACAGCCTTGCTGGCGGCATGGCCGTGGCGCGTCGCGCCGAGCGGAACGGCGACCTCAACAATGCGCCCCTTGCCGAGCCGCGCCAACGGCGCGGAAAGCGTTGCGTCACTGACCCAAAAGGATGCGACCTCGCCGCCCCAACGTTCTAGGAGTGGCGCAACCCCGCTATCGTTGACGGCAACAGGATGGGAGACCATCCAGAACTTGCCGGACCGGGCGTCGCGCTGCTCGCTGTGGAACGGGCTCGCGCAGTAGAGCCGGTTGGCGATATCGGCTGACAGGGCGCCTGAGGCGACCAGCGCGTCAAGCCGCCGGCGCAGCGTGTCCGGGGTGGACAGATGGATACCCGTCCGGCGAAGGTCTGCGACCTCGTCGTCTGTCATCCGGGTATAGTGGAAGGCGCCGATGGAGCGTGAGGCCATGACCCCGTCCACGATATCGAGCAAGGCATAGTACGCACCGGCATGGGGATTGTTGGGGCGCATGACGGGACGGTCGGGGCCGCTGGCGTTGTCGTACGATAAGAAGATGGCGTGCTCGGTGTCGAAGTAGCCGCGGATTGGCGTGGCGTGGTCATCGAGAACCTCGAGCAGGTTCGGATCAAAGGTGTGCTCATCCCAGACGTCGATGAGGGCAGGCATGACGCTATCCCTCAAGGAGCGCGCCGTGCCGATCCAGCACCTTCATCAGGACGGCGTTCGCGGCGGTGAAATTGCCGAACTGATCGGCGAGCTTGTACTGCCACTTCACGCCATGGAAGAGGTTGTTGCGATATCGGAAAATGATGATCAGGGCCGCAGCGACACGATCGCGCGGATCGTTGTCGCTGCCATCGATGACGCTCCGGACGAGCGCTTCCTGATCGTTCTTGCGCAGATGCAGATGGTCGAAGTGATAGGTGAAGGCGCCATTGGCGAAGTAGCGCTGCCGGAAATAGCCGATCTCCGGATCTAAGGACGCTGCGTCGAGCGACCCGTCCTTTTGCCAGCTATCGACCACATCGCAGATAGCTCGGGCACTTCCTTCGGTGTTGAGCAGACGGGACTCGAACAAGGCCCAGAGCAGCGCGAAGTCCGAGATGGCATTCACCTCCTCATTCGGAAGGTGATTGAAGCCGTGCGCCTTTGCCCTCAGCCAGTCGATAATTTCAGTCATGCCCTTCTGTAACTGACTATCGGCGTCGCGTGTAGGTGGCCAGCGCTGTGGCAGCCTTCACACCAGGAGGGCAGCGAGCACCATGCTCGCTTTCAGTGCTCGCCAAATCCAGCGGAAGAGCAACCGTCTCCGGGCCCATTCGGAATTCACCATCCGGCGTTCCGCCGACCGCCTGTATTTCTTCGCTACTGTACGACGACCCTCTGCTGGTTGTTGCAACGCCGCAATTCCTGCCTCTTCTACTCATCCCCGATCCAGGGCCGCGCGTCGCGAGGCCCGCAAACGAACGGGGACGACGTGGCGGCCAGTCATCGGCAATCGGAGGCGATCCTGCGCGGCGCGCGCATGCTGCGCACGGCCCTCGGGCCGGCGATCGCCCGATTCCTGGAAGACCCCGCGATCGTCGAGGTGATGCTCAACCCCGATGGGCGGCTCTGGATCGACAGGCTGTCGGAAGGCCTGGCCGATACGGGAGAGCTGCTGTCGGCGGCCGACGGCGAACGCATCGTCCGTCTGGTGGCCCACCATGTCGGCGCCGAGGTTCATCCCGGCAGCCCGCGTGTGTCGGCCGAGTTGCCGGAAACGGGCGAGCGGTTTGAAGGTCTCCTGCCGCCGGTCGTGACCGCGCCAGTCTTCGCCATCCGCAAGCCGGCGGTCGCCGTCTTCACACTCGACGACTACGTCGCGGCCGGGATCATGACGGGCGACGAGGCCGCCATCCTCCGCCAGGCCGTGGCGGCGCGGGCCAACATCCTGGTCGCGGGCGGGACGAGCACCGGCAAGACCACGCTGACCAACGCCCTGCTCGCCGAGGTGGCGAAATCGGCCGACCGCGTCATCGTCATCGAGGATACGCGCGAGCTGCAGTGCGCCGCGCCGAACCTCGTCGCCATGCGTACCAAAGACGGCGTCGCGACGCTGTCCGACCTCGTCCGCTCCTCGCTGCGCTTGCGGCCGGACCGCATTCCGATCGGAGAGGTGCGCGGCGCGGAAGCGCTCGACCTCCTGAAAGCCTGGGGGACCGGACATCCCGGCGGCATCGGCACGATCCACGCCGGCACCTCCCTCGGCGCGCTGCGCCGCCTCGAACAGCTCATCCAGGAAGCGGTCGTCACCGTTCCCCGCGCGCTGATCGCGGAAACCATCGACCTCGTGGCCGTGCTCTCCGGCCGCGGCGCCGCGCGCCGGCTCGCCGAACTCGCCCGCGTCGACGCGCTCGGGCCGAACGGTGACTACCGCATCTCCCCAACAACCCAAGCCCACCACCCGAACGGAGACCCCGCATGACCCGACAGTTCTCAGCCGGCCGCCAGCGCCTGGCGGCCGCTGCCTCGGCGCTGGCCATCAGCGTCTTTCTCGCCCCTGCCGCTCACGCTTCCGGCTCCTCCATGCCGTGGGAAGCGCCGCTGCAATCCATCCTCGAGTCCATCGAAGGCCCAGTCGCCAAAATCATTGCGGTGATCATCATCATCGTCACCGGCCTGACGCTGGCCTTCGGCGACACCAGTGGCGGCTTCCGCCGGCTGATCCAGATCGTCTTCGGTCTCTCGATCGCATTTGCGGCCTCGAGCTTCTTCCTTTCGTTCTTCTCCTTCGGCGGCGGGGCGCTGGTCTGATGGCGGGCGGTCTCCAACACGCCGACGAGGTGCCGGGCTTCTCCGTTCCGGTCCACAGGGCGCTCACTGAGCAGATCCTGCTTGGCGGCGCTCCGAGAAGCATCGCCATCATGAACGGCACGCTGGCCGGCGCCGTCGGGCTCGGCCTGCGGCTCTGGCTCGTCGGTCTTGCCATTTGGGCGATCGGCCACTTCGCCGCGGTCTGGGCGGCGAAGCGCGACCCGCTCTTCGTGGAAGTTGGGCGCCGGCATCTGCGCATCCCCGGCCATCTCACGGTCTGAGGCAGAGCCATGATGAACCTCGCCGAATACCGCCGCACCGCCAGCCGTCTCGCCGACTTCCTGCCCTGGGCGGCGCTGGTCGACGAAGGCGTCGTCCTCAACAAGGACGGCAGCTTCCAGCGTACCGCACGCTTTCGCGGGCCGGATCTCGACTCAGCCGTGGCCGCCGAACTGGTCGCCGTCGCCGGCCGCCTCAACAACGCCTTCCGCCGCCTGGGATCGGGCTGGGCGATTTTCGTCGAGGCACAGCGCCACGAAGCGGCCACCTATCCTACGAGCCACTTCGGCGATGCCGCCTCGGCCCTGGTCGACGCCGAGCGGAAAGCAGATTTCGAGGAAGCCGGCACGCACTACGAGTCGAGCTACTTCCTGACCTTCCTCTATCTGCCGCCGGCCGAGGACGCCGCGCGCGCGGAAACCTGGCTCTATGAAGGGCGCGACCATGCGGGCGTCGATCCGCATGAGAGCCTGGCGTCCTTCATCGACCGCACCGACCGCGTGCTCCAGCTCGTCGAAGGCTTCATGCCGGAGTGCCGCTGGCTCGATGACGGCGAGACGCTGACCTATCTACATTCGACCGTCTCGACCAAACGCCATCGCGTCCGTGTCCCGGAAACGCCGATCTATCTCGACGCGCTGCTCGCCGATCAGCCGCTCACCGGCGGCCTGGAGCCGCGTCTCGGCGATACGCATCTGCGGATCCTCACGATCGTCGGGTTTCCGACCGCGACCACGCCCGGCCTGCTCGACGATCTCAACCGGCTGCCGTTCCCGTATCGATGGACGACGCGGGCGATCCTGCTCGACAAGACCGACGCCACCCGGCTGCTGACACGCATCCGCCGCCAGTGGTTCGCCAAGCGCAAGTCGATCGCCGCGATCCTGAAGGAGGTGATGACCAACGAGGCCTCGGTCCTCGTGGACACCGATGCGGCGAACAAGGCGGCGGACGCCGACCTGGCCCTGCAGGAGTTGGGCGCCGACTTTGCCGGGCAAGCCTATGTGACCGCGAGCGTCACCGTCTGGGATACCGATCCGCGCGCCGCCAACGAGAAGCTGCGCCTGGTGGAGAAGGTCGTTCAGGGCCGCGACTTCACCGCGATGCCCGAGAGCATCAACGCCGTGGATGCCTGGCTCGGCTCGCTGCCCGGCCATGTCTACGCCAACGTCCGCCAGCCACCGATCTCCACGCTCAATCTCGCCCACATGATCCCGCTCTCGGCGGTGTGGGCGGGGCCGGAACGGGACGAGCACTTCGGGTCGCCCCCCTTGCTCTACGGCAAGACCGAGGGAAGCACCCCGTTCCGGTTTTCGCTTCATGTCGGCGACGTCGGCCACACCCTCGTCGTCGGCCCGACAGGCGCCGGCAAGTCCGTCCTGCTCGCGCTGATGGCGCTCCAGTTCCGGCGCTATCCACGGTCACAGGTCTTCGCCTTCGACTTCGGCGGCTCGATCCGCGCCGCCGCGCTCGCCATGGGTGGCGACTGGCACGACCTCGGCGGCGGCCTCACCGATGCGGCCGACGCCCTCGTCTCGCTTCAGCCGCTCGCCCGCGTCCATGAGACCTATGAACGCGCCTGGGCCGCCGACTGGATCGTCGCCATCCTCATGCGGGAGGGCGTGACGATCACGCCGGAGGTGAAGGAGCATCTCTGGACCGCCCTGACATCGCTGGCCTCCGCCCCAGTCGAAGAACGCACGCTCACGGGCCTCACGGTCCTACTGCAATCCAACGATCTCAAGCAGGCGCTGCGCCCCTATTGTGTCGGCGGCCCCTATGGCCGGTTGCTCGACGCCGAGAGCGAGCATCTCGGGCAGGCCTCGGTCCAGGCCTTCGAGACCGAAGGGTTGATCGGGGCCGGCGCTGCGCCGGCCGTCCTCGCCTATCTCTTCCACCGCATCGGTGATCGCCTCGACGGGCGGCCGACGCTGCTGATCGTGGACGAAGGTTGGCTCGCGCTCGACGACGAGGGCTTCGCGGCGCAGCTCCGCGAATGGCTGAAGACGCTGCGCAAAAAGAACGCTTCGGTCATCTTCGCCACGCAATCGCTCGCCGACATCGACGGCAGCGCGATCGCGCCGGCCATAATCGAGAGCTGCCAGACGCGGCTTCTCCTCCCCAACGAACGCGCAATCGAGCCGCAGATCACCGCCATCTACCGGCGCTTCGGCCTCAACGACCGCCAGATCGAGATTCTGGCGCGCGCCACCCCCAAGCGCGACTACTACTGCCAGTCGCGGCGCGGCAACCGTCTATTCGAGCTGGGCCTGTCCGAGGTCGCGCTGGCGCTCTGCGCGGCCTCCTCGAAATCCGACCAGACCGCCATCCAGTCGATCGTCGCCGAGCATGGCCGCGACGGCTTCCTGTCGGCCTGGCTGCGCGCCCACGACGTCGGCTGGGCCGCCGACCTCATTCCCGACCTCAACAATCTGGAGACCACGCCATGACCACCCGTCGCTCGCGCGCGGCATTTCTCGCTGCGTCCATCCTCTCGCTTCCGATCGTCGTTTCACCCGTCTTCGCGCCTCCGGCCGCCGCGCAATGGATCGTCTACGACCCGACCAACTACGTGCAGAACGTGCTGTCGGCGGCACGCGCGCTGGAGCAGATCAACAACCAGATCCAGAGCCTCCAGAACGAGGCGCAAATGCTGATCAACCAGGCCCGCAACCTCGCAAGCCTGCCTTACTCCGCGCTCCAGCAACTCCAGCAATCGGTGCAGCGCACGCAGCAGCTTCTCAGCGACGCGCAGCGCATCGCCTTCGACGTCCAGCAGATCGACCAGGTGTTCCAGAGTCAGTATGGCAATATCTCGCTCTCGACATCCGACCGGCAGCTCGTCGCCGATGCGCGCTCCCGCTGGCAGAACACGGTGGCCGGGCTCCAGGACGCCATGCGCGTTCAGGCCGGCGTCGTCGGCAACATCGACACCAATCGCGCCGAAATGGCCGCGCTTGTCGGACAGAGCCAGAGCGCGACCGGCGCGCTGCAAGCCACGCAAGCCGGCAACCAGCTCCTCGCCCTCCAGTCACAGCAGATCGCGGACCTCATCGCGGTCGTCGCGGCGAACGGCCGGGCGCAGGCGTTGACGGATGCGGAGCGTGCGGCGGCGGCCGAGCAGGGACGCGAACAGCGCCGCCGTTTCTTGACGCCCGGCTCCCGATACCAGCCCGGGAATGCCCGGATGTTCCCGGGCGGCAACTGAGGGCGGCGACGTGGACGGCAAAATGCTCGCCCGGCTCGGCGCCATCATCTTCATCGCCTTCGCGATCACCGCGACCGCGATCGAGATGACCCGGAAGGACGAGGCGCCCGCGCTCCAGCCGGCGCCCGTCCTCGAGCCCGCGCGCGATCCGCTCCGCGAAGGCCAGCGCCGGTGCCAGCAGCTCGGCGAGGCCGCCGCCCGCGACCCCGAATGCCTGCGCGTCTGGGCCGAGACCCGCGAGCGTTTCCTCGGCAAGCCGCCGCCGCGGTCCGACGAGGGGCGGTGAAGCATGGGTGGCAGCGGCGTCATCGACAACTTCCTCGGGGTCTTTACAAGCTACATCGACTCCGGCTTCGGCCTGCTCGGCGGCGAGGTGGCGTTCATCGCGACGACGCTCATCGTCATCGACGTGACGCTGGCCGCCCTATTCTGGAGCTGGGGCGCGGACGACGACATCGTCGCGCGCCTGGTGAAGAAGACGCTGTTCGTCGGCGTGTTCGCCTACCTCATCGGCAACTGGAACAATCTCGCCCGGATCGTCTTCGAAAGCTTCGCCGGCCTCGGCCTTCAGGCATCCGGCACTGGCTTTTCCGTGCAGGATCTGATGCGGCCCGGCCGCGTCGCCCAGACCGGTCTCGACGCCGGCCGCCCGCTGCTCGAATCCATTTCCGACCTGATGGGCTGGGTCTCCTTCTTCGAGAATTTTATCCAGATCGCCTGCCTGCTGTTCGCCTGGGCCTTGGTCCTGCTCGCCTTCTTCATCCTCGCGATCCAGCTCTTCATCACCTTGATCGAGTTCAAGCTGACCACCCTGGCTGGCTTCGTGCTCATCCCGTTCGGCCTGTTCGGCAAGACGGCATTCATGGCCGAGCGGGTGCTCGGCAACGTCATCTCCTCCGGCATCAAGGTTCTGGTGCTCGCCGTCATCATCGGCATCGGTTCGACGCTGTTCAGCCAGTTCACCGCCGGCTTCGGCGGCGCGACGCCGACCATCGACGACGCCATGGCCGTTGTTCTAGCGGCTCTTTCCCTTCTCGGCCTCGGCATATTCGGTCCCGGCATCGCCAATGGCATCGTGTCGGGCGGTCCCCAGCTCGGCGCGGGTGCGGCGGTCGGCACCGGCCTCGCGGTGGGTGGCGCCGCGCTGGCCGCCGGCGGCGCGGCCGGTCTCGCCCTGCGAGGCGGCGCCGCAACCCTGTCCGGCGGCGCCACAGCCATAAGGGGCGGCGCGGCCGCGGCCGGCGCGACCTCGGCGGCCTACAGCCTCGGGGCCTTGGGCCAATCGGGCGCTGCCGGCATTGCTTCCGGCCTCGGCGGTGTCGCGCGCGCAACCGGCAGTGCGGCGGTCTCGCCCCTTCGCCGTGCTGCCCAGAGCGTCAAGTCCAGCTTCTCAGCCGGAGCCAGAGTCGGTTTCGGCGCGACCGGCGGCTCATCGAGCATGGGCACGGTCGCGGGCGACGCCGGCGCAGCCGCGAGCACCCCGACCGCCGACGGACCACCAGCCTGGGCCCGGCGCATGCGGCGCGGCCAGGCCATGAGTCACGGTGTCACCCTCGCTGCCCACGCGATCCGTTCGGGCGACGGTCATGGCGGCGGCTCCTCCATCAATCTCTCCGAAAGCGACCGCACATGAGCTTCTTCAAACGCCCCGGGACCCACTACGGAAAAACACCCGAACCCGAGACCCCATATCAAAGGGCCGCGCAGGTCTGGGACGAGCGCATCGGCTCGGCCCGCGTGCAGGCGAGGAACTGGCGCCTCATGGCCTTCAGCTGCCTGATCCTGTCCGCCGCCTTCGCCGCCGCTCTCGTCTGGCAGTCCGCGCGCGGGACGGTCGTGCCCTGGGTGGTGCAGGTCGACAATCTCGGCCAGGCGCAGGCGGTCGCGCCCGCCCAGGCCGACTATCGACCGACCGACCCGCAGGTGGCGTGGCATCTGGCCCGCTTCATCGAACAGGTCCGCTCGATCCCGGCCGACGCCATCGTCGTGCGGCAGAACTGGCTGCGCGCCTATGAGTGGACGACCGATCGCGGCGCGGCGGCACTCAACGACTATGCCCGCGCCAATGACCCGTTCACCAAGGTCGGCAGGCAACAGATTGCCGTAGAAGTATCCAGCGTCATCCGCGCTTCACCCGACAGCTTCCGCGTCGCCTGGACGGAACGCCACTACGAGAACGGCCAGCTTTCCACGACGCAGCGCTGGACCGCGATCCTGACCATCGTGATCCAGACCCCGCGCGACGCCGAACGGCTCCGCGCCAATCCGCTCGGCATCTACGTCAACGCCATCAACTGGTCGCGGGAGATGGGACAATGACACGACATCTCCGCGGAACCGGAAATCCGGCTTTCCGTAAATCCGGCATTGCGCTTGTGTTGCTCTCCGTTTCTGCGCTCGCGGGCTGTGCGACCAACCGGCCCCCGCAGATCAGCTATGACGCCGATGTGCCGCCGCTTCCGGCGATCCCGGTGGCCGTGACGGAGACGGCGCCGCGGCCGCTGCACACACCTCCGGACTGGACGCCGGCACGTGGCGGGTCCGCCGCCTCGACCCCGGCCGGCCGGGTCGAGAACGCCAACACCGCCGCGCGCGTCCAGCCCCGCCGCGAAGGCTACTACAACGCGATCCAGATCTATCCCTGGAGCGAAGGCGCCCTCTATCAGGTCTATGCCGCGCCCGGTCAGATCTCCGACATCGCGCTGGAGCCGGGCGAGAGCCTCACCGGCGCCGGCCCGATCGCCGCGGGCGACACCGCGCGCTGGATCATCGGCGACACCGAGAGCGGCAGCGGCGCGACCCGGCGCGTGCATGTGCTGGTCAAGCCCACGCGGCCGGACATCTCGACCAATCTCGTCATCACCACGGACCGGCGCGTCTACATGATCGAATTGCGGTCGGGCGAGAGACCCTACATGCCGGCCGTCGCCTGGGCCTATCCGCAGCCGCCCGCCTCACAGCGGCAGGGCGTGCCCGCCACCCCGGCCATTCCGGCGATGGCGGCGCGGAATTATCGCTATGGCTTGACCGGCGACACTCCGCCCTGGCGTCCAATCGCGGTCTATGACGACGGCCGGCGCGTCTATGTCGAGTTCCCGCGCGGGATCGTTCAGGGCGAGATGCCGCCGCTCTTCGTCATCGGCGCCGATGGCGAACCGCAGATCGTCAACAGCCGCATCTATCAGAACGTCCTGATCGTAGATCGCCTATTCGGCGCCGCCGAGCTGCGCCTCGGAAGCGGCGACCGCCAGCAGACGGTCAGGATCGTCCGGACCGACGGGAGGCGCACGTCATGAGCGATAGCGAGAACACCCGCGACACCGACGCGCCAGTCACCGGGTCTGCCACTGGGGCCGCGGCCCCTATGCGGCTGCGCGCCGAGCCGCCGCGCGTGACGCGCCTGTCGCGCAAGGTGCTGGCGAGCCTCGGCCTCATCGCCGCGATCAGCGTCGGCAGCGCGCTGATCTATGCGCTGCAGACGCGCAATGCAGGCACCGGCGGCCAGGAGCTCTACTCGACTGAGAACCGAACGACGGCCGACGGTCTCGCCGGCCTGCCGCGCGACTACACCGGTCCGGTCCTGGGACCGCCGCTGCCTGGCGATCTCGGCCGCCCGATTGTGGGAGCCCAGAACCGCGGTCAGCCGGTCGTCCCGCCGACCGTGGCCGCGCCCCGCGTCGATCCCGCCGAACAGCGGCGGCTCGCCGAGGAAGAGGCGGCGCGAACGAGCCGGGTGTTTTTTCAGACCGAGGTGCGCGGCGCCGTTCCCGGTGGCGCTTCCGGCGGCGTTGCTAGCCCCAATCTCGCCGGCCTCGGGCTGCCCGGCCAGCCGGGCGCGCTGACAGCTCAGGATCGCCAGCTCGCTTTCCTCAACGCCTCGGTAGACCGGCGCACCGTCGCGCCCGATCGCGTTGCGGCGCCGGCCTCGCCCTATGTCCTACAGGCAGGCGCCGTCATCCCGGCGGCGCTCATCACCGGCATCCGTTCCGATCTGCCGGGTCAGATCACGGCACAGGTCACGGAGCACATCTATGACAGCCCGACCGGCCGCATCCTGCTCGTGCCGCAGGGCACCCGGATCATCGGCCAATACAGCAACGATGTCGGCTTCGGGCAGCGCCGCGTGCTCCTGGTCTGGAACAGGCTCATCTTCCCGAACGGCCGCTCGATCGTACTGGAGCGTCAGCCCGGCACCGACACGCAGGGCTATGCCGGCCTCGAGGACGGCGTCGACTATCATTGGTGGGATCTGGCGAAGGCCGCCGGCCTGTCGACGCTGCTTGCCGTCGGCGCCGAACTCGCCGTCGACGACGACGACCGGTTGCTGCGGGCCATCCGCAACGGCGGCCAGGACACCATCAACGACGCCGGCCAGCAGATCGTCCGCCGCCAGCTCAATGTCGCCCCGACGCTGACCATCCGGCCGGGCTTTCCCGTCCGCGTGATCGTCACCCGCGACCTCGTGCTCGAACCCTATGGAGCGCCCCAATGACCAAGCTCAAGCTCGGCCCCATCGCCGACGACAAGCCGGTCAAAATCACGGTGGAGCTGCCGGCACCGCTGCATCGCGACCTGGTCGCCTATGCCGAAGTGCTGGCCCGCGAGACGGGCCAGCCCGCCATCGATCCCGCCCGCCTCATCGTGCCCATGCTGGAGCGGTTCATTTCGACGGATCGGGGCTTTGCGAAGGCGCGGCGGCTCGACCGCGCCGCTGAGCGGAAGGACGTATGAGGCGATGGCCGGCGAACCAGCTTTCGTCCCGCTCGGAGAGGCCGCGCGCCAGATGCAGAAGATGCCTGACGACGGGATTGGTTGAAGCCGACGTGTGGGCGGCGCTGAACTCCAGAACGGCACCCTCGATCGGGCGAAAGACCACATCGGGAAAGCCCAGCCCTATCACCGTGCTCCCGACGATTGTCACGCCGCTCCCGTTCGAGACGATGTGCAGGAGCGACTCGCGTGTGACCGACTGTCGTTCGATCCTCGGCGTATGGCCTCGCGCTTCGATATGTCGACGGATGTAGTTCGCGGCATCCGGCCCCGGAGCCATATCCGTGATGATGAAATGGCGATCGGCGACATCGTCCCAGGTGACGGTCTCCCGTCCGGCCAGCGCATCCTCGACCGACGTCGCGACGTAGATCGGCTCGTTCCAGAGGTGCATGAGCTCGTAGCCCGCTCCGGGCGGTATTTCCGTGACGAAGCCGACATCCATCTGCCCGCGCCGAACGGCCGCGATCTGCTCGGCCGAGCCGGCCTCGATGAACTCGATCCGGACTTTCGGTCGATCCAGCCGGAAGCTCTTGAAAAGCTCTGACTGGAAACCTGTCGCTAGGGGATCGAAGAAGCCGACTCTCAACACCGATGATTCCCGTGCGGCCAGGCTGGCGGCATCCAACGCCGAGCCGATCTCACTCATCCCCGCATGCGCCCGATCCAGGAACTGCCGGCCGACCTCGGTGAGCTCCACACCGGTGTGATGGCGTCGGAACAGCAGGCCGCCGATCTCTTCCTCGATGTCCCGAATCCGCCGACTGACCGCCGACTGCTCGACGCCCAGGGCCTCCGCCGCTCGCCGAAAGCTGCCGCGCTCGGCGGCGGCGATCACATAGCGGATATGGCGTAGCTCGATCCTCGGTCGGGGCACGATGTCCTCACCACTCTATCAGCGCCTTTGCACCG
The DNA here is from genome assembly GCA_937870755.1 of uncultured Methylocystaceae bacterium. Classification (GTDB taxonomy): domain Bacteria; phylum Pseudomonadota; class Alphaproteobacteria; order Rhizobiales; family Beijerinckiaceae; genus JAJXWB01. The sequence continues at coordinate 60,447 of CALMZV010000140.1, forward strand.
CAAGCCCGGTTCGCCCCCGTGAACGGCTTCGTCCAAATCGCTGCCCATATCCCTCCAATCTGTTTCAGCGGCCCAGCCTTGGCTGGCCATACGCCTATGTTGCCATCTCCCGAACCACCTTGTGCAGCCGGCTTTCGCTGCCCGCTGTCAGGTTATGAGGGCCGCCCAGCAATGCGCTCGTCAAGCATCGGCTCGTCCCAGCGGCTCGCCACGCCGAGCCACTTGTTGATCAGCGCCTGAAACTGAGGCTCGGCGAAACAGATCTGGAAAGTGTAGAGCCGATTGACCACTTGGCGCATCAGGTCGCGCATCTCGTCGTCATCGAACCTCGATACGTCCCGCCAGGGAATGCGATTGCCGTTGGCGTCGACGACGAAGACATCGGAATAGTCCCCGGTCTTCGTAACCGGGGCCGGCCCCGCATGCAGATCCTCGAGCATGCTGTTGCGGACGCATATCATCGCCATCGCCTTGGCGAGCTTGGCCGCCACCTGTTCTTCTCCTTTCCGGCCCATTTCATCCTCCGGATTCGACGTTGCGTTCAGACCAACTGCGCGGTGGCTTGGCGCAGGATAGCAGAGAACTTTGAAAGGCCCTGCCGTTCGAGCGCATCTACAATCTCACCGACCGACGGCGTGGTCTTGCGGAGATTTTGGCGAGCGCGCCTGACGCTATCGAGCAGCGCATACGAGCGGCATGAGTGTAGGTCCGTCAGGAAGTCGTTCGGTGATATGCAGCCGATGCCATGCGGCTGGAGGGTCGAAGCCGGGAAGTCCTTGAGGTTCCATGTGACGATGATCGAGGCGACTATGCGGCACGGCGCTCCTCCAGGTCGTTGCCGTTGGCGGCTTTGTGGAGGAAACGCGCGAGTGCCGCCTTTCGGGAGTCGCGGTCAAGCGCGTAGGCGGTCTGCTTGAACTCGGTCCCATCGAGAAGGCCCTGAATGTAGCCAGCGATGGTGTCGGCGGCCATGATCAGCGCCGTGTCCAGGGTATGAATGTACTTGCTGGTGACGGAACCCTTCGCATGGCCGACCAGCGCCGCAATCGTCACCTCGGTGAAGCCGAGGTCGTTCGCGATGCTGGCAAAGCTGTGGCGGAGGACGTGGGGCGTGACGTCCGACAGGGTCGATTTGCGGAAGATCTGCCTCCAGTGGTTGGCGAAGCCGCCGAAGGCGGCGTCCTCCGCCCGCGGCCCTGGGAACACATAGGAGCCCGAGTGGTGCTTCATCCGCTCCTCGAGATACTCGACCACGGGCAGGCCGATCGGGCGGATCGAAGCGCCCTCCTTACTGTCGTTGAGGCGCAGGCAACTGGAATCCGTATCGGCCTCTGTCCACTTGAGCCCGATCATCTCGGAGCGGCGGCAGCCGGTCAGGGCGATCTGGCGGATAATGTCCACGGTCATCGCATATTTCTCATTCTCGGCTGCCTTCCTAAGCAGCTCGCCGAGAATGCGGTACTCAGCTTCTGTGAGACGACGGTCGCGCACCCGGTCCTTGGGCTTCCGAATTCCGTGGGCGGGGTTGTGCTCGATGATGCCGGCCTCGATGGCGTAGGTGAGCATGCCGCCGAGCAGCCCAACGGTTCGCGTCGCGGTTCCGACCCCACCTCGCACGATGGACTTGCCACGCAGCTTCTTCGTCTTCTCGGAGCACCGCGTCTTCCCCGCCATGACGTCCTTCATGACCTTGTTGACGTCGGCCTTCGTGAGGTCCTTCACCTTGCGCGTGCCGATGAGCGGGATGATGTGGCGGTGGATCCGCCCGCGGTCGACGGCTGCGGTCGACGCTTTCTTCGGACGTCCTCCTTTCCCGAGAATGAGGCCCGCTTCGAGATCAGCCATGTAGAGGGCGCAGAGTTCCTTGACAGTGATCGCCTTGTGGTCGAGCTCCCGTTCCTCGGCGGGGTTGTCGCCCCGCGCGACCCGACCGAGTTGGTTCTTCGCCTCCTGACGGGCCGTCTCCGGCGTCCAGACGCCGTGGAGGCCGATGGTGTAGCGGCGCGACCGACCTCCCGCGCGATACTGAATGACGTAGCTCCGCTTTCCCGAAGCGAACACACGGAGGCCGAAGCCGGGCAATTCGTCATCCCAGATGACATAGTCCTTGTCCCGGGACTCAGCGGCGTCGACGACCCTTTTGGTGATCTTAGCCATGACGTTCGCTCCGGCTGGCAGCCCATTTCCGCGTAAGCACCACGTAAGCAGTTGGGCGGAAATCGTGGCGTGGTTTAGGATACGAACGTGACGCTCGAAATTTCAAAAATCTAGTGTGTTCAGAGAGATAGCGTACCATGGCGTGCCCTATCGCAGAATTAGGATGGGCAGGCTAAATTGCTCCGAAGGTGGAGGCCACACGTTCGAATCGTGTCGGGTGCGCCAAATTTCAGTCTACAACGCCGCATTTCCCGGGTCATGGCCACGGATTGGTCGTTCCACCTGCTCAATCATGGAGGATCAAGTTCGACCGCCGTGACATTCTGGATCGCAACCTAAGATGATCAGGATGTTCCGCTATATCGGTTGGTAAGCGTTTTGTTGTGAGTCCTTACGAAGTGCAGCGATTTTCAATCGGTATGCCAGTTGTCCTTACCTCCGCTACGGTCGTGGGGCTTCTGATCGCCCTCGTCGGTACGTGGCTGCTAAGCGGCGACGCAAGGGTGAACACCATCGGTATCGGAGCGGCTCTCGCTTATCTGGCGGGCGGGGTCCCGACCGGCTGGCGAGCGCTGAAGGCGCTGTGGAACGAGCATATCCTCGATATCGACCTGTTAATGATCGTTGCAGCAATCGCGGCGGCGGTCGTTGGAGCGGTGGTCGAAGGCGCGGTCCTGCTTACATTATTTAGCCTGTCGACGACCATGGAGGAGCGCGCAATGGGGCGGGCTCGCCGTGCGATCGAGGCGCTGATGGAGCTGCGCCCGGAAACGGCGTTTCGTAAAACCGTGGAAGACGCGGTGGAGGAAGTGCCGGCCGCGCAGCTTGACGTTGGCGATATCGTGGTGCTTCGCCCCGGCGCGCGGGTTCCGGCCGATGGGACGATCCTGCGCGGACGGGGCGCGCTGGATGAATCGACCATCACGGGTGAATCCATGCCGGTCGGCAAGGAGCCCGGCGGCAAGGTATTCGAGGCGACGGTCAATCTCAACGGCGTACTAGAGGTACAGATCACAAAATCGCTCGAACAGAGCACCGTCGCGCGAATGATCGCGTTGGTGACGATAGCGCAGGCCGCCAAGGCTCCGTCAGAGCGGTTCAGTGCCTGGTTCGGTCAGCGCTATACGATTGCGGTACTGGTCGGATCGGTCGTCGCCCTCTGCGTTTTCTACGGGCTTGGGCGGGACTGGGAGACCGCGCTTTATCGGGCCGCGACATTGCTGGTTGCAGCAAGCCCGTGCGCAATCGTCATTTCAGTGCCTGCCGCCATCTTGTCCGCGTTGTCAGCGGCGGCGCGCGGTGGGGTGCTTTTCAAGGGTGGCGCGGCGCTAGAAACCTTGGCTGCCGTCGACATATTTGCCTTCGACAAAACCGGAACATTGACGACGGGCCGCGCGGAGGTGACGGGGGTTGTCGCTCTTGGCAACAGCGAGACGGCTTTCCTGTCCACCTTGGCCAGTGTCGAAGCCCACTCGGAACATCATATTGCTGAGACGCTTCGGCGTGAAGCGGCGCGCCGCGGGCTGGTCCTCCATGACGTGCATGATGTGAAGGCAATCCCGAGCGCTGGCATCATCGGGCGGAATGCCGATGGTCCGGTTTGGGCGGGGAACCGGCGAATGGCGGACATGATGGGAGCATCGCTCGATCAGGACGCGCTTCGGGTGTTTCAGGATGGGGCCGAGACCGTGGTCTACCTTGGGCGTGAAACACGCATTCTTGGCGCGGTCAGCGTCGCCGACAAACTCCGCGATACGTCGGCTGGCGCTCTCGCAGCCTTGCGGGCGAGCGGCGTCAAGACCATCGCCATGATGACGGGCGATCGGCGGGCCGTTGCCTTGCGCATAGGCAGGGCGTTGGGGCTAAAGCCAGACGAAATCTATGCCGAGATGCTGCCGCAGGACAAAGTCCGCCTTGTCGGCGAGATAGCCGAGGGGAGAAAGATTGCCTTCGTTGGTGATGGTGTAAACGATGCCGCAGCACTGGCGCGTGCTGATGTCGGCATTGCCATGGGAGCCGCTGGTTCGGAAGTCGCGCTTCAGGCGGCCGACGTCGCATTGTTGTCCGAGGATATGGAAAGACTGGCAGCCGCACATCGACTCTCGAAGCGGACTGTGTCGATCATCCATCAGAACCTAATCTTGGCCATCGGGGCGATGCTCCTGCTGGTCACTGGCGCAGCCTTCCTTGAATTGCCGCTGCCACTGGCCGTGCTGGGCCATGAAGGCGGTACCGTCCTTGTTGTTCTTAATGGTCTGAGACTGCTGAGCGATCCTATCTGCAATACGAGGCGACCCGTGACTGATCGGGAGTCAGTTGAACAGGGACACGACGACAAGGCACAAGCCGGTGCGTCGAGCCAACTGCGGAACGCCGACGCAACAACTACAAAGACCTCCACAATAACCTAGCGGTGCCCAGTTTCATCCTCTTCGGCACGCTAGTTCAACACCACGCCGAAAACTGTTGCCAAGCGTTGGTGGGCTGCGTGATCG
>CALMZV010000141.1 GCA_937870755.1 uncultured Methylocystaceae bacterium
CGATGCTGGTGGGCGGTACATTCATCCACCGGCCTTCACCCAGTTCGAGCGCCGCAGCGATCCGTTCCGGCTCTGTTGCGCCGGGCACAAGGAGAATGAGATCGGCTTCCAATGGCGTGGTCGTCTTCGCGCTGATGATCTTCAGAATCTCGCCGGATTCCAGGGTCGTCTCGTGACCATTGACGCGGCGGATGGCGAAAGGGCGCAGTCGGCACCGCACACGCTGCGCTGGAACAGCCAACTGACGCACAGGGCTTCCCAGCACCTTGCCGTCAACGGCAAGCTGAGCCGGCAGCAGGAGTTCGATCTCGGGGTTGAAGAGATCGTCCTGGTTGGAGCCGGTGGGGCGCTTGCGGGAGGCCATCGTTTCTCCCTCCGTCAGGCTGCCACGGTCTGTGGCGAGGGCGAGACGACGATGACCGTTCCCTTCGTCATCAGGACGATGAGTCCGCGCTCGGCGCCGGTCATGTCGAGATAGGCCCGTACCTGAGCCCGATAGTGTTCGAGCGCCTTGTCGTCAGGGTTCACATCGCTTTTCCAGTCCACCACCACGACCGGCCGGCCGTCGACCTCGACGGTCAGGGCGTCGGCGATCCCGGCCGTCACGGTCTCCACGCCGTCGGCCGCTTCTGCGGCATAGACAGGAAGCTCGGCCAGAAGATCGGGCCGCAGAGCTGCGATCTCGGGCAGCGCCAGGGTCCGGGCCACACAGGTCGCCAGCTCCTGCGCCGACAGTCCCGTTGCCGGATCGGCGACCGGGGATTGGCCGAGGGCGCGGATGAGGTGGCCAGCCCGTTCGACCAGGACAGCTTCCGCTTCCGGGGTTTCGCCGGTCAGCACCTCTTCCATCAGTTTATGCAGGATAAGCCCGCGCTCGCGGCCGCCCTGCACGAGGGCGGCGGCTTCGAGCTCGGGCAGCTCGTCGTCGGCCGCCCCCGGCCAGAGCGCGACTTCCTCCTCTCGCAGCACGGTCCCGGTGGCGTCCTCGTCGCGGCTGGGGGCGAGCCAGGTCAGACGGGTCTGTGCGGCGGCGATGCTTTCGGCTTCGGCGGCGAAGCTCGCCCGCGTTTGGCTGTTGCCCGCGCCGGCGCTGCTCGGCGTGAGGTCGGCCGGCAGATGGGAGAGGTCGATGCCCGGCAGATCGGCGAGCGACAGATCGACGAGACCGATCCATGCGGATTTGGCGGGCGTGGTGTCGAGTCGGGGCAATACCAGCAGTTCGCGCGCGCGGGTGGCCGCAACATACCAGAGCCGGACGCGCTCGCGGTCCAGCTCGTTCTTTTCGGCCTCGCGCGCGGCTTCGTAACCCTCGGGCTGCACGCCAAGGACCGGGCAATAGAAGGTTTCGGTCTGCCGATCGATGACCGCGCTCTCGGGCGCCATGACGCCGGTCATGGTGTTGACCGGAATGACGATCGGCCATTCGAGCCCTTTGGCCGCGTGCATGGTGAAGAGCGCGACCGCCTCCTCCTGCGCGTCCGGTCGGCCCTCGACGGCGCGCGCCTCGTCCGACCAGGCGGCCGACATAGCTTCGGCGAAGGCGCGGAGACCGCGCACGGCATAGCCGGTCGACAGGCTGAGATAGAGATCAACATTGGCGAGCGCTCGCTCGGCTTGGCCGCGATGGCGCTCAAAGAGAAGCGGGCGGACGCGCATGACATCCACTGCCTGCGACAGCAGTTCGTGCGGCGTCGTGCTGTTGCCACGCCGGGAGAGCGATTGCAGCCGCTCGATGACCTCGCGGGCGAGCGGATGGGCGATCACGGCGGGGTCGATGCTGAGATCCAGACGCGGAATCCGATCCGGCTGTTCTTCCGAGCGCGGCAGGCTCCAGATGATGTCCAGCAACTCTTCTTCGGTCAGGCCGACCAGAGGTCCGCGCAGCAACGCGCCGAGCGCCAGGGTGTCTCGGCGATCGGCCAGGACGCGGGTCAACGCGATCAGGTCCTGGATTTCCTGGCGGCGGAACAGACCCTTGCCGGCCTGGGTCGCCACGGGGATGCCGCGGCGCTCCAGGGCTTCCTCGTAGCGCCACAGTTCCGCGCCGGTGGGCGCCAGCAGGGCGATGTCGCCTGGCAGACAAGGCCGCTTGGCGCCGCTGCGACGGTCAACGATCGGATGGCTTTCGATCAGCCGGGCGCACAGCTCGGCGATGGCGTCGGCTTCGGCGTCCCGCTGTTGCTCGGCGCTGGCCTTGCCGTTTTCATCAGCTACGGCGATGTCGAGGGCCGCCACGCAGACTCCGCCGCGATCGTCATGGAATGGGTCCAGTGCGGTGAAACCCGGCTGTCCATCGGCCGAGAGCACGGCCTCGAAGCGCTCGTTGACGAAAGTCAGGATCGAGCCGCAGGAGCGGAAATTGGTCGAGATCGACAGCAGGCTGTCGGGGGCCTGGGCGCGAAAGGCATCGCGCGCCTGGACATAGGCGCCGACGTCGGCGCCGCGAAAGCGATAGATCGCCTGCTTGGGATCGCCGACCAGGAACAGCGCGCCAGGCCGGATGTGAAAGCCCGTCCAGTCATTGGCGTCGTCGACGGGCTCACCGCACAGACGCCAGAAGATCTCGGTCTGCAAGGGATCGGTGTCCTGGAACTCGTCGACGAGGACATGGGCGAAACGCTGCCCGAGTGCGCGACGAACAGCATCATGGTCGCGCAGCAGATCGCGGGCGGCGAAGATGAGGTCGTCGAAGTCCAGTTGGGCGCTGGCCCGTTTGTGATCACGGTAGCGTTGCAGGATCGGGCGAGCCTCTTCGATCAGCGCCGCCAGAGCGTGGCCGGCGGTGGCCTGCATGAGCGCCCCCCAGGCATTGCAGGAGGTGGTGTAATGCGCTTCGGCCGCGTCGTTCAGCCGATCGCCGTCGGCCTTGGAGAGGCCCGCTTGTTTGGCTGCTGTCGCCCATTTGCCCTTCTTGCGGTAGGAAGCGAACGCGCCAGCCTTGGTGCAAAGGTCAGGATGGGGCCGCGAGGTCAGGAGCCGGACGAGGCCGGCGGGCGTCGCGGAATCAGGCGCCTTCGCAAGGGCCGTCGCCATTTCGGCCAGACGCTTCACGATCGTCACCGTTTCCGGTTCAGCCGCCGCCGTGCCGTTCATGAAGTCCGCAAAATCGGCCGTCGCTTGCCGGAACGCTGTCATGTGGCCGTCAAGGGGAGAGATTGGCGGGGCTTGGAGCGTGCGGCGGCGGCGCAGATTCTCGGCGATCTTGTGGATGAGCGCCACGGTCTCGCCGGGGCTGTGCAGCACCATCTCGGCCAGGATACCGCCCTGACCGCCGGACAGGCGTTCGCGCAGCCAGCCATCGACAATCTCAAGGAAGGTGAGGTCGGCCTGGTTGCGATCCATGACGCCGGCGCCGGGATCGATGTCGGCCTCCGCCGGATAGGGCTTGATCAGGCGCTGGCAGAAGCCGTGGATGGTCGAGCAGGTGATTTCGTCGATCGCAGCGCTGGCGGCGGCGAGATTGTCGCGATGGGTCTGGGACAGCCCATCGGGCAGCGCCACGCGCAGTTCGGTCGCGATCGTGCCGGCCGAGAGGTCGGCGACGAACTCGCGGACACGCGACAGCAGCTCGCTCGCGGCGAGTTCGGTGAAGGTGACGGCGGCGATGGAACGCGGCGCGACGCCTTCGGCCAGCATGGCGGCGATGCGGCCGGCCATGACGGCGGTCTTGCCCGAACCCGCGCCGGCCTCGACTAGGATCGAGCGATCATGCAGGCTGATCGCATCGCGGCGGGCGCCGTCGTCATTCAGCACCTTGGACATGCTGCTCATCATTCCGCCTCCCAGACCTGAGCGACTTCGCCCAGCCGCTCCGTCGCGGCCGGCATCTTGCGTTTGCAATAGGTGGCGCCGGCATTGGCCGGCAGGGCGAAGGCGAGATCGTCGTAGTCGCCGCCCGTATCGGGACCAGGCAGGGCTGCGCCGCCGGCGAGACTGGTTCTCGCGGCGCGCAGATAGCCGGTGATCTCGGTGAGCACAGCCTCGGGATCGTCGAGCTGGAGATCGACCGGCTCGCGCGGATAGAGCAGTGAGGCGCTGATGGCGACGTCGTCACCGAGGAGCGCCTTCACCGCGAACGCGTAGAGGCAGCGCTGAAGCTCGCGTCCGCCGTTCAGGCGGATGTCGCCGCGCGGCGGCCGGCCCGTCTTGTAATCACGGACGAGGGCGCGCTTGCCGTCGCCCGAGATGTCGAGCCGGTCGATATAGCCGGCGATGTTGAAGCCGGTGTCAGGAATCGTGACCGGCAGGCTCACATCCCAGGGTACGTCAGCGTTGGTCTTCGGCTCCGAGCCGCCGAAGGGCACCTCGCCATAAGCGCGCGCGCCGGGCAGTGCATCGTCGCCATAGGTGAGGGCGCGGCCTGCCAGCACGCGGGCGTCATCGAGGGTGCGCCCCCAGATGACGGCCGGTGGAACCGGACGTTCGCTTTCCCAGTCGGTGGCGACGGCTTGGGCCGCCCGGCCCACAGCCGCCTCGATGGCTTCAGTGGCGGCGCTGGCCAGCCCGCCTGCGGCTTCGAGATCGCGCAGGGCTCGGTCGAGTACCATGTGGACAAGATCGCCGATTCCCAGCGCATCGAGCACGAGGGGTTCGGCGCTGCTCTGCGGCTCGCGCCACCCGAACCCGTAGACCCACACGAAACTGAGCGGGTTGCGTAGCAGGCGGCGCAGTGAGCTGGCCGACTGGGTGCGGCCAAGAATGGCGAGCATGAGCGGATGATCCGCGCGTACCAGCCCGTCATGGGCGGTAATTTCCGCCTGCCGCCAGTCGCGCCAGCAGCCGATCGCGCTAGTCGCCTGTGGATCGGCGGCGAACTCCTGGGGCCGCGCCATCAGCCGGTCGCTCTCGCTGAAAGCGTGGGCCGGAGTCGCGTTGCGGCGCAGATAGGTTTCGTTGCCGTGCCCGGCGAGGAGGGGACTGCGTCCGAGGAGACGGCCATCGCTGTCGCGCCGGGCGCGCGAGAGAACGACGGCATCGCCTGTGGTGGCGAGGATGGTCTCGAAGTCACGGCGGTCGGCGAGGTTCACCGGCAGGGGATCGAGAATCGGTGTCGGAATGATGTGATCCGGGATCAGCCGGTCCTCGGCGATGCCGCGCGGCCAACGCGAGGAGTTGAGCCCGAGGAGGCGCACGAAACGACGGGGCGAGGCCGCGAGCGCGCTCGCCGGCATCCAGGCGACACAGGCGCACGCCTCTAGGCCGTCATCCTGTTTCATGGTCTCCAGCGTCGCGTCGACCGAGGCGGCGGGGCCGGCGAGCAGCGCCTTGCGCCAGATCGCAAGCGCGCGGCCCTTGAGGAAGGTCTCGCCGATTTCGCTGGCAGCTTCGGGGCCTTTTGCCAGCATCTCGATCGCCGCGCGTAGCGCCGGAGTGTGATCGGCGGCATCAGGCCAGTCTTCCGGCGCCAGCCGGGCAAACAGGCGGTTCCAGGCGGCCAGCGTCGAAAGGGGCGCATCGGTCGGCAAAACCCGCAGCCAGCCTTCAGGCAGAGCCTGGAATGCCCCACCGTCGCGGCAGAGTGTCGCCAGGCGCCGCAGACGCGATTGCGACAGGCCGCGCACGACGATGTCGGCCAGCGCGGCGGCCGCCTGTCCCTCGCGAGTGGTGACGGTGCGGACGCCGTGGACGAAGTGCAGGTCGATATTGGCGTCGGCGCGCAGGGCCAGGAAATGATCGTCATAGTCGGCGGGCGAGGCGGTCGCGATAGCGATCTCTGAGGCCGAGACGCCCGAGGCGAGCAGGTGTCGCGCCCAGCGCATCGCCTCGATAGCCTCGTGATAGGCCGTCGCCGCGCTGACTGCGCCGACCTCCGGCGCTTGCCCCAGCGTGCGCACGATCGCGACGCCTGTGCCGTCGAGCCACGCGGGAACACTCCTCGGGCCGGCGGTCCACCGCACGGGGATGTGGACCGTGAGGGCATGGAGCAGCGACCGCCAGCACGGCGAAAGCTCGGTAAGGCCGGCGATCTCCATGGGGCCAAGGACGGCGGTGGCATGATTGATGCGGGCGGTCGCGGCCGCGACGATGTCGATAGGACGCATCATGCCAGCCGGAAGCCGCTCGATGACCGCCGCTTCCAGGCGCGCGATGGCGGCAAGGCGCGGATGGTCGGCCGCGCGCATGGCCAGATCGATACCCGCGCGCCAGGCTTTGTGCAGCGTGTCGGCGGCTGCGTCGATCATGCCAGGAAGATCCTTGATGCTCTCCAGTTCGCCCATCGGCGTCGCCGGCAGGGCCGCCTGGATCGCCGTGCGCAAGCTTTCGTCGTCGATGGGACGGACGAAGCCGCCGGCCAGTCGCACGGCGGCTTGCTCGAAGGACATGATCTGAAGGCCTTGGCGCTTCTCCCGTCCAGCCGCCAGACGGGCCTCCCGCATGGCGAGGCGGCCATGAACGACCAGGGTGGATCGATGTGCGATGGTCATGGCCGCTCTCCTTCCGGGCGCTGCTTAGGCTTTCGGCGCCGCGCCAGCGGCGGTGACCGCCGTCCGCGTGCCGGTGATTTGAGGTTCCGGCCGGCGCGATTGCGCATCCTGCCCCTCCGAGTGCATCTGATTATCCATTGACGAAACCCCCTAGTGTGAATAATAATTACACGGACCAGATCGGATTGTCCATCTAGTTTTTATGCTCATCTACACGAGGCTGAGGCAATGGCAGAGGCCGCGACGGCGTTGAAATGGGGGGTGGGGCGCCGGCTCGAGTTCATTGAGTTCCGGCTTTTTTGGGAGGGGTCGATCAACCGCGCCGACCTCGTGGAGGTATTTGGCGTGTCGGTTCCGCAGGCGTCGAAGGACCTGACGCTCTATCAGGAGCGGGCGCCCGGCAACATGGAGTACGACACCCGCGCCAAGCGCTATGTCGCCGCTGAGCACTTCGTCCTGCGCTTTCTTGAGCCGGACCCCTATGTCTATCTCGCGCAGCTTCGCTCGGTCGCCGAGGGCGCTCTTCCCGCCCATGATTCGTGGATTGCGGCTCTGCCCAGCGCCGATGTGGCGCTGACCCCCAGGCGGGACATCGACATCAAGGTTCTGCGTAAAATCCTCGACGCCACCCGCGAGGGCGTTTCCGTCGACATCTTCTATCAGTCGATGAACAAGGTGCGGCCGGACCCGATCTGGCGGCGCATCACGCCTCATGCCTTCGGCTATGATGGCTTTCGCTGGCACGCGCGGGCTTATTGCCACCTGGAGCATAAGTTCAAGGACTTCCTGCTGCCGCGCATCCTCGATGTCGGCGCGAAAGGCGAGCCGGGGGAATCAGGCGACCGGGACTGGCTCTGGAACAACTATTTCGATGTCGTCATCGGGCCGCACCCGGCGCTGACGGCAAGCCAGAAGAAGGTTGTCGCCAAGGATTATGGGCTCGATCAGGGTAATGGCGTGCTCGCAGTCCGCTATGCGATGCTCTTTTATGTTTTGAAGCGTCTGGGTTTGCTGGGTGACGCCACGAAGCAGAGCGCCCATACGCAGCATATCGTAACAATAAACCGCAAAGAAACTGAAGCTGCGCTTGAGCGAGCGGAGCTTCAGCTATGAAACACCTGGGGAGCGCCGGCTGATGGCGGTACGGCTTGAAGACATAAAGAACGGCGCATCGGTGCGGGGCGTGGCCTCGGCTCAGGCTGTGCATGTGATCTCGGTGGACTGGATCGGCGATCAGGCGATCAGCGTCGTTTACCGCGACCACAACGGCTCGGTGGCCGAGGCCGTTCTTTATCGGGATGACGAGCACCGGCTTGAGGTCGAGCAGAGCGGGCGGGCCTGGTCGTTCGACGCTGACGGCGCGTTGCTGCGGCTGGTGACGGAAGCCAACCGCATCAAGCTGGCGCACTATTTCGACCCCTATCTGGCGATCCACACGAGTCTGGTCGATCCGCTGCCGCACCAGATTTCGGCAGTCTATGGCGAAATGCTGCCGCGACAGCCGCTGCGCTTCCTGCTCGCCGACGATCCCGGCGCCGGCAAGACGATTATGGCCGGGCTGCTGATGAAGGAACTGGTCGCCCGTAGCGACCTGGAGCGCTGCCTCGTGGTCGCGCCCGGCAGCCTGGTCGAACAATGGCAGGACGAACTCGGCCAGAAATTCAATCTCGAGTTCGACATCCTTTCCCGCGACATGATCGAGAATTCGCGGTCGGGCAATCCGTTCAGCGACCGGGACCGGCTGATCGTCCGTCTCGATGTGCTGGCGCGCAACGAGGAGCTTCAGGAGAAGCTCATGAGCGCGCGCGAATGGG
>CALMZV010000142.1 GCA_937870755.1 uncultured Methylocystaceae bacterium
CGGCGAAGCGCTACGCGGGCAACAATCTGTCGTGCCAAAGCTGTCACGTGCAGGCGGGCGCGCAGCCTTTCGCGATGCCGTATGTCGGCGTCTGGGGTTCGTTTCCGCAGTACAGGGCGCGCGAAAACGAGGTTTCCACGCTCGAGGAGCGGATCAACGGCTGCATGGAGCGGTCGATGAACGGCAAGCCGTTGCCGCTCGACTCGCACGAGATGAAGGCGATGCTCGCCTACATGCGGTTCATGTCGATCGGCGTGCCCGTCGGCGCGACGCTCACAGGCGCGGGCACGCTGCCGATCGCCGAGCCCGACCGGGCGGCGGACCCGGCGCGCGGCGCGAAGGTCTACGCCGAGGTGTGCGCGGCCTGCCACGGCGCGGACGGGCTCGGCAAGCGCAACGGCGTGGTCGGCGATGCGAAGGGTTACGAATTTCCGCCGCTGTGGGGGCCGGACAGCTACAATTCCGGCGCCGGCATGCATCGCGTTCTGACGGCCGCCGCGTTCGTCCGCTCCAACATGCCGATCGGCGCGACGCACAAGGATGCGACCGTCTCGCACGAGGACGCCTACGACGTCGCCGCCTACATCAATTCGCAGAAGCGGCCGGAGAAGGCGGGGCTCGACAAGGATTTCCCCAACCGGCTGCGCAAGCCGGTCGACGCGCCTTTCCCGCCGTTCGTGGACGGGCTGCCGCTCGAACAGCACAAATACGGGCCGTTCAATCCCATCCGCCAGAAGGTGAAGGAACTGACGGAGGCCGCGCAGAAGAAGTGAGTCACAAGCTGGCGACGACCGCCAGGCGCCTGATCTGTCCGCTCTCGAATGCGCGCAGGAAGGCGTTGTAGTCGCGCAGCGACACGCAGCCGTTCGACTGTCCGCTCGGTCCCAGCATGTAGGTGTGCGCAAGCAGGCCGGCGCGGCCGAAAATGGCGCGCGCGCCGCCGACCGGCAGCAGGCGTATGGCGCGCACGCCGTGGAACGGCGCCTCGCGCAACCGCAGATTGTACATGTGCGGCGGGGTCGCCCCGTGCATGCGCACGTGCACGTGGCGCGGATCGTCCATCCTGGGGCCAAGTCCGGAATGCGCCTCGAGCTTCGTGCCGTCGGGCAGATGGACCGTGCGCGCGGAGATGTCGTAGACGGCGGTGTGGCGGTCGTAGCGCGCGGCGGGGCCGACGACGCCGGTCAGGTTGCGGCCCGTGTCGAGCACGCCGCCTTCGCGCGGCGCATAGGCCAGCGCGGGGCCGGAGGCGCGCGCGCCGCCGAACAGCTTTTCGAAGAACGTGGGTTCCTGTTGCGGCGCGGCTTCCGCCGGCGTCCTGACGATCGCCCTGGCGACGATCGTGCGGGCGCGCTGCTCGGCGCGCGCGGCCGCACGCAGCGGCTGGACAAGGGCGGGCGCGGCGAGATCGGCGGGCCGCGCGGGCGGCGTGGGCGTCACCGCGGGCGCGGCCTCTTCGAGCGGAGTCGGGGCTGGCGCCACGGCCGGCACGGGCGGGGCTTCGGGCGCGACCTGCGTCGGCGCGGCCCTCTCCCATGCGGCCGCGCGCGGCGCGCCGGCGGCGAAGGTCGCGGGCGCGGCGCCGAGCGAATACGAGGGCGAGAGCAGGACGGCGTAGGCGGGCGCCGGACTGGACGCAGGCGCCGGCGCCTGCGCGCGGGCGGGCGACGGCTGCGACGGCGCATCAGGCGCCTCCAGCATGCGCGCGCCGATCCATCCGCCAAAGGCGAAAACGACAAGCGCAAGGGCGGGGGAAGCGAAGCCGCGAAAGCGCGCGCGCGGCGGGGACTCGTGGAACATGGACGCGAAACCCGAAAGAACGCGCCCATTTACGTCGCATTTAAGTTAATTGCGGCTTAAGCGCGCCTTCAATCCAGGCCGGCCAGCGCCTGCTCCACCTCCGCGCGGCCCTGCGGGGAGAGCGGCTTCTGGGGCTTCAGCGGATCGCCGACGGGGTAGCCCTGCAATTCCAGACCGCCTTTGATGCAGGCGGCGAGATTGTATCTGGCGAACGCCTGATTGAGCCGCCACAGCCTGCGCTGCAACGCCATCGCGCCCGCCCAGTCGCCGGCGCGGCACAGGTCGTAGAGCCGCACGCTCGCGCGCGGGGCGAGGCAGGCCGGCCCCGCCATCCAGCCCTTGCCGCCGATGAGCATGACGGCGGCGGGAATATGCGCGGAGGCCGCGAAAATCTCCATGCGCCCCTCCACCTTGTCCATGATCGACAGGAGGCGGCCGGTATTGACGGAGGCGTCCTTCAGGTAGCGCACGTTGTCGATGCGCGAGAGCTTCTCGACGACCGGCAGCGAGAGATCGGCGCGCTGGAAACTGGGATTGGTGTAGAGCGTGACGGGCAGGGCGGTCGCGCCCGCGATGGCGGCGAAGTAGTCGTGGATCGAATCGTCGTCGAGCGGGAAATAGGCTTCCAGCACCGCGAGAATCCCATCGGCGCCGAGCGCCTCGAATTCGCGCGTCTGGCGCACCGCCTCGTCGGTGGTCGTGGCCGCCACGCCCGCCACGACCGGCACGCGGCCGGCCGCGGCCTCCACCACAACCTCGACGATCCGCCGCTTCTGGCGTGCGTCCAGATAGGCGAATTCGCCGGTCGAGCCGAGCGGCGCGAGGCCATGCACGCCGGCCGCGATCAGATCGTCGCACAGGCGCGCGAGCGCCGCGTCCTTCACGGCGCCGTCGGGCCCGATCGGGGACACGAGATAGGGAAACACGCCGTGGAAACCGCTTTTCATGCGACAGGCCTCTGGAAAACGCGGCGCGCAAACCGTCTTGCGAGCCTGCGGCGTTGCGGGTATGAGAGCGCTTCCGCCGCACGCGGCGGACGCAGGAGTGTAGCTCAATTTGGTTAGAGCACCGGTCTCCAAAACCGGGGGTTGGGGGTTCGAGTCCCTCCACTCCTGCCAGCGTCGAAATCCATCCAGCCGGCTTTCAGAACAGATCCCGCCAGCGGCGCGGAAGCGCAGCGTCCCGGCGATCGATGGAACAACCTGATTTCATTTCAATGTCGCCGGCATGGACGCGCGGCCAGAAAAGCGCGGCGTCGGCCGGGCTTTCGCGATTCATTTCGCGATCGCCTCGCGCAACTGGCGCTTCATCACCTTGCCGTTGGCGTTGCGCGGCAGCGGTTCGGCGAGCACCGTGATCGTCTCCGGCACCTTGTAGTCCGACAGTCGCTCGGCCGCCCAGGCGCGCAGGGCTTGCGGATCGAAGTCGCTGGCGCGCGGGGTGACGACCGCGTGCACGCGTTCGCCGAGCACCGGGCACGGTTTGGCGACGATGGCTATCTCCAGCACGTCCGGATGGCCGGCGAGCACCGATTCCACTTCCGCCGAATAGATCTTCAGGCCGCCGCGATTGATCATATCCTTCTTGCGGTCGAACACGCGCACGAATCCCTGCGCGTCGACCGAACCGAGATCGCCCGACTTCCAGAACCCCGCGAGGAAACTCTCCTTCGTCGCCGCGTCGTTGCGCCAGTAGCCCTTGATGACCGAGCCGCTGCGAATCCACAGTTCGCCCACTTCGCCGGCGGGCGCCTCGCGGCCGTCGTCGTCCATCGCGATGATCGTCGCGCCGGGGCAGGGCAGGCCGACGCTGTCGTTGTGGCCGGGCGTCAGAGCCGGCGGCATGACAGTGGAGGGCGAGGTCGTCTCGGTCGAACCGTAGGCGTTGATGAGGCCGAGATTGGGCAGGCGTTCGGCGAGCCGCTGGATGGTGGCGGTCGGCATCGGCGCGCCGCCATAGCCGCCGATGCGCCATGCCGACAGATCGTAAGCCGCGAAATCGGCCTGCAAAAGGCACAGGTTGTACATCGCGGGCGCCATCACCGTCATGGTCGCGCGCTCGGCGGCGGCGACGGCCAGAAAATGCGCGGCCTTGAATTCCGGCACGATGACGAGCGCGCCAGCACACTGGGCCATCGCGGTGATGTTGGCGATGACGCCCGTCACATGGGCGAGCGGCACGACGGCGATGCAGCGGTCGGCCGCGGTCAACTCCATGCAGGCTTCGAAGACCATCGAGGAATGAACGATGTTGCAGTTCGACAGCATCGCGCCCTTCGGCCGGCCGGTGGTGCCGGACGTGTAGAGAATGAGCGCGGTGTCCTCCTCGTGCGCCTCGTGCGGCGCGCCGGCCTCGGCGCCGTCCTGCAGGAACGCCGTGATGCGATCGGCGCAGATGCGCGCGCGCAAAGTCGGCGTTTCGGCGTCCGGCGGCAGGCGGTCCGCCAGTTCCTCGTCGTAGAGGAGCGCCGCTGCGCCGCAATCGTTGACGCAATAGGCGACCTCCGGCTTCTGCTGGCGCGTCGACAACGGCACGACGATGGCGCCGATGTAGGCTGCGCCGTAGAGCGCGAGCACGAATTCGAGCCGGTTGCCGACGAGCAGCGCGATACGGTCGCCGGCCTGCAAGCCGATGCGACGGAAGTTCGCGGCGTATTGGCGCGCGATCTCCTCCGTCTGCCGCCAGGTGAGGCGGCGCTCGCCGGCGACCAGCGCCTCGCCGTCGGGATTGCGCGCGGCGCTGGCGGCCGCCATCGCCCAGAGGTTGCGCGCGCGGTTGGGAAAGCACGGAACGACGCGGTCGCCGAACCGCGCCTCCCGCCGCATGTTGCGCGCGATGTGGGTCCAGTCGGTTCCGCTCATGGTTCGTTTCCCGTCGATTTTCCGTCTGGATAATCCGCGCCGGCGACAGGCGCAAATCCGTCGATCAACGCCCGACGAAACGCGGGTCGCCGCCGAACCAGCGCGACATGGCGCGCGCGCTTTCCATGAAGGCGCGACCCTGCGGGGTGATGCGCCAGCCCTCGCCCGCGCGTTCGAGATTGCCGGACGTTTCCTGTTCGGCGAGGCGACGTCCCATCTGCCGCCAGTCGTCGACATAGGTGGCGACGAAGGCGTCGCGCACCGCGCGTTCGTCGAGCGGCTTTTCGGCCTTCTCGAACCGCGACAGCATGAAGACGGAAATGGAGCGGTCGACGGTGACGGGGCCGAGCGTGAAGAACGCGACGTTGAGCGCGAGCGCGACCAGCGTCGCGCCGACCGCGTCGCGCGCGCCCAGATCGAAGCGCGCGGCGCCGCGCGCGGCCCACAGCATGAGCGCGAGCACGAGCGCGCCCGTGGCCACGAGGCCGACGAGGCCGCGATAGAACATGACCGACAGAAAGCCGAAAACGCCCGCGCGCATCAGCGCCACGAAGACCAGCGCGGCGACGAGCGTGGCCAGCGCATAGAGCGCGAGCAGCGCGACGATCTGCACCGCGACAGGCGCGCGGGATGTGGCGTTCGTCATTTCGCGAAATCTCCGAAAAGAAAGATGCGCACGCGTTGCGTCTCGTAAACGGGTTTGGCCTGCGCCGTCCAGCCGGCGGGGTCGGCGAAGGCCGAATCGAGCGCGGTGACGACGATGGCCGCGATGCGATGGCGCGCGGCGAAGGCGCGCACCTCCTCCAGCGTGCGCCCGCCCGCGGCGGCGGCCGCGAAGATCGGCGCCGTTTCGTCGAGCCGCGCGCGCACGTCGCGTTCGCTCGCGCCGAAGAGCACGCCGTTATGCAGGTCCGACACATAGGCGGGAAAGCGGCCATACAGGCCATAGGACAGCGCGCGGCCCTGCCGCGGTTGCGACTGCGCGACCGCGCCTTTCGGCAGATTCGCCGACAGCCATGTCCACGCCGCGATCTCCTCGGGCAGAGTCTGCCGCTGCAGCGCGGTCTGTTCGGGTTCGCGCCGCGCCTGCACGGCCGTGAGCGCGACCATGCCGTATCCCAGCACGAGCGCGGCGACCGCCGCGCGCGACAGCGCGCCCGCGCCGAACGCGCGGTTGCGCAGGGCGGCGAGCGTCCAGACGAGCGTCGCGACTTGCGCAAACAGCATCACGCGCCAGCCCAGGTCGTTGAGGATGAGCGTGGAGCGCACGAACGTGCCGGCGAGAAACGAGGCGGCGGTTGCGCAGACCAGCAGTTTCGCCAGTTCGTTGTCGAGGCCGCGCCGGCCCACCGCGCGCCAGAACACGATTGCGCCGAGCGCGAACACGCCGAATTCAAACGCATAGAGCAATGGCGCGAGCGCGAGTTTGAACGTCGCGCATGCAGGACCGTCCTCGCAGACGATGGTCGTCCAGTAGGGCGTGCGCACCGCCAGCCCGAGCGGCGCCCGTCCGTCCTGCGTGCGCATGGCGACGAGCGCGAGCCACGGCGCGGCGAGAACGAGCGAGCCCGCTCCCATCGCCACGAGCCGCGCGACATCGACGAAGCGACCGCGCAGCGTCGCCCACGCGGCCCACAGCACGAGCGCGACGGCCGCGCCGATCGCGACATAAACCGACAGGCCCGCCGTCGAGGCGAAGGCGAGCGCGCCGAGCGCCAGCGAGCGCCAGCCCCGGTCGAAGGCGAGCGCGACGAAACCGACGCAGGCCGCGCATAGCGCGGCCAGATGATGGGGCGCCCAAAGCGCGGTGACGAACCACGACGACACCTGATCGTTCCACCATTCGGCGTCGGGCGGGGTCAGGCCCAGGCCCTCGCGCACGAAGGCGTAGGGGATGAGATCGAGGCCCGTCGTCAGAACGAGCAGCGCCGTCCACAACGCGCGGCGCGGCGGCGCGGCGGCGCCGGAAAGCTCCACGAGATTTTCCGCGAGCGCGACGAGCGCGAATCCCATCAGCACGCAGCCGGCGACGGCCGCATGGCGGCCGGCGACGCCCAGCGTATCGCCGAGGACCGTGACGGCGCCGGTCAGCGTGTAGAAGAAGTAATAATAGATCGCGGGTCGGCCCGGCTCGAAGAAGGTCGGATTCCACGGCGGCGTTCCGCTCTCGGCGATCGACCATGTCGCGGCCGCATGTTTCACATGGTCGATGACCAGCGCGCCGTGGCGCAGTCCTTCGGCGTCCGGCCAGTCGAGCGGCAGCAGGGCGGCCACGACGATCCAGGCCGCCGCCAGAACGACGACGGGCGGATCGAGGCGCGGCGCCTGCGCGCCCGCCGCCAGCGACGGCAGTCCCGCGATCCCCAGCGCGAGCGCGGTCGCCGCCATCGCCCCCGGCCCGAGACGACCGGCGAGTTCGAGCAGCACGGGCAGGCAGGCGAGGCCGACGAGAAGGGCCTTGCCGGCGCGACCGACAAGGTCGGCGCGGGCGAATCCGGGAAAGCGCAGCGCGCGCGCAAACAGCGCGCCGGCGCCGACGACGAGCGGCGCCAGCAGCGCCAGCGCAATCAGGACCGAGCGAAGTTCCGCCAATACGAACGACATCCGGCCGCACTTTCCTGTCGCCGCGCGTCGACGAATCTAGCGGGCGCGCGTGTTGAAAAGATAAATCCGCACGTGTGGGCTGGCGTAGTCGGCTTCGGTTGTCGCCACCCAGCCGTTCGGCGCGGCGAAGACGGGATCGTTGGCGGTCACTATGAAAGCCGACACGCCGGTGCGCTCGGCGAGCGCGCGCACGCTCGCATAGTCAAGCGTATCGCCCTCGAACGCCGGCGCCATTTCCGCCATGCGCGCAGCCACCGCCTCCTCCGGCCCGCCGAACAGCCGCGCGTTCAGGCGGTCCGACACATAGGCCGGAAAATGACCGAACAGGCCGTAGGAATAGGCGCGGCCCTTGCGCGGCCGCTCCTGCACCACGGCGCCATGCGGCAGGCGGGCGCTCAGCCACGCCCAGGCGGGAACTTCCTCGGCGAGCGTCGCGCGCTGGAGCGTCGATTGTTTGGGCTCGCGCCGCATCTGGTAGAATTCGGTGATCACCATCGCATAGCCGATCGCGATCATGGCGTAGGCGAGCGGGCGCAGGGGCGGGGCGTCGAAAGCGCCGTTGCGCGCGACCGCGAGCGTCCACACGAAGGCCGCGACCTGCGCGAACAGAACGACGCGCCAGCCGAAATCGTTGAACAGCACGGTCGAGCGCACGAAGGCGCCGAGCACGAGCGCGACCACGGCCGACAGCAACAGAAGCCGCCCGACATCGTTCGCCAGCCCCGCGCGCCCGGCGCGGCGCCAGAACAGAAAGGCGCCGAGCGCGAACACGCCCAGCTCCACGAGATAGAAGAGCGGAATTTGCGCGACGCCCAGCGCGAGGCAGACCGGGCCGTCGCCGCAGACTTCCCAATGCCACGGCGCCGCGCGCAGAAACAGCGCGACCGGCGCGCCGCCGCCCTTGCCCGCGCCGATCTGGCCGGAGAGGGTCGCAAGCCACGGCGCCGCGAGCGCGAGCGCGCCGAGGCCCGCCACGCCGAGCGCGACGGCGTCGCGCCAGCGCGCGCGGATCGCGAGCCACACCATCCACACGGCGGCGGTCGCGGCCGCGCCCATCGCCACATAGACCGACTGGCCCGCCATGGAGGCGAAGGCGAGCGCGGCCAGCGCCGGGCCGCGCCAGCCGGCGTTGGCGCGCGCATCGGCGAGCGCGACAAAGCCAACCCAGGCGGCGCACAGGCCCGCCAGATGATGCGGCGTCCACAGGAACGTCTCCGCCCAGGAGGCGAACTGCTCATTCCACCATTCGGGGTCCGGCGGGTAATAGCCGATGAGGTTTTGCAGCAGCAGAACGGGAATGATGTCGAGGCCGGTGGCGGCGATCAGCGCGACGGTCCACAAGGAAGGGCGCCGGCGTCCGCCGACCGCTGCGTCGGCGCGCGCGAGCGCGGCCAGCGTTTCGACGAGCGCATAGAGCGCGAACGGCGCCAGAAGCGCGGACGCGTAGGCGAAATGGCGGGCGGCGAGGCCGATCCAGGCGCCCAGAAAACTGGCCGCGCCCGTCAGCGTGTAAAAGAAATAGTAATACGCGGCCTTGCGGTCCGGCTCGTAAAACGAGGGGTTCCACGGCGGCGCGCCGCTTTCGGCGATCGACCAGGTGGCGGCCGCGTGTTTCACATGGTCGACCGACAGCACCGAGCGCACGAGGCCGGCCGGATCCGGCCAGTCGGACAGCCAGACCGCGCCGAGCGCGATCCAGGCGACCGAGGCGGCGACGACCCGCCAGTCCAGCGGGCCGCGCGCGGGCAGGGCGCGCAACAGCAGCGGCCAGCCCGCCGCCGCGCAGACCGTCATGAAGGCGGCCATGGGCGCGGGGCCGAGGCGACCGACGAGATCGAGCAGAACGGGCGCCGCGGCGAAGGCGACGACGAGCGCCTTGCCCGCGCGACCGGCGAGCGTGGCTTCGGCGAAGCCGGGAAAGCGGAACATGCGAGCGAACAGCCCGCCGGCGCCAACCAGCAGCGCGCCCAGAACGACGAGCGCCGCCGAGGTCGAGAAAACCTCCGAAAGTAAGTGTCGCATCGCCCGCCGGATTTCCGCGCCGCTCCGCGGAAACCGCTCGGATTCGCGCGTGAAGTCAAGGCGCGGGACCGGGCGCGCCGGCAGGCGGGCGAAATCTCTTAAATTTTTAAGCTTCTTTTAGGATTTGCCGCCAACCTCGGCCGCATTCGGGTCGCCGGGCGGGGGCGCTGGCTTGGGGAGCAGGTGTATGAAGACGTTCGTTTTGACCGCTGTGGCCGCCGTCGCGCTGGCGTCGCTGGGCGCGAGCGCGCCGGCCAGCGCCGATCCCGGCGCGGCGGTCGCCGCCGGCATCGGCGGATTCGCGCTCGGCGCCATCGCGGGCGGGGCGCTCGCCCGGCCCGCGCCGCCGCCGCCCTATTACGTGGCGCCGGCGCCCGTCTATATCGAGCGGCCGCGCTGCTGGCGCGAACGCCGGCCGGTGTTCGACGAATTCGGCGACGTGATCGGCTATCGCAGCGCCCGCGTGTGCGACTGACGCGGTTTTCGCCGGCCGCACGCGGCCCGGCGCAGTTTTCGCTTGGCGGGAACCCTCGCGTAGGCTAAGAGACCTGCGTGGCGCGCGACCTCCGGTCCCGCGCCGCGATCATTTTGCGCAGGCCGTTTCCCGGACCGGGGGCGGGGGCGCAAGAAGACGACGGTCGAGGGCGACATGGCCAATCCGTTTCAGTTCCTGCAGGAAGTGCGCGCCGAGGGCGCCAAGATCACCTGGCCGTCGCGCCGGGAGACGATGATCACGACCGGGCTCGTGCTGCTGATGGTGCTGGTCGCCTCGCTGTTCTTCGTGGCGGTCGACCAGGCGCTTCTGGTCATCGTCGGCTTCGTTCTCAGCCTCGGCCGCTGAGGCACAGACAGGATTTCAGATGGCGATGCGCTGGTACATCGTTCACGCATATTCGAACTTCGAGAAAAAGGTGGCCGATTCGATTCGCGAGCAGGCCGCCCAGCGCCATCTCTCCGACAAGTTCGAGGAAATCCTCGTGCCGACCGAGAACGTCGTGGAAGTGCGGCGCGGCCGGAAGGTGAATTCCGAGCGCAAGTTCTTCCCCGGCTACGTGCTGGTGAAATGCGACCTGACGGATCAGGTGTTCCATCTCATCAAGAACACGCCGAAGGTGACGGGCTTCCTGGGCGCCGACAACAAGCCGGTTCCGATTTCCGACGCCGAAGCCGAGCGCATCAAGGGGCAGGTGGCCGAAGGCGTCGAACGGCCCAAATCCTCGATCTCGTTCGAGATCGGCGAGACGGTGCGCGTGGCCGACGGACCGTTCGCCTCGTTCAACGGCAAGGTGGAGGAAGTGGACGAGAGCCGTTCGCGCCTCAAGGTCGCCGTCTCGATCTTCGGCCGCGAGACGCCGGTGGAACTCGAATTCGGCCAGGTCGAGAAGGTCTGAGCCTGACTTCCGAAGGCGGCGAACGGGCGGGAAAACGTTTGCCTTCGCGGGGCGTTTGTCTATAAGACCGCCAGCCCTCGGCGACGAGGGCTTTTTCGTTCGCCCTGCGCGGGCGCGAAATCACCGTGGGAGACATGCCCGGAACGCCACCGGGAGGCCATGTCCGACCACGACCTGCAACCGGCGGCGGCGCTCATCGGGCGCCGGCGTCATTCGTTGGAGAACAGTCATGGCGAAGAAAATCGCGGGCTACATCAAGCTTCAGGTGCCCGCCGGCGCGGCCAATCCGTCGCCGCCGATCGGCCCCGCGCTCGGTCAGCGCGGCCTCAACATCATGGAATTCTGCAAGGCGTTCAACGCCAAGACGGGCCAGATGGAGAAGGGGACGCCCATCCCCGTCATCATCACCGCCTACCAGGACCGCTCCTTCACCTTCGAGATGAAGCAGCCGCCCGTGTCCTACTTCCTCAAGAAGGCTTCGGGCGTCGCTTCGGGCGCCAAGACGACGGGCCGCGGCTTCGTCGGCAAGGTGACGAAGGCGCAGATCAAGGAGATCGCGGAAAAGAAGATGCCCGATCTCAACTGCGAGACGGTCGAGGCCGCCATGGCCATGATCGAAGGTTCCGCCCGTTCCATGGGCCTCGAGGTGGTGGGGTAAGACGATGGCTCATGTTGGAAAGCGAATCGCGAAAGCCCGCGAGGGCGTCGAGCGCACGAAGCTCTATCCCGTCGATCAGGCCGTGAAGCTGGTGCGCGAGCGCGCCAAGGCCAAGTTCGACGAATCGGTCGAGATCGCCATGAACCTCGGCGTCGACCCCAAACACGCCGACCAGATGGTGCGCGGCGTGGTCAACCTGCCCAATGGCACCGGCCGCACGCTGCGCGTGGCGGTGTTCGCGCGTGGCCCCAAGGCGGACGAGGCGAAGGCCGCCGGCGCCGACATCGTGGGCGCGGACGAACTGGTGGCCGAAGTGCAGGGCGGCAAGATCGAGTTCGACCGCTGCATCGCCACGCCCGACATGATGGGTCTGGTGGGGCGCCTGGGCAAGGTTCTCGGTCCGCGCGGCCTGATGCCAAACCCGCGCGTCGGCACGGTGACGATGGACGTGGCGGCCGCCGTCAAGGCGTCCAAGGGCGGCGCGGTCGAATTCCGCGTGGAGAAGGCCGGCATCGTGCAGGGCACCGTCGGCAAGGCCTCGTTCGACGACGGCAAGCTGGTGGAGAACATCAAGGCGTTCGTGGACGCGGTCGCCAAGGCCAAGCCCGCCGGCGCCAAGGGAACCTACATCCAGCGGGTGGCCATTTCCTCCACCATGGGGCCGGGCGTGAAGGTGGAGGTCGCCTCCGTCTCCACGCCGCAGAGCTGAAGCTTTGTCGTTCCCTCTCCGGCGCCCCGCGCCGGAGATGCGGCGAATTTTCTGCTTGACTCCCCTTGGCAGCAGGGGGCGAACCGTATAAACACCCCGCACGGGGCCGACCGCCGATTGCGGCCCCATCCCAAGATTCAAGCTTCCGTGCGCAAGGTTTCGTCCGAAAGGGCAGGGCTTGCGCGCGGTGGAAATGGCCGGAGGCGCCCGTCAGACCGGGAGCCTAACCGGCCATGTCCTGTCCAAGACTGCCGGCGCTTTCGGGAATTTCGCCCGCAAGCTTAATCGACAACCTTGCTCGTTCGAGCAAGGCGCGGCCTGCATAGACGGGGAAGACCGGTTTTCCGGGCCTGCGCCTTGCGGCGTCGGTCCGCTTCAGGTTCGAACCCTCTGATCCCGGCGCGTTTTCTTTGGAGAACGTTCCGAGCGGACAGGAACACGGCGTCGCGGTTTTCCCCTCCGGGCGGATCGCGACACAGCGGACGAAGGCTTCGGCTTTCGTCTTCAAAGAGAGAGAAGCACCGTGGACAGAGCGGAAAAGAAAGAAGCGGTTGCGGCGCTGAACGAAGTCTTCAAGAAGTCTTCGGTCGTCGTCGTCGCCCACTATTCCGGCCTGACGGTCGCCCAGATGCAGAATCTGCGCAAGCAGATGCGCGCTGCCGGCGCCACCGTCCAGGTCGCCAAGAACCGCCTGGCCAAGATCGCTCTCGATGGCACGGACGTCGCCTCCATCGGCGCCCTTCTCAAGGGCCCGACCCTGATCGCCACTTCGGACGATCCGGTGGCGGCGCCGAAGGTCGCCGCGGCTTTCGCAAAGGATCACGACAAGTTCGTGATTCTCGGCGGGGCCATGGGCGCGACCGCCCTCAACCCAGACGGCGTGAAGTCGCTTGCGACCATGCCGTCCCTCGACGAACTGCGCGCCAAGATCGTGGGGCTCATCAACGCTCCCGCGACCAAGATCGCCCAGCTCTCGACGGCGCCCGCGGCGAAACTCGCCCGCGTGTTCGGGGCCTACGCCAATCGCGACGCGGCCTGACGGCCCGGCTTTAAAAATCCAGGTTCGAACCTATCTAAGGAACTCAAAAAATGGCCAATCTCGAAAAGATCGTTGAAGACCTCTCGGCGCTGACGGTTCTGGAAGCCGCTGAACTCGCCAAGATGCTGGAAGAGAAGTGGGGCGTGTCGGCCGCGGCCGCCGTCGCCGTCGCCGCCGCGCCCGCCGCCGGCGCCGCCGCCGCTCCGGCGGAAGAGAAGACCGAATTCACGGTCGTGCTGGCTTCGGCCGGCGACAAGAAGATCGAAGTCATCAAGGAAGTGCGCGCGATCACCGGCCTCGGCCTCAAGGAAGCCAAGGACCTCGTCGAAGGCGCGCCGAAGCCGATCAAGGAAGGCGCCGCCAAGGACGAGGCCGAGAAGATCAAGGCCCAGCTGGAAAAGGCCGGCGCCAAGGTCGAGCTCAAGTAATCGCGTTGGCCGCGCAAGCGGCGATCTGACGATTGAAGCGGCCTCGGGGGTTCGCCCCCGGGGCCTTAAAGCCGTTTCGGGCCGTTGGCCCAATCCGTCCCGGCGACGTCGGGGCGAGGGAGCGAGAGGCTCCGGCCCGCAGGCGCTGTCGGCGCGAGGCGGGGCAGGCGTGCGGCGCCGCGATTTCCGCGGGCGCCCGCCAGGATGAAAGGTGCGAGGAGCGACATGGCGCAGACGTTCACCGGCCGGAAGCGTGTTCGTAAGTTTTTCGGGCACATCCGCGAAGTCGCGGAGATGCCCAACCTGATCGAGGTTCAGAAGGCCTCGTATGACCAGTTCCTGCTTGTGGACGAGCCCAGGGGCGGACGCCCGGACGAGGGCCTGCAGTCGGTCTTCAAATCCGTTTTCCCGATCTCGGATTTCTCCGGCGCCTCGCTGCTCGAATTCGTGAAATACGAATTCGAGGCGCCGAAATACGACGTCGACGAATGCCGCCAGCGCGGCATGACCTTCGCCGCGCCGCTGAAGGTGACGCTGCGCCTGATCGTGTTCGATGTCGATCCCGACACGGGCGCCAAGTCGGTGAAGGACATCAAGGAGCAGGACGTCTACATGGGCGACATGCCCTTCATGACGTCCAACGGCACGTTCATCGTGAACGGCACCGAGCGCGTGATCGTCTCGCAGATGCATCGCTCGCCCGGCGTGTTCTTCGACCACGACAAGGGCAAGAGCCATTCCTCGGGCAAGCTGCTGTTCGCCGCCCGCATCATTCCCTATCGCGGCTCGTGGCTCGACATCGAGTTCGACGCCAAGGACATCGTCTACGCGCGCATCGACCGTCGCCGCAAGATTCCGGCCTCGTCGCTGTTGTTCGCGCTCGGCATGGACGGCGAGGAAATTCTTTCGACCTTCTACAAGAAGATCGTCTACACGCGCGACGGCGAAAACTGGCGCCTGCCGTTCGACGCCGAGCGCCTGAAGGGCGTGAAGACGAGCGTGGACCTGATCGACGCCGATTCCGGCGAGGTCGTGGTGGAGGCCGGCAAGAAGCTGACCGTGCGCGCGGCCCGCCAGCTCGCGGAAAAGGGCGTGAAGGCGCTGCGCGTGCAGGACGAGGATCTGCATGGCCACTATCTGGCCGAGGACCTGTTCGATCCCGCGACCGGCGAAATCTTCGCGGAGGCCGGCGACGAGATCAGCGCGAAATCGCTCGCGCAACTGTCCGAACTGGGGTTCGACGAACTGCCGGTGCTCGACATCGACCACATCAACATCGGCCCCTACATGCGCAACACGCTGGCGGTCGACAAGAACTCCTCGCGCGAGGAAGCCCTGTTCGACATCTATCGCGTGATGCGTCCGGGCGAGCCGCCGACGATCGAAACGGCGGAAGCGATGTTCCATTCGCTGTTCTTCGATTCCGAGCGCTACGACCTTTCGGCTGTCGGCCGCGTGAAGATGAACATGCGCCTCGACCTCGATGCGCCGGACACGATGCGCGTGCTGCGCAAGGAAGACATCGTGGCGGTGGTGAAGGCGCTGGTCGACCTGCGCGACGGGCGCGGCGAGATCGACGACATCGACCATCTCGGCAACCGGCGCGTGCGCTCGGTCGGCGAACTGATGGAGAACCAGTATCGGCTCGGCCTGCTGCGCATGGAGCGTGCGATCAAGGAGCGCATGTCGTCGGTCGACATCGACACGGTGATGCCGCAGGACCTGATCAACGCGAAGCCCGCGGCCGCCGCCGTGCGCGAGTTCTTCGGCTCCTCGCAGCTTTCGCAGTTCATGGACCAGACGAACCCGCTGTCGGAGATCACGCACAAGCGTCGCCTGTCCGCGCTGGGGCCGGGCGGTCTGACGCGCGAGCGCGCCGGCTTCGAGGTGCGCGACGTGCATCCGACGCACTACGGCCGCATCTGCCCGATCGAAACGCCCGAAGGTCCGAACATCGGCCTCATCAATTCGCTGGCGACGTTCGCGCGCGTGAATAAATACGGCTTCATCGAAACGCCGTACCGTCGCGTGAAGGACGGGGTGGTGACCGACAGCGTCGTTTATCTGTCGGCGATGGAGGAGGCGAAATACCACGTCGCGCAGGCGAACGCCGAGATCGACGAGAAGGGCGCGCTGAAGGAAGACCTGATCGTGTGCCGGCACGCGGGCGACGTCATCATGGCGCCGCGGGAACGCGTGGATTGCATGGACGTGTCGCCCAAGCAGCTCGTTTCGGTGGCGGCGGCGCTCATTCCGTTCCTCGAGAACGACGACGCCAACCGCGCGCTGATGGGCTCCAACATGCAGCGTCAGGCCGTGCCGCTGGTGCGCGCCGAGGCGCCGTTCGTCGGCACCGGCATGGAATCGGTGGTCGCCCGTGACTCGGGCGCCGCCATCGGCGCCAAGCGCGGCGGCGTGGTCGATCAGGTGGACGCCACCCGTATCGTCATCCGCGCCACCGAGGACCTCGATCCGTCGAAGTCCGGCGTCGACATCTACCGGCTGATGAAGTTCCAGCGCTCGAACCAGTCGACCTGCATCAACCAGCGTCCGCTGGTGCGTGTCGGCGACATCATCGAGAAGGGCGACATCATCGCCGACGGTCCCTCGACCGATCTCGGCGATCTGGCGCTCGGCCGCAACGTGCTCGTCGCGTTCATGCCGTGGAACGGCTACAACTTCGAGGACTCGATCCTGCTCAACGAGAGGATCGTGAAGGACGACGTGTTCACCTCCATCCACATCGACGAGTTCGAGGTGATGGCGCGCGACACGAAGCTCGGCCCCGAGGAAATCACCCGCGACATTCCGAACGTGTCGGAAGAGGCGCTGAAGAACCTCGACGAGGCCGGCATCGTCTACATCGGTGCGGAAGTGCAGGCCGGCGATATTCTCGTCGGCAAGATCACGCCCAAGGGCGAAAGCCCGATGACGCCGGAAGAAAAATTGCTGCGCGCGATTTTCGGCGAGAAGGCGTCCGATGTGCGCGACACCTCGTTGCGGGTGCCGCCGGGCGTGCAGGGCACGATCGTGGAAGTGCGCGTGTTCAACCGTCACGGCGTCGACAAGGACGAGCGCGCGCAGGCGATCGAGCGCGAGCAGATCGAGCAGCTCGCCAAGGACCGCGACGACGAGCTCGCGATTCTCGACCGCAACGTCTACGCGCGCCTGGGCGAGGCGCTCGTGGGCAAGAAAGCCGCGTCCGGCCCGAAGGGCTTCAAGAAGGACAGCGTGCTGACGCGCGAGATTCTCGAAGAGACGCCGCGTTCGCAGTGGTGGGTGTTCGGCCTCGACGACGATCGCGCGATGGGCGAGATCGAAGCCATGCGCAAGCAGTACGACGAAGCGAAGAAGGGGCTGGAAAGCCGCTTCCTCGACAAGGTCGAGAAGCTGCAGCGCGGCGACGAACTGCCGCCCGGCGTGATGAAGATGGTCAAGGTCTTCGTCGCGGTGAAGCGCAAGATCCAGCCGGGCGACAAGATGGCCGGCCGTCACGGCAACAAGGGTGTCGTGTCGCGGATCGTGCCGGTCGAAGACATGCCGTACCTCGAGGACGGCACCAACGTCGACATCGTGCTGAACCCGCTCGGTGTGCCCTCGCGCATGAACGTCGGTCAGATCCTCGAGACTCATCTCGGCTGGGCTTGCGCCGGCATGGGCAAGAAGATCGACGCGATGCTGGAAGCCTACCGCAAGAACGGGGACCTCACCCCGCTGCGCGCGGAGATCCAGGACATCTACGGCGACAACCTCAAGGGTGAGCAGCCCGGCTCCTACGACGACGCCTCGGTCGTCCGTCTCGCCGAGACGGTGAAGAAGGGCGTGCCGATCGCCACGCCGGTCTTCGACGGCGCCAAGGAGCACGACATCGAGGCGGCCCTCGACAAGGCGGGCCTGTCCCATTCGGGTCAGGTCACCCTCTACGACGGTCGCACCGGCGAGCCCTTCGATCGCAAGGTCACGGTCGGCTACATCTACATGCTGAAGCTGCATCACCTGGTCGACGACAAGATCCATGCCCGTTCGATCGGCCCCTACAGCCTCGTCACCCAGCAGCCGCTGGGCGGCAAGGCGCAGTTCGGCGGCCAGCGCTTCGGCGAAATGGAAGTCTGGGCGCTCGAAGCCTACGGCGCGGCCTACACGCTGCAGGAGATGCTGACGGTGAAGTCGGACGACGTGGCCGGCCGCACCAAGGTCTACGAGGCGATCGTCCGCGGCGACGACACCTTCGAAGCCGGCATCCCGGAGAGCTTCAACGTGCTCGTCAAGGAAATGAGGTCGCTCGGCCTCAACGTCGAACTGGTCGGGGTTCCAGGCCGGGCGGCGGGCGAAGAGGGCGAAGCCCAGGCGGCGGAGTGATCCGCCGCCGAACGGCGGACCCGGCGTCGATCCTCGATGATCGGCTCGGGTCCGTGGCGCGTTCCGCGTGATGCGTGTGCAGGGATCCGCGATCGGTCGAAACCGAGACGGATCCGAGCCGAGTGACAGGAAATCTCAGGCGATCGTGCTCCCCGTTGCGGCGACGGGAGCGGGCCGATCACCGAAGGAGACGGTCCGATGAATCAAGACGTGATGAACATCTTCTCGCCCCAGACCCCGACGGCGCCGGTCTTCGACGCCATCCGGATCTCGATCGCCTCTCCTGAGAAGATCCTCTCCTGGTCCTACGGCGAGATCAAGAAGCCCGAGACGATCAACTACCGGACCTTCAAGCCGGAGCGTGACGGTCTGTTCTGCGCCCGCATCTTCGGGCCGATCAAGGACTACGAGTGCTTGTGCGGCAAGTACAAGCGCATGAAGTACAAGGGCGTCATCTGCGAGAAGTGCGGCGTCGAAGTGACGCTGTCGCGCGTTCGTCGCGAGCGCATGGGCCACATCGAGCTCGCCGCCCCCGTCGCCCACATCTGGTTCCTGAAGTCGCTGCCGAGCCGCATCGGCATGCTGATGGACATGACGCTCAAGGACCTCGAGCGCATCCTCTACTTCGAGAACTACGTCGTCACCGAGCCCGGCCTCACCCCCCTCAAGCTGCACCAGCTCCTGAGCGAGGACGAGTTCCTCAAGGCCCAGGACGACTACGGCGAGGACAGCTTCACCGCCCAGATCGGCGCCGAGGCGATCCGCGACATGCTCTCGGCGATGGACCTGCCCAAGCTCGCCGATCAACTGCGCGTCGACATCGCCGAAGCCACCGGTGACCTGAAGCCGAAGAAGCTCGCCAAGCGCCTGAAGCTGGTCGAGTCCTTCATCGAGTCGGGCAACCGTCCCGAGTGGATGATCCTCACCGTCGTGCCGGTCATCCCGCCGGATCTGCGCCCGCTCGTCCCCCTCGACGGCGGCCGCTTCGCCACGTCGGATCTCAACGACCTCTACCGCCGCGTCATCAACCGCAACAACCGTCTGAAGCGGCTGATCGAACTGCGCGCCCCGGACATCATCATCCGCAACGAGAAGCGCATGCTTCAGGAAGCGGTCGATGCCCTGTTCGACAACGGCCGTCGCGGCCGCGTCATCACCGGCGCCAACAAGCGTCCGCTGAAGTCGCTCGCCGACATGCTGAAGGGCAAGCAGGGCCGGTTCCGTCAGAACCTGCTCGGCAAGCGCGTCGACTATTCCGGCCGCTCGGTCATTGTCGTCGGTCCGGAACTGAAGCTGCATCAGTGCGGCCTGCCGAAGAAGATGGCGCTCGAACTGTTCAAGCCGTTCATCTATTCGCGGCTGGACGCCAAGGGCTTCTCGACCACCGTCAAACAGGCGAAGAAGCTGGTCGAAAAAGAGAAGCCGGAAGTGTGGGACATCCTCGACGAGGTGATCCGCGAGCATCCCGTGCTGCTCAACCGCGCGCCGACGCTGCATCGCCTCGGCATTCAGGCGTTCGAGCCGGTGCTGATCGAGGGCAAGGCGATCCAGCTGCATCCGCTGGTGTGCGCGGCGTTCAACGCCGACTTCGACGGCGACCAGATGGCGGTGCACGTGCCACTGTCGCTGGAGTCGCAGCTCGAAGCGCGCGTGCTGATGATGTCGACCAACAACATCCTGCACCCGGCGAACGGTCAGCCGATCATCGTACCCTCGCAGGACATCGTGCTCGGACTCTATTACCTCACGCTCGAGCGCGACGGCGAGCCGGGACAGTTCAAGGCCGACCCGAAGTCGAAGGCGCCCGTGTCGGGCGTCTACAGCGAAATCGGCGAGATCGAACATGCGATCGCGGCGAAGGCTCTGACGCTGCACGCGCGCATCAAGGGCCGCGCGTGGACCTATGACGAGAAGGGCGAGCGCATCGCGAAGATTTTCGATACGACGCCCGGCCGCATGATGCTCGGCCAGCTCCTGCCCAAACATACGAAGATTCCGTTCGACGTCGCCAACAAGCTGATGACGAAGAAGGAAATCTCCAACATGATCGACACCGTCTACCGCAACTGCGGTCAGAAGGAGACGGTCATCTTCTGCGACCGCATCATGTCGCTCGGCTTCCGCGAGGCGTTCAAGGCCGGCATTTCCTTCGGCAAGGACGACATGGTCGTTCCGGAGACGAAGGGCCGTATCGTGGAGGAGACGCGCGCGCTCGCGAAAGAGTACGAGCAGCAGTACAACGACGGCCTCATCACGCAGGGCGAGAAATACAACAAGGTCGTCGATGCGTGGGCCAAGTGCACCGACAAGCTGGCCGAAGAGATGATGGCGCGCATTTCGGCGGTGCGTAAGGACGACGCCGGTCGCGACAAGCCGATCAACTCGATCTACATGATGTCGCATTCGGGCGCGCGCGGCTCGCCGCAGCAGATGAAGCAGCTCGCCGCCATGCGCGGTCTGATGGCCAAGCCCTCGGGCGAGATCATCGAGAGCCCGATCATCTCGAACTTCAAGGAAGGCCTGACCGTCCTCGAGTATTTCAACTCGACGCACGGCGCCCGCAAGGGCCTGGCCGACACCGCGCTCAAGACGGCGAACTCCGGTTATCTCACGCGCCGCCTGGTGGACGTCGCGCAGGATTCGATCATCACGTCCTACGATTGCGGTTCGACGAACGGCATTCGCATGCGCGCGATCGTCGACGCCGGCCAGGTGGTGGCCTCGCTCGCCTCGCGCATTCTCGGCCGCACTGCGGCGGAGGACATCGTGGGCGCCGACGGCAAGCCGATCGTGCCGGCCGGCGAGATGATCCAGGAAGCGCACATGTCGGCGATCAACGCCGCGCAGATTCAGGAAGTGAAGATTCGTTCGGTGCTGACCTGCGAGGCCAAGAACGGCGTCTGCGGCAAGTGCTACGGGCGCGATCTGGCGCGCGGCACGCCGGTCAACCTCGGCGAGGCGGTCGGCGTGATCGCCGCGCAGTCGATCGGCGAGCCGGGCACGCAGCTCACCATGCGCACGTTCCACATCGGCGGCGCGGCGCAGATCGCCGACCAGTCGTTCATCGAATCGAATTTCGAAGGAACGGTGAAGGTCCGCAACCGCCATGTCGCGCGCAACTCGGAAGGCGACCTGATGGTCATGGCGCGCAACGTCGCGGTCGTGATCGTGGGGCCGGACGGCGCGGACCGCGCGGTCCATCGCATTCAGTACGGCGCGCGTCTGAAGGTGGACGAGGGCGACAAGGTGAAGCGCGGCCAGCGCATCGCCGAGTGGGATCCCTACACCCGTCCGATCCTCACCGAGGTCGACGGCGCGGTCGGGTTCGAGGACCTGGTCGAAGGCCAGTCGATGGCGGAAACCGCCGACGAATCGACCGGCATCACCAAGCGCATGGTCACCGACTGGCGTCTCAACCAGCGTTCTGCGAGCCTCAAGCCGGCGATCGTCATCAAGGGCAAGGACGGCAAGGTCGCCAAGCTCGCGCGCGGCGGCGACGCCCGCTACACGCTGCCGGTCGACTCCATCATCGCGGTGGAGCCGGGCGGCAAGGTGCAGGCCGGCGACATCATCGCGCGTATTTCGATGGATTCGGCCAAGACCCGCGACATCACCGGCGGTCTGCCGCGCGTGGCGGAACTGTTCGAGGCGCGCCGCCCGAAGGATCACGCGATCATCGCGGAAATCTCCGGCACGGTGCAGTTCGGGCGCGACTACAAGAACAAGACGCGCATCTCGATCGTCCCGCACGAAGAGGGCGGCGAGCCCGTCGAGTACCTGATCCCGAAGGGCAAGCACATCCATTTGCAGGACGGCGATATCGTCGAGAAGGGCGATTACATCGTCGACGGCAACCCGGCGCCGCACGACATTCTGGCGATCAAGGGCGTGGAGGAGCTGGCGGCTTACCTCGTCAACGAGATTCAGGAGGTCTATCGTCTGCAGGGCGTGAACATCAACGACAAGCACATCGAGGTGATCGTTCGCCAGATGCTCCAGAAGGTCGACATCGTGGAGCCGGGCGACACCGGGTTCCTCGCCGGCGAGCAGGTGGACCAGGCCGAGCTGGAAGCGGCCAACGAGCGGACGGTCAACGAGGGCGGCAAGCCCGCCAGCGGAACGCCGGTGCTGCTGGGCATCACCAAGGCCTCGCTGCAGACGCGCTCGTTCATCTCGGCCGCCTCCTTCCAGGAGACGACCCGCGTGCTGACCGAGGCCGCCGTCAACGGCAAGGTCGACACGCTCGAAGGGCTGAAGGAAAACGTGATCGTGGGCCGACTCATCCCGGCCGGCACCGGCGCGGCGATGTCGCGAATCCGGCGCGTGGCCTCCGGGCGCGACGATCTGATCCTGGCGCAGCGCGCCGATGTGTCGCAAGGCGCGCCGCAGATCGCCGCCGGCGCCGACCCGCAGGCCGCGCCGGCCAGCCCGCGCCGCCAGCGGGCGGGCGCCTGAACGAATTGAAAAGATTCGTCTTTTCGCGCGGAAGCCGCCCCTCGTGGGCGGCTTCTTCGTTAGCGCCGCGCGCGTGCGCTGAAACCTGAGTCATTCCAATGGGTTTGCCGCCGCCGTTCGGCGCCGATTTCGTCAAAAAAGGGGTTGACTGCGACCGGGGCCGCGAATAGGTTCCGCGCACTTTCGACAGGCCGTAGTTTCACGCGCTTTCAGGACGCCCCGTCCGAAACACTTCGAAACTAAACGCTGTCGCCTTGCCTGTGACCCTTCAAGTCATTTGGTTTTTGGTCGGTTTCGGCCCAGAACCATCCAGGAAGGCACGATCTCGGCGGTTTCCGCCGCGGTCCTCTGCAATTCGCCAGCGCCGGACGCCTGTGGGCCGAAGGCGCTGATTCGTTTGCGCGCATTTCGTGTTTCGACGCGGAGTTCGCGGGGCGAGGCCCGCAAGGGCGCAAAGGTTTCAACGTTTCGCTTGAGAAGGGCGAAGAATGCCGACGATCAGCCAGTTGATCCGCAAGCCGCGGCAACAGAAGACCTACCGCGAGAAGTCCCGCCATCTGGGCGCCTGCCCGCAGAAGCGCGGCGTGTGCACGCGCGTCTACACGACCACGCCGAAGAAGCCGAACTCGGCGCTGCGCAAGGTCGCCAAGGTGCGGCTGACCAACGGGTTCGAGGTCATCGGCTACATCCCGGGCGAAGGCCACAACCTGCAGGAGCACTCGGTCGTGATGATTCGCGGCGGCCGCGTGAAGGACCTTCCGGGCGTGCGCTATCACATTCTGCGCGGCGTGCTCGACACGCAGGGCGTGAAGGACCGCAAGCAGCGTCGTTCGAAATACGGCGCCAAGCGTCCGAAGTAATCGAGGAGCGAGAGATGTCCCGCCGCCACAGCGCCGAAAAGCGCGAAGTCATTCCGGACGCCAAGTACGGCGACCTGGTTCTCGCGAAGTTCATGAACTCCATCATGTACGACGGCAAGAAGTCCGTCGCCGAGCAGATCGTCTACGGCGCGCTCGATTCCATCGAGCGCAAGGCCAAGACCGATCCGCTGCCGGTGTTCAAGGCCGCGCTCGACAATGTCGCGCCGGCGATCGAGGTGCGCTCGCGGCGCGTCGGCGGCGCGACCTATCAGGTTCCGGTCGAAGTTCGCCCGGATCGGCGTCAGGCGCTGGCGATCCGCTGGATCATCACCGCCGCGCGCGGCCGCAACGACAAGACGATGGTGGAGCGCCTGTCGGCAGAACTGCTCGACGCGTCCAACAATCGCGGAAACGCCGTCAAGAAGCGCGAAGACACGCACCGCATGGCGGAAGCCAACCGCGCCTTCTCGCATTATCGCTGGTAAAGCGTCTCGACTTAAGGATCGTTTCCAATGGCCCGCTCACATCCGATCGAGGATTATCGCAACTTCGGCATCATGGCCCACATCGACGCGGGCAAGACGACGACGACGGAGCGCATCCTCTACTATTCCGGCAAGAGCCATAAGCTCGGCGAGGTGCACGAAGGCGCCGCGACGATGGACTGGATGGAGCAGGAGCAGGAGCGCGGCATCACCATCACGTCGGCGGCGACGACGACGTTCTGGAACGGCAAGCGCCTGAACATCATCGATACGCCCGGCCACGTGGACTTCACCATCGAGGTGGAGCGTTCGCTGCGCGTGCTCGACGGCGCGGTCTGCGTGCTCGACGGCAACCAGGGCGTGGAGCCGCAGACGGAAACCGTGTGGCGCCAGGCCGACAAATACAACGTGCCGCGCATCGTGTTCGTCAACAAGATGGACAAGATCGGCGCGGACTTCTTCCGCTGCGTGTCCGACATCGTGACGCGCGTGGGCGGCCGCCCGGTCTGCATGCAGCTGCCGATCGGTTCGGAGTCGAACTTCAAGGGCATCGTCGATCTCGTCCGCATGAAGGCGGTCGTGTGGGAAGACGAAGGCCTCGGCGCGAAGTTCCATGACGTCGACATTCCCGCCGATCTTCTGGAGCAGGCGAAGGAATATCGCCTCAAGCTGATCGAAGCCGCCGTCGAACTCGACGACGACGCGATGGCCGCCTATCTCGACGGCCAGGAGCCCGACGAGGCGACGCTGAAGCGTCTGGTGCGCAAGGCCGTGCACGACATCGCGTTCCATCCGGTGTTCTGCGGCTCGGCGTTCAAGAACAAGGGCGTGCAGCCGCTGCTGGACGCGGTGGTCGATTATCTCCCCTCGCCGGTCGATCGCGACGCGATCAAGGGCGTGGATATGGATACGGGCGCCGAACTGGTTCGCAAACCGTCGGACGCCGAGCCTTTCTCGATG
Organism: uncultured Methylocystaceae bacterium; assembly: GCA_937870755.1. Taxonomy (GTDB): domain Bacteria; phylum Pseudomonadota; class Alphaproteobacteria; order Rhizobiales; family Beijerinckiaceae; genus JAJXWB01. The sequence goes on from CALMZV010000142.1 coordinate 24,632, forward strand.
CTGGCGTTCAAGATCATGGACGACCCGTTCGTGGGCACGATCACGTTCTGCCGCGTCTATTCGGGCAAGGTGGAATCCGGCACGACCGTGCTGAACTCGACCAAGGACAAGAAAGAGCGCGTCGGCCGCATGCTGCTCATGCACGCCAACAACCGCGAAGACATCAAGGAAGCCTTTGCCGGCGACATCGTCGCACTGGCCGGCCTCAAGGATACGCGCACCGGCGACACGCTCTGCGACCTGAACAAAGCGGTGATCCTGGAGCGCATGGAATTCCCCGATCCGGTCATCGAGATCGCGATCGAGCCGAAGTCCAAGGCCGATCAGGAGAAGCTCGGCATCGCGCTGTCGAAGCTGGCGGCCGAAGATCCCTCGTTCCGCGTGTCGACCGATCACGAGAGCGGCCAGACCATTCTCAAGGGCATGGGCGAACTGCATCTCGACATCAAGGTCGACATTCTCAAGCGCACCTACAAGGTCGACGCCAATATCGGCGCGCCGCAGGTCGCCTATCGCGAGCGTCTCACCAAGCGCGCGGAAGTCGACTACACGCACAAGAAGCAGACGGGCGGCACGGGCCAGTTCGCGCGCGTGAAGATCGTGTTCGAGCCGAACGAGGCGGGCGTGGGCAACACGTTCGAAAGCCAGATCATCGGCGGCGCCGTGCCGAAGGAATACGTGCCCGGCGTCGAAAAGGGCATCAACTCGGTCATGGGCTCCGGCATTCTTGCGGGCTTCCCTGTGGTCGACATGAAGGCGACGCTGATCGACGGCGCGTTCCACGACGTCGACTCGTCGGTGCTCGCGTTCGAAATCGCCTCGCGCGCGGCCACGAAAGAGGCGCTGCAGAAGGGCGGCTCCGTGCTCCTCGAGCCGATCATGAAGGTCGAGGTCGTGACGCCGGAAGAATATACGGGTTCGGTCATCGGCGATCTCAATTCCCGCCGCGGCCAGATTCAGGGACAGGACATGCGCGGCAACGCGGTCGTCATCA
>CALMZV010000143.1 GCA_937870755.1 uncultured Methylocystaceae bacterium
CCAATACGCTGATCGGCGCTGCGGTTGAAGCCGTCGGCAATGGCGCTGGTGAGACGATCGGTCGGGTGCGCCTCAACGGAACAGCATGACGATGTCCGCCTTCGCTTCGGCCATCGATGTGCTCTTCGCCGATCCCAATATCGGCGAGGACGCGCTGTGGAAGGCGAGTGGCGTCGGCGCTGGCGTCGCTGTTCGCATCATCCGCAAGTCGCCGGACCGCATGGCGGAATTCGGTGAAAGCCGCGCCGTGTTGCCGACCGTCGGCATCGATATCAGGCGCTCGCAGGCGGCAACGATCACCGATGGCGATCTGATCCTCATCGGCCCCGAGACCTATCGGATCATCGGCGAACCGATGAGCGATGCGCTCAGGCTTGTATCGGCCTGCGAGGCCGTAAAGGTGTGATCCGTGCGCTTCACCATCCAGCGTCCCGATCTCGGCAAAGCCCTCGCCGAAACCGAGAAAGATATCGAACGCGCCGTCACGTCGGGGATGCACGACGCTGCCGATGGTCTGAAGCGGGATCTCCGCGAAGATGTCGTCGCGGCGGGCTTTGGTGATCGGCTGTCCCGGACATGGCGGGGAAAGACCTTCCCCGAAGTGGGCGAGAGCGCCGAGGCCGCAGCCTATGTCTGGTCGCGCGCGCCGAAGATCGTCGATGCCTTTGACCGTGGCGTGGTGATCCGCTCGGCGCGCGGCCTGTTCCTGGCGATCCCGACCGCCGCCGCCGGCAAGAGCGGACGGAGTGCCGTTGGCTCGCGCGAAAAGATCACGCCGGAAGGCTGGCAGCGGCGAACCGGCCTGAAGCTTCGGTTCGTCTATCGCCGCGGCCGTCCTTCGCTGCTGGTCGCGGATGATGTCCGGATAAACACGCGCGGGCTTGCCGCGCGCAATCGCCGCAAGACCGGACAGGCCAGTGTCATCGTGTTCATTCTGGTTCCGCAGGTCGCCCTGAAAAAACGCCTCGATGTCGAGAGTGCCGCCAAGCGGCAAGCCGCGCGCGTGCCCTCGCTGATCGCGCGGCGCTGGCCGCAATCCTGAAGGCTTGGTCCACCATGGCTTCGAAACGCGAAACCGTCCTTGCGGCGGTGAAGGCGCTTGTCGCCGCTGCCCTGCCGGGCGCGGAAGTGAAGCGCAATCTGGCCAAGGCCGAACGCATTCCGCCCGGCGGGCTGGTTGTGATCCGCGACGGCGATCCGGGCGAACCGGAGGTCAGCCTCTCGCCGCTGACCTACCTCTATTCGCACCGCATCCCGCTTGAGATCGCCGCCTATGAGAGCGCGACGCTCACCCGCGAGCAGGTGATGGACGCCATGCTAGGGGCGATCGGCGCGGCGGTCATGGCGAACCGGACGCTCGGCGGGCTTTGCGACTGGATCGAAGCCGAAGCGCCGGTGACGGACGATATCGAAGCGCTCGGCGCCTTGCCCGGACGCTTCGCCGATCTCGCGATCCTCGCCGTCTACGCGACGACCGATCCGTTGAACTGATCGACGGCCCTTCGACTGCGCTTGGGCCTTTGCAACTGAACCAACAACGACAGGAGTATTCCCATGGCACGCGCACGCGGCGCCAACGCCGTCATGGCTGCGGTGTTTGAAGCCACCTATGGCGTCACGCCCGGCACGGGCTTTCGCAAGCTGCCCTTCGTCTCGGCCAACCTCGGCGAAGAGCAATCCCTGATCGAAAGCGATCTGCTCGGCTATGGCCGCGATCCGCTGACGCCGGCCTATGACGTGGTGTCGAACGAAAGCGACATCGTCGTTCCGATGGATCACCGCAACTTCGGCTTCTGGCTGAAGGCGCTGTTCGGCAATCCGACGACCGCCGCGTCGGTGGCAGCCAAGGGCTCGATCCTGTTCTCCGCCCAGCCCGTGGCGAACGCGACGGTCACGATCGCCGGAACCGCCTTCACCTTCGTTTCCTCCGCGCCGACCGGCAACCAGATCCAGATCGGGGCCAATCTCGGCGCGACGCTGACCAATGCCGTGACCGCCCTCAACGCCAGCGTCGTGCCGGCAGTCGCTGCGGCGACCTATGCCCAGACCGGCGGCAACACGCTGACGATCACGCATGACACGCTCGGTCTTGGCGGCAACAGCTTCACGATCGCCGCGTCGACCTCGCCCGCTTCGAACGGCACGGTCTCGGGTGCGACGCTCACCGGCGGCGCGAACGGCCACACCTTCGTCTCCGGCACGCAGAACCTGCCGTCGATGTCGATCGAGGTCGGCCTTCCCGACGTGCCCTTCTTCGGCATGAACTATGGCGCGCGGGCGAACAGCCTGTCCGTCCAGGCGCAGCGTTCCGGGCTTCTGTCAGCAACTGTCAACGTGATCGCCCAAGGCGAGGCAGCGGCTGTCACCACGGGTGCGGGCACGCCGACCGCGCTCGATGTCGAGCGCTTCAGCCAGTTTCAGGGATCGATCACCCGCAACGGCGCGGTGCTCGGCAACATCGTCTCGGCGGAACTGATGTATTCGAACAACCTCGAAAAGATCGAGGTCATCCGCTCCGACGGGCGCATCGCCGATATCGATCCCGGCATCGTCAAATGCTCGGGCAATCTCAATGCGCGGTTTCAGGACACGAGCCTGCTCGATCAGGCGACCGCCCGCACGCCCTGCGAGATCGCCTTCGGCTGGACCATCGACGCCAGCCGCTCTTTGCTCTTCACCGCGCATCGCGTGTTCCTGCCGCGCGGCAACCGGCAGATTCAGGGACCGGGCGGCATCCAAACCCCGTTCGCCTGGCAAGCCGCGCTCGATCCCGTGCTGAACAAGACCTGCACCGTCGTTCTGACCAACGACGTAGCCTCCTACTGATCTTCCCTTCCCCACGATCCGACCAACCTTGAAGGAGCCACCATGCTCAAGCTCGAACCCGTGTCCACTGAGCCCTTCTGGCTCGATGTGCTGCCCGGCGTGCGCATCCAGTTCCGCCCCGTCTCGGTCGCCGCCATGCTGATCGCACGCGGCGCGGCGGGCGAAGCGCTGAAGGCTGGCGGCGAACAGTCCACAATCGAAGCCGGAGCCGCCTTTACACGCGCGCTCGCTCATACCGGCATTGTCGCCTGGGAGGGCATCGGCGACGCCAAGGGCAAGCCTGTTGATCCCGACAAGGCGGCGATCGAGCAGTTGCTCGAACTCTGGCCCGCCTTCGATGCCATTGATCGGCTCTATGTCGGCCCGGCGCTGACGAGGCTCGACGAAAAAAACGTCTGATCGCCCTCGCCGAATGGCACTTCGACGGCGGCGAAAGCTATTGCGCCGCCTGTCCGTCGCGCTGTGCGGGCTGTCCATACGACGAGCATGAACCCGAGACTTCCGAGGGAATGCTGACCTGGGCAGTGATCCGGCGTTCGGCTGGCCAGGTTCGGGCGGTGATGGGCGGCGTCTATGCGCTCGATTTCGGGGCGATCCTGATGCTCGCCCACGCCATGGGCGCGCTGAACCCGCTTCTCGTCGATGTCCTGCCCGAGATCGAACCCATCGTCGTCAACGCCTATCGCCGGAACGCTGATCCATCATGAGCGCCACGAATGTCTCCATCCGCCTCGGCGTTGAGGGGAAGGCGGAGATCAAGCGCGCCTTCGAGGAGGTCGGGCAATCCGGGCAAGCGGCCTTCGGCTCGGTCGAAAAAGCGATGGACCGTTCCGGCGCCGCCACCGACCGCGAGGTCGCGCGGCTGAAGCGTCTGGCCGAAGCGGCGCGCATGGCGGGCGAAGCCGACGCCTCGCAGAAGCGGTTCAACACCGTTCTGAACGTTGACCGCCCGATCCCCAAATCCGCCCGCGACTCCGCCGGTGTCTTCGAGGAAGCGGCGCGGGAGGCGGAAAGCTTCGCGGCTCGGGCGAATGCGCTGCGCGCCGCGATCGATCCGCTCGGCGCGGCGCAGGCCCGCCTGAACCAGGAACTCGCCGAATACGCCACGCTCGCCAAGCGTGGCACAATCACCTCGGCTGAACATACCGCCGCGCAGGCGCTGGCGAAGCAGCGCTTCGACCAGACATCGCAGGCGATCAAGGGTGTGGGCGGTGCGACCGGCCTCACCCGCAACCAGCTTCTGACGCTGCAATACACGTTCAACGACGTGGTGGCGTCGATGTCCACCGGCATGTCGCCGATGACCATCCTCATGCAGCAGGGCGGTCAGGTGACGCAGGCCTTCGGCGGCTTGCGCGGAACGCTCGCCGCCTTCGGTTCGGCGCTCGGGGTTGTCGGCGGGATCGTTGCCGGCGTCGCCGTCGCGGCCGTCGGCCTCACCGCCGCCTGGGTGGCGAACGATGCTTCGACGCGCGCCGTCACCACGGCGCTCATGGGCGCGGGCCGCGCCTCGGGCGCGACCGCCGCCGAACTTGAGCGCGTCGCCCATAGCGCCGCCGAAACCGGCAAGGTCTCGGTCACCGCCGCGCGCGAAATGGAAGTCGCCTTCCTGCGCACCGGCAAGATCGGGGCGGAAGAAATGGGCCGCGCGATCGGCATCGCCCGCAACTTCGCCGTCACGATGGGCGTCGAAACCAAGGCCGGAGCCGAGCAGCTTGCAACCGCGCTCGCCGATCCGGTGCGCGGCGCCGACGAACTGAATGCCCGCCTCGCCTTCCTCGACGACCGGACGCGGCAGTATATCCGCACGCTGGTCGATCAGAACAACCGCACCGAAGCGCAGCGGGTTCTCCTGAACGCGCTCGTGCCGGCGCTGGCCGATGCCGAACAGGCAACCAACGCCTTCGGGCGCGCCTGGAACTATGTCGCCCGCCAGGCCTCGAACGCCTTCGACGCCATCGGCAAGGCGGTAGATCGCGCCGTCGATGGCCGCAACCCGTCCGAAGAACTCGATCTCCTGAAATGGCAGCGGGATCGGCTCCGCGAAAACATCCGCGGCAATATCGTGCCGCTGATGCTGCCCCAGGTCGAGCGCCGGATCGCCGAGATCGAGGCGCAGCTTGCCGATCAGCAGCGCCGGGCCGCTCAGCTTGCGGCCGACGCCCGGGCGAACGAGCTCTCGGTTCGAGCGGGTGAAGCTGCTCGCGATATCATCCCCGGCGCGCGCGATCTTGAACGCCTGCGCCGTGAACAGGCGACCTTGCGCGCGGCGCTCGATGATCCGCTGACGCGCTCGAAACTCGACGATGTTGCAGAGGTCGAAGCCGCCTATCGTCGCGTCACGGCTGAACTGGCCCGCTTTCGACCGGCGGTCGATGCGGCGACGCAAGCCGTTGTCTCGCAATCCTCGGTCACGGAGGTGTCGATCCGTTCGACGCTGGCGCTGGCAAACGCCTATCTCGAAAGTGCTGCTGCGGCCGAACGCGCGGAAGCTCGCAAGACCGGCCTGATCGAACAGGCGCGCGAAGGCATCGATGCCGAAGCTCGCGCCCGCCAGGCGCTGCGTGAACGGATTGCTGAGCAGGCCGCGACCGCCGCAAGGCAGGTCGCCGATCTGACAGCGGAAGCCTCCGCCCAGAAGCGCGTCAACGATGCGGTCGCAGCTGGCTCGCTCGCTTCGGCCAAGGCCCAACAGGTCATGCAGGTCGAGCAGGCGCTTCGCCCGCTTCTGACGGCCCAAGCGCTGGCCGAGGGCGAAGCGAAGGAATCCCTCACCCGCATTATCGAGCGGATGCGCGAAGCCTACGGTCGGCTCTTCGTCGAACAGGAACGCGCGCAGACCCTTTCCGCCAACGAGGATCGCCGCCGCGAGATTGAACTCCTGACCCGGCAGGTGGCGCTGATCAACGCGACCGTCGCGGCGCGCGGCGATGCGCTGGCCGTGATGCGCGCCGAACAGGAGCTTCGCCGCCGCGGCGTCGATCTCGCGAGCGAGGAAGCCCGCGCCTACATCGACTCGGCCCGCCAGATCGAAGGCCTGAACCGGACGCTGCGCGGCCAGGAACAGCTTCGCGATCAGCGCGACGAGATCACACTGCTGGAACGGCAGGTCGCTCTTGTCGGCGCTTCGGTCGCCAAGCGCTCCGAGGAACTGGCAACCCTTCGCGCCATCCAGCAATTGCGCCAGCGCGGGATCGATGCGGCAAGCCCGGAAGGGCAATCCGCCATCGGCAATGCCCGGCGCATCGACGAACTCAACCGGCAGCTTGCCGGCCGCGAGGCCGTCGAGAACCAGAAGGACGAGATCACCCTTCTGCAACGCCAGATCGGGCTGATCGGCCAAAGCGCCTCCGAGCGTTCGGTCATCATCGCCCAGCTGCGCGCCGAGCAGGGCTTGCGCTCGCGCGGGATCGATCTTGCGAGCGAGGAAGGCCGCGCCATCGTCGAGAATGCCGGCAAGATCGAACGCCTGACGCAGGAGCTTCAGCGGCAGGACGCGGCCTATCGCGCCATCGAAACCGCCGTCGGCTCCGCGCTCGATCGCTTCGCCGACGTGCTGGCGCAGGGCAAACTCGACTGGAAATCATGGGCCGATGCGGGACGCCTCGCGCTTCAGGATCTGAACCGCGAGATGATCAAGCTCGCGCTCCTCAATCCGCTGAAGAACCTGCTCTTTGGCTCGAACCTGCCGACCTTCGGGCAAGGCAGCGGCATCCTCGGAAGCATCTTCTCGCGGCTGTTCCATGATGGCGGGCTGGTCGGCGCGGGCGGCGTCGGCCGCATGGTTCCGGCAGGCGTCTTCGCCACCGCGCCGCGCTTCCATGACGGCGCCTATCTCAAGCCCGACGAGGTGCCGGCGATCCTGCAACGCGGCGAGCGCGTGCTGAACCGCAAGGAGGCGCGCGCCTATGAACGCGGCGATCCGCGATCCAGCGGCGCGGTCGTCAACGTCACGATCCAGACACCGAACCCCACCGCCTTCGACGCCAGCCGCACCCAGATCGCGGCGGGGCTTGCCCGCGCCGTTCGCTCCGGCATGCGGGGCCTGTAGCTTTCGCAAGCGAAGTGGGAACCGGTTCGCGTGGAGCGAACGCGTAAGAAAGAAACAGATGCCGCAACCGTTTCTCGATATCGCCTTCCCCGGATCGGTCGGGCGCGGCGCGACCGGCGGGCCGGGGTTTTCGACCCAGATCGTCACGCTCGCCTCGGGCGCCGAGCAGCGCAACGTCAACTGGTCGCAAGCCCGAGGCCGCTGGAACATTTCGACCGGCATCCGCAGTCGCGCCGACATGGCGGCGGTGATCGCGCATTTCCATGTCGTGAAAGGCCGGGCCTATTCGTTCCGCTTCAAGGACTGGAACGATTTCGACGCCGCCGATCAGGCGATGGTGCAGATCACGCCGACGGTCTGGCAGATCGTCAAACGCTACAACCGTTCTGGTTATGAGCACGTCCGCACGATCACCAAGCCGGTTGCCGGAACGGTGGCGGTGAAGATCGCCGGAAGCCCGGTCACGCCTGCCGCAATCGACACCCTGACGGGGCGGATCACCTTCGCCTCCGCGCCGGGGTCTGCGCCGACCGCCTCGTTCCAGTTCGACGTTCCCGTCCGCTTCGACACCGACAGTCTGCCGGTTCAGGCGAACGCCTGGGACTTGCAGATCGTCAACAACATCGACCTC
>CALMZV010000144.1 GCA_937870755.1 uncultured Methylocystaceae bacterium
CGCGTGACGGGAATGGCCGGAAAGAGGGAAGAAAGCAGACCGGCGCGCGCCTCGGCCAGTTCGTTCAGAACGAGCGTGCCGCCGGCGACCTCGGCGAGGATGGCGAGAAGTCCGGTGCCTGCCGACGGCTCAAGCACCCGGTCAGCCGGCGTGATGGCGGCGGCATGGGCCGCGGCCAGGCCGAGCGGGATCGGCGTTGAGAATTGCTGGAAGGTCTGGCTTTCGGCAGAGCGCCGCGTATGCGTCGGCAGAAGGCTGGCGATCTTCGTCAGCAGGATAAGGCGCGCTGCCGGAAAGCCGGATTTGCGGAAAAGCGCCTTTCCGTATTTGCGCAGGAACAGCACGGTCGCCGCCTCGCAGGCGTCATAGGCCGTCTTCCAGTCCCAGGCGCCGCTCGCGTCGGAGGCGCCGAACGCGGTTTCCATGGCCGCGCGCAGGGTCGCGGCGTCAACGCGCTCGCCGCGTTCAAGATTGGGCAGCAGCAGGCTCGCCGCCACGAAGATCGCTGCGGAGATTCTTTGATCGGAGCCGAGCGGATGGGGTGCGGCAGCGGGCGCCGCCGATACGGATGTCATGTTCATGGGAACAGCCTCGCGAGAGCAGGACAGGATCGAGCCCGCGCAGCGCTCTCTCTCGACCGCACCGGCTCAAACCCGTCCCGGCCTCCCTCTGCCTCTCATTCGGCAGGCCATGGCCAACATGACAAAAGCGCCCCGGCCATATGGCGGGGCGCTTCAAGAGGTGAGATCCAACCTCGATCAGCGATCGGGATGAATGAAGCCGTTCGGATCGTCGGGATCGGGCGGCAGATAGGCTTCGTAGGGATTGCCGTCGGCGAGATGGCCGAAGGGCGTGAAGACATAATCGCCGTTGTCGCGCCCCACGGCGCAGATGACGTAGCGTGGCGTTCCCGTCGCGGCGTCGAGGCACTCCATGAGTGCGAGACTGCCGTCCGCTGCCGCGCGCAGCAGCGTCTGGAAATTGGTGCTGGCGTGTGCGGGAATGCTCATATGTGCTCTCCCTCGTCGGAGAGTGTCTCAGCGAGCCAGCCATCGGTGTAGGTCCAACCGATCGTCTCGCCGGTCGCGAGGTCGAGGACGTGCGCGCCGCCGCCGAACCCATCGAGCCAAGGGCGCGAGCAGGTGTTGGCGTATTGGAAACCCCATCGGCCCGTCAGCCCGAACTCGGCGGCGCAGATCTTCACGAACTGAATCAGCCGTTCGGGATCGCCGGTCACATCATCACGCATCCAGAGCTGAGAGCCGCCATGTTCGGGCTGGATCGACAGCAAGAAGCCTTCCGAAGGCGGCTCCTCCGACGCGCCGTCCTCGGACAGCTTGTTGTAGAGGTCGAGCGCGCGAGCGGCGTTGTCGGGCGTGCCGACGTCAAGCAGGCACGAGAAATGAGTGAAATAGTCAGCCATGATGGCCTCCTGAAACGAAAACGTCCGGCGCGATGGCCGCCGGGCTGAGGAACGGATTGGGAAGGACAGCGCGGGACGATTGAAGCCGCCCCGCGCCGATGCGCTATTCGGCAGCGACGACGTGCAGGACTTCGTCCTCTTCGTCGGAGGGTTCGTCATCGTCGGTGAGGAAGGCTGGCAGCGCCTCGTCGCCTTCACCGCTTGTCGCGGGCTCGTCATGCTCGATCATGCGCAGCGGTTCGGGCAGCCAGCCGCTGTCGGCGAGCAGGCGTTCGGCCTCCTTCGCCATGTCGCCTTTCTTGAGATGGTCGATGAGCTGTGCGGCGCGATCGCCCGCACCCTCGCGCACCGCAGCGAGGATGCGCGGCTTCGTCACGCGGCCAAGATAGTTCTCGACGGTCGGACGGAAGCCCACCTCCACCATGTCGAGGCCGGTCGCACGCGCCAGCCGATCTGCCTCGGCCATGCGGCGGTCGAGGCCCGATTGCGAGGCGCCGCTGCCACTGAACGGATTGGGCCGCTCATAGAGCGCGTTGATGCCGTAGCTGACGCAATGGGCGAGGAGCGCCAGGCGGCTGGCGTCGTCGAGAGTGGCGAGCCAATCCCACAACGCGTCCTCGTCCGCAGGCAGATCCGCCTTCCAGTCCTCGTGCCGCTGGGCGATAGACTTGGCATAGGATGTCTCGCCAAGATCCTTGCTCTGTTCGCGGAAGAAGACGTGATTGACGGACGCCTGCAAACTCGCGCCGGACGTGCCGGTGCGCTGGAAGGTGTCGCGCACGAGCTTGTGCAGCAAGGCCGTCATCGCGACCTGCGGATTTGCGCCGACCGCATCGCGAAGCGCGAGCGTGCGGTGCGCGGTCAGTTCCGTGACGAGCCGTTCGGGCAGCGGCTTGATGACATCTTCCTCATCATCCTCCTCCGGCTCGGCCGACTGGCCGCCGATCGCGATGATGGCGCGTTGGACGCTGCCGGTGTTTTCGGCGCCAGCAGAGGCCCCGGTGGGATCGGCGACGCCATCGACCTCATGGCCCCTGGCGTCGACCGGCGCCTCGTCCTCCGGCCGGACATAGCCACGACGAACGACAAGCTCGCCTTCGCGATCGACGCTGACGAACACGCCGGCGCGCACGATCTCAGCTGGATCGTAGATAGCCGGGCGTTGCTCGAATGCTTCGAGCGCAGCTTCGATTTCGTCCATGCGCTGGTCGATCTCGTCGGGCAGTTCGTCGGCTTCGGAATATTCCGCCTCGAGCCGGTCGTACTCCTCGCGTAGCGCCTCGCGAGCCGCGCGCTCGTCGTCGGTGAGATCGACAGCGGTGCCACTCATGACGCGAAGGCCGTGATCGTGGCCATAAGGCAGATCAATATCGACGCTGATCCACTTCCAGCCTTCGGCCGCGATCTCATCGGCGATCGCCTTCAGCTTCTCGGAGACCAATCGGTCGAGCAGCGCCGGCTCCTGAAGCCAGCCACCGTCATCGGTCTCGAACAGGTCGCGAAGGATTTCGCCACCCGCCGCCTGATACGCTTCAACGCCGACAAACTGCGCCCGCTTGTCGGATGCGGGAATGGAGGTTTCGGTGAGGAACTGGCGGATGTGCCAGGGTTGGCGACCATGGGAATGCTGGACCGCCTCCCAGACCTGTTCCTGTCGGGCATGGTCCGGGTTGACGGTGAACGCCATCAACATCTCCAGCGTCATGCCATCTTCGGCGTAGATGCTGCACAGCACGGGCGAGACGGTTGCCAGGCGCAGGCGCTGCTTCACGATCTGGACGGTGGTGAAGAAGGCGGCGGCGATCTCCTCCTCAGTCATGCCCTTGGTCCGCATGTCGAGGAACGCGCGGAACTGGTCGAGAGGATGGAGCGCGACGCGTTGCGTGTTTTCGGCCAGGCTGTCGTCCTCGGGAAGAATTGGCGTCGAGGGATCACGCACGACGCAGGGCACCGGCGAAATTTTGGTCAGGCGCTTCTGCTTCACCAGCAGCGCGAGGGCCTGGTAGCGACGGCCGCCGGCGGGCACCTCGAACACGCCGGTCTCGCCGCCATCGGCATCAAGGACCGGGCGGACATTGAGGCTCTGGAGGAGCGTGCCGCGGCGGGCGATGTCCTCGGCCAGCTCATCGATCGAAACGCCGGACTTCACGCGCCGGACGTTGGACTGGCTGAGGACCAGCTTGTTGAAGGGGATATCGCGCGAGGGCGAGAGGGTGAGTTTCTGAACGGCAGGAGCCATCGTGGTTGTCTCCGCGACGGGCGCCGAGAGCCTCTCTCTCGACCCTGAACCCGTCACGAAGCGAAGCGCCGCCCTCTTCCTCTAAAGAGAGCAGCGCCATGGACACTGAACGGTGCAAAGCCAGAAAATCCGTGTCTCCGCCTTTCCGGTTTTCAGAGGATCAGGCCGCCTCCCGCTCATCGTCGGTCATGCCGAGATTGGTGTCCGGTGCGAAGCCAAGTAGCCAGTCGGCAGCCTTGCTCGCTTGCGAGGCAGCGCGAACGATGGCGCGATTGTTCTCGCGCAGCACTTCCAGCCAGGAGCCGATATAATCGGCATGGCGGACGGTAGGTACGATGCCAAGCGAGGCGCAGCAGAAGGCGGCGTTGATCTCGGCCACCAGCTCCTCGAACGCGTATTTCTTGGTGCCGAACGCGCCGGTCAGATCACGGTTCAATCGGTTATGGTGTCCACTGGCATGACCTAACTCATGCAAGGCCGTGCGGTGCCAATTGATTGGCTCGAAATAAGCCTGTGGAGGCGGAACCAGCACGTAATCGAGCGCTGGGGCGTAGAAGGCGCGATCGCCGCCGATGCGGAAGTCGATACCGGTCGCCCGGATCAGCGCCTCGACCTGCGGCTCGATCAGACCGGGCGCAGGCGGCGGGACGATGGTGGCGATCTCGTCCGGCAGGCCGTCGCATTGCGCGGTGTTGAACACCGTGAATCGCTTAAGGAACGGAATGGCGGCTGCTTCCTCGCCAGTCTCTAGCGCGCGACGCTTCTCGTCCTCCGGGGTGAAGCGATCGGCATAGACGACAGTGGTGCCGCGCTCGCCCTTGCGGACATTGCCGCCGAGCGAAAGCGCCTGGCGAAAGGTGAGCCAACTCTGGCCGGGAAAGCCGTGCTGGATGACGGCGCCCCAAAGGATCAGGACGTTGATGCCCGAATAATGCCGGCCGGTTGCGCCATTGCTCGGCATGGCGAGCGGCGCTTTGGTCGAGGCCGATCCCCAGGGCTGGACCCACGGCACGCGCCCGGCCTCCAGTTCGGCGATGATCTTGCCGGTGATTTCGTCATAAAGATTCGCCCGGTCCTTGCCGACGCGCGCTTTGGCATCTTTCCTGAACATCGCGGTTCTCCGCGACGGGCGCCGGAGACCTCTTCTCCAGCCCTCAACCCGTCACGGAAAAACTCGTCCGCACTCTCACTCTCAGGGGGCGTTGCGGGGTCTCCCCGCAGAAGGGGTCGGTCGAGACCTTGGGCTCGGCCGCAGGGGAAGGCGTTCCCCTCCTGGCCTTCCAGATTGCAGTCGCTACGCTCCCAATCAGTGGGTCACTGATTCCCAATCAGCCGAACGTAATGCCCCGTACCGGCCAGGTTTGGGCTCCGACGCGGGAGGAATGTTTTCGCTGCAGGAGTCCCGATTTGGACCAGCCCCCGAAGGAGATTGAAAACTGTCAGAAAACTGCGTATATTTCTGACAGGAGATTTGCCGTGCAACGACTGACCGAACAGATTCTGGTGCATGCCGAGGGCTTGCCCGAGGGTGCTCCGATCGCTGCAAAGGGCCTGCTCCATCTGGGCAATCGTGCCGCGGTGGACCAGGCGTTGTCGCGATTGGCCACACGTGGCCGGCTGATGCGTGCCGGGCGCGGCGTCTATCTGCGCCCTGTTTCGAGCCGGTTTGGCGTTCGGGCGCCATCGGTCGAGAAGGCCGTCGAAGCCCTCGCCGTCCAGCGCGGCGAAGTCATCGTGTCGAACGGCGCTGCCGCCGCCAATGCGCTCGGCCTCACAACCCAGGTGCCTGTGCGGTCGGTCTATCTGACATCGGGCCGTAGCCGGACGATGAATCTGGGGCATCAGGTCGTTGAGCTGCGGCATGCGCCACGCTGGCAATTGGCGCTGGCCGATCGGCCCGCCGGACAGGCGGTGCGCGCGCTGGCCTGGCTGGGGCCGGAGAAGGCAGAAGCGGCCCTGAAGACATTGAAGCGCAAGTTGCCGTCTTCCACGTTCGGTGAACTCGTCGCAGCCGCGCCCCAGCTCCCGAGCTGGCTCGCCAGGTCGGTGGGCAAGGTCGCGCATGGCTGAAGCCTTCCTCACCTTGTCGGCGGGCGATCGGCGCGAGGCTTTGGCTGTTGCCGCCGATCGATCCGGCCGGCCGCTCCATCTGCTGGAAAAGGATGTGTGGGTCGTTTGGACCCTCGCGACGCTGTTCGGGTCCGACCTCGGCGAACATCTCGTGTTCAAGGGCGGCACGTCGCTGTCGAAGGCGTATCGCGTCATTCGACGTTTTTCCGAGGATGTGGATCTCACCTACGACATCCGCGCCATCGCCCCCGACCTGGTGGGCGAGAACGGCGAAGCCCTGCCGAAAAACCGCAGCGAGGAGAAGCGATGGTCGAAGGCCGTCCGGCACCGCCTGCCCGAGTGGGTCGATGGAACGATCCGGCCTCTCCTTGCCAGTGCAATCGACGCACAATCGCTCCCCGCGACACTCAGGGTCGAAAGCGACAAGCTGTTCGTCGACTATGAGGCGACCTCTTCGGGATCGGGCTATGTGGCTCCGAGCGTGATGCTGGAGTTCGGCGCCCGCTCCACCGGCGAGCCGGCCAGCCCGCGCGATGTCGTGTGTGAAGCGGCCGGATTGGTCGAGGGCGTCGAATTTCCAACAGCGCGCCCGCGGGTGATGCATGCCGAGCGGACCTTCTGGGAGAAGGCGACGGCGATGCATGTTTTCTGCTTGCAGGAACGGCTGCGTGGTGAGCGCTTCGCCCGTCACTGGCACGATGTTGTACGACTGGATGATGCGGGGATCGCCACCGCCGCATTGGCCGACCGCGACCTCGCCAACGCCGTCGCCCGCCATAAGAGCATGTTCTTCGCCGAGAAGGCGACCGATGGCGAGGTCATCGACTACGAAGCCGCCGTTGGCGGGAAGCTGCAGCTCGCACCGATGGGTGAAGCGCGCGCGGCGCTGGCCACGGATTATGCGCGCATGGTCGAAGACGGGCTGCTGCTCGAAGACGCCGAGCCGTTCGAAGCGCTGATCGAGCGATGCGCAGACATCGCCGAACGGGCGAACCGCGCGGCGGAATAACAGGAGTTGGGGAAAGCGTGGGGCTGTATAAAGAGTGGTGCGACGCCACCAAGGAAAAGAACAAGCGCAAGCGCTACTGGACCTATGTCGAGAAGGACGGCGGTCGCGACGAGATTCGCGATGATCTCGCCGAGACGATCCGCTCGCATTACGACCGGCTCGAACGCATAGCCGAGGATGTGGAGCGGCTCGGCTACAAGGTCGCCGCGAAGATCCTCAGCGAGGCAATGCCCCAGACGCCGAAGGGTCGTTCCGGCGATCTCGGCGAGATTCTTGCGACAGAGCTGGTGGAAGAAGAGATTGGCCTGCGCGTCCCTGTGCGCCGCCTGCGCTAC
The DNA here is from genome assembly GCA_937870755.1 of uncultured Methylocystaceae bacterium. Taxonomy (GTDB): domain Bacteria; phylum Pseudomonadota; class Alphaproteobacteria; order Rhizobiales; family Beijerinckiaceae; genus JAJXWB01. Next base: position 7,077 of record CALMZV010000144.1, read on the forward strand.
AAGGACGGCCGCAATATGGCCATGCGCGGCGATGACTTCATCGGCGCCGGATATGATGGGGCCGGCGAGAAGCTCTGGCTCCTGAAAGGTGAAGCCAAGAGCAACGAGAAGCTCGGCAAGGCCACAGTCACGAGCGCCCGCAAGGTGCTCGACCGCGACAATGGACGCTGCACGCCCGATTCCCTGCTGTTCGTCGCCAACCGTCTGTTGGAGAGCAACGACCCGGGCGACAACGAACTGGGCCGCAGCCTCCGTGACGAGGTGGGCCTGAAGTCCCTTCGCGCCGATCGCATCGACCATATGCTCTTCACCGTGTCGGGTAATGGCCCGCACGCTTCGTTGAAGGAGGACCTCGACGCCGCTGGGACCAACCGGGATCACTACGTCGTGAACATTCACGTCGAAGATCACCAGGACTTCATCGCGGCCATGTACCAGGAGGCGGAAGACCTTGGAGACGATTGACGAGCTGACCGCGTTCCTTGCGACCGCGACCGTCGATGGCATCCTCGGGCGCTTGCTCTATCGTGGCGCCGCCTGGTCGCTGATGCGCGAAGAAGGCATGCTGCCGGCGAATGCGCCGCCGCTCGGCGCGACGATCGAAACCGATCTTGCTGAACACGGCTTCGCCCTGCTTCGGGGCGGGATGGCCCTGCGCACCCAGGCCGGTGCGTCGGAATTGACCAGCAAGGCGTTCGAGCGCGCCGCCAACGCCTTCGAAGCCCTGGTGCGCAACGGCGATCCGGAGTCGCCTGATCGCGGTTTCCGTCGCACGATCGCCGCAGCGGCCTATCATCTGGCTGGGTTCTCGGCCGTCTCCTATTCGCTCTTCAACGAGACGGCGGACGACCTCAATGCCTCGCCGGGCGAAACGGCGATCCGACATCTGATCCTGCGCGATCTCGGCCAGTTGCGCGGCTTCGTGCGCGGGTGGCTCGACGACGAGGCGCACAGCGACGAGCAGATTGCCGAAGCGCTGACGGGCGAAGATCCGGACATCGACGAGGCACTGTCGACCATCCTCAACACGACGATCTGCCGGGCGCTGGCGCATTTTGACTTCGCGCTCGATACGGGCGAGCCCGAGCCGATCGAGACCGCGCGGGCATTGCTCGCCACCGCGGTCAGTCTGGCGGACAACGCCGAGAATGTTCCGCTGTGGTGGATATCAAACCTGTGCCGTCACCTAATCGATGACCTCTGGCAGCATTCGCTGCACGAGAACCTGCCGACCGAGCCGCCGGAGGGGACGGAGGAAAAATACCCGGACCTGCGCCGGCTGTTCATCTCGTCGCTCTACGCCCGCAAGCCGTCCGAGGTGGAACTGTGGCCGTCGCAGCGCGAAGCGGCCCGGCGCTCCACGGACGTCACCGACGATCTGGTCGTCGCCCTGCCAACCAGTGCCGGCAAAACCCGCGTGGCCGAGATCGCCGCGCTGATGACCCTATCATCGGCGCGCCGAGTATTGATCGTCACGCCGTTGCGTGCCCTGTCGGCGCAGACCGAGCGATCCTTCAGGAAGACATTCGCGCCGCTCGGCTTCAGTGTCTCCTCCCTTTACGGCGCCAGTGGCCTTTCGGCTGGCGATGAAGACGCACTGCGCTCCCGCGAAATCATCATCGCGACGCCCGAGAAGCTCGACTTCGCGCTGAGAAGCGACCCGTCGCTGATCGACGATGTCGGCCTGATCGTTCTCGACGAAGGCCATATGATCGGCCCGAGCGAACGCGAGATCCGATATGAAACCCTCGTGCAGCGTCTGCTTCGGCGCGCGGACGCAGGCGAACGCCGTATCGTTTGTCTGTCTGCGATCCTGCCCAGCGGCGACGAACTTGATGATCTCACCGCGTGGATACGCTCTGACGAACCGGGCGAGCCGGTGCGTTCCGACTGGCGCCCCACGCGCCAGCGGTTCGGCGCGCTCACCTGGCGGGGCAAGTACGCACGTCTCCGACTCGACCTCGATGACGATGGTCCGTTCCTCGATAAATTCGTCGTGCAGAAACCGGCACGGGGGAAAGAGAAGAAGCCCTATCCGCGCAAGAACTCGCATCTTGCCCTATTTGCGGCATGGGAATTCGCGGGCCAAGGCAAACGGACGCTGATCTTCTCCACCCAGGCGAACTGGGTCGAGAGCTACGGCAAACAGGTCGTGGACCTCTGCAAGCGCGGCTATCTGGACTCGCTGCTCGAGGACGAGGCGTCGATCGCGCGCGCCCTGGAGGTCGGCAAGGAGTGGTTGGGCGAGGACCATCCCGCGGTCGCCTGCCTGAAGGCGGGCGTCGCCATCCACCACGGCCGGCTGCCGAGCCCGTTCCTGCGTGAGCTAGAAGCCCTGTTGTCCGAGGGTGTCCTGAAGGTCATCGTCGCGTCGCCGACACTCTCGCAGGGGCTCAACCTCAACGCCGCCGTCCTGTTAGTGCCGGCGCTGTATCGGGCGTCCGAGAAGATCAAAGGCGAGGAATTCGCGAACGTCGCCGGCCGGGCCGGCCGCGCCTTCGTGGACGTCGAGGGCCTCATCGTCCATGTCATGTTCGATAAGATCGATTGGCGGAAGAAGGAATGGGGGAAGCTGGTCGCCTCCGCCAAGGCCCGCACGCTGAAGAGCGGCCTCATCCAGATCGTCGCCGAGATTCTTGACCGCCTGTCCCGCGAAGGTGTCCTGGATCGCGATGATGCCTGGGAATATCTCGCCAATGCCCGTGAAGCCTGGAGGTCGCCCGAGGAGGAAGCAGCGGTGGCCGAGCGCCTGGCGGCCGGCGCGGAGTATGACGCTGATGGCGACGATGACGAAGGTGGCGGCGAAGACGAAGAAGAGACCGTCGACGAGGAGCCGCTGTCGCAGATCGTCGAGCGCCTCGATGCGACCGTGTTCGGCCTGATCGAAGCACTCGATTCCGATCGCGCCGATTTGCCGAAGCTCTTGGACGAGGCGCTCAAGGGATCGCTCTGGGCGCGCCAGATCGCCCGTGAGGACGAGGATGTCGCCCCGCTGCACAAGAAGGTGTTCGAGGCGCGCGCCGACCTCATCTGGAAGACCACCACGGCGCAGGCGCGACGCGGACATTTCGCCATGGGCGTTGGGCTTGAGGCCGGCCTCACCATCGACGCCATGGCTGATGAGCTGGCCGAACTCCTCGACCGGGCTGACGAAGCAGCGCTTAGCGGCGACGTCGACGAACTTGTCGATGCGCTCGGCGGTCTCGGCGAACGCCTGCTGTTCATGCGGCCCTTCATTCCCGACAAAGCGAATGCGTTGCCGGCGAATTGGAAAGCTATCCTGCGCAGTTGGGTGTCCGGCGAGGATGTGGCCAAGATCGGACCGCAGAACATGCGGGCCGTCGAAGAGGCCTTCACCTATCGTCTGGTCTGGGCGCTGGAAGCTGTCCGCACTCGCCGCATGTCCCTCGGCTGGTCGCCGGAAACGGTGGCAGGCGGCGCCGCGGCAGCGGTCGAAACCGGCGTCCCGCAATTCCTGATGTCGATGCTGATCCGTGCGGGTCTTCCTTCGCGGCGCGCCGCCATGGCGGCGATCGAGGATGCCAAGCCGGTCTTCGTCACGCCCGCCGAGATGCGGGCCTGGCTCGAATCCGACGAGATCACAGCCTACACGGATGCCGACGACTGGCCGACGCCCGACACCGCCGCGCTATGGGCACGGTTCCGAACCGAAGCCCTCAGTGGCGGCATCCAGAAGTGGTCGATCGAACATTACAAGCGCTTGCTCGAGTCCGCAGCCGCCCCGCCTGCCGGCCTCTATCGGATCGTCACCGACGAGGGTGATGGGCGGACCTGGCTGACGACGCCCGACTATCAACGTGTCGCCGCGTTCAAGAAACCGGCGGTCGATCCCAAGCCCAGCCTCTTTTCAGGCCGATTGCCCGGCGGCATCAGGCTGGTGGAGGCCTTGCGTGTCGGGCGCGGGAAACTGCGCTGGCCTACGGCCGATGCGTAATGGGGGGCGATAGCTATGCTCTATGCTTGGGTCGACGACCAGAAACGCGCGCCTGTCGCCAAGGGAGAGCGCACGACCTGCCGCGACTGCGGCGGCTTGCTCAACGCTGTCATGCCCGTCGAGAACACGCCCCATTGGCGACACAAGGCTGGCGACTGCGATCCTTGGAGCGAGCCCGAGGGGCCTTGGCACCTCGGCTGGAAAGAACTTTTCGACATGTCGTGCCGTGAGATCGCTTTGCGCGATCCGGCGACCGGCGAATTGCATCGCGCTGATGTTCTGGTCGGCAGCGGCACCCCTATGGCGACCGTGCTGGAGCTCCAGCACTCCTCAATCAGCGAGGATGAGCGCAACGCGCGGGAAGCTTTTTATCGGCGCGAGCATCGGATGTTCTGGCTGGTTCACATCCATAGTGAAAGCTCGTTCTTGGGAACCTATTTCGGCATGTCGCTCGATTTCAAATCCCGCGTCGTCAATCTCGACGGCAAGGAATTCGCGATCATGCGGTGGATGGGACCGAACAAGCAGTTCATTGAGAAATGGAAGCGCGCTGCTGCACACGTCTTCTTCCATGCGGGTCCGTACATCTTCTATCTCGCCGGTCCCGACGTGGCCTCTCGCCTCGGCAGTCCATTGAAGCGTGGCGAGTTTGCCCTCTGCGCGCTCACTCGCGATGAGTTTGTACGAGCCGTTCGGGGCGAGGACGTTCGATCGACGTAGGGCGCCCGTCAGGGCTGCGATGGATATACGTGATCGATCCACGAAGCGCAGGTCTCGACGACATCGAGCGCCATTCCGGGTGAGTGGATGTCGGACGTGCCGTGCGACAGGAGGCGTAGATGATAGTGTTTCGAGCGCGATCGAAAGCCGCCACTACGTCTGCCGGCGCAGCGCCTGTGAGGCCTACGCTTGCCAGCGCCCCAGAATGGTCCGCGAGCGTCATTCGGCAAGCTGCGCCGTTCTCAACGACACAGAGATCGGCGAACCGCGGGTCAGGTTACAGAATGTTCTCGATCGATTTGAAAGCCATATGACTGATCCGCTTCGTTCGAAACGCAACCGGCTCGTCATAGACCTCATGCGGCCAGGCGGGCCTCCTCTTCGATTTCGCCCGACTGCTGCCCAACTGCTTTGGTCAGGAAACGATCGAGCGCCGCCCTCCGGGAATCGCGATCCAATGCGTAAGCCGTCTGTTTGAATTCGATCCCGTCTAGCAGACCCTGAACATAGCCGGAGATGGTGTCAGCAGCCATGATGAGGGCGGTATCGAGCGTGTGAATATATTTGCTCGTCACCGAGCCCTTGGAATGGCCCACCAACGCCGCGATCGTGACCTCGGTGAAGCCGAGATCATTACCGATGCTGGCGAAGCTGTGACGCAGGACGTGCGGCGTGACATCGGATAGAGGCGAATTCTTGAAGATCTGCTCCCAATGGTTTGGGAAACTGCCGAAGGCGTTGTCCTCGTCCTGACCGGGGAAGACATAGGTGCCCTTCGCGCCCTTGCGGCGTTCCTCTAGATACTCGACCACCGGCAAGCCTACGGGGCGGACGGACACGCCTTCCTTACTGTTCTCCAGGCGCAGGCAGCTTCCGTCCGTATCTGCCTCGCTCCACATGAGGCCGATGATCTCGCTGCGGCGACAACCCGTGAGCGCGATCTGTCGGATGATGTCGACGGTCATGGCGTACTTTTCGATCGCCACCGCCTTAAGCAGCAGCTGCCCGAGCGTGCGATATTCCGCCTCTGTAAGCCGGCGGTCCCGGACATTGTCCTTGGGCTTCTTAATGCCGTGCGCCGGATTGCGCTCGATGATGCCAGACTCGACAGCGTAGGTGAGGATGCCACCTAATAGACCAACCGTGCGGGTCGCCGTACCTGCGCCGCCCCGCACGATCGCCTTGCCGCGCAACTTCTTTGTTTTGACGGACACTCGCGTCTTGCCCGCCATGATATCCTTCAGCACTTTGTTGATGTCGGCCTTGGTCAGGTCCTTCACGCGGCGCGCGCCTATCAGCGGAATGATGTGGCGTTCGATGCGGCCGGTATCGGTGACGATAGTCGTCGTCTTCTTCGGGCGACCGCCTTTGCCGAGGATGAGGCCGGCTTTTAGGTCGTTGAGGTAGAGCGCGCACAGCTCTTTGACCGTGACGGCTTTGTGGTCGAGTTGACGCTCCTCAGCCGGATTGTCGCCGCCGGCGACGCGACCGAGTTGAACCTTTGCCTCTTGCCGGGCCGTCTCCGGCGTCCAGATGCCATGTAGTCCGATGGTGTAGCGACGGGTTCGACCGGCCGAGCGATACTGAATGAGATAGCTGCGCTTGCCAGACGCGAAAACGCGGAGACCGAAACCGGGCAGTTCGTCGTCCCAGATGAAATAGTCCTTGTCGCGAATCTCGACGGCATCCACGACGCGCTTAGTTAGCTTTGCCATATGGCCTCTCCTCCGCTGAAGAGGGGCTGCTTCCGCGGAAGCACCACGGAAGCAGCAGGACGGAAATCGGAGCGAAAGTTCGGATATGGGTTTCGGCGGAAAAAACAGGATTGTCCATATAAATCATGAGGTTGGCGTAGCATGGCGTGCCCTATCGTGCATTTAGGATAGGCAGCCTAAAAAACTCCGAAGGCAGAGG
>CALMZV010000145.1:2500-182052 GCA_937870755.1 uncultured Methylocystaceae bacterium
AATGATGCGGCGCGCGCTCGTCCGGTCGCGCGTTCCTGCGAAAATACCGGCAGTCGAAACAGGCGCCGAATGGACGCCCGCCGTTACGGGCGACGGCGCCGACCAGCGTGCGGCGCAGAGCGGCGGCGAAGGATCCGGATTCGGCTCCGAGGGCGGCTTCGATGTCCCGGGCGAGCGTCAGGACCGGATCGCGCTCGAGCGCCTGTTCGGCCAGTCGCGTCAGGGCCAAATGAATGCTGCGCCCGTCGGTCGGGCTGGGCTGCTTTTCGACGAACCCTTTGTCCTCGAGCGCGATCAATGTCCGCGAGACGGTGCCGCGGGTGGAGCCGAGGTAGTCGGCCAGCGCGGCCGGCGTGCGGGAGAAGCGGTTGGCGCGCGCGAGATATCGCAGGGCCTCCCACTGCGCCGGGTTGAGGCCGCCGGACTGTTCGTCGGCGCGCGCCAGCCGCTCGAGCCGATCCAAGATGAGCGCCGCTTCCAGAGCGTGATCCGAAATCATAGTTGCCAGTCGAAATCATATTGACGCGCGCGTGCGCGCGATGAATAATAGCGACTGGCAATCATATGGCAAGGATGGAAGGAGGTCGTCATGAACGTCGCTGCGATTCCCGGTTATCGGCTCGGCGATCCGCAACTGCCGAAGTCGCCGCTCACGCCCGACGACCTTGCGACGCTGAAGGTCTCGCTGCTGTTCGGGGACGACGACATCGCGGCGCTGCGCAAGGCTCACGGCATCGTCGCGGACCAGATCGAGGACATTCTCGATGTCTGGTATGGATTCGTCGGCGGCACGCCGCATCTGCTCGCCTATTTCAGCGATCCCGCGACCGGCCAGCCGGTCGGCGCCTATCTCGACGCCGTGCGCAAACGCTTCGGCCAGTGGATACTCGACACGTGCCGCGCCGAATACGACGCCGCCTGGCTCGCCTATCAGGACGAGATCGGACGACGCCACCATCGCACCGGCAAGAACGCGACGGACGGCGTCCGCGCCGCGCCGCACATTGCGATGCGCCACCTTCTCGCGCTCGTTTCGCCCATCACGATCACGATGAAGCCCTTCCTGGCGAAGAAGGGGCATAGCGCGGAGGAGGTCGAGGCCATGCAGGCCGCCTGGGCGAAAACCGTTCTGCTGCAGGCGATTCTGTGGTGCCGGCCCTATACAAGGGACGGGGATTTCTGAGCGCGCACGGCTCCAGCTTGCGGCCGGCCGGCCGGAGGACCAAAATTGGCCGGTTGGGAGTGCTGCATGACGCGTGCGCAGGAGAGCGGAGTTCCAAAGACGGTCGGCGTCATTCGCGTCGGCATAGGCGGCTGGACCTACGAACCGTGGCGCGGCGCGTTTTTTCCCGAAAGTCTCGCGCACAGGCGCGAGCTCGAATACGCCAGCCGCAAGCTCACCTCGATCGAGATCAACGGCACGTTCTACCGAACGCAGACCCCATCCACGTTCGCGAAATGGCGCGACGAAACGCCCGACGATTTCGTGTTCTCGGTCAAGGCGCCGCGCTATGTGGTGCAGAAGCGCGCTCTGGCTGAGGCCGGCGAGTCGATCGCACGTTTCTTCGACAGCGGCCTCGAGGAGTTGGGGACGAAGCTCGGGCCGATCCTCTGGCAGTTCGCTCCAACGAAGAAATTCGACGCCGCCGATTTCGGCGCCTTTCTGGATCTGCTGCCGCGCGAGCTGAACGGTCAGCGCCTGCGTCATGCGCTGGAAGTGCGCCACGAAAGCTTCATGACGGAGCCGTTCGTCGCGCTTGCGCGCGCACATGAGGCGGCGATCGTCGTGGCGGCCGATTCGCCCCATCCGCAGATCGGCGATCCAACAGCATCGTTCGTCTATCTGCGCGTGATGGGCGCGCAGGAAAGCAAGCCGCTGGGCTATGGCGCCGCCGCGCTCGACGCCTGGGCCGCGCGCGCGCGGGCGCTTTCGCGCGGGCAGGAGGCGCAAGGCATCGACACGGTCGCGCCGCGCGCGGGCGACGGCGCGGCGCGCGATGTGTTCTTCTATTTCATCAGCGGCTTCAAGGCGCGCAATCCGCTGGCGGCGATGGCCCTGCTCGAACGGCTGTAAACGACCGGCTTTTCGACCTCGTGCGAAAATCTGATAGATATCGCGCGACGACGAGACGCGCGGGACAGATACATGGACGCCATCGATCGCAAGATTTTGCGCGAGTTGCAGGCCGATGCGAGCATTTCCATCGCGGAACTGGCCGACCGCGTCGGCCTCTCGCAAACTCCGTGCTGGAAGCGCATCCAGAAACTGGAGCACGCCGGCGTCATCCTCGGCCGTGTCGCGCTGCTTGCGCCCGAGAAGCTCGGACTTGGATTGACCGTGTTCGTGTCGGTCGAGGCGCCCGACCATTCGGAGGCGTGGCTGCGAAAATTCGCGGAGGAGGTGGCCGCCATGCCGGAAGTGATGGAATTCTATCGCATGGCCGGCGACGTCGACTACATGATGCGTGTGGTGGTGGCCGACATGGCGGCCTACGACGCCTTCTACAAGCGGCTGATCGGCGCCATTCCGCTCAAGAACGTCACCTCGCGGTTCGCGATGGAGCGGATCAAGCACACGACCGCCTACGCCATCGCGCAGCCGCCCAAGAGCTGAGAGCGGCCCGGCGTGCGCCGCCCGAACGAGATCGATTTCTGGCGAGGTTTCGCGCTCGTCACCATCTTCGTCAATCATGTGCCGGGCATCGCGTTCGAGCGGTTCACCACGCGCAATGTGTCGATTTCCGACAGCGCGGAGCTGTTCGTGTTTCTCGCAGGCTGGTCGCTGCGGTTCGTGGTGCGCGCGGCGGGCCCCGCCCTGTCGCGGTTCGACCTGTCGGCGCGGCTGTTCGGCCGCGCCTTGCAGATCTACGCGGCGCAGATTCTCATCACCATGATCGCGCTGGCGCTGATCGCCGGCGCGGCGCTGTGGCTGGAGCAACCGTTCCTGCTCGAATGGCACAATGCGGCCGCGGTGTTCGAGGCGCCGGTTCATGCCCATGTCGGGCTGGTCGCGCTCACCCATCAGCTCGGCTATTTCAACATCCTGCCGCTCTATGTCGTGCTGATGCTGGCCGCGCCCGCGTTGGCGCTGCTGGACCGCGTTTCGCCCTGGTTGCTGTTCATCGTTTCGGGCGCGGTGTGGGCGGGGGCGCTTGCGGCCGGCGTCAACCTGCCGACCTGGCCGGTGGAAGGGCGCTGGTTCTTCAACCCGCTGTCGTGGCAGTTCATCTTCGTCCTGGGCTTTCTGGTCGCGCGGCCGGACGCGGGGCCCGGCGCGCTGGTGCGGCGCGCCCCGGTCCTGCTGCGCGTGCTGGCGCTGCCCGTCGTCCTGGCGGGAGCGGTCGCAGCCTTCCATGTCTGGTCGCCCAACCCGGCGCGCGTGCCCGAGCCGCGCCTGTTCTTCCTGTTCGACAAGACGTTTCTGTCGCCGGCGCGCCTCGTCCAGTTTCTGGCGCTGGTGGCGCTGGTTTCCGGGCTGTGGCCCCGGCTGCCGAAGGCGTTCGCGCCGGTTTCAGCCTATTTTTCGCAGCTTGGCCGCAATTCGCTCAACGTTTTCTGCGTAGCGTCGCTGTTAAGTCTGGCTGCGCAGATCGGCCGCTTCGTCTGGGGCGCCGGTATGATGGTCGATACGGTCGTGCTAATGATCGGTCTGGCGGGAATGGGGTTCGGCGCGTGGATTTCGGAATGGCGCGAAAGATCGCGAGCCGGATCGCCGGCGCGGCCTTGAGCCTCGGCTTCCTGTCCGCGCCGGGACTGATGGCGCAGGACGCGCCGCCGCTCAGCCCGCAATGCCAGGCCCCCTCGGCCGACATCGCCGCGCCGGCGCCGCTGCCAAACGTCGCCGCCGCGCTGGCGCAACGCAGGATCATCCGCATTCTGGCGATCGGTTCGTCGTCCACCTACGGCATCGGCGCCACATCGCGCTCGCGCAATTATCCCGCACAGCTGACGGCCATTCTCGAACGCACGCTCAAAGGGGTGGACGTGGAGATCGTCAACCGGGGCGTGTCGGGCGAGGTGGCGGCGACGACGGCGGCGCGGCTGCGCAGCGAGGTGGCGCTCGAAAAGCCCGATCTTGTGCTCTGGCAACTGGGCACCAACGATGCGCTCGCGCGCGTGCCGGTGGAGGAGTTCGAGCAGACCGTGCGCTCCACCATCGAATGGTTGAAGGACAGCCAAATCGACGTGGCGCTGGTCGGCCTGCAATACACGCCGCGATTCTCGCGTGACGAGAATTATCGCGCGGTCCGCGACGCCCTGCTGCGCATCGCCTCGTCGGAAAACATCCTCTACGTGCGGCGCTTCAGCGCCATGCAGTTCATCGCGCAGGCGCGCAACGCGCCGCCCCAGGTGACGAACGACGACCTGCATCTCAACGATCTCGGCTATCGCTGCATGGCCGAGCACATCGCCCACGCCGTCATCGCCAATCTGTTCGTGCGCCGCTTCCGGCCGAATACCGACGCAAACGGCGGACCGTAACGCGCGCCGTCGCTCGCGCGATTCCGCTTCCGGTTCCTGCGTCGCTCGAAAACGTTTCAGCGAACGCCCGGAATGGAATCATCGTTGCGCGCGGCGCGCTGGTAGTGGCGTCGCACGGCCGCGATCGCGCCGCTTTGCAACGCAGCGATCGTGCCTTCATGCGCGATTTCGTAGGAGTCGACCCCCACGCGATGCAGGAAGGCGATCTGGTCGCGCAGAATGTCGCCGCGCGCGCGCAGTTCGCCGGCGAACGCCCAGCGTTCGCGCAGCAGGCGGGCGATGGAATAGAGCCGGCCGTCGCTGTATTTCGGAATGTCGAGCACGATCATTGCAAACCGTGCGAGATCGCCTTCCACGCCCGCAAGATCCTCGCCCGGCCGCAGCACCAGCGCGAGCGGATCGGCGCGCTGCATCAGCGCGTCGCGCTCGCTGATGTACCGCGTCCGGGGCAGCGCGACCGGGCCGCTCCCGGGAATGGGCGCGTCGTCCGCCGGATAGGACCAGGCGTCGGTTTCGAAAGCGCCGTTGCGATAAAGAGCCATGGCGGCGATCAGATCCCTTCGCCGGCGTTGATGAAATGAATGCCGCATTCGGTCTTGTCGAATCCGCGCCAGCGCCCGGCGCGCGGGTCCTCGCCTTCCGCGACTTTCGAAGTGCACGGCGCGCAGCCAATCGAGGGATAGCCCTGCGGCTTCAGGGGATGCTGGGGCAGATCGAACGCGATGCGATAGGCTTCGATATCGGCGCCGGTCCAGTCGGCCAGCGGATTGATCTTCACGCGCGGGCCGTCGCCTTCCACCAGCTCGATGCCCTCGCGCGATTGCGCCTGGAACCGCTTGCGGCCGGAAATCCAGGCGTCGAATTCGCCGAGCGCGGCCTCGAGCGGCCGCGTCTTGCGCAGATCGCAGCACCCGTCGGGATCATAGCTTGCGCGGTCCTCGCGCGGGTCGCGCTGTTCCACCTCGGCGCGCGGCGGGCGCACGCGCCGCAGATCGGTCAGGCCGATCAGCGTCCGCACCTCGTCGACATAGGCGAGCGTCTCCGCAAAATGGCGCCCCGTGTCGATGAACAGCACCGGGATCGACGGATCGACGCTCGCCGCCAGATGCAGCAGCACGACCGAATCCGCGCCGAACGAGGATACGAGCGCGAGACGGTCGCCGTAGGTTGCGCGCGCTTCGGCGATCGTGGCGGCGGCGCGGGCGCGCGCGACGCGCTGGCCGAGGCCTGCCAGGGCGGCGTGTTCAGGCCGGCTCTGTTGCATAGAGCGCCTCCTTGAAAGGCGTCGCCCCAAGGCGACGATAGGCGGACAGGAAGGTTTCGTCGGCGCTTTCGCGCAGGCGCAGATAGGCCTCGACGATCGTCTCGACCGCATCCGTGATCTCGCCCGCCGCAAAGCCGCGCCCGACGATTTCGCCGATGGCGAAATTCTCGTCGCCCGAGCCGCCGAGCGTGATCTGGTAGAATTCCTCGCCTTTGCGGTCCACGCCGAGAATGCCGATATGGCCGACGTGATGATGGCCGCAGGCGTTGATGCAGCCGGAAATCTTGATCTTCAGATCGCCGATGGCGCGTTGGCGGTCGAGATCGGCGAAACGGCGCGCGATGTTCTGCGCGACCGGAATGGAGCGCGCGTTGGCGAGCGCGCAATAGTCGAGGCCGGGGCAGGCGATGATGTCGGTGACGAGGCCGGCGTTGGGCGTGGCGAGGTCATGGGCCTGCAACGTCGCGAAGATTTCGGGAATGTCGTCGAGCCGCACATGCGGCAGCACGATGTTCTGTTCGTGCGAAACGCGCGCCTCCCCGAACGAATATGTCTCCGTCAGATCGGCGATGGCCTCGATCTGTCCGGCGGTGGCGTCGCCGGGCGGGGCGCCGACCGGCTTGAGCGAGATGGTGAGAATGCCGTAGCCGGGCTGCCTGTGCGGCGCGACGTTGCGCGCGGCGAAAGCGGCGAGCGCGGCGTCGCGCGCCCTGGCGCTTTCGAAGATCGCCGAACGCGCCGGCAGAACGGCGAAGGGCGGCGGCGCGAACTGCGCGACGATACGAGCCGCGTGCGCCGGATCGATCCGGTAGAGCGATTTGTCGATGGCCGCGAATTCGTCCTCCACCAGCTGGCGGAACTCGGCCTCGCCGGTCTCGTGCACGAGAATCTTGATGCGCGCCTTGTATTTGTTGTCGCGACGGCCTTCGAGATTGTAGACGCGCAGGATCGCCTCGCAGTAGGCGATCAGATCTTCCTCGGGCAGAAAGTCGCGCAGTTTACGCGCGGGCATCGGCGTGCGGCCGAGACCGCCGCCGGCGTAAACGGCGAAACCGATCACGCCCTTCTCGCGCTTGACCTCGATGCCGATGTCGTGCGCGCGCATGGCGGCGCGGTCGTGCGGCCCGCCGATGATCGCGATCTTGAACTTGCGCGGCAGGAACGAAAACTCCGGATGCAGCGAGGACCATTGCCGCAGAATCTCGCCATAGGCGCGCGGGTCGACGATTTCGTCGGGCGCGGCGCCGGCGAAATGATCGGACGTGACATTGCGGATGCAGTTGCCGGACGTCTGGATGGCGTGCATGTCGACCTGCGCCAGATCGGCGAGAATGTCCGGCGCATCCTTCAACTGAATCCAGTTGTACTGAATGTTCTGGCGCGTGGTGAAATGCCCGTAGCCGCGATCGTATTTGCGGGCGATATGCGCGAGCTTGCGCAACTGGCGCGGCGAGAGCACGCCATAGGGAACGGCCACGCGCAACATGTAGGCGTGCAACTGCAGATAGAGCCCGTTCATCAGGCGCAGCGGGCGAAACTGATCCTCCGAGAGTTCGCCGCTCAGGCGCCGGCGCACCTGATCGCGAAATTCCGCCGCGCGTTCGGCGACGAAGCCCCGGTCGAATTCATCGTAGCGATACATCCCTCACCTCGGATCGCCGCGCGGGCGTTCAGGCCTGTCCCGGCAAATCGATGGTGGGGCCGGCCGCGCGAATGCGCTCGCGCAACTCCGCGGGCCGCCATCCGCCGTCCTCGCGCTCCACGGGAATGAGCGCCAGATCGACCACCTTGTTGCCGGCGACATCGCGCTCGCCCGCCGCCAGCAGCGCGGCCGCTTCCTGATCGTTTTCGGCCACCTCCGCCTCGCGCGGCGCGCGCGCCCAGGCGCCGCCTGCCGTGCGGAACAGGACCGCGCCGCTCGCCAGATCGTTGGCGGTCGCGATGACGGGTTTGAAGGGCCTGGCGGGCTTGGCCATCAGTCCGCGCGCTCCAGCGTCGCGTCCGCGCGATGATGTGTCGCGTGCGCGAAAAACGTCGCGCCGAAAATCATCGCCAGCGCGAGCAGGAACGCCGTGATGTCGCGGGTGCGGGCGTAGGAAACGGAATGCATGTCGAAACTCCTGCGCCCGCAATAGACCACGTGCGGCGGCGCTTTCAACGCGACCGGCGAAGAAAGAAAAGCGCTTCCCTGCGTAGGCGGCGCGGCGAACGATTTCTTTTGCGCGCGCGCCCGCCCGGGCAAGAAAACTGTCGCGGGCGTCGCGACGCCTTGCGCCGGTTCTTCGCCGCGCGACCGGAAGCATCTATTTATCAGATGTTTGGTGTGATCGGGCGCGTCTCTCTTGCCTTGTTCGCGCCGATCCACTACCCGTTTGCGCGACAGGAAGGACCCCGTGGCCGACAAGAAACCGATCAACTGGACCCACGCCTCGACGCTGATCGCGGTCGCGATCCTCGTCGGCACGGAACTCGTCGGCGCCTCGTGGGCGGCCGGCTGGGCGCTCGGCGGCCTGTTCCAGCTCGGGCCGGCAATTTCCCGCGCCTTCGAGATCGCGTTCGCGCTGATTGGCTTCGTCGGCCTCTATTTCTTCATGCGCACCGCAATCCGCCACGAACCGATCCGCTGACGCTCATTTCGCGCGCGCCATGAATGCGGCGATGCGCGCCTCGCTGTCGGGGCCGCGCCCGGCGCTCTTGTAGATTTCGTGCGCCAGACCCGCCGACAGCGGCAGGCCGTCCGTGTCCATCATCAGCTTCTTGTTGGCGCGGTGGCTGAACCACGACAGCGCCAGCATTTCGTCGACCAGCGCGTCGAGCTCCTGGTCGAAACCGGCGTCGGCGAAACAATAGTCGGCAAGTCCGATCGACAGCGCCTCCGCGCCGGCCACGGTGCGGCAGGTGAACATCATGCGGCGGGCGGCGGCCGGACCCACGCGGCGCGGCAGGCGCTGGCTCATGCCCCAGACCGGGGTGAGCGCCCAGCGCGCGTGGGTGTCGCCGAATTTGGCGTTCTGCGAGGCGACGATGAGATCGCCGGCGAGCGCCAGTTCCAGCCCGCCGGTGTAGCAGTGGCCGTGCACGGCGGTGATGACGGGTTGCGGGAGATTGGCGAGTTTCTCGATCGTCTCGCTCTGGAAGAAGGGCGTGGGCGGCCTGTCGCCGGCGGCGATGCCGGCGAGATCGTTGCCGGCGCAGAAAGCCTTGCCCGCGCCGCGCACGACCACCACGCCTATCCTGTCGGTCTCGTCCGCCAGCCGGTCCACATGGTCGCGCAACTCGCGAAAGGTCGCGATGTTGAGCGCATTCAGCTTGTCCGGCCGGTTGAGGGTGAGATAAGCGGCGCCGTTTCGGTCCTGCCGCAGCACGTTCTGCATCGCTTCCTCCGGTTGTTGCGGAGGATATTGCCGCGCGGCGCCGGCGGGCGCAATGATCGGGCTTGCGCGTTCAGCCGCCGTTGAAGCGGCGGATCGCCTCGTCCACGGCCGTGCGCTGGCTCTGGGTGAGGCCCGCGAGCTGACTGTCGAGCCAGGAGTCGTTCAGCCCTGCCGCGCGCGCGATGAGATGCCACTTCATCGCCTCCACCATGTCCTGCTTCACGCCGCGGCCGGCGGCCAGCAGTCGGGCGGCGCGGTTCTGCGCGACCGCGTTGTTGCGCTGGGCGGCCTTGAGGAACATGCGCGCGGCGCCGGTTTCGTCCTTTTGCGCGCCCTCGCCGTTGAACAGCATGATCGCGTATTCGACCATGCCCGGCACGTTGTCGGACTCGGCCGCCTGCCTGAACCGCCTGATCGCCTCGGCGTCGTTGCGTGGCGCGCCCTTGCCCTGGTGCTGGAGCACGCCGAGCGAATAGGCGGCATCCGCGCTGCCGGCGTCCGCGCCCCTGGTGAAATGGGCGATCGCCTTCGCAAAATCCGGTTGCGCGCCGTTGTCCTCGATCGCCATCACGCCGAGATTGTAGCTGGCTTCGGCGTGACCGGCGGCGGCGGCCTTCTCGAACATGGCCTGCGCATGCTTGCGGTCCCTGGCCATGCCGCGCCCTTCGAGCGCGGCGACGCCGAGCGCGAACGCCGCGCGCGCGTCGCCGAGGTCGGCCGCCTTGCGAAACCATTCGGCGGCGGCTTTCAGATCGCGCGGCGCGCCCGAGCCTTCGGTGTAGAGCTGGCCGAGCAACGTCATCGCGGCGGCGTCGTTCCCGTTCGCCTCCACGCGCTTCATCGCCTCCTTGAAGGCGGTGACGAAATAGCCGCGCTGATAGGCGCCGTAGGCGGCGTCGCCCTGCGGTTCCGGCGCGGCCGGGGACAGCGTGAAGGTCGGCAGGTTGGGCGTCGCCGGCGTCTGGGCCGCGGCGATCTGCGCCAGCGCGAGGAATGCGAAAGCCAGAGCCGGGCGTTTCATGCGCTCGCTCCCTGTTTCAGCATGGCGTGCGCGGCCGCGACCGCAGCCGCCGGTCCGCGCGCATCGCTCCAGATCGCGTTTTCGAGCGCGACGAATTCGGCGGGCGTGCGGGCAAGCTCGGCCGCCTCGTCCAGCGTGTGGGCGAAGGCGACGCACGGCACGTTGAATATCTCCGCCCACCACATGGCGCGCTCGCGCACGTCGTGCGCGGTGGTCGGATCGTCCGGGCCGCCGAACATCAGATAATCGACATCCTGCTCGCCGACGGTCATGCAGTCGTCGCGCGTTTCGAGGCCGCCGACGCCGACGATACGGTCCGGCTTCAGCGCGTCGAGCGCATCGTGCAACGCGTCGGGCGTTGTCGCATGCGCGCCGTCGGCGCCCGCGCGCGCGGCGAGCTGCGCGTCGCCGTCCACCAGCAGCGCCGCCCCGGCCTGCTGCACGAGCGGGGCGAGCGCGCGCACGATCTTCTTCGCCTCGCCCGCATCGCGGGTGGCGAAGCGCACCAGCACGCAGGCGACATCGCCTGCGCCGAGCGCGGCCGCAAGCGCGGCGTCGAACGGCGCGGCGGCGGCGAGTTTGGGCGTGACAAGATAGAGGCGTGGCGATTCGTCGGACATGGACCGGATGGATTACATTGCGAGCCGTCGATCCGGTTTAATCAGAATTCCGGCGAAAGCGCGACCTTTTCTCCTTTCGTCGGAGAAAGGAGCTCCAGCCATGAAACCTCGCCTCGACTATGCCGCCGAAGCGCCCGAGGTGCGCGCCATCCTGCTCGACCTCTGGAAGAAGGTGTCCGCGCTCGGTCTGGACGAACAACTGCTGCGGCTGGTCTACCTGCGCGCCTCGCAGATCAACGGCTGCGCCTTCTGCATCGACATGCACGCCAAGGACATGCGCGCGGCGGGCGAAAGCGAGCAGCGCGTCTACATGATGAGCGCCTGGCGCGAGAGTCCGCTCTACGACGAGACGGAAAAAGCCGCGCTCGCCTGGACCGAGGCGGTCACGCGGCTGGAAAACCGGGAGGTCGCGGATGAGGTCTACGACCTCGCGCGCGCGCATTTCCAGCCGGCCGATCTCGCGAAGCTCACGCTCGCGATCGTCGAGATCAACTGCTGGAACCGGTTCAACGTCGCCTTCCGCACCACGCCCGGCGGCTACAAGCCCGTCGCGCGCGCCAAGGCCGGATAAGGAAACGGCGCCCGAAGGCGCCGTTTCTCGAAGGCCGCCCGCTCAGGCGAATTTGGGGTCGAGTTCGCCCTTCTCGTAGCGTTTCGCCATTTCCGCGAGCGTGAGCACGCGCTTGATCTTCGACGCCTGACCGGCCGTGCCGAACTCCTCCAGGCGCTGCCTGCAGAGCTTGGTCATGGCCTCCTGCGCGGGTTTCAGATATTTGCGCGGATCGAATTCGCCGGGGCTTTCGGCGAAGACCTTGCGGATCTGCCCGGTGATGGCCATGCGGTTGTCGGTGTCGATGTTGATCTTGCGCACGCCGTTCTTGATGCCGCGCTGAATCTCCTCCACCGGCACGCCCCAGGTCTGGGGCATCTTGCCGCCGTATTTGTTGATGACGTCCTGCAGATCCTGAGGCACGGAGGAGGAGCCGTGCATGACGAGATGCATGTTCGGCATCTTGCGATGAATTTCCTCGATCACGTTCATCGCCAGCACCTTGCCGTCCGGCTTGCGCGTGAACTTGTAGGCGCCGTGCGAGGTGCCCATCGCGATGGCGAGCGCGTCGACCTTCGTCTCCTTCACGAATTTCACCGCCTCGTCCGGATTGGTCAGAAGCTGGTCGTGGCTGAGCTTGCCTTCCGCGCCGTGGCCGTCTTCCTTCTCGCCTTCGCCGGTTTCCAGGCTGCCCAGAACGCCCAGTTCGCCCTCGACCGAAATGCCGCCGAGATGGGCCATGTCGGTGACGGTCCGGGTCACGCCGACGTTGTAGGCCCAGTCGGCCGGGGTCTTGCCGTCCTCCTTGAGCGAGCCGTCCATCATGACGGAGGTGAAACCCGCCTGGATGGCGGTCATGCAGGTGGCCGGGCCGTTGCCGTGGTCGAGATGCACGCAGACGGGAATGTGCGGATAGATTTCGACCACCGCGTCCATCATGTGCTTGAGCATGATGTCGTTGGCGTACTGACGCGCGCCGCGGGAAGCCTGGATGATGACCGGAGCGTCGACCGCGTCGGCCGCCGCCATGATGGCGAGCGCCTGCTCCATGTTGTTGATGTTGAACGCCGGCACGCCGTAGGAATGTTCGGCGGCGTGGTCGAGCAATTGTCTCATCGTGATGCGGGCCATCGGGGTCTCCGTTCTTCGTCGCTTGCGATCAGGCTTTGAGGGCTTCGACGCCCGGCAGCGCCTTGCCTTCCATCCACTCGAGGAAGGCGCCGCCGGCGGTCGAGATATAGGTGAAGTCGTCGGCGGAGCCTGCGTGGTTGAGGGCCGCGACCGTGTCGCCGCCGCCGGCGATGGCGACGAGTTTGCCCGCTTTCGTCAACGCCGCCGCCTTGTGGGCGACCGCGACCGTGCCGGTGTCGAACGGGGGAATCTCGAACGCGCCGAACGGGCCGTTCCACACGAGCGTCCTGGCGCCCGCGAGCCTGGCTTCGACGAGCGCGACCGTCTTGGGCCCGACGTCGAGGATCATCTCGTCGTCATGCACATGCGCCACATCGTCGATGCGATGGGCTGCGTGCGGCTTGAACTCCTTCGCCACGAGCGCGTCGACCGGCAGCACGATCTCGCAGCCGGCGGCCCTCGCCTTGTCCTCGATCTCGCGCGCGGTGGCGACGAGATCGTGCTCGCACAGGCTCTTTCCCACCTTCACGCCGCGCGCGGCGAGGAATGTGTTGGCCATGCCGCCGCCGATGATGAGAACGTCGACTTTCTTCACCAGATTGCCGAGCAGGTCGAGCTTGGTCGACACTTTCGCGCCGCCGACGATCGCGGCGACCGGCTTCTTCGGATTTCCGAGCGCCTTGTCGAGCGCTTCGAGTTCGGCCTGCATGGTGCGGCCGGCGTAGGCGGGCAGTTTGTGGGCAAGCCCTTCGGTGGAGGCGTGCGCGCGATGGGCGGCCGAGAATGCGTCGTTGACATAAAGGTCGCCGAGTTTCGCCAGGGCGTCGACCAGCGCGGGGTCGTTCTTCTCCTCGCCCTTGTGGAAGCGGGTGTTCTCGAGCAGCAGCACGTCGCCGTTCTCGAGCGCGTCAACCGCTTTCTCCGCCGTCTCGCCGATGCAGTCGTCGGCGAAGGCGATCTTGCGGCCGAGCCGTTCGGCGAGCGCCGCGGCGACGGGCTTCAGCGAATCCTCGTCCACGCGCTGGCCCTTCGGGCGGCCGAAATGGGCGAGCAGCACCACCTTGCCGCCCTTGTCGGCGATCTCGCGAATGGTCGGCAGAATGCGGTCGATGCGCGTTGTGTCGGTCACGCGGCCTTCTTCCATCGGCACGTTGAGGTCGACGCGCACGAGCGTGCGTTTGCCGGCGAGCGAGGCGGAATCGAGAGTGCGAAAGGCGGGCATGGCGTTCACGAAATCCTGGAGAAAAAACGGCGCGAGAGACCCCGCGCCGCGTTTGCCTGATCAGAGCAGCTTGCCCATCGCGACCGCGGTGTCGGCCATGCGGTTGGAGAAGCCCCATTCGTTATCGTACCAGGACAGGATCGACACGAAGGTTCCGTCCATCACCTTGGTCTGGTCCATATGGAAGATGGACGAGTGCGGATCGTGGTTGAAGTCGATCGAGACGTTCGGCGCGTTGGTGTAGCCGAGAACGCCCTTCAGCTGCTGTTCGGAAGCGGCCTTGATCGCGGCGTTGATCTCGTCCTTCGACGTCTTGCGCTTGGCCACGAATTTCAGGTCGACCACCGACACGTTGGGGGTCGGCACACGCATGGCGAAGCCGTCGAGCTTGCCGTTCAGTTCCGGCAGCACCAGGCCCACGGCCTTGGCCGCGCCGGTCGAGGTCGGGATCATCGACAGCGCGGCGGCGCGGGCGCGATAAAGATCCTTGTGCATCGTGTCGAGCGTCGGCTGGTCGCCGGTGTAGGAATGGATGGTCGTCATCATGCCCTTTTCGATGCCGACGAGATCGTGCAGCACCTTGGCGACGGGAGAGAGGCAGTTGGTGGTGCAGGAGGCGTTGGAGACGACGAGGTGGTCCTTCGTCAGCCTGTCGTGGTTGACGCCGTAGACGACCGTGAGATCGGCGTTCTCGCCGGGCGCGGAAATCAGCACGCGCCTGGCGCCGGCCGACAGATGCGCGGCGGCCTTGTCGCGCGCGGTGAAGATGCCGGTGCATTCCATCGCGATGTCGACGCCGAGCGCCTTGTGCGGCAGCTTGGCGGGATCGCGCTCAGCCGTCACCTTGATCGGGCCGCGGCCCACGTCGATCGTGTCGCCGGAGACCTTCACCTCGTGCGGGAACTTGCCGTGCACGGAATCGTAGCGCAGCAGATGCGCGTTGGTCTCGACCGGGCCGAGGTCGTTGATGGCCACCACTTCGATGTCCTTGCGGCCGGACTCGATGATCGCGCGCAGCACGTTGCGCCCGATGCGTCCGAAACCGTTGATCGCGACCTTGACCGTCATTGTTTCATCCTTCCGTCGGCGAGCCTGCGCGCCTGCGGCGCGCGCGCCCTTGAGAGAATCGAACAGGCCGGCACAGGCGGCGCGAACGCGGCGCAGACGCGTCTTCCCGCGTCGTTTCGTCGTCGTTTGCCGTCGTCTTTGTGCGGCGCGCGCTCCATATCACAGGCGATTGCGCCCGTCATGCGGCCGGATCAAACCCGCGCGAGAGCCGCGCGCGTTTCGGCCGCAACCACTTCCGCCGTCAGGCCGAAATGGGCGAACAGGTTTTTCGCCGGCGCGCTTGCGCCGAAGCCGCGCATGCCGACAAAGCCGCCGTCGGAGCCGATGATGGCGTCCCAGCCCTGACGCACGCCGGCCTCGACGCCGATCCGCACGGGCGCCGAACCGATGACCTTCGCGCGTTCGGCGGCCGGACGGGCGGCGAACAATTCGAACGAGGGCACGGAGACGACGCGCGTCGCCACGCCCTCCTTCGCCAGCAGGTCGCGGGCGGCGAGCGCGATCTCCACTTCCGAGCCGGATGCGAACAGGCTCGCTCGCGCACCCTGCGCGCCGGCGAGTTCGTAGGCGCCTTCCGCCACGCGGTTGGCGGCGCCGGCCGCGCGCACCGTCGGCAGGTTCTGCCGCGTCAGCGCCAGCACAGTCGGCCCCTCGCGCCGTTCCACCGCCACCTGCCAGGCTTCCGCCGCCTCCACGGCGTCGGCCGGGCGAAGCACCACCAGATTGGGCATGGCGCGCAGCGCCGCCAGATGTTCGACCGGCTGATGGGTCGGGCCGTCCTCGCCGAGCCCGATGGAGTCGTGGGTGAAGACGTAGATCGCCTGCACGCCCATCAAGGCGGCGAGCCGGATGGCGGGCCGGCAGTAGTCGGAAAAGACCAGGAACGTGCCGCCGCCGGGCACGATCCCGCCATGCAGCGCCAGGCCGTTCATGGCGGCGGCCATGCCGAATTCGCGCACGCCGTAGTGGACATAGGCGCCGCCGAAGGCGCCGGGCGCGATGGGGGCGGCGGTCTTGGCCTTGGTGTTGTTGGAGCCGGTGAGATCGGCGGAGCCGAGCAGCAGTTCCGGCGCATGCGGCACGATGGCCTCGATGGCCGTCTCGCTCGACTTGCGGGTGGCGAGCGCCGGCTTTTCGGCTGCGAATTTCTCCTTGAGCGCGACGAGCGCCTGCGCCACCTCCGGCTTCAGCCGGCCTTCGAGACGGCGGGCGAGTTCCGCGCCGCGCGCGCCCGCGCCGGCGAGGCGGCCGGCCCATGCCTTGCGCTCGACGGCGCCGCGCGCGCCGATGGCCCGCCAGCCGGCGAGGACGGCAGGCGGAATCTCGAACGGCCCGGCGCTCCACCCGAGTTTTTCCTTGGCGGCCTTCGCCTCCTCCGGCCCCAGAGGCTCGCCATGAGCCTTGGAGGTGCCCGCGCGATTGGGCGCGCCGTAACCGATGGTGGTGCGGCAGGCGATCAGCGTCGGCCGGTCGGCGGTTCTGGCGCGTGCGATGGCGGCGGAAACGGCGTCCTGATCATGACCGTCGACCCGTTCGGCGGTCCAGCCGGCCGACCGGAACCGTTCGATCTGGTCGACGGAGCAGGACAGCGAAATGGGGCCGTCGATGGAAATGTCGTTGTCGTCCCAGAGCACGATCAGCCGCGACATTTTCAGGTGGCCGGCGAGCGCGATCGCCTCCTGCGACACGCCTTCCATCAGGTCGCCGTCGCCGGCGATCACATAGGTGCGATGATCGACCAGGTCGTCGCCGAACTCGGCGTTCAGCCGGCGCTCGGCGAGCGCCATGCCGACGGCGGTGGCCAACCCCTGTCCGAGCGGGCCGGTGGTCGTCTCCACGCCGGGGGTGTGGCCGTATTCGGGATGGCCGGGGGTCTTCGAGCCAAGCTGGCGGAAGCGTTTCAGCTCGTCGATCGGCAGGTCGTATCCGGTCAGGTGCAGCAGCGCGTAGAGCAGCATGGAGCCGTGGCCGGCCGAGAGCACGAACCGGTCGCGGTCGGGCCAGGCGGGGTCAGCGGGGTCGAATTTCAGGTGGCGGGCGAACAGCGCGACGGCGACGTCGGCCGCGCCCATCGGCATGCCGGGATGACCGGATTTGGCGGCCTCCACCCCGTCGATGGCGAGCGCCCGAATGGCGTTGGCCAGATCGGCGTTCGATACGCTCGTCGTCGTCATGAAATCGTCCCGCGCTTTAACCGTGCGCGCGCCCCGCGCCCGCCCGGTTCCTTAACAGGACAAGGCATCGAGTCAACGCGCGCAGCCCGCGCGCAGCCAGCGCCCGGGCTGCGCGCCTGGGAGGAAAGCGCGAAGAAATCCGTGCAATCCGCCTTCGTGGCGCGCGAAAAGCGCGCGCGCGGATTGACGCGACTCAGTCGCGCGCCTCCAATGGCGGTTCCATGAAAGCCGCCCGACCATGACTGCCGATTCCGTGCGCGAGCCCGCGCCGGCGCATGGGCTCACGCTCGCCCTTGCCCGGCTGGAGGCGGCGCTGACCGCGCTGGAGGCGGCGGCCGAACGCCGGCTGGAGGCCGCGCGCGTGCAGGCCGAACTCGGCGAGGCCTTCGCCGCCATGCAGGACGACCGTTCGCGGCTGGCGCTCGAACTGGACGACGCGCTGGCGCGCGGCCGGAAACTCGAGTCGGCCAACGACGACGTCGCCCGCAGACTGGACCGGGTGGGGGCTGCGCTGGCGGCGCTCTCCGGCGCACAGCGGGAGGGCTGAGATGGGGCAGGTGGTCGTCACCATCGCCGGCCGCGTTTACCGCATGGCGTGCGAGGACGGGCAGGAAGACCACCTCGAACGGCTCGCGCGCGACCTCGACGCCAAGATGGCGCAGTTGCGCGAAGGGTTCGGGGAGATCGGCGAGCAGCGGCTCGCCATCATGACCGCGCTGACGGTGGTCGACGAACTGGCCGAAACGCAGGCGCGCCTGGCCCGCGCCGAACGCGCGGCGGAGGTCGCGCGCGCCGAAGTGGAAGCCGCGCGCGCCGGCGACAGCGCCGTGCAGACGCAGGTCGCGACCGCGCTTGCCGCTGCCGCAGAGCGTATCGAAAAGGTCGCGCGCGACCTCAACACCAAAATCTAAGATCCGTTCGCGCCCGCCGGCGTCGCGGCCTCAGCGGATCGAGCGAAGGATGATGGCCTTGGCGCGGTCGCACAGTTTCGCGCCGGGCGCATTGGGGCCGTGAACATGAACGAAATTCCGCCGGAGCAGGTCGCAATACTGCGCCAGATCGCGCAGGATGTCGTTCTTCAACCCCGCCATGTCGGCGGAAAAGTCGGCCTCGGTCGGATTTGTGAACCCGCTTTCGATCGCGCGGCGCACGTAATTCCGGTGAGCGTCTGTCGCAGCCATGTGGCGTCCCCCAATCGGCCAGACTTCACAGTTGGGCGTCGACCCGGTCCGTTTTCAGCGCAGCAAAATGACGCAGGCGGGCGCTCCCGAAGCCGCGCGCCGTCCATCACCAGCCGGGACTGGCGCCACGGACGGTTTCGCCCTAAATTACGTCGGCGGCGCTGCGGGATGCGTGTGGATCTGTATTCCCGGGGCCTTATCGATCCTTAAGGGAGCTGTCCCTGTCCTCGCCCGTGGGCCTGGGCAATACGGCGCCCACCTACGTTGTAGGTTTCCCGGGGTCGATGTCCCACGGTCTTTGTGGCCCGCAGCTTTTTCTGCGCGCGCGAAAGCCGCGCGCGCTCACCTCGCGTCAGCTCGGCGCCGCGGTCGCGGCTACGGCCTTCGGCCGAAAGAGACGCGCGAAAGCCGCGCGCTTCCTCGCATCAGTTCGCACCAAGTTCGCGACTACGGCCTTCAGCCAGTCGCCGTCCGGCTGCGTGACATGGCGGTTGCGCATCGCGCGTGGACGCGCGAATCTGGCGCAATGACAGGCGCGCCCACCAAGACCGACCTGCGCCGGCGTATGCTGGCGGCGCGCGATCTCGTTGCGCCGCAGGAGGCGCATGCGGCCGCCGCAACCGTCGCGCGATCGGGGCTGGCGCTTGTGCGGCGACTGTGCGCGCCGGGCGCCTGCGTGGCGGCCTATTGGCCCATCCGGTCGGAGCTTTCCACCCGCCCGCTGATCGAGGCGCTGCACGCCGCCGGGTTCCGCATGGCGCTGCCGACGATGCACAGCGCTACGCGCATCCTCTCCTTTCGCGCCTTCGCGCCCGGCGACGAACTCGCCAAGGGCCCGCTCGGCCTGTCGGAACCGCTCGCCGCCTCGCCGTCGGCGACGCCCGACCTGATTTTTGTACCGCTTGCGGTTTTCGACGCTGCCGGCGCGCGGATCGGCTACGGCGGCGGCCATTACGACGCCACCTTGCAGGCGTTGCGGGCGCAGGGCTCCTGCGTCGCGGTCGGCCTCGCTTACGACCGCCAGGAGACCAACAGCATTCCGGCCGAAGGCCACGACGAAAAGCTCGATTTCGTCCTGACCGAAAACAGACTAGTCAAGGTCCGGGGCTGATTTCGGAGTTTACGCATGCGTCTTCTGTTCGTCGGCGATGTGGTGGGGCGCGCGGGGCGGGTGGCGGTCGGCGCGCTGCTGCCGGAGCTGCGCCGGCGCTGGAAGCTCGATTTCGTGGTCGTCAACGGCGAGAACGCGGCCGGCGGGTTCGGCATCACGGAGGCCGTGTGCGACGAACTGATCGAGGCCGGCGCCGATTGCGTCACGCTCGGAAACCATTCGTTCGACCAGCGCGAGGCGCTCGTCTTCATCGAGCGCCAGGAGCGGCTGATCCGGCCGGTCAACTATCCGCACGGCACGCCCGGGCGCGGCGCGTTCCTGTTCGAGGGCGCGGCCGGCCATCGCGTGCTGGTGGTCAACGTGCTCGGGCGCATTTTCATGGACCCGATGGACGATCCGTTCGCGGCCGTCGAACGCGAGATCGTCGCCTGCCCGCTCGGGCTCGGCTGCGACGCGGCGGTCGTCGACATGCATGCGGAGGCCTCCAGCGAAAAGCAGGCGATCGGCCATTTCCTCGACGGCCGCGTCTCGCTGGTCGTGGGCACCCACACCCACGCCCCCACGGCCGACGCGCAGATCCTGCCCGGAGGCGCCGGCTTCATGACCGACGCCGGGATGACGGGCGACTACGATTCCATCATCGGCATGGACAAGGACGAGCCGCTGCGCCGCTTCACGCGCAAGATCGCCGGCGGGCGGTTCGAGCCGGCGACCGGCGAGGCGACGCTCTGCGGCGTGGCGGTGGAGACGGGGCCGGACGGGCTTGCGAGGCGGATCGCGCCGGTGCGGCTCGGCGGGCGGTTGCAGAAGGCCACGCCCGAGTTCTGGGATTGATCCATAAGCCACACGGCCTTCGTCTTCGCCATCGACGAGCTTCAGCACGTCCGCGAGGACGAACTCGCGGCGTTGATTGCGGCGCTCCACCGCGCAAATCAACGATAGTCGCCGGTGGCGATGATCGCGGCGGGCTTGCCTCTACTCGTGGGTCAGACCGGTCGCGCCAGGTCCTATGCCGAACGATTGTTCCAATTCGCGCCGCTGGACCGCCTCGACCGTCAGGCCGCCAGGGACGCGCTGTGCAAGCCGGCCGAAAAAGAGGGCGTATCCTTCGTGCCCGAGGCGATCGACGAGATACTGCGACAAACCAGAGGCTATCCCTATTTCCTGCAGGAATGGGGCAAGCACGGCTGGAACATCGCCGATGCCAGCCCGATTGGAGAAGGCGATGCGACGTCATGCGACGTCCGCCGCGCTGGCCGACCTCGACGCCAGCTTTTTCCGCGTCCGGTTCGATCGGCTGACGCCAACCGAAAAAAGGTATATGCGGGCGATGGCCGAACTCGGGCCCGGGCCACACCGGTCCGGCGACATCGCCGATCAGGTCGGGCGCAGGGTCACCGCGGTCGCGCCCATACGAAACACGCTGATCGCGAAAGGAATGATCTACAGCCCTTCGCATGGCGATACGGCTTTCACCGTGCCGCTGTTTGACGGATTCATGAAGCGAACCATGCCCTGGCCGCTTCCCGGCAATCCGGATTAGACGGCGCAGTTCAATCTCGAGGAAGACAAGAGGCGCCTATGGCAGGCCATAGCCAGTTCAAGAACATCATGCACAAGAAGGGCAAGCAGGACGCGCTCCGCTCCAAGCTCTTCTCCAAGCTCGCGCGCGAAATCACCGTCGCCGCCAAGATGGGCATGCCCGATCCCAACATGAACCCGCGCCTGCGGCTGGCCGTGCAGGCCGCGCGCGCGGAAAACATGCCGAAGGACAATATCGAGCGCGCGATCAAGAAGGCGTCGGGGGGCGACGCGGAGAACTACGAGGAGGTGCGCTACGAGGGCCGCGCGCCCGGCGGCGTCGCCATTATCGTCGAGGCGTTGACCGACAACCGCAACCGCACGGCCGGCGAAGTGCGTTCCTATTTCGCCAAGGCCGGCGGCGAGCTGACCGCCAACGGCGCGGTGAGCTTCATGTTCGATCACGTCGGCTCCATCGAATACGACGCGGCCGCGGCGTCCGAGGACGCGATGATGGAAGCCGCGCTCGAAGCCGGCGCCGACGATGTCGTGACGACGGAGGACGGTCACGAGATCACGACCGCGATGGAGAGTTTTTCCGACGTCGCCAAGGCGCTCGAAGCCAGGTTCGGCGAACCGCGCAAGGCCAGGATCATCTGGAAGCCGCAGACGACCACCATGCTCGACGACGAGACGGGCGAGAAAATCCTCAAGCTGATCGGCGTGCTCGAAGACAACGACGACGTGCAGAACGTCTATGCGAATTTCGAGATTTCCGACGCGCTCGTCGCCAGGATGGGCGGCTGACCTTCAGCGCAACACGGCGCGCAGCGCGAGGGCCAGCGCGGCCACCGCAGCTGCGCCCGCGAGCCAATAGGCGACAAACCACAGAAGGCGTCGCCAGAGCGGGCCTTCAGCCGTATCCTTCATGGTCCACCGGCGTCTTGCCGCGAAATACGAAATAGACATAGGCCGTGTAGGCGAGCACGACAGGCACGAGCACGCAGGCGCCGACCAGCAGAAACACGAGGCTGGCGTGCGGGGCGGCCGCCTGCCAGATCGTAACGCTGTGGGGCACGATGAAGGGATAGAAACTGATCCCCAGCCCGACGAAACTCAGAACGAACAGGGCCTGCGTGGCGAAGAACGGGCTTGCCTCGCGCTCGCGCCACACGCCGCGCAGCAGAACCACGCCGGCGAAAGCGACCAGCGCCGGCACGACCGCCACATAGGCGATGCGCGGCCAGGACAGCCACTTGGCCGCGTAATCGTCGTCGAGCAACGGCGTCCAGAGACTGACGACGGCGATGGCGAACAGAAAGGCCGGGGCGAGCAGGCGCGCGAGATCGTAGGCCAAATTCTGCACGCGCGCGTCGGTTTTCAGAATCAGCCAGCCCGCGCCCTGCAGCGCATAGCCGACGACCAGCGCCGCGCCGGTGAACAGGCTGAACGGGGTGAGCCAGTCCCACCAGCCGCCGGCGTAGGCGCGGCCTTCGACCGGCACGCCCTGCACCAGCGCGCCGAGCGTGACGCCCTGCGCGAAGGCGGCGACGAGCGAGCCGAGCGCGAAGGCGCGATCCCAGATGGCGGCGGCGCGCGCGCCCTGCCAGCGGAACTCGAACGCCACGCCGCGGAAGATGAGCGCCAGCAGCATGATCATGATCGGCGCGTAAAGCGCGGAGAAGATCACCGCGTAGGCGAGCGGAAACACCGCCAGCAAGCCGCCGCCGCCCAGCACCAACCAGGTTTCGTTGCCGTCCCACACAGGCGCGATCGCGCCCATCATGCGGCCGCGATCCTCGGCGTTTCGGGCGAAAGGAAAGAGAATGCCGACGCCCAGATCGAAGCCGTCGAGCAAGGTATAGATCAGGACCGCCAGAGCGATGATCGCGGCCCATACGAAGGGAAGGTCGAGCATGGCGTCACCGCGCGTCGGGCGAGGGGGGAAAGAGAATCTCGCGCAGCGGGGTGGCGAGAGCGGGCGCGTGCGGCGCCGGCGCGTCGGAAGCGAGCGGCGGCCTGTTCATCAGCGCCAGCATGTAGAAAAGGCCGAACGCCATCACCAACGCATAGACCACGATGAACGCGAGCAGCGAGGCGCCGACCGCCGGCGCCGCGATCGGCGAGACGGCGTGTTCCGTGCGCATGAGGCCGTAGACAACCCAGGGCTGGCGTCCGACCTCCGTCGTCACCCATCCGGCGAGAACCGCGACAAACCCGCTCGGCCCCAGCGCGAGAGCGGCGCGCTGCAGCCACGGCCAATCGCAAAGCCGGCCCTTCCAGCGCGCATAGAGGCTCCAGACGCCGAGGCCGATCATCGCCATGCCGAGCGCCACCATCAGCCGGAAACTCCAGAACACGATCGCCATCGGCGGCCAGTCCTTTTCCGGAAAGTTCGTCAGACCGGGAACCACGCCGTCGAGCGAGTGGGTGAGGATGAGGGAGCCGGCGAGCGGAAGTTTCAGCGCGTAATCCACGCGCCGCTCGGCCGTGTTCGGAACGCCGAACAGAATCAGCGGGGCGCGCGCCTGCGGCTCGAAATGACCCTCGATGGCGGCGATCTTGGCCGGCTGGTGTTCGAGCGTGTTGAGGCCGTGCTGGTCGCCGGCCAGCAATTGCAGCGGGGCGACGAGCGCGGCCATCCACATCGCCATCGAAAACATCGTGCGCACGGCGGGCGACGCCGTTCCCCGCAGCAGATGCAGCGCGCCGACGGCGCCGACCGCGAAGGCGGTCGTCAGATAGGCCGCCAGCACCATGTGGACGAACCGATAGGGGAACGAGGGATTGAAAATGACCTTCAGCCAGTCGACCGGCACGAACTGGCCATCCGCGTTGATGGCGTGGCCCTGCGGCGTGTGCATCCAGCTGTTGGCGGCGAGAATCCAGAAGGCGGAGGCGAACGTGCCGAGCGCCACCATCAGGGTCGCCAGAAAATGCAGCGTCGGCCCTACCTTCTCGCGGCCGAACAGCATGATGCCCAGAAAGCCGGCTTCGAGAAAGAAGGCCGAGAGAACCTCGTATCCCATGAGCGGGCCGATGACGGGGCCGGCCTTGTCGGAAAACACGCTCCAGTTCGTGCCGAACTGGTAGCTCATGACAATGCCGCTGACGACGCCCATGCCGAACGTGACGGCGAAAATCTTGCGCCAGTAGTTGAACAGGTCGAGATAGACGGTCCTGCCCGTCAGCAGCGACAGGCCGTTGAGCGTCGCCAGATAGGAGGCCAGCCCGATCGAGAAGATCGGGAAAACGATGTGAAAACTGACGGTGAATGCGAATTGCGCCCGCGCGAGATCCAGTGCGCTGAAACCTGACATCCCGCGGTCTCCCGTCCGACACTGAGCGCTGAACGCGCTTGAGTGGTCGATGTTCCGGCCGGTCCCTGCGCCCTTGCGCCGCAGGCGACGCGAAGGCGGGCTTTCGGGCCGCGCACAGAGCGCGTAGCCTGCCGCCATGCCGCCCGTCCCGATTCGGATTCTCGGAATCGATCCCGGCCTGCGCACGACCGGCTGGGGCGTGATCGAGGCGGAGGGGTCGCGCCTCGGCTTCGTCGCCTGCGGGGTGGTGCGGTCGGAGGCGAGCGACGAATTGAGCGCGCGCCTGCGGGCGCTGCATGCGGGCCTCGCGCAGGTGATCGCCGCCCATGCGCCGCAGGAGGCGGCGGTGGAGGAAACCTTCGTCAACCGCGATCCGCAATCGGCGCTGAAGCTCGGACAGGCGCGCGGCGTGGCGCTGCTCGCGCCCGCGATGGCCGGGCTGACGGTGGCGGAATACGCCGCCAATCTCGTGAAAAAGACGGTGGTGGGGGCCGGGCATGCCGAGAAGCGCCAGGTGGCGATGATGGTGAAGACGCTGCTACCGAAGAGCGACGCGCGCGCGGCGGACGCGGCCGACGCGCTCGCCGTCGCCATCTGCCATGCGCAGCATCGCGGCGCGCGGGCGGTTCTCGTGAAAGTCGCCCGATGATCGGCAAGCTGAAGGGCCTTATCGACGGCTACGGCGAGGACCATGTGATCCTCGACGTGAACGGCGTGGGCTATGTCGTGCAATGTTCGGCGCGCACGTTGCAGCGCCTGCCGCGCGCGGGAGAAGCCGCGACGCTGTCGATCGAAACGCAGGTGCGCGAGGATGCGATCCGCCTGTTCGGCTTCGCGAGCGATACGGAGCGCGACTGGTTCCGGCTGTTGCAGAACGTGCAGGGGGTCGGAGCGAAAGTCGCACTGGCCATTCTCGGCGTGCTGTCGCCGGCCGAACTTGCGAGCGCCGTCGCCATGCAGGACAAGGCGGCGGTCGCGCGCGCCCCCGGCGTCGGACCCAAACTCGCAGCCCGCATCGTCGCGGAGATGAAGGACAAGGCGCCGGCGCTGTCGGCGGTCGATCCGCTGGCGGCGCGGCTTGCGGGCGAGGACGAGGCGAAGACAGCGCCCAAGCCCGTGCAGGACGCCATTTCCGCGCTGGTCAATCTCGGCTACGGCCGGCCGCAGGCGGCCGCCGCGGTGGCGGCGAGCGTGAAGGCGCTCGGCGAGAGCGCGCAGACCAGCGCGCTCATCCGGCGCGGCCTGAAGGAGCTTGCGCAATGAACGCGCGGCTGATGAGTGGCGACAGGCGCGACGACGACGCCGACGTTTCGCTGCGCCCGCTCTCGCTCGCCGACTTCACGGGGCAGGAAGCCGCGCGCAAGAATCTCAAGGTTTTCATCGAGGCGGCGAAGGCGCGCGGCGATGCGCTCGACCATGTGCTGTTCGTGGGGCCGCCGGGTCTCGGCAAGACGACGCTGGCGCAAATCCTCGCGCGCGAACTTGGCGTCAATTTCCGGTCGACCTCCGGCCCGGTGATCGCGAAAGCGGGCGATCTGGCGGCGCAGCTCACCAATCTCGAAGAACGCGACGTGCTGTTCATCGACGAAATCCATCGGCTCAATCCGGCGGTGGAGGAGATTCTCTATCCCGCGATGGAGGATTTCCAGCTCGACCTCATCATCGGCGAGGGGCCGGCGGCGCGTTCGGTGAAGATCGATCTCGCGAAGTTCACCTTGGTCGGCGCCACCACGCGCGCGGGCCTGCTGACGACGCCGCTGCGCGACCGTTTCGGCATTCCGGTGCGGCTCAATTTTTACACGGTGGAGGAGCTGGAGCGGATCGTCGCGCGCGGCGCGCGCGTGCTCGGCGCGCCAATGACACGCGAAGGCGCCAACGAGATCGCGCGGCGCGCGCGCGGCACGCCGCGCATCGCGGGACGGCTGTTGCGGCGCGTGCGGGATTTCGCGGCCGTCGACGGGGATGAAGAAATCACGCGCGCGGTCGCCGACAAGGCGCTGTCGCTGCTCGATGTGGACGCCATCGGCCTCGACCAGATGGACCGGCGCTATCTCGACATGATCGCGCGCAATTTCGGCGGGGGGCCGGTCGGTATCGAGACGATCGCGGCGGCGCTGTCGGAGCCGCGCGACGCGATCGAGGACATCATCGAGCCCTATCTCCTGCAGCAGGGCTTCCTGCAGCGCACGCCGCGCGGGCGCCTGCTGACGGCGCTGGCGTTCCGTCATCTCGGGCTCGCCGAGCCTGCGCGTCCGACCGCGCAGTTCGGCCTGTTCGGCGAGGACGAGGCGTGAGCGCGCATCGTCTTCCCATCCGCGTCTACTACGAGGACACCGACTTTTCCGGCGTCGTCTATCACGCCTCCTATCTGCGTTTCATGGAGCGCGGGCGCACGGAACTGTTGCGCGATCTCGGCATCCATCAGCAGGCGATCCATGCGGGCGAAGCCCCGTTCGCCTTCGTGGTGCGGGCGATGCAGATCGATTTTCTCAAGCCCGCGCGGATGGACGACGTTCTGACCGTCGAGACATGGGCGAGGCATGTCAAAGGCGCCTCCGCCGTGCTCGCGCAGCGCGTGCTGCGCGGCGCGGATGTTCTTGTGACGGCCGAGGTGCGCGTCGCGGCGGTGACCGACGGCAAACCCGTGCGCCTGCCGGCGGCGATGCGCGAGAAACTCGGCGGGTAGAAAGTTCGGAGAACCCGGCCGGGCCGCGCCCGCATCGCGCCATGAGGTTGGGGCGCGGTCAGATGTCCGGTCGGTCGAGCGCCGCGCGTGTGATCTCGCCGATGTTCGTCAGCCCCGCGAGCGCCATCGCGATTTCGATTTCCTTCTTCATGAAAGCGAGCATGCGCGTCACGCCCGCCTCGCCCTGCGCCGCCAGCGGCCACACCCAGGCGCGGCCGATGAGACAGGCTTTCGCGCCCGTCGCGACCGCTTTGACCACATCGAGTCCCGAGCGCACGCCGCCGTCCATCAGCACCTCGATCCTGCCTTCGACCGCGTCGATCACGGACGGCAGCGCGCCGATGGAGGAGCGCGCGCTGTCGAGCTGGCGGCCGCCGTGGTTGGAGACGATCACGCCCTGCACGCCCGCATCCACGGCGCGGCGCGCATCTTCCGCGTCCAGCACGCCTTTCAGCAGCACCGCGCCTTTCCATTCGCCGCGAATCCATTCCACATCCTTCCAGCTCACGGACGGGTCGAGATTCTGCGCGGCGAACGCGGAGAACTGCGGCAGCGTGGCGTTGTCGGGCAGATATCTCGCGAGGTTGCCGGGCGCGTGCGGCCGCCCCCCGATGGCCACGTCGCGCAGCCATGCAAAGCGCCGCGCGCGATCGAACAGCACGGCGAGATCGCCCCACTTGTCGAGGCCGCCGCCGAAGCCGGACCGCACGTCGCGATAGCGCGCGCCGGGATAGGCGAGATCGACGGTGAGCGCGAGCGTCGTGCAGCCGACGGCGGCCGCGCGTTGCAGCAGCTCGCGCGCCACGCCGCGATCGCGCATCACGTAGAGCTGGAACCAGAAGGGCGTTGAGGCGGCGGCCGCCACTTCCTCGATGCCGCAGACGCCGACAGTCGACAGGCAGAACGGCACATTCGCGGCGTTGGCCGCGCGCACCGCCTGCGCCTCGCCGCGGCGGCGGAACATGCCCGCGAGGCCCACCGGCGCGAGCGCCAGCGGCATGGCCGCCTTCATGCCAAACAGATCGGCGCTGGTGTCGATGTGCGACACGTCGCGCAAGACGCGCTGGCGAATGCGCAGACGATCGAGATCGGCGGCGTTGTCGCGCAGCGTGACTTCCTGATAGGCGCCGCCGTCGATGAAATCGAACAGCTGCCGCGGCAGGCGTTTTTTCGCGATGGCGCGATAATCGGCGAACGTCGCCGGCGCGAGCGCGCGTTGGGTCATGGTTTCCTCCGGTTCGTCATGCGGCCTTGTTTTCGACCGCTATGGCCTTCTTCCATTGCGCGAACAATTTCTCGCGCTCGGCCGCGACCTCGGTCGCGCTTTGCGCGCGCACGTGGCCGTAGCCGCGAATTTTTTCCGGCAGCGCGGCGATGCGCGTCGCGATGGCCGCGCCGCGCGGGTCGGCGTGTTCCAAGAGCGCATCGATGTCGGCCTCGTATTGCGCAAGCGTCGCGCGCGCGTGGCGCGCTTCCAGGCTGTTGCGGAACGGGTCGAGAATAGAGCCGCGCAGAAAGCGCAGCCGCGCCATCGCGCGAAACGCGCGCATCGCCCACGGCCCGACCTCGCCCTTCACGAGTTTTCCGGTCGCGGGATCGGTTTTCGCGAATGGCCATGCGCCCAGATGGAAATGCAGCTTGTAGTCGCCTTCGAACTGGCTTTCGAGCGCGCGTGCGAATTCGGGCGCGGCGTAGAGGCGGGCGACCTCCCATTCGTCCTTGATGGCGAGCAGCTTGTAATAGTATTTCGCAACCGCGCGCGCGAGCGCGTCGTCGCCGCTCCGCCGCACGCGATCGACCAGCGCGCGATAGCGTTCGGCGTAGGCCGCGTTCCTGTAGGCCACGAGTCGCCTGAATCGATCCTCGATCAGATCGGCGAGCGTCGACGGCTCGACCGGCGCGAGCGCCACGAACTTTCCGGTCGAACCTTCGCGCGCGAAACGCTCGACGGCGGAAAGATCGTGCGCGGCGCGCCGACCCCATTCGAACGCCTGCCGGTTCATGTCGATCGCCACGCCGTTCAGTTCGATCGCGCGTTCGATGGCCGCGCGTTCGAGCGGTATCTGGCCGCGCTGCCAGGCCGCGCCCAGCATGAACATATTGGCGGCGATCGGATCGCCGAGCAGCGCGGCGGCGAGCCGCTGGCCTTCCATCAGCAGCACGTCCTCCCCCATGACCGAGGTCAGGCGCCTGGAGAGCGTGGGAACGTCCACCGTCCAGTTGGGGTTGCGGGCGAATTCTGCGGTGGGAATGAGATCGGTGCAGACGACCGCGCGTGTCTGGCCGGTTTTCAGCTTGGAGAGCGATTCCTCGCCCGCCGCCACGATCAGATCGCAGCCGATCAGCGTGTCCGTCTCGCCGCCGGCGATTCTGGTCGCGTGCAGATGGTCCGGCGCGCTGGCGATGCGCACATGCGACATCACGGCCCCGTATTTCTGCGAGAGGCCCGTCACGTCGAGGTTCGACGAATAGAGGCCCTGCAGATGCGCGGCCACCGCCAGCGTCTGGCCGATGGTGACGACGCCCGTGCCGCCGATGCCGCCAATGAGCACGCTGAACTGATCGCCGACCGGCGGGAGCGTCGGTTCGGGCAGCGCGATCTCCCACGCCGGCGCATCGGCCTTCAGCGCGGGCTCGGGCCTGCGCAGCCGGCCGCCGTGCACGGTCACGAAACTCGGGCAAAAACCTTCGACGCAGGAATAATCCTTGTTGCACGAGGACTGGTTGATGCGCCGTTTGCGGCCGAGTTCGGTCTCCAGCGGCTCGATCGACATGCAATTCGACACCTTGCCGCAGTCGCCGCAGCCCTCGCACACTTCGGCGTTAATGAAGGCGCGCTTCTGCGGGTCTTCCCATTTGCCGCGCTTGCGCAGGCGCCGGCGTTCGGTCGCGCAGGGCTGGTCGTAGAGAATGACCGAAACGTCCCTGTAGGCGCGGAATTCGCGCTGCACGGCGTCGAGCTGGATGCGCGGAAACACTTTCACGCCGGGCGGCAGCGCGACGCCGATGTAGCGGTCGGGGTCGTCCGTCACCACCGCCATCTTTTTCACGCCCTCGGCGGCGAGTTCGTGCAGGATCTGCGACGGGCTCAGCGCGCCTTCGACCGGCTGGCCGCCCGTCATCGACACGAATCCGTTGTAGAGCAGCTTGTAGGTCATGGGCGCATGGGCGGCCACCGCCTGGCGGATGGCGAGAAAACCGGAATGCGCATAGGTGCCGTCGCCGATATTGGCGAATACGTGTTCCTCGCTGGTGAAGGGCTGCTGGCCAAGCCACATGACGCCTTCGGCGCCCATATGCGAGACGGTGGTCGTCTGCATCGGGTTCACGAACATCGCCATCGTGTGGCAGCCGATTCCGGCGAGCGCGCGCGAACCGTCGGGCAGGCGGGTCGAGCGCGAATGCGGACAGCCGGAGCAGAAGCCCGGCATGCGGGTCGGCGCGCCGGGCGCGGCGGATTTCGGGGCCGGGCCGTTGGTCGGTTTCAGACCGCAGTCGGGGTCGATCTGCAACAGCGCGGTGGCGAGCACGTCGGCGACGAGTTCGGGACCGATCTCGCCGCAGTTCGGCAGCGCGACAGGGCCATGCTCGGGGTCGAACACATGGCCGTTGGCGTATTTGCCGACGATGCGCGGCGCATGGCGCGCGCCATAGAGAATGGCGCGAATCTGGTCTTCCAGAATCGGGCGCTTCTCCTCCACCACCACGATCGTTTCGAGGCCTTCGGCGAAATCGCGGACGATCTCGGGATCGAGCGGCCAGATCATGCCGATCTTCAGCATGCGCACGCCGAGCATCCGCGCGCGGTCGTCGGAAAGGCCGAGCGCGGCCTTGGCCTGCAACACGTCCTGCCAGGCCTTGCCGGCGGAGACGACGCCGATCCGCGCACGCGGCGCGTCGAGCACGATGCGGTTGAGCTGGTTGGCGCGGGCGTAGGCGCGCGCCAGCGGCAGCTTGTGGTTGTAGAGCCGCTGCTCCTGGGCCACCGCCATGTCGAACGGTCGGATGTTCACGCCGCCCGGCAGGGCGGGCGGGTCGGGCGTCACGATGGCGGGCGAATCGGGGGCGACATAGACCGAGCCGCCGCCCTCCACGACGTCGGTCACCACTTTCATGCCGACCCAGCAGCCCGAATAGCGCGAAAGCGCGAAGCCGTGCAGTCCGTAGTCGATCAGTTCCTGCGTGTTGGAGGGGTAGAGGACGGGCATGCCGACCGCGATGAAGATCTGGTCGGAGAAATTGACCACGGTGGAGGACTTCGCACCGTGGTCGTCGCCGGCCAGACAGATCACGCCGCCCCTGGGCGCGGCGCCGGCCGAGTTGGCGTGGCGCAACACGTCGCCCGAACGGTCGACGCCTGGTCCCTTACCGTACCAGACGCCGAACACGCCATCGACCTTTGCGCCTTGAAAGGCGCCGACATATTGCGCGCCCCAGATGGCGGTGGCGGCCAGATCCTCGTTGAGGCCGGGGCGAAAGACGATGTTGTTGTCCGCGAGCGCCTTGCCCGCGCCCCACAGTTCCATGTCGTAGCGGCCCATCGGCGAGCCGCGATAGCCGGAGATATAGCCGCCGGTGTTGAGCCCCGCGGCGGCGTCGCGCAGTCGCTGCTGAATCGGCAGGCGCACGAGCGCCTGCATGCCGGTCATGTAGAGCCAGCCCGAAGGGGCGGAGTATTTGTCGTCGAGCGTCATGCCGACGCGAAGGAGCGGGGCGTTCATGGCGGGTCCGCGAGTTTCGAGGCGCGCGCGTGCGTGCGCGGGGTCAAACAGTTTCGGACGCGGGGGCGCGTCCCGTCCATCAAAATCGCGGCGCGGGCGGACCCGTCTATGGCGTGGCGTGGACGATGACGGGGCCGGCGGCGGCGGTCGCCTGTCCCTCGACCAGTAGCGGCCCCAGGTTCTTCTCCACCCATGCGAGCGCGCGGCGGTTCGATTCCTCGGCGCCTTCGACGGTATTGAACAGGCTGATCGCGGTCACCGTGTCGTCGGGCGAATAGACGACGTAGTAGCCCAGAAAGCCCGGCACATTGGAGATGATCGAGAGCGCGCCCGTCTTGATGCGGCGCGCGAGTTCGTCGGCCTTGCCGGGTTTCGCCCTGGCCTGTCGGATCGCAGCGTACATGGCGCCCTCCTGTCGTTCGGTCGTTGCGGAACGGAACGGGTCAAGCCAAGCGCGTTTGCGCGCGTTTGCCAAGGGCGGATCGAAATCGCGAAAAAACCGGCGCGACGGCCGGCTCGAAAATGGTGGGCGCGACAGGGATCGAACCTGTGACCCCTACGATGTCAACGTAGTGCTCTCCCGCTGAGCTACGCGCCCACTTCGTCGCAAGCGACGGTCCGCATGGTCGGGACATGCGCCGGAAACCGCGAGGTCGCCGGGACGGGTTGGCTATAAAGGCTCGCGCGGGCGCGCGCAAGCGCCGGGCGCGGCGAAATCAGGCCGCCAGCAGGCGCTGCACCTCGTTCACCAGATCGCGCAGGTGGAACGGTTTGGACAGGATTTTCGCCTGTTTGGGCGCGTGATTGTCCGGGTTGAGCGCCACGGCCGCGAAACCGGTGATGAACATGACCTTGATGTCGGGATCGAGTTCGGTGGCGCGGCGGGCGAGTTCGATTCCGTCCATCTCCGGCATCACGATGTCGGTCAGGAGCAGCTCGAACGGCTCCTCGCGCAGACGGTTGTAGGCCGAAAGCCCGTTGTCGAACGAGGCGACGGTGTAGCCCGCGTTCTGCAGCGCCTTCACCAGAAACCGGCGCATGTCGTTGTCGTCTTCCGCGAGCAGGATTTTCATTGGTCCGACCGATTGTTCGTGCACAGGGCGCGCCGTCCGCTTCCGGGATGGCGTCATCATAGAGCGCGGGTTCGGTAAAAATCGAGTGAAACCGAGCGACAAGCGACCGGTTGGATGAAAAATTCGTTCGCGTGGACAGCGCGGCGCGAGGCTGGCAGAGTGCCCGCCCCGGGAGACCGAATGGATCGCAAACCGAGCATCGTTGGGGAAATAGGCGCGGTCGCGCCGGCCGAGCCCGAACTGGCGACCCCCGTCGAGGTCGTCGCGCCCGCAGGCGCGGCATCGCCGGTCGTTCTGTCTTCCCCCCATTCGGGGCGCATCTATCCGGAACGATTTCTGGCGCTGTCGCGCCTCGACCCCGCCACGCTGCGCCGCTCGGAGGACGCGTTCGTCGACGAGATGTTCGCCGGCGCCGGCGGCGCGCCGCTGGTGCGCGCGCTCTTTCCCCGCGCCTTCCTCGACGTGAACCGCGAACCCTACGAACTCGATCCGCGCATGTTCGAGGGGCGGCTGCCGGCGCACGCCAACACCCGCTCGCTGCGGGTCGCCGGCGGGCTCGGCACCATCGCGCGGATCGTGGGCGAATCGCAGGAAATCTACGCCCGGCGCCTGCCGGTGGAGGACGCGCTCGCGCGTATCGAATCTCTCTACCGGCCCTATCACGCCGCGCTGCGCCGGCTGATCCAGCGCGCCGCCGCGCAATTCGGGACCGTGGTGCTCGTCGACTGCCATTCCATGCCCTCGTTCCTGTCGGCGGGCGGGCGGTTGGAGCGGGTGACGGCCGACATCGTGCTCGGCGACCGATTCGGCACCAGCTGTGATTCGGCCTTCGCGGCGGCCGCCGAATCGGAGCTGCGGCGGCTGGGCTATTCGGTTCAACGCAACAAGCCGTACGCCGGCGGGTTCATCACCGAACACTACGGAGCGCCGGCCGGCCGCGTGCACGCGCTCCAGATCGAAATCAACCGGGCTCTGTATCTGGACGAGGCCAGAATCGAAAAGACCAAGCATTTCGAGCGTGTTGCAGCCGACATGCGGGCCGTCGTCGACACGCTCTCGCGGCTCGCGCTCGCCGATGTCGGGCGAAAGGCCGCGGCCGAATAGGTCGTCCGCCGGGGGCGCCTGCCGCGCGCTGACCACAAAAAGAAAGCGGCCGCCTGCAAGCAAGCGGCCCAAAAAAGAAAGAGGCCGCCTGCAAGCAAGCGGCCCAAGTCTTGGGAGGAAACGCCCAAAGAGGGCATATTCAATCTATCTCGCAACGCACAAATTGCAAGTGAGTCCTTAGTCTATATCGCCCTTAAAGTGGCCGTCCTGGAATTTTTATTCCGACTGTTGCAGCGGCGCCTCGTCCTGAGAGGCGGCGCCGGCGAGCGCCTCGTCCCGATCGGGAGCGCGCCGGTAGAACCAGGCGGCGAGCGCGAGCTGGGCGGCCAGAATGGCGAACACCAGCCGATAGGCTTCCGGCGGATAGGTGCGCACGCCATCGACCATCCGGAAGCCGAAGGTTTCGATGGCCAGGCCCGTCACCGACTGCATGACGAACGTCCCGCCCATGGTGCCCATATTGAGCAGCGTGATGCCGCGGCCGGTGAGCGCCGGGGGGAAAAGCGATTTGCCGTGGGCGACCAGCACCGGGAAGAAGCCGAGCGCCGCGCCATAGAAGGCGAGCGCCCACGGCAGCGCGGCGCGCGGAATCGGCGCCAGCGCGGCGAGCGCGAGCGCGCCCACGACCAGCCCCGTGCCGATCAGCACCGGAACGCGGTAGCTGCGGAACAGCCGGTCGCTCGGCCCCCAGGCGAAGACGGCCGCGATCTGGGCCACGGCGAGCGCGAGGATCAGGCTGCCGCGCTCCTCGAGCGGCACATGATAGACCTGCGCCAGCCACGGGCCGACCCACAGGCCGAGAATCGTGGCGAGCGTCGACGAACTGGCCGCCTGCATGAAGAACAGGGGCCAGAAGCCGGGCGCCCTGGTTGAGGCCAGAATGCCGGCGAAAGTCTCGCCCCAGGTTTCGGCGCGGCTGCGGCGCGCCGCGACCGCCTGCGGGGCCTCGTGGACGAACAGGACGAGGGTGACGGTCATGAGCGCGGCGAAGGCGGCTGCGATGAGGAATACGTTGCGCCAGCCGATGGAAGCCGCGCCGATGGCCAGGGGCGCGGTCGCCATCAACATGCCGAGCGAGCCGGCGCCCAGATGGATGGACGCCACGGTGGAGAACCGGTCGGCCGAGAACAGGCCGGCGTAGAGGGCGAGCGGC
The DNA here is from genome assembly GCA_937870755.1 of uncultured Methylocystaceae bacterium. Lineage (GTDB taxonomy): Bacteria > Pseudomonadota > Alphaproteobacteria > Rhizobiales > Beijerinckiaceae > JAJXWB01. The sequence continues at coordinate 37,277 of CALMZV010000145.1, forward strand.
GCCATGAAATAGGCGCAGCAGCCGAAGCCCAGCAGCAGCCGTGCGGCGGTCAGCTGGCGCGAATCGGCCGCCAGCGCGAAAAACACGGTCGCGGCGATGAGAAGCAGCGCGGTCGCCACCATCGGCGCTTTCGGCCCCCATCGGTCGATGGCGACGCCGAGCGGGATCTGGGCGGCGGAAAAAGAAAGAAAGAACACCGAGGACAGGAAGCCGAGCGCGGCCGCATCGAGATCGAATTCGCGCGCCAGATCGGGCGCGATCACCGCGATCGAATTGCGGAAGAACTGGCTGAGCATGTAAATGCCCACCAGCGCCGCGATGACGATCGCCGGTCCGCGCGCCGGTTTGCCGAAGGAACCCATGCGTCGTTTCGTCCCCGTGAATTTTCGCGCCCGTTCGGGCCGACTGACGTTTTCTCGTAGCATCATTTCGCGCGCGAACGGAGACCGCCGATGAACGCCGTCGATTTCGAACATTTCGTCGCGCGCCTGGCGGACGTATCGGGCGAGGCGCTGATGCCGTTCTTCCGCACGGCGCTCGGCGCGCAGGACAAGAGCGTGGGCGGCGCGTTCGATCCCGTGACCGAGGCCGACCGCGCGGCGGAGGTGGCGATGCGCCGCCTGATCGGCGCGCAATTTCCCGGCCACGGCATCCTCGGCGAGGAGTTCGGCGCCCAGGACATGGATGCGCCGTATGTGTGGGCGCTCGATCCGATCGACGGCACCAAGAGCTTCGTGTCCGGCCTGCCGGTCTGGGGCACGCTCATCGGCCTCCTGCACAACGGCCGGCCGTGCTACGGGCTGATGAACCAGCCGTTCACGCGCGAGCGGTTCTTCGGCGACGGCGCGGCCAGCCACTGGACCGGGCCGGCCCATCGCGGGCAGGGAACGGAGCGGCGCCGGCTGCGCACGCGCGCCTGCGCGGACGTGGGGGAGGCGACGCTGATGACCACGTCGCCGCTGCTGATCGGCGAGGACCGGCGCGAGGCCTACCGGCGGGTGGAGCGCGCCGCGCGGCTGCCGCGCTACGGCGGCGACTGCTACGCCTATTGCGCGCTCGCCGCGGGCCATGTCGATCTGGTGATCGAGGATGGATTGCAGCCCTACGACATCATCGCGCTCATTCCGATCGTGGAAGGGGCCGGCGGCGTCGTGACGACGTGGGATGGCGGCGACGCCACCAGGGGCGGCGCGATCATCGCGGCCGGCGACCCGCGCGCGCACGAAGCGGCGATGCAACTGCTGGCGAAAGGATGAGAGAATGAGCGCGGAAGACAGGATCGGTTCGCTCGGGCTCGCGCTGCCGGCGGCGGCGGCGCCGGCCGGCAACTACGTCGCCTCGGCGCGGGTCGGCGACATGCTCTATCTCTCGGGCATCGGGCCGCAGCGGCCGGACGGCGCCTATATGACGGGCGTGGTCGGCCAGGACCTCACCGTGGCGCAAGGCTACGAGGCGGCGCGGTTCTGCGGCCTCGTGCTGCTCGCTAACATGCGCGCCGCGCTCGGCTCGCTCGATCGGGTGGCGCGCGTCGTCAAGGTGTTCGGCATGGTGCGGTGCGCGCCGGGGTTCGGCGAGCAGCCGGAGGTGATCAACGGCTGCACCGATCTGTTCGTCGAGGTGTTCGGCGATGCTGGTCGGCCGGCGCGTTCGGCCGTCGGCATGATCGCGCTGCCGCGCGGCATCGCGGTCGAGATCGAGGCGATCGTGCAGGTCGCCTAGGCAGCCGCGCTCATGCGGGCGCGGCCAGGCCGACGAATTCCAGCGCCGCGCGCTGGGCCGCGGCCAGCGCGTCGAGGCGAAAATCGCCCAATGCGGCGTTGAACATGTCGTGATAGTTCAGCTTCGCGTCGAGGTGCAGGAACACGCCGCCGAGCCCGATCGCCGCGCGATCCATGAACACGAATTCGCGCGGCACGGTGACAGGCCCCTTCTGTTTCAGCGCCTGATGCACGCGGAAGGCTTCCTTGCGCCCGTAGGCGCCGGGCGCCACGCCATCGGCGATGGTGCGCACGCGGTCCTCCAGGATCGGCCCGTAGATGAAGCGCGCCCAGATGTTGAGCACGTCGATCACGTCCTTCTTCAGATTCGTGAAGCCCCAGCTCTCGTAGGCATGGACGATACGCGCCTCGTCGTTGCGTTTCAGCCCTTCGTAAAGATCGACGACGCCGCCGACGAATTTCGGAGGGAAGATGCGAATGCAACCGTAGTCGAGCAGGTTGATGCCCTCGCCTTCGCCGAACACCGAATAGTTGCCGAGATGGGGGTCGCCGTGGATGACGCCGTAGCGGCTGAACGGCAGCCACCAGGCTTTGAACATCGCCACGCCGATGCGGTCGCGCACTTCCTGCGGCGCGCCCTTGAATGACAGCAGCGGCTTGCCGTCGAGCCATTGCATGACGAGCAGCCGGTCGGTCGAAAGCTCCTCGCGCACCCGCGGCACGCGCACCGTCGGTTCGCCGTCCAGCATCAACGCATAGAGCGCGGCGTGTCTGGCCTCGCGGCGATAGTCCAGCTCCTCGCGCACGCGTGCGCCGATCTCCTTGGCGATCTCGCGCGTGTCGATGACGGAGGCGAAGCGGCGATGCACGGCGAAGGCGATCTGCAATTGCGCGAGGTCGGCTTCGACGGCCGATTTCATGTCTGGATATTGCAGCTTGCACGCAAGCTGCATGCCGTCGTGGGCGCGCGCGCGATGGACCTGGCCGAGCGATGCGGCGGCGGACGGCTTGAGATCGAAATCGGCGAAGACGGCGCGCCAGTCGGGGCCAAGCTCCGCGCGCATGCGGCGGGCGACGAAGGCCGCGCCCATCGGCGGCGCGTCGGCCTGCAACTTGCCCAGTTCCTCCGCATATTCGGGCGGCAGAAGATCGGGAATGGTCGCCATCAACTGGGCGACTTTCATCAGCGGGCCTTTCAAGCCGCCGAGCGCGCGCGCGAGCGCGGCCGCGTTCGAGGCGTCGCCGAGCGATCCGCCCGCGATCTTCTGGCCCGCCATGCGGGCGGCGACGCCCCCGATATTGGCGCCGACCCGCGCATAGCGCGCAGCCCTCGCCGAAAGCCTGTTGCGCTCTTCGTCCTTCATCGCAGCCAATGTCGGGGTTCCGGCGCCAAGATCAAGTGGGCTTGCGTTCGCGCCGGCGCCCCTTAGAGTCGCAGCGCGACGGCGAGCAAGAGCCGCACGGGGAGGAAACGGGAATGGGCAAGCTGACGGCGGGCGCGCTGGCGCTTTCGTTTGTTGTGGCGGGCGCGGCGGCGCAGGCCCAGCCGGTCAAGCTGCGCGTGGCGGATTCGTTTCCCTCCGGCCACTACATCGGCGAGAAAATCACCAAGGCGTGGATGGCGGAGGCGACCAAACTCTCCAACGGCGCGCTGACCTTCGAATACTACCCGGCCGAACAGCTCGGCAAGGCGAAAGACATGCTGTCGCTCACCTCCACCGGCGTGGTCGACATCGGTTATGTTGCGCCCTCCTTCACGACGGACAAGCTGCCGTTGTCGGTGGTGGCCGAACTGCCGCTCAATTTCTCCGAATCATGTCCCGGCACGCTGGCCTATTCGAAACTCGTCGCCGACGACGGCGTGCTCGCCAGACGCGAACTGGCGCCGCTCGGCGTGCGCGTGCTGTTTGCGCTGGTGCTGCCGCCCTACCAGGCGTTTCTCGGAAAGAAGACGATCGAGGGGCTGAAGACGTTCGAGGGGCTGAAAATCCGCACTTCCGGAGCGGCGAAGGAACTGGCGGTGCGCAAGATCGGCGCGACGCCGATCCAGATGGCGACGCCGGAGGTTTACGAGTCGCTGTCGCGCGGCACGATCGACGGCATGCTGTTCCCCTTCTCCTCGATCTATTCCTACGACCTGCAGGGACTGTTGAAATCGGCGACGGTGGGCGAGAATTTCGGCAGTTTCATCGTCTCCTACATGATCAGCGACCGCCGGTGGAAATCGCTGCCGGAGGACGCGCGCAAGGCGCTGACGGAAGCGAGCGCCAGGGCGACGCAGAGCGCCTGCAGAATCGCGCAGGAGACCGAGACGGCGGATCGCGACCGGCTGAAGGCGCTGGGCGTGGCGCTGGTCGAACTGAACGCTGCCGACAAACAGAAGGTGCGCGGCGAAATGGCGACGGTGAGCGCCGAGTGGGCCGGCGCGCTCGACAAGCGCGGCAAGGCGGGGAGCGAAGTGCTGAAGGCGTTCGAGGCCGCGCTGAAATAAGCGCGGTCGCGCGGCGGCGCGCGCGACGGGAAGTCCGGGGGGACGGGATGGCGGGGCTCTTGCGGCTCGTTTCGGGCGCGGAAAAAATCGCTGGCGCACTCGCGGCCGTCGCGCTTTTTCTCATCATGGCGATCGCCGCCGGCGACGTGGCGATGCGCTACGTCTTCAACAAGCCGTTCGCCTTCGCCTACGATTTCATCTCGCTCTATCTGATGGTTGCGCTGTTCTATCTCGCACTGTCAGGCGCGTTCGCCCATAACGCGCATGTCGCGGTCGACATTCTGCACAATTTCATGAGCCCGACGCTGCGACGCATCTGCGAGACGCTCGTGTGCGGCGTGTCGGCCGCGCTGTTCGCGCTGATCGCCGCCGTCGGCCTGCAGCGCGCGGCGACGGCCTATGCGGCGGGCGACGCGATCGCCGGCGCAATCGACTGGCCGGCGTGGGCGTCGGTCGCCTTCGTCCCGCTCGGCGCCGGCCTTCTGTGCCTGCGGCTGACGCTGCATTTCGTCGGGCATCTTCTCAGCCTGTTCGCGCCCACGCCGCTGATTGACCTGCCGCCGGTCTCCGGTTCGACGGAAGCGATGGACCGGGAGATGGGCGAATGATCGCGGCGTTCGTTCTGATCGTTCTGTTCGCCCTGCTGGCCATCGGCGCCCCGGTCGGGTTCGCGATGGCGCTGGCAGGGTCGCTCGGCCTCTATCTCATCGGCGGCATGGACATGATGCTGGGCGTGCTTCAGACCACGCCGCTGACAGCCGTCTCCTCCTACGAACTCATCACCATTCCGATGTTCCTGCTGATGGCGGAACTGGTGCTGATCTCGGGCGTCGCCGACGATCTGTTCCGCGCGGCCGCGGCGTGGCTCGGGCGCATTCCCGGCGGCCTCGGCATGGCGACGGCGATGGCGGGCGCCGGTTTCGGCGCCATCTGCGGCACGTCCACCGCCTCGGCCGCGACGTTGTCGTCGACCTCGCTGCCGGCGATGATCAAACAGGGCTACGAACCGAGGATGGCGGCGGGCGTCGTCGCCATTTCCGGCACGCTCGCCATGCTCATTCCGCCGTCCGTCGCGCTCGTCATCTACGGGCTGCTGGCGGAAGTGAATATCGGCAAGCTGCTCATCGGCGGCATCATTCCCGGTCTCATCGTGATGATGGCGATCATGTTAACGGTGCTGTTCCTGGTGTGGCGCGATCCCTCGCGCGCGCCGGCGACCAGGGCCGTGCCGCTGGTGGAGAAAGTGCGGCTATTGCGGCTGGTCGGGCCGATGCTCGTGCTGTTCGGCATCGTCACCACGGTCATCTACACGGGCATCGCCACGCCGACGGAAGCATCCGCCATCGGCGCGCTGGGCGCGCTCGTCATGGCGGTCGTGCGCGGCCACGCCGGACCCGCTCAACTGGCGCACGCCTTCCAGCGGGCGGCCTATTCGAGCTGCATGATCGCGATGATCCTGCTGGGCGCGAGCATTTTCGGCTATTTCTTCACGCTCACGCAGTTGACGCAGGGTCTGGTCGCCTGGGTCGGCTCCCTCAACGTGTCGCCGTGGATCGTGATGGGATTGATCCTGATCGGCTACATCATTCTCGGCTCGTTCATGGACCAGATCGCCATTCTGGTGCTGACGGTGCCGATCGTGCTGCCGCTTATCAAATCACTGGGTTTCGATCCGTTGTGGTTTGGCGTCATCAAGATCGTGACGGCGGAAGTCGGCATGATCACGCCGCCGATCGGGCTCAACTGCTTCATCGTCGCGCGCTATGCGCAGCGCCCCGTGATGGAAGTCTTCCACGGCGCCTTCCCGCATTTCATCGCGCATCTGATCGTGATCGCGCTGTTCCTCGCGTTTCCGAGCCTCATTCTCTGGTTGCCAAACCGCATGTAGCCGGTTGCGAAGACGCGCGCGCACGCGCAAACTTCGACGCCATGCCGAACACCCCGCCCGTTTCGACCGAGGACCTCGCCCGCTATCCGGGAATGACGGGCTGGTTCCAGCCGACCCTGCTCGCCAAACTGCTGTGGCGCGTGATCGTGTCGGAACTGTTCGGCCAATACGCCGACGGCCGGCTGATGGTGGCCGCGCTCGACACGGTGAAGGATGACGAACTCGTCAAACGCGCGCGCCAGTTCATGCCGGGCGTGGGCGATCCGAATGTGTGGACCTTCACGCCGGACGAGGACGGCGCGGTGTGGGTCGACTACGTCGCCGATCTCGCCGACGGATTCGATTCCACCTACGCCATCGCCTCGCTCATCGCGCAGGAGCGGCTGGAGATCGACGGGTTCGCGACGCGGCGCGGACAATTGCTGGCGATGGGCGGCGACGAGGTCTATCCGACCGCCACGCTCGAATCCTACCAGCGGAAATTGCGCGATCCTTATGGCTGGGCGTTTCCCGATCCCGATCCGGATTCGCCCAAAGGGCCGCCGGTGTTCGCGCTGCCCGGCAACCACGACTGGTACGACGGGCTCGTGCAATTCATGGGCCTGTTCGCGCGCCGCCAGCAGCTGCATCTGGGCGGCTGGCGCGCCTATCAGCATCGTTCGTATTTCGCGCTCCAGCTCACCGAAAGCTGGTGGATCTGGGGCGTGGACGCGCAGCTCGTCAACGCGGTCGACCAGTCGCAGAAGGATTATTTCGCCGCCGTCGCGCGCGCGATGCCCGAGGGCGCGCGCATCATCCTGTGCGGGCCGGAGCCGGGTTGGGTCTATCCCGACAGGCAGGGCGCGAAAGCGTTCGCCGTGCTCGATTCCATCGCGCGGATCGCCGTCGAACGGCGCCCCGGCGTGACGATCCCGCTGGTGATCGCGGGCGATTCGCATCACTACAGCCGTTACGAGGGGCGCAGCGCCGACGGCGCGCACGCGACGCATTTCGTCACCTCCGGCGGCGGCGGCGCGTTCCTGCACGGCACGCATCATCTGCCGCGCGAGGTGGCGCTCGACGAAACGGGCGGCGCCGCGCGCTGGCTCGACGGCGCCATCCGGAAACTCACGCTCGGGCGCGATGGCGCGGCGCCGGGGCGCGAGGCGATTTACCCGTCGCGGACCGACAGCGTGCGCATGCTCGCCGGCGTCTTTCTGTTCACGCTGCTCAATCCCACGTTCGCGCTGATGCTCGGCGTCTTCTACTGGCTGGCGGGGTTGCTGACATGGCATGCGTGGCCGGACGCGCTGTATCTGACGCCGGCGATCTTCTTTCTCGGTTTCTGGGTCTATACGCGGCGGCAAGAAGGCGGCGGCCCGAAGATATTCGCGGTGTCGCTTGCGACCGCGCTCATCCATTCGGCCGCGTCGATCGGGCTGGCGATTCTGTTCGGGCTCGCCAACATGCATGTCCTCGACGCCACGGCCTGGCCGCGCCTTGCGTTCGTCCTGTTCGCGCTGGAGACGATCGTCATCGGCGGCGCGGTCGCGGCCGGATTGTTCGGGCTTTATCTCTACACGTCGTCGCGGTTTCTGGACATGAACCACAACGACGCGTTCACCTCCATGCGCCGCAACACGCATCGCAATTTCGTGCGCATCCGCATCAAGGGCGAGGAGGCGCACGTCTTCGCCATCGGCCTCGACCGCATTCCGCGCCGGCGGGAGTGGCGCATGAACGTCGCGCGGAGCGGAGCGCCCGCGCCGGCCTATGTCGCCGACCCGCCGCTCGCGCCGCACCTGATCGAGGCGCCGGTCGTCATCGGCGGAGACGGCGCGCGGAGCGTATGAGAAGGACCGTATGAGAAAAGGGGGAACGCGACGGCGCGTCCCCCCTTCGGCATTGCGACAGATGCGGCGCGGCCTCAATCGACCGTGATTGCGCCGATCGGCTCCCAGTCGTCGCCGGTGAAGCGCTGCACCTGCAGGCGCCGGAACGGCACGTAGTTGTCCGGGCTCGTATTGTAGGTGGTGCCGGGCAGCAGCGACGGCGCGGCGAGCCCTTTCAGGTTCGTCGCCTGTTTCAGGAGGTTCTCGCGCGTCAGTTCGTCGCCGCACGCCTCGATGATCTTGCCCATCGCGTAGGCGAACGAATAGACGGCGAAGCCGATCTCGTTGGTCGGGTCTTCGTTGGGCAGGTATTTCTTCATGAACGCCTTGTAGGCGAGCACGTCCGGGTCGTTGGCCCAGCGCGGGCTCGACACCTGCTTGTAGGGCGTGGCTGCGACGATGCCTTTCACGCTGTCGAGGCCGGCCGCTTCGAGAAACATGCGGCCGACCGAGGGGCTGACCACCAGTTGCAGCGGCTTCCAGCCGAGTTCGTGCGCCTTGCGGAAGGCCTGCGAGGCCGCCTTGCCAAGGCTGACGTTGAAGAACACGTCGGCGCCTGAAGCCCTCAACTGCGTGAGCTGCGAATCGAGCGTGGGGTCGGTGAGTTCGTAGGTCACCTCCTTCACGATCATCGAGGCCGCCTTGTCGCCGAGCGCCTTCTTGAAGCCGGAAACATAGTCGCGACCGAAATCGTCGTTCTGCATCAGAATGGCGATCTTGGCGTCGGGCTTCACCGACAGAAGATATTTCGCCAGCACCTCGCCCTCGGTGCCATAGAGGTGGAAGGCGGGCGTCGACCACGGATAGACCTTCGGCTGGTTCCACTTGTTCGCGCCGGTCGACAGCAGCAGATGCGGCACGCCCTTCTGGTTGGCGTATTTCTGCACGGCCGATTGCGCGGCGGTGCCGCTCGATCCGAACAGGGCGAACACGCCTTCGTCCTCGACCAGCTTGCGCGTCTGTTCGACGGTCTTGGGCGGGGAGAAGGCGTCGTCGAGCGATATGAGCCGGATCTTGCGGCCGTTGATGCCGCCCTTCTCCTCGTTGAGCATGGTGAAATAGGCGACTTCGGTGCGGCCCTGAATGCCGTGCGCCGACAGCGGCCCGCTGTAGGGCATGGTCTGGCCGATCTTGATTTCCGTATCGGTGACGCCGGGCCCGTATTTCTTCTGCGCGAGCGCCGTTCCGGCGATCATGAGGCCGGCCGCGAGCGCGCCGAGGCGCGCGGCCTGAACGAATGTCCTTTTCATGGTGTTTCCTGCGTTTCTTCCCTGCGCGGTTGCGCATGTTTGTCGTTGCGCACGCCAACCGACGGGACGGGGCCGCGTCGCCCGGCACGCGCTGTGATATCCGCGACCTCCCTACGCGGCGGGCTTTTTCCAGCCCTTGTCGCCGCTCGCGGCGCGCCGCCCTTTTCTTTCCGGAACGACGCAGGGCGCAGTCTGGTCCGGGATCGGACGGTCGTCAAACCCCGCGCTTGACAGGCGCGCGGCGGGGCATTTCAACCGGACGAACCGCATCAGACGGACCAACGGAAGGGGAGTCCATGGGAGCCGAAGCCAGAACGGGCGCGAACCACCCGGCGCTGCGCAGCCACACGATCGCCGACGCGCTGCATCGCTCGGCCGCGAAATTCCGCGACCGGCTGGCGCTGACCTATCTCGACCGCCGCTGGTCGTTCCGCGACCTGCACGCGGCCGCCGGGCGCGTCGCGCACGCGCTCGTCGCCAGGGGGCTGAAAAAGGGCGATCGCGTCGCCGCCTACGCGCGCAATTCCGACGCCTATGTCGTGCTCTGGCTCGCCTGCAACCGCGCCGGCCTCGTCCATGTGCCGATCAACTACGCGCTGACGGCGGGCGAACTGAAATACATCGTCGACCAGTCGGGCGCGAACGCGCTCATCCACGAGGCGGACCTGCTGAGCACGGTCGACCAGATCCGCGACGGGGCGCGAATCTCGTTCTACGGCCGGTTCGACCGGGCGGCGCCCGGCGAACTCGACATTCTGAAGATCGCGCGCGACGCCAGCGCCCCGCGCATGGACGAGAGCGTGGCCGCCGACGACGATCTCGCGCAGTTCCTCTACACGTCCGGCACGACGGCCGCGCCCAAGGGCGCGGCGATGACGCACCGCGCCTTCATGGCGGAGTACGCCGCCTGCATCATCGAACTGGAGATGAGCGGGTCCGACGTCGCGCTGGCCGCGCTGCCGCTCTACCATTCGGCGCAGATGCATTGTTTCACGATGCCGCAGATCATCATGGGCGCGACGACGCATCTCATCGACTCGCCCGTGCCGGAAACGGTGCTGAAGCTGATCGAGGAACATCGCATCACCTCGTTCTTCGCGCCGCCGACGGTCTGGATCAGCCTGCTGCGCCATCCCGATTTCGACAAGCGCGACCTCTCCACGCTGCGCAACATCTATTACGGCGCCTCGATCATGCCGGTGCCGGTGCTGCAGGAGCTGCGCCAGCGCCTGCCCGGCATACGGCCGTTCAACTGCTACGGGCAGAGCGAGATCGGACCGCTGGCGACCGTTCTCAAACCCGAGGAGCACGACGCGCGCCCGGCGTCGGCCGGCCGGCCGATCCTGTCGGTGGAGACGCGGGTGGTGGACGAGACCATGAACGACGTTCCGCCCGGAACGCAGGGCGAGATCGTCCACCGCTCGCCGCAACTGCTGATGGAATACTGGGACAAGGCCGACGAATCGAAGGAAGCGTTCGAGGGCGGCTGGTTCCATTCGGGCGACGTCGGGATCATGGACGAGGAAGGCTATCTGTTCGTCGTCGACCGCGTGAAGGACATCATCAAGTCCGGCGGCGTGGTGGTGGCGGGCCGCGAGGTGGAGGAGGCGCTGTTCAAGCATCCGTCCGTCTCGGAAGTGGCGGTGATCGGCCTGCCGGACCCCAAATGGATCGAGGTCGTCACGGCGGTCGTCGTGCTGCGGCCGGGCTTCCAGCCGGACGAGGCAGGGCTGATCGCGCACGCGCGCGAACATCTCGCGCCGTTCAAGACGCCGAAAAAGGTCATCTATGTCGAGAACCTGCCGCGCAATACGGCCGGCAAGCTGCTGAAACGGGAGCTGCGCGGGCAATATTCTTAGGCGGCTGGGTTCTTATTCGCAGGCGGCTGGATTCTTGGGCGGCCGGAATCTTGGGCGGCTGGCCTCCCGGAAGGGATTCGAACCCCTGACCTACGGTTTAGGAAACCGTTGCTCTATCCTGCTGAGCTACCGGGAGACGCCCCCTTATGGGGCAAACCGCCACGATCTTTCAAGCGCCAGGCGGCAAAACGCGCCTTGCGCTCCACTCCGCCAGCGGCCAATCTGCCGGCGGTTTCAAAACAAGAAGTCCGGAGCGAAACGCCGATGAAGGCCGCAGTCCTCAGAGAAATCAACAAGCCGCTCGAAATCCTCGATCTCGAATTCGACGCGGCGCCGCGGGCGGGCGAGGCGCGCGTGCGCATGAAGGCCACGGGCGTCTGCATGAGCGACTGGCATTACATGGTCGGCGACTGGCCGAACAAGCTGCCCATCGTGCTCGGCCATGAGGCGGCGGGCATCGTGGAGGAGGTCGGCCCCGGCCCATCGCATCTGTCGGTCGGCGACCACGTCATCTTCTCGTTCGCGAGCCATTGCGGCCATTGCCGCTACTGCAATTCCGGCCGTTCGGTGCTTTGCAACGGCCACAAAACCCCGCCGACCGGCCTGCCGGACGGCACTTCGCGCCTCAAACTGAACGGCGAGCCGGTGAGCCTGATGGCGCGTATCGGCACGTTCCGCGAACAAGTCGTCTGCTCGGCCGAGAATCTCGTACCGGTGCGCAAGGATCTGCCCTGGACGGTGGCGGCCATCATCGGCTGCTCCGTGGCGACTGGCGTCGGCGCGGTCACGCGTCACGCGCGCGTGCCGGCGGGCGCGTCGGTCATGGTGGTCGGCTGCGGCGGCGTCGGACTGAACATCGTGCAGGGCGCGCGGCTCGCCGGCGCCTCCAAGATCATCGCGGTCGACCTGCTCGACAACAAGCTCGAATACGCCAAGCAATACGGCGCGACCCACACGATCAACGGCAAGACCGAAAACGTCGTGAAGGCGGTGCGCGCGCTGACCGGCGGCGGCGTCGATCATGCGTTCGACGCCATCGGGTCGGAGGCGACCATTCTGCAGATCGTCGACTGCGTGGCGCCGGGCGGACAGGCGACGATGGTCGGCATTCCGGCGGTCACGACGCGCGTGCCGATCGCGCCGGCCTCGATGGTGTTTCAGGAAAAGAGCCTGACGACGTCGTTCTACGGTTCGGTGCAACCGGACATCGATTTCCCGATCCTCGCCGATCTCGCGATGGAGGGAAAACTCGATCTGACCTCGCTCATCTCGCGCACCTACAGGCTGGACGAAATCAACGAGGGTTTCGAGCAGCTGCGCAAGGGCGGGGTGGCGCGCGGCGTGATCGTCTTCGACTGAGCGGCCGCACGGACCCATACGATAAAGGCGGCCTTGCGGGCCGCCTTCTTTCTTCCCGGACGCGCATGGCGCGGGCTTGGATCACGCAGCCTTGGCCTCGACGACCTTCGGCGCGCCGCCGATCGGAATCTGGCGCGGCTTCTGCGCTTCGGGAATCTCGCGCACGAGGTCGACATGCAGCAGGCCGTTCTCCAGCCTGGCGCCGGTCGCCTGCACATGGTCGGCGAGCTGGAACCGGCGCTCGAAGGCGCGGGCGGCGATGCCCTGATAAAGCACTTCCGGCTTTTCGGCGCCGTCGGCGCGCGCTTCCTTGGCGCCGCGGATCGTCAGCACGTTTTCACGCGCCTCGATCGTCAGGTCGACTTCGGCGAAACCCGCCACGGCCACGGTGATGCGATAGGCGTTCTCCGCGGTCCGCTCGATGTTATAGGGCGGGTAGGCGGAAGGTTCGCCAGCGGCGGTCTGGTCCAGCATGGAGAACAGACGGTCGAACCCGATGGTCGAACGGTAGAGGGGAGACAGATCAAAACCACGCATTTGCATATCCTCCATTGAGCGACATGTTCGAGCGGCTTGTTGAGCCGCCGGGGGTCCGGCGCGCCCGCGCCGCTTGCCGGCCCCGGGCTGTTCCAGACCACGCACGCCCGCGAACGGCGCGTGCAGGCCCTATCTGGGAAGGGCGGGAAGGGCTCGCAAGGCCCAGAACCGGGCGGTTTCGACAAAATTCCGGGGCCGGGCGGGGCGCCCGCGGCGGTTTTTGTTGCCGGTGGCGAAAAAGCGGCGCTAGATTTCGATCAAGCCCGGCCAACGGGGCGTCCAACTCGGGGATCGGGGGGAGCCATGAGCGGGCAGGCGACGCCGAAAGGCGCTTGGGGAATCACCTTTCTCCTTTTTCTCTACATGCTGGTGAATTTCGCCGACAAGGTCGTCGTGGGCCTTGCCGGCGCGCCGATCATGGACGACCTGAAACTGACGCCGGAACAGTTCGGCTTTCTCGGCTCCTCGTTCTTCTTCCTGTTTTCGGCGACGGCCATCGTCGTCGGCATGATCGCCAACAAGCGGCCGACGCGCTGGATCCTGCTGATCCTCGCGCTCGTGTGGTCGCTCGTTCAGTTTCCGATGGCGAGCGAGGTCAGTTTCACCACGCTCGTCGTCTGCCGTATCATCCTGGGGGCGGGCGAGGGGCCGGCGTTCGCGGTCGCCTGCCACGCGCTCTACAAATGGTTTCCGGACGAAAAACGCGCGCTGCCGACCGCCATTCTCTCGCAAGGCTCCGCGCTCGGCGTGATCGTCGCGGTGCCGGCGCTCAACTGGATCATCGTCAAATATTCCTGGCACTGGGCGTTCGGCGCGCTGGGGATCGTGGGGCTTGTATGGGTCGCGCTGTGGCTCGTGTTCGGGCGCGAGGGGCCGCTCGTGGACGAAACGCGCGAGGTGGAGGAAGGGCGACGCTATTCGTTCTGGCGGCTGGTCGCCACGCCGACCTTCATCGGCGCGAGCCTGGCGACCTTCGGCGCCTATTGGGCGCTTTCGCTCGCGCTCACCTGGTTCACGCCGTTCATCGTCAAGGGGCTCGGCTTTCCGCAGGAGAAAGCCGGGCTGCTGTCGGTGCTTCCGTGGGTGGCGGGGGCCATCGTGGTGCTGGGCGCGGGCTGGCTATCGCAACGGATGATCGCGCGCGGCGCCACCACGCGCACGGCGCGGGCGGTGCTGGGCGCCGCGCCGCTGCTGCTCGCGGGCCTGTTTATCCTGGCGATGCCGCATGTCGGCAGTCCGGGGGCGATGATCGCCTGCCTGGTGGCGGCCTCGGCCTGCACCGGCGCGATCTATCCGCTGTGCCCGCCGATGATCGGCGAGTTCACGCCGTCCGCCCAGCGCGGCGGCATGCTCGCCGTCTACGGCGCGTTCTATTCGCTCGCCGGCGTCGCCGCGCCTTTCGTGATGGGGCGCGTGGTGCAGAACGCAGCCAGCCCGCTCGAAGGCTATCTGGCCGGCTTCCAGATCAACGGGTTCATACTGATCGCGGCCGGGATCGTCGGGCTGATGCTGATGTATCCGAACCGCGACCGCGCCCGGCTGGCCGGCCATACCATCGCCTGGGGCAAGCCGGCGTGAAGGGCCGTCTCGAATTTTGCGGCGCGGGCCTGTAGAACACCGACGCAGCCGCAGAAGGACCGATGGACCTTTTCGAAACCGAGGACAATCGCGCGCCGCCCGGCGCCGTCGTTTCCGTCGTTCGCGCGGAGGACGGGTTGCTGTTGCGCGTGGCGCGCTGGACGCCGCAGGCCGCCGCGCCGCCGCGCGGTTGCGTGGCCGTGTTGCAGGGTCGGGCCGAGTGCATCGAAAAATATTTCGAGACGATCGGCGAACTGCTGGCGCGCAATTTCGTCGTGGTCGCGCTCGACTGGCGCGGGCAGGGGCTGTCCGAGCGCGAACTGCCGAACCGGCGCAAGGGCCATATCGACGATTTCTCTCTCTATCGTCGCGACATCGCGGCGCTGGTCGCCGACGTGCTCGAACCGCATTGCCCGCGGCCGTGGTTCGCGCTCGCCCATTCGATGGGCGCGGCCATTCTGTTGTCGGCGGCGCGGGCGGGGCTTTCGCCGTTCTCGCGCATCGTGGCGACCGCGCCGATGATCGAGATCGCGGGCGTGAGCCGGCCGCACCTGACGCGCGCGATCATCGAGGCGCTCGACATTTTCGGCCTCGGCGCGCATTTCATTCCCGGCGGCGGCGAAACCTCGAGCATGACCCGGCCGTATGCCGGCAATCCGCTGACGAGCGATCCGGCCCGCTACGCCCGCAACGCGCGGATCGTGGCGGCGGCGCCGCAACTGGCGCTCGGCGATCCGACCATCGGCTGGCTCAACGCCGCTTTCCGCGTGACGAACGCGTTCGCCGATGCGGATTTTCCGCGCCGGCTTTCCACGCCGCTCCTGGCGTTCGGCGCGGGCGCCGATGTCGTCGTCTCGATGCAGGCGGCTGCGCGGTTCGTCGCGCACATGAAGGCCGGCCGCCTGATCGTGCTGGCGCAGGCGCGTCACGAGATATTGCAGGAACGCGACGCCATCCGCGCGCAATTCTGGGCGGCGTTCGACGCCTTCGTGCCGGGCGCGCAGGTCGCCCACCGCGCGACGGCGGCGCCTGCGCCGGTCGACGCGCGCTCGCGCCGCTGGCTGCGCCGTCTGGCGCGCCCGTTCTTCTCCAGACAGACTCCGCGGGCCGTTTCATGATTCATCCGCCGCTCAACGCGCTGCTGCTCGAAGGCGTGAACGACAGCGCGGTCGCCCTGTTCGAACAGGCAGGCTACGCGAACGTGCGTCGGCTGCCGGGCGCGCTCGACGGCGCGGCGTTGAAAGCGGCGCTGGCGGATGCGCATCTTCTAGGCATCCGGTCGCGCACGAAAATGACGGCCGAGATGCTCGCCGCCGCGCCGCTACTCGTCGCGATCGGCTGTTTCAGCGTCGGCGTGAACCAGGTCGATGTCGCGGCCGCGCGCATGCGCGGCGTGCCGGTGTTCAACGCGCCGTTTTCCAACACGCGCAGCGTGGCGGAACTGACGATCGGCGAAATCATCATGCTCATGCGCGGCGTTTTTCCGCGCTCGAACGCCGCGCATGCGGGCCGCTGGGACAAGAGCGCGGAAGGCGCGTTCGAGGTGCGCGGCAAGACGCTCGGCATCGTCGGTTACGGCAACATCGGCAGCCAGCTGGCGGGGCTGGCCGAACAGATGGGCATGCGCGTCGTCTTCTTCGACCTCACTGACAAGCTTCGGCGCGGCAACGTGGAGCCGACGGACACGCTCGAAGACCTGCTCGCGATCTCCGATGTCGTCAGCCTGCATGTGCCGGAAACGCCGGCCACGCGCGGCATGTTCGGCGCAGCCGAGATCGCGGCCATGAAGAAGGGCGGCTATCTCGTCAACAACAGCCGCGGCACGGTCGTCGACATCGACGCGCTGGCGGCGGCGCTGAACAGCGGTCATCTGGCCGGCGCGGCGGTCGACGTGTTTCCGGTCGAGCCGTCCTCCAACAGGGACCGGTTCGTCTCGGCGCTGCAGGGCCTGCCGAACGTCATTCTCACGCCGCATATCGGCGGCTCCACGCAGGAAGCGCAGGAGCGCATCGGTTCGGAAGTCGCGCGCAAGCTGATCGACTACGCGCAGACGGGCGCCACGTTCGGCGCCGTCGGCTTTCCACAGGCGCAACTGCCGCCGCGCGCGACCGGCGCGCGCTACGCGCATATCCATCACAACGTTCCGGGCGTGCTCGGCCGCGTGAACCAGTGTTTCGCCAGTCGCGACCTCAACATCGCCGCGCAGTATCTTCAGACGGACGGCGATCTCGGCTACGTGGTGGTGGACGTGGACGACAAGCGCGACATGCGGCCGGGTCTCCTGGAACAGCTCGGCGCCATTCCCGGCACGATCCGCACGCGCGTGCTGTAAACGCGCGACGGGATCAGCGGTCGAGCACGTAGTCGATCAGCAGATAGCGCGTCACGAAACCTTCTTCGTCGTGAACGGTCTCGGCCCAAAGATCGTGCCTGAAATTCAACTCCAGCCGGTCGAAAGCCATCGACACGCCCCAACCGCCCATTTCGTAGGGCTTGTCGCCGTGGTAGCCGCGACGCTCGCCCCAGAGTTCTTCCATGGTCGCGCCGCCGGCATAGAGCTTGAACTGGTACTCGCGGTTCGTGGCGCCGACCGTTTCGGTCATGGTCGCAGGCGCCGATCGCAACAGGCTGCCTCGAAAATCCGCGCCGTCGCTGGGATCTCCGGGCCAGGCGAAGCGGACCGTCACGTCCTCGTTCGTGCGCGCGGTCTCGTTCACGTCGCTGCGCCAGGTGGATGTGTCGGTCTCGTCGCCGTCCTCCGGCGGATTGTCTGGACGGAACCTGCGCTCCTCGATCGTGCGCACGCGGCGCGTTCCCGTCAGCGTGGCGTCGAAGAACGCGAACACATCGTCCCAGCAGGAGACCGGCGGCGGGCCATGCGAGGCGTTCAGCGGCAGCCCGCATTCCTCCGGAGAGGACAGGCTCGGCGGCGCGCAAGGGTCCGCCGTCAGCGGGCCTCCGCAATAGGCCCAGTCGATCGCGATGCCCGGATAGCATTCGACCGCCACGTCGGCTTCTATGAAATCGATCAGCGGTTGCACCGTCCAGGCGGTGCGCGACAGACACTTCATCTCCTGAACCACGCGGCCGCGCAACTTGCGGCCGCGCTCCCATGCGTCGAGCTCGAACACATGCGCGCGAAAATCCGTCCAATCGCCGCCGTGATGGACCGTCGTTTCGTGCGCAACCGGCGCGCCGTCGATGGTCGCCTCGCGCGTTTCCACATGTTCGGGCGTCACGTGGAACAGGATCGCCGACGGCGCGTCGACGCCCCAGGATTCCGGCACGAAATCGCCCACGAGTTCGATCTCGAAATTCACCACGCGACGCGGCGCCTCACCCCACCACCAGCTGACCGTCAGACTGGAGAGTACGATTCCCGGCCAGGTTTGCGCGCAGATCACGGTCGTGGGATCGGAGGCGATGTCGGCCAGCGTTCCGTCGGCGCGCAACGGAACGAGGCGCAGCATCGCCGCGAGCGGCGGCTCGTCCCAGAAGGCGGCATCGAGCAGATTGAACCCGGAGGACGCATATAGCTCGCGCGGGTTGTCGGCGCGCGTCAGGTCGCGCTCGTAGGAGTCGTAGCAAGCGATGGCCGGCGGCCCGACGAGCGCGGCCGCGACATTCGGATCGGTCAGAACGTCCGGCGAATTCGGCGGATAGGCGAAACCGGGAAAGGGCGCCATCTGCAACAGCACGCGATCGCAGCCGGCGACGCCCGAATAGTCCCAGCGCACGGCGCAGTTGCGCCACAGATGCGGAATGAGGAAAACATAAGCCGCGGTCGAACCCCACGCGATCTGTTTCGGGGCGACGTCGCCACCGGGTTCGCCCGGCTCGGGCTCGCACGGCGCGTCCAGCGCGGCGCGCGGACGCATCCTGACTGGACATCCGAACACGTGGGGCGCGGCCGGAACGAAATCGGGCCGGCGCAGACGCGCGGGCATCGCGCTTTCGACAACGAAATCGGTGCGGTAGCCGAACCGGCTGCGCCGGCTCGCGCCGATCGGTTTGCCGGCGCGATCGCAAGCCGTGACCTCCCAGAGGTAGACGCGTCCGGCGCGCAGCGAAATGTCGGCGGGCTTCGGTCGCAGGCGTTCGCGGTTGTCGATCGTCGCTTCGTAGATCTTTTTCGGCCCGCCGCCGCGCGCGGATTCATAGATCCGCAGCACGTAGCGAATCCGCTTGCGCGCGGTCCACGCGCGCGGTCGCGCCCATTTGAAGAACAGCGCGTCCGGACCGACGAGCGATTGCGCGACGGGATGCTGAAGCGAAAGATCGACGGGATGTGCGGCGGGCATGATCGACCCCCATCCGAAAAGCCGAAGGCGATCGGCGGCCGACCGATTTCACGCCTCCGCTTTTTTGGATATCGCGGGCGCGCCCGGCCGCCGCAAGGCCGCAGCGCCTGCGTCCGGCTGTCGCGGCGTCAGGCGGCGTCGAGCGTCAGATCGACCATCAGTTCATTAGCCAGCGCCTCGATGGCGCGGCGCAGCGCATCGCGGTCGAGGCCGGCGGGCGGTTGCAGCACGGCGCGCGCCTTGAACATCGCCTCGCCGGAGAAGGAGGCGGTCAGCCGTTCGGTTTCGAGTTCGACGATCGAAACGCCATGCGCGGCCAGCACGCGCGAGATGTCGCGCACGATCCCGGGACGGTCGAGGCCGAGGAGGTCGAGCGTGAGCAGGCCTTCGGCCGGCGCCGGCGCCTCGCCGCTCGTTTCGATGACCAGCCGCAGCCCCTGCGTCTCCAGCGTGCGCAGCGCGGTCACGAGCGCGTCGGCCCTGTCGGCGGGCGCGTCCACCAGAAGAATGCCGGCGAAATGGCCGGACAGGCTCGCCATGCGCGTGTCGAGCCAGTTGCCGCCGCCGGCGGTCACGATGTCGGAAATGGCGCTGACGAGACCCGGCCGATCGCGTCCGATGAGGGTGAGGACGAGGTGAGTCTGCATGCGATGCTCCCAGTCGGCGCCACGGCCGGCGCCCATGGCACTATCGCACGAGCGGCGCCGCGCGTCCGGCGGGCTGTTTCAGCGATCGGCGGGAAAGTGGTGCGCAAGAGGGAAGCGAAATGTCCATTCATGCGCCTGATAAAACATTATATTTTTTGGTTTCAGATCGCATGATACCCGCAATAATACCCGCAGAACTCTGAGATGTCCTGAAATGATGTGGAAAAGTCAGGGACGAATCTAAGCGGTTGCGCCTCCCCCAGAGCGGCGACGCACCCGATCATAGACCTCACGAGCCAGATGCATCTCGGCGATATCGCGAAACTGGTTGTCGCTCATGACCTTGTTGAAGATGTCCTCGTTGCCCTCCATGCGGGCGATAAACAAGTCCATGAGTTCGCGCCGAAAGAAGCTGGAGAACCCCTCAAAGCTGTTAGCGTGAGCGGCCGCGACGATGTTTTCCTTGCGCTCCGCCGTCGCACGAACTTGATCGAAGAAAAGTTGGTCTGCCTCGGTGAAGTCCGTTCCAAATCGCTCGTTGAGTTTCCCGACAAGCGTCGAGAGGTGGACGTTCATCTCCTTCTCGCCAGCGGTCCCCACGTCCGAAGGGCCTTTCAAGGCTTCGGTCTCGCCTTCGTTCAGCCTGATCGCGCCGCTTGTCATCTGCTGAAGCCGGAAGAACTTCAGCGCCACGTCGTCATCCAGCGTGAACTTCGTGCCATCGCCGGCACTCGGAAGCTTCGGGGAAAGATTGCGCAGGAACGCGTACAAGCGTTCCAGACCCTCGTCGAAATAGGGCATGATCTGCGATAGGAAGGCGTAAAGCTTGCAGAACGCAGTGATTTGGCCCCGAAACTCGTTCTGCGTCTCCTCCTCCGCTTCCTTGAAGCGTGCGACGCACCGATCAAGCACAGCGTTCATCAGGCGATTGTCGTGTCCGCTGGTGTCACGCTTCCCCTTGAACCAAAGGGCTGCGAAATCCGTCACGTCGTCCGGCGTCGCGATGGCGTGCTGAAAAAGCTTGTGCTGGAGATCGTTGAGCTTGTGCGGATCGACGCTCTCGCCGATTGGCGTGGTCTCGTAATAGGGCTTGAACGCTTTGAAGATATCTTCCTCCTCGTTCCGGAAATCGAGAACGAAGGTCCTTGTCTTACCCGGCGCGATCCGGTTCAGGCGCGATAATGTCTGGACAGCCTGAACCCCGGCCAAGCGTTTCACGACATACATCGTCTGAAGCAGCGGCTGATCGAAGCCGGTCTGATACTTGTCCGCGACGATGAGGACGCGGAACTCCTCGCCGTCGAAGCGTTCCGGCAATTCCCGCTCCGGCAAGCCATTGTTCATGCCGACTTCGGTGAAGGACGAGCCAGGATCATCGGGGTCTTCGACCGTTCCGGAGAAGGCGACCAGCGCCCGAATGCCGGTGTATCCCTTCTCGCGAATGTAGCTGTCGAACGCCTTCTTGTACTTCACCGCGAGCAGCCGCGATCCGGTCACCACCATCGCCTTGGCGCGGCCGCCGAGCTCGTGCATGACGCGCAATCGAAAATGTTCAATGACGACCGCGACCACCTGCTCAACGTTCACCGGGTGGATTTCGAGGAATTGCCCGAGCGCCTTGGCGGCCTTTTTCCTCGGCACTTCCGGATCGTCCTCGATCTGTTTCACGAGCCCGAAGAAGCGTTTGTAGGTGACGTAGTTCTGGAGCACGTCGAGGATGAACCCCTCCTCGATCGCCTGCCGCATTGAATACTCATGGAACGGGGCTTCGCCGCTCGGGCCGGGTTCGTCGAACACCGCCTTGGTCTTGAACTTCGGCGTCGCCGTGAAGGCGAAGAAGCTGAGGTTGGGCTGGCGGCCGCGCTGCATCATCTCCCTGCGGATGTTGGCCTTCGCCTCTTCGGTCAGATCGTCGTCCTCCTCGTCGCTGGCCTGGCTGGCGATCGCGTCGGCGATGCCGTCCTTGTTGAGGATGCCCTTGAGCGCCGAGACGGTTTCGCCGGACTGTGAGGAATGCGCTTCGTCGACGATCACCGCGAAACGCCGGTCGCGCGTTGCGATCTCGACGCCCTCGCCCTTCTGATCCAACGTGCGCAACGCCTGGCTGATGAAGGGAAACTTTTGAATCGTCGTGATGACGATTGGCGTCCCGTTCGCCAGAGCCTTGGCCAGTTGCTGGGTGTTCTCGTCGATCTTCTCGACGACGCCCGTCTTGTGCTCGAACTGATAGATCGTGTTTTGAAGCTGCTGGTCCAGCACCCGGCGGTCGGTGATGACGACGACCGAATGGAAGACCTTCTCGTCGCGCGCGTCGTGCAGCGAGGCGAGGCGATGGGCGAGCCAGGCGATGGTGTTGGATTTGCCCGATCCCGCCGAGTGCTGAACGAGATAGTTGCGGCCCGAGCCATTCGCCCCGGCATGGGCCACGAGCTTCCGCACCGCGTCGAGCTGGTGATAGCGCGGGAATATCATGCCTTCCTTGCGCACGGTCTTGAGGCCTGTGGGCGTCTCGACCTGCCGTTCGGTCGCCTCCAGATGCATGAAGCGTTGCAGGATATCGAGCAGGCTGTCGGCCTGTAGCACCTCATCCCACAGGTAATGCGTCTTCCAGTTGTCGGCGACGGGCGGGTTGCCCGCGCCGAATTGGTGGCCGCGATTGAAGGGCAGGAAAAATGTGTCCTCGCCCTTCAGTTGCGTCGCCATCCAGACTTCGTCCGGGTCGACGGCGAAATGGACGAGCGCGCGCTCCTTGAAGCGAAACAGGAGATCGCGGCCGTCGCGATGCTTCCGGTATTGCGCGACGGCGTTTTCCGCGCGCTGGCCGGTGAGCGGATTCTTCAGTTCCACCGTCACGACGGGCAGGCCGTTCAGGCTCAGCACCACGTCGATAACGCATTTGCGCTTCTCGCCATCCGGCCGCCTCAGCACGTCGGAGACGAACTCGACCTGACGCGTGATGATGAAGCGATTGGCCGCGTGGCGGGCCGCGGCCTCGGGGTTCATGCCGGAGTTGGGGCGGAAATAGGCGAGCCGCAGTTGCTTGCCGTAGCATTTGAAACCATGCCGGAGCACGCCGAGCGCGCCCTTGGACGCCAGCTCTTTGGTGAGGCTGTCGAGCACGGTCACCTCCGTGCGCTCCTTCAGCATCGCTTCGAGTTCGCCCCAGCGCGCGAGCTGGCTCGTCTTGAGGAACGCGATGACATCCTTGGGAAAGAGCGCCGTCGCAGCGTCGAACTCCTGCGGCCTGCCCTTGGTGAAGCCGCCGCCATGGGTCAGGCCGTATTCGATGGCGTGCTCGAAATCGCGTTCGGTATGGCCGGGCATCGATCAAATCTCCTCAACGGAAGCGTTTTGGAGCGCGATCAGCGACTGCCCATTCACTTCGTCAAAGTGATAGTAACGAATAGACGGATCGGCTGAGAGCTGTCGCCGCGCATCGACAAATTGCCCGGGCGCTGTGTTGTCAGCGAAGACGAATTTGCGAACCTTGAGTGTCTTGCGTTCGCCTGTGTAGTGCTCGATCACCCTCTTGAGGCTCTGGCACCATGCAACGCCCGCCTTAAGCTGCGGCACGATGGTGTTGTGATCGAGGCTCTTGGACTTGAATTCGATACAATCGGCGTGCAGCGCGCGCCCGCAGACATGGAAGATCACGAAATCACAGCGTTTCGACCATGGCTTCGCTCGGTCATCAAGGAAGTGAAAGAGAGGTGGCTTGTTGCCATTGCCACTCTTCTTGCCTCCCCCAACTTCGTCATGATCCAGTTTGAAGGCTATGCCCGGCCCGGCAAGCCCAAGGCTGATAATGCGGTCGAGGCGCTTCACTCCGTCTTCAGCGAAATACTTCTCCCGCAACTCGACCGCACCGCCTGTGCCGTCATGGACAATATAGGCTGCATTCAGATACGCCCGCAGGTGACCGAGATATGTCGCTGCGTCGAGGCTCATTGTAGCCCTTCAATCTGGCCTGTGACGGCAGCGGTGATGAGTGCGGAGCGATACTCGACCAGTTTGTCGACTGCGTCGCCGATCTTCCGGAATACCTTGTCGATCTTTGCCAAATCTGACTTGATATGCTCGCAAATTGAGATCTGGGTTTCGACCGGCGGCACGCAGATTTGCAGGCCAGCGGCAATCGGCTGGTAAATTGTTTTGTGTGTCGATCCGTTCGTGATTTCGGCAAATTTCTGGTGCATGGCTCGAAACATGAAGAGCAAAAATTCTGGCAATAGCTTTCGCCCGCAAATCCAATTCCAAAAATCCTGAGTAGTCGCCATCGGATAAGGCATAATGCCACTAAAGCCGATGGATGCCGTGCGAGAGAAAATCACAGTGCCAGCTGGTAGTAACTCTGCCGCACTGTTCGCCAAACCCAATTCGCTGATTTTCTCAGCAGTCTCTTCAATGTAAAGACGTGTGCCGTCCCGTAGTTGCCACACGTCAGACAGCGTGAACCAAGGGATCGTGCAGTCAGCCCAATACTCTGCGACCGTTCGAGAGGGCGTATGGCCGGTCTTCATCGTTGCGAAGCGCCGAATGTTACCAGCCTCCCAATGCGCCGGGATGTCCCCAAGCCAGTCGATGCCGCTGGGTTTCATGGCGACGGCGGGGTTGAGGCCCTTGGTGACGGCCTGCGTGATGATGGCCTGCCGCTTCTCGGCCAACCGCTCCAGCAGCGCCTGTTTCTTTGCGATCAGCGCATCGATCTGCGCCGTCTTCTCATCCAGAAACGCCGCGATGCGCTTCTGGGTGTCGAGGGGTGGGAGGGGCGAACGCCAATCCTTGATGAAGCGTTCTGGCACACGCTTTTGACCGCCAGCGCCAAGCATCTCCGCTTCGCCGATGTTGCGAAAATCATGGGTAATCGTGATGTAGAAAAGAAACTTCGTGTCTAACGTAGGATGCGGTCGGAGGACGTGCAGTTCTGTCGTGCCAAAGGCGACGCCATTCGTAAGGCACTGAGCAAGCGCTCCCTTGCCGTTCTCAAAGCATGGTGTGATCTTCGCGATGCAGATGTCGCCGTCACGAAAATATGTATATCCGGTGTAGACATCAGCAATCGGCTTCGTGTCCTCCAACCGCAGCCCGCCGAATTCGCCCACCGCATCCATTGGAACGAACGAAACCTCTGTGTCATCTGGCAAGGTCACCTCTGACTTGACGGGGTTTGTTTTGACATCAAACCGAAGCCGCCGATGTGACCATTTGTGTGGCAGCATCCGCGCGCTCATCCTACCAGCCCTTCGAGCAGCCCGGCGATCTCACTTTCCAGTGCCGTGATGTCGCGCTCAATCTCGGCCAAAGGGCGCGGCGGCTTGTAGACGTAGAAATGACGGTTGATGGGAATTTCGTAGCCCACCTTGGTCTTGGCATAGTCGACCCAGGCATCGGCTACATGCGGCAGCACCTCGGCGAGCATATAGGCGTCGATGGCGGGTTTCATGGCCGCAACCAGCTCATCATTTGGCGCTTCCGGTCCGAAGGGCATGGGCAGCGGCAACCTTGTGCCCGGCGGCAGCGGGATGTTTTCGGTGTCGCGCAACTCGCTGTCCGCCTCCGGGCGGCCCTTGGCGTCGGTGCAGACATCCGCCTCGGGGTCTCGCTCACCGAGTGCGGCGAAAATCGCCTTCTTGATCGGCCCCAGCAGCTTCATGCCCCGGCGCTTCGCCGCCGCATCCAGATCGTCCTCGAACCTGTCGCGGTTCAGGTAACGCCCCTTGGGCGCGAGTGTCGCCAGCAGCCCCCGGATGGCCTCCTGCTCCTTGCGGCCTTCCTCCTCCTCGGCGGCGATGGCCTTGCCATCCTTCCGCTTCTTCGATTGCGCCAGCGCGGCGAAGGCCGATTGCTCGTCGAGCCTGGCGATGCGCTCCGGCGTCGCCTCGAAATTCAGCTTTAGCGGGCGCTCGACCGTCACCTTCAGGAAGCCGAATTCCCTGTTCTCGAAGATGCGGGAGACGACGCGCTCCTCCCAGAGGTTCGCCTTCTCGTCCACGCAGACGCGCCGCTTCTCGCCATCAGTGAAGTTGCCGTAGAGTTCCACGAGATCGCGGATGTGGTCATCCGTCAGCTCGTTGCGCTTGTTGTTCAAGCTCTTCTTCATCTTGGCAAAGAAGCGCGTGCCGTCGATCAGCTGCACCTTGCCGCGCCGTTCCTCGGCCTTGCGGTTCGTGACAAGCCAGACATAGGTGAAAATGCCAGTGTTATAGAAAAGCTGGTCAGGCATCGCGACGATCGCGTCGAGCCAGTCATTCTCGATGATCCAGCGCCGGATGTGCGACGGTCCGGAGCCCGCATCGCCGCTGAACAGCGGCGAACCGTTGAAGACTATGGCGATCTTGGAGCCGGGCTTGTTCTCGTTGCCGGCCTCGAAAGGCCGCATCTTCGAGATCATATGCTGGAGGAAGAGCAACGAGCCGTCGTTGATGGCCGGAAGCCCCGCCCCGAAGCGCCCGGAAAAACCTTTTGTGTCGTGCTCCTTGGCGACGACCTTCTGCTGATCCTTCCACTCGACGCCGAAAGGGGGATTGGCCAGCATGTAATCGAACTTGCGGTCTTCGAAGCCGTCCTTGGTCTTGCCGTCGCCGAGCGTGTCGCCCAGCACGATGTTGTCGGTCGGCTCGTCCTTGATCAGCATGTCGGCGCAGCAGATCGCCCAGGATTCGTCGTTGTATTCCTGTCCGTGCAGCCCGACCCCGCCGATGCGGCTGTTCTGCGCGCGGATGGTCTCTTCCGAGACCGAGAGCATGCCGCCCGTCCCGCAGGTCGGGTCGTAGATGTCGCAGTAGAAGCCCTCCCGATAGAGCTTCTCCTCCCCCGTGTAGACGAGGTGCGTCATGAGGCGGATCACCTCGCGCGGCGTGAAGTGGTCGCCCGCTTCCTCGTTGGCCTGCTCGTTGAATCGCATCACCAGATGCTCGAACAAGTACCCCATTTCGAGGTTGCTGATCGCGTTGGGATGCAGATCGACTTCGGCCATCGCCTTGACGACGTTGAAAAGGCGGTTGCTTGCGTCGAGCTTCTCGATCTGTTCGCCGAACTTGAACTTGGCGAAAATCTCGCGGGCGTTATCCGAGAAGCCGTTGATGTAGGCGACGAGGTTCGGCGCGATGTTCTCGCTGTCGCCGAGCAGCTTGGCGAAGGTGTAGGGGCTCACATTGTAAAGCGGCTGGCTTCGCCCTTGGTCCACCACCTTGGTGAGGAGGCGCGGAACGGCGTTTTCCGGCGTCTTGGACGTTATCAGCTTGGCATGCTGCGCAAGCACTGCGTCCTTCGTCGGCTCCAGAACGCAGTCGAAACGGCGCAGCACCACCATTGGGAGCATTACGAGTCGATACTGAGGAGGGCGGTAAGGCCCGCGCAGGCGGTTCGCGATCTCCCAGATTTTCCCGGCGATAGCGTTGTGGCGGTCGGTCAGCAAATCAGTCCCCGTCGTTGCGCCGCAATTATCAGTTCTCAGCCGGGGTTGTCACGCAGGGCGAAAGACTATCGCGGGCATCGAAAATGCCGAAACCCGTCCTCTACCGAACCCCTCAAAACCTTCAGAACTCGCTTTCGAAGGTTTTGAAGGCGGTCGAAACAGGGGATACGATCACGGTGCAGGAGGAAAATGATCAGGTCTTGGCCCTTGGGTTAATCGTGTAGACCGTCCGCGGGCGACCGCCGGTTCGGATCGTTCGCTCCGCAAGCCAGTCGAAATCGACGAGCAGGGAAAGCGAGCCCGCGACCTGATCACGGTCAGTCAGGTGCGACCAGTCCTTCTGGTGCACGTCACGGAGGGTGAAACCGTCCTCAAGATCGCCGTTGCGGATGCGAGACAGGATCGCCTTGGCGGCCGTGACCTCGGATTGCGCTCCCGCCGCGTAACACCGCCTGGCGTGAGCCTCGGCATAGTCAGCGATGGCGATCGCACGCCGCAGCGCTCCGGACGCGACAGCGCCAGCCGCGCCATTGGCCAGATGAGAGGAAAGAGCCAACGATGGAACCAGCTTGCGAAATTTCGCGAGGTGGCTCTCCAGCGCCGGCGAAAGGTCACCTGCACGGATGCGGCGTTCAAGGTCGAGACGCCAAGCATCGAACATTTCTTGCGCGCCCGGGTCGAACCGCAGGTAGGCGATAGAGTCAAACTGATCGACCGTGGCTCCGGCAGACGCGGCTGTCAGTTCATTCAAGCGATCGAACGCCGCCCATGCCCTTTGGCGGGCATCGCTGTCCGGATAGCGATCAACGTTCCGAAACTGCGGGGCTTGATCAGGCCAAACCATAAGACCGAAGCGCTGGAGCAGCCCGTCGTCACCCGCGCCCTGAGAGCGACGCACGTAATCCGCGAGCCGACCCGGCTGCGTCGACCCCAGAACAGACAAACAGACCGCGTCGATATGCGTTTGACCTCGCAAGATGCGATCGAAAGTGTAACCGGAGGTGCCGTTCCACCCGGTCAGATAGAAGCCGCGCGCGGAAGCGTTTCGCTCATCGTCGAGGCTCTTGAGAAGCGACACCAGTTCGTCGCGAAACGCCAGCACGCCATCGGGATTATGCGCCATCGCCAAACCAAGCGCTTCGTACGTGGTGTCATTCAAGACGTAACGGAGCATGCGGGGCGACTCCGGCGCATCGCCAAACGACGCGTCGTCGAAGTTGCGCCCCTCCGCGAAGGCCTTACGAGCCCGGCGCGCGTCCGCTTCAGACTTGATCTTGTAAATCTCCTGAGCTCGCTGATGCTCTTTCAGCGCTTCCTCATTTTTCTGACGCGCCAAAGCCTCAAGACGGGTCAAAGGCTTCAGTGCCTCTTTCATCGCCGGGCTCTTCATCGCGCCCGGACGGCCAACGATGCAGCCCCATAGATTGGCGACTTCCATCCAGTCCGTCTTGCGCTGGGGTCGGATCGCCACCTTGCGCCCGATCAGGGAACCGATTGCGACTAAGGCGGCGACGCCGATGAAGTCGAGCGGACACTGCATGCGGTCGGCGATATCGGAAGCCCATGCGGCGAGAGCCTCGGGAAGAAATCCATCTTCGAAGACCGGCACAGGCGAGAGGTTGTCTGGTAGCGATCTCGGCTCCGGCCACTCACGCCCGTCGTCCGCTTTCTCCTCAGCGTGGACGCGGGCTCCATGCTCGTTCCAACCCAGCGTCTCCGGCTCCGCGCCCATGCAGTCGCAAAGCCAGTGAGCGGCGTCCTTCACGTCAGCGCGGCCGCCCCATTCCTGGACCAGCGAGATCGGCGTGCGCTTACCCATGCGCGGGTCGCCCATGTCGTGGATGCCGAAGTCGCTGATGCCGCCGGTCTTGCCGGGGACGATGCTGATGTCTTCTTCGAGGTTTCGTCCGAGGCTGTCGGACGAGACACGATAGCCGCCGGTGCCGGGTTGATGGACTGCCTGAGGGAAGAGCCTTAGCACCCACGACGACAGGCTCTCCATCGCCGCGTCGTTGACGCACCGGAAGAAGTCCTTTCCACGCTTTGGCTTCTTGCGCTTCGCCGCGCCGGCACGCGGCGTCGCTCTGGGATCGCGCCCGCCGAAGAAGTTCCACGGCTCCTTGGGCGGCTCGGTCGCGTCAGGCTGCGCCGCGTGGGCGGCAACCTCTGCGGCCGCCTGAAACTCGGCGGCGCGCGCAATGAGCGCGGCGATGGTTTGCGGCGCGGGCTCGATGCTGGTTGGCGCACCGGGGAGGTGCTCGCCGGTGATCGTCAGATACCTCTGCTTGCCGTAAATCTCGACATGAGCAGGATCACACTTCGTCGCGTGCTCTACCTTGCCGCGCGCGATCAGGCGGATGCCCGTCCCGCTCGGGCTGACTTCGGCATAGGTCTCGCGCAGGTCAAGGATCGCGCACGCCCAAGGCTCGATCTCCCCGGTCGAGGGATCGCGGCACTTGTCCAGATCGATGTCGGTGAATTCGTCGCGCTCGGCCAGAACGAAGCCGACGCCAGGCAGCTTGCGCGTCATGGCGAAGACGAGCGCCCGCTCGAAGCTTCCCCATGTTTTGGGATCGGAGTGCGACGCGCCGCCGCCGACGTGCGGGTTCACCGGGGGCTTCGTACGCTTGGTCGTGCCGTCCGCCTTGGTGATCTCCTTGTAACGCCAACACACCCATTGCGGATGGGAGATCAACTCTGCGATCGCTGGCAGCGCGAGATTGGCCGTCAGCCGCGCCAGGTGGTTAGCGCTCATCGAACCCGGCCATCAGGAAGAGGTCGAGATCGGTGCGGAGGAAGAGGCGGCACTTGCCGATCTTGATCGAGCGAAGCTTGCCGGATTTGATCGCACGATAAAGCGAAGCGCGGCTGAGCCCGGTGTATTCGCACGCGCCGTGAAGGCGGATCGCGCGGGGTTCGTTATCAGCTTTCTTTGGTGCGGTGAGCATGGTCATCTCCCGTGAGACGACCAGAACTAATAACGGCTACGACGAGCGTGTCAGCAAGAGAGCGATGTCGAAAAATCGGTGCTGAAGCGGTCGATTATCGTGCAGGATTTTCTTTCGCGACGTCCAACGTCGCAACGGCGCTGACAGCCTCTGGCAACAAGGTCGACAGTCTCAGGAAGAAGCTCTCAATGAGCTGTTCATCGAGATCGGGTCGTAGCGCCTCCGCGAAATCGGCCTCAAACTGACTTCGGAGCCCTTTTGCAAAAGAAGTGCGAAGCGCTGTTGCCAGTCTAGGCGCGAGAGACGTGGCAAGAGTGTCGGCGCTGAAAATCGCCATCGCATGCAGATGGTCTCTCTGACGCAACGCCCGCTGCTCCGGATCGTTGTCCACCTCTTCCTGCATGTTGTCCCAGTATGCTTCAATCGACGTGTTGCCGCCTCCCAAGAGGGTTCGTTCCTCAAGAGCGCATTTCTCCAACAGTTCAGAAGGTCGAGGAACGACGCCTGCGGCCTTGTAGCGGCGGAATGCGTCGTCAAGCTCGCGTTTCGTGAGCTCGTGCCCGGGATACAGGCGGTCAGCCAGCGCCATGCCTTTCTCCAGAGCGTTCGGCTTTGCACCCCAGCCGCCCTCCAAACAAAGCGCGAGGACGTACTCCGCAGCGACGTGTTCCGCATGAACAGACTGGCAGTTGAACACCGACTTGCGAGGTCGGCCACGGCTCCTACGCCGTCGTTCGAATGGCTCATGCCCGTCCTTTAGGCGGTGAAGAAGACCCGCAATTTGATCGCGGTGTCTCCGCGAGAGAACTGGGCCGGCGCCAAGGGCGTGAATGAGCTGTGAAAGATGGCGTTTGTCGAACGGAGGCTCGCGCCCCGCCCAATCGCTCAGCAAGCTCGCAGCGATTGCTCCTGCCGATAGTCGAGGTTCTTTGCATTCGTCCTGTGCAGGCTCGGGATTGGCTTGCATCGAGAGGCATCCCTGATGAAAAATGCAGAATCAATCGGAGACGTTTCTATCCCTCGCGCGCGCGTATTGCTCGGCAAAAGAGTGAAATCTACCCTTCCTGATCGTTTCGCGCCATCGCGGCGCAGCCCGCGCCGGATCACATCATAGCTTCACTCTGTCCAGCCCCTTCCAAGCGTCCAACTGATCCGACCACCATTGCGCCATCTCCACTCGTTCCTGCCAGAACAGGCCGCGCGCGTAGGCGCGGCGGACGGGATCGGGGTCTTGATGGGCGAGGGCGCGCTCGATCGCGTCAGCCGAGAAACGACCGCTCTCGTTCAGCAGCGTCGACGCCGTCGCCCTGAAGCCATGCGAGGTGACTTCGTCTTGCGAATAGCCCAGCCGGCGGAGCGCGGCGTTGAGCGTGTTTTCCGAGATTGGTCTCGTCGCCGTCCGCGTGCCGGGAAAGACAAGTCGCCCTTCGCCGGTCAATGGCCGCAGCCATTCGAGGATCGCCAGCGCCTGCCGCGCCAACGGCACGCGGTGCTCTCGACGCATCTTCGTGCGCGCCGCCGGGACGGTCCAGACGGCGTTAGCCAGATCGAACTCCGCCCACTCGGCCATCCGCAGTTCGCCAGGCCGGGTGAAGACGAGCGGCAGCAGCTTCAGCGCGGCGATGGTCGAAGGTTGCCCCTGAAAGCCGTCGATCGCCCGCAGCAGCGCACCGAACGCCACTGGGTCGGTGATCGCCGCGCGATGCTTCACGCGCGGCGCGCTGATTGCCCCGCGCAGCGCGAGGGTCGGATCGTTCGTCGCGCGTGCGGTGGCGATGGCGTAGCGGAAGATCGCGCCGACCGTGCCGCGCAGGCGCTTGGCGGTCTCCAGATTGCCGCGGTTCTCGATGCCCTTCAGCAGCGCCAAAACCTCCGGCGGGCTGATTTCAGCGATCGGCCGCTTGCCGAGCTTCGGCGCGGCCAGCGCCAGCAGCCACATCACCTTGTCGATGGTCGCCGGCGCACGCGATTCACGGCGCAGCTTGTCGAGATACTCCTCCGCCACGCTCTCGAATGTCGTCGCGGCGGAGATGGCGCGCGCGATCTTGTCCGCCTTCTTCTTCTGGCCGGGGTCCTGCCCTGCGGCGAGGAGCTCCTTGGCCTCGTCGCGACGGTCGCGGGTCGCCCGCAAGCCGACAGTCGGATACGCCCCGAACGAGAGGGTGCGTTCCTTGCCGTCGAGGCGATAGGCCATCCGCCACAGCTTCGAGCCGGTCGGATTGACGACGAGGAAGAGCCATCCGCCGTCAGAGAGCTTGTAAGGGCGCTCGCCCGGCTTGGCGTTGCGAATCTGGGTGGTCGGTGAGGGGCATTGCGGGTATCAGCCCTGCGAGGAGTTCCGCGATACCCGCAACGATACCCGCTTTGGGGTGAGCGGCAAGGGATGCTCAGGAGACAGCTTGAGCCGCTCCGAGACGAACAATCGTTGATTTTCAACGACTTTTTGGTCGGAGAGAGACGCTATGAGGCGGTCTGAAATGGAGAAATGGTGCCGCAAGAGAGAATCGAACTCCCGACCCCATCATTACGAATGACGTGCTCTACCAGCTGAGCTATTGCGGCGTCCGCGCGAAACCGGCGCAGGCGGGTTCTCATATCGGCGCCTTCCCGTTTTGACAAGACGTTTGCGCGCGCGTCTTCTGGTCAGATCAGCCGGCCGGGTTTGTCCGCTTTCGGTTTCGGGCCGGGGTCGTCGGGCGGCGCGGGCATGGGAAAGACCACCGGACGGGCGGCGGCTGGCTCGGCCGCCCGCGCCGCGCCGTCGGCCGGCTCGGGTTTCGTCGCCGGTTCCTCGCGCGCGGGCGTCGCCTGCGGCGCTTCGGCTGGTTCGGCCGCGGACGGGGCCGGCTCGGCCAGATCGATCAGCAGCGGCTGGTCCGGTTTGGCCGGCGTCGCGGAGATCGGCGCCAGCACCGGCTCCGGCGGCGCAACGCCCGCCTGTTCGATCGGCGTCGTCCAGCGGAACGCGTCGAGCTTGCCGGTGACGGGCGAGGCGGGCGCCCAGCGTTTCGAGACGATCCCGTCGGCGATCCAGGCCGGATCGCGGCGCGCGCGGGCGCTGCGGGCGAGCCATTGCCGCGCAAGTCCGGTCTGGCCGTGCTCCTTTTCCTCGATTTCCGCCATCAGCAGGCAGGCGCGGGCGGCCGGTCGCTCCCCGTCCGCCACCAGCGGCGCCATCGCCGCGCGCGCGCCGGCGAAATCGCGCATCGCCAGCGCGGTCGTCGCCAGCATCATCGCGCTTTCGGCATGTTCGGGGGCGCGGCGCGCGAGGTGTTTCGCGCGCGCGTGGCGATCGGCGTTCGAATCGCCCGGCCGCATATCGAGATAGGCGGCCGCCAGATCGGGGTGCGGCGCCTGGCTCCATGCGCGCTCGATCATCTTCGCGCCGGCCTTCATGGAGCCGTTGCGGGCGAGCAGGCGCGCCGCCAGCGCCACGGCGGGGACGAGATCGGGCGCGCGGGCGACCGCCTGTCGGGCGCGCCGCAGGGCGCCTTCGGGATCGGTCAGCTCGATCTCCTGCGCGATCGCCGTTTCCAGCACCGCGCGCTGGCGTTCGGCGGTCGCCGCGTCGATGGTGCGGGCGCGGGCGTTGGCCTCGACCGTTTCGAGCGCGGCGGCCCAGTTGGCGGCGGCCGTCTCGTGGCGCACCAGCGCCTCCCCGGCCCACGGGAGAGCCGCAAGCCGGTGCGCCTCGCGCGCATATTCGTGCGCGGCTTCGGCGTCGTCGCGGCGCCTGGCCTCGATGTGCAGGCCCCGCAGGCCGAGCAGCCGTGTTTCCGGCCGCTCCGCCATTCGCACGAAAGCGGTCTCGGCGCCCGCGCGGTCGCCGCCGAGCTGGGCGACCTGCGCCTGCAGCAGCAGGCCGAGCGGTTCGTGCGGCAGGCGACGCCCCACCTCGTCGGACGCCTTGCGGGCGGCGCGCAGATCGCCGGCGCCGGCCGCCACCAGACCGCGCGTGAGCGCCTCGTATCCCTTGCGGCGCTGGCGCGCGCTGCGGGCGCCGCGCGCGCGGCCCGGCGTGCGCCACAGGTAGCGCACGAGGCCCCACAGGACGACCGCCGAAATCGCCACCACGAGCGCCAGGCCGAGCACCACGGGCATGGTGGTTTCGATGTCTTGGCCAAGCCAGCGCACCGACACCTCGCCCGGCCGGTCGACCAGCCACGCCACGCCGAAAGCCAGCGCCGCCAGCGCCACGAGGAAGGAAATGAGACGCAACATGCAGAACGCCCTGGGGGATGAAATCGGAAATCGGGTCTCGAACGTCAGGTCTTGGAGCGCCCGAGGGCGGAAATGCTTTCGTTGGCGAGAGCGCGGGCGGCTTCCTGCGCCGCGCGCAGCCTGCCGGCGGACTGGCGCCACGGTTCGGCGGCCGCCCTGGCCGCCCCGGACAGCGCATCGGCGGCCTCTGTCGCGCCGGCGAGGTCGCCGCGCGCCAGCGCCGCCTCCACCCGCGCGTAGACCGCGCCGGCCGAGGCGCCCGTCGTTTCTCCCACCGGGCGAATTTTCACGAGATTGGTCGCCTTGGCGACGAGCGCGTCGTACCAGGCGCCTTGCGGGGCGGGTTCGGCGAGAATTTTCGGTTTCAGCGCACGCCATTCGGCGCCGAGCGCGGCGAGCGTCGGCGGCGCGGCGGCGAGGAACGGCTCGAATGGGGCGAGGCGCGGCTGCTCCACGCCCAACGCGGCGAGCGCTGCGACGGCGGGGCCAACGGGGCGGCCGGCGGTCAGGTTCTGCGCGGCGGTCTGGGCCGCCACGGCGCGCGCGCCCAGCGATTCGGCGGCGTGGCCGGCGCCGGCGTCGCGCTGCTCGGGCGCGCGTATGTCGGCCTTCGGCTGGTCGAGCCTCTGCTCGAGCGCGGCGAGGCGCTGGCCGAACCCGTCGATCTTCGGGCCGAGCGCGTCGGCGGTGCGGACTGCGTCGGCGGTCGCCTTTTCGCTCGCCGTCCGGCCGGCGTCCAGCCGCGCGGCGAGCTGGTCGAGCTTGGCGGCGAGCGCGTCGATCCGCTCCAGCGCCGGTCCGATGCGCGGGTCGGCCGCAGGCGACGGCGCGGCGACGGAGGCCGGCGGATTGAGATCGGCCGGCGGCGAGGCGGGACGGACGGGCGTGGGCGTCGGCTGCGGCGCGATCGCCTGCGGCGCGACGACCGGGGATGGCGGCGCGGCGGTCTTGATCGGCTCCGTCTTGGCGGGCTCCGACTTTGCCGACTCCGTCTTGGTGGGCTCCGACTTTGCTGACTCCGTCTTGGCGGGATCCGTCTTGGCCGACTCCGTCCTGGCGGGCTCCGGTTTGGCGGGCTCGGGTTTCGCCGCAGGCGCCGGCGGTCTGGCGGCGACGGCGGGCGCTTTCGGCGGCGGGGGCTGCGACGGCGCCAGTTGATCGGAGAACAGCCAGGCAAGAACGCCCGCGACGATCAGCGCGCCGGCGGCGATGCCGATCGGCGCCGCCAGACTGCGGCGCGGCTTTTTTTCGAGCGCTTGCGGCGCCGTCTCGTCGGCGCCGGGGGAGTCGGCGGGCTTTTCGGCCGTGGTCTCGGTCGGCGGTTCGAGCGTGGGCTCATCGGCGACGCGGGCATTGGTGTCCGGGGCGTCCGGCGCCGTCCCGCGCGGCGGCGCGCCGATTTCGGTCGCCGCGCCTTCGATCACCGGCGGCGTGCGGCGCAACGTCCGGTCGGTCGGCGGGTCGCTCGCCATGTCGGTCGTTCGCGCCTGTTCGCCGTCTTTCGGCTGGTCGCCCCGCGGCTCGCCGTCTCGCTGCATGGTCCGCTTTCCGCCCGCTCATGCGGGCTTCAACATCTAACGCCGACCCGCACATCCGGCAACGCGCGCCGACAGGCTTTGTTTCTCGCGCGCCGTGCGCCCGGACGAACGCCGCCGCTAGCCGAGCGCGGCGATCGAATCGGCGATGGCGACGGTGCGGCGCGCCATCTCCGCGTGCAGTCTTTCGACCATTCTGCCCTCGATCTGCAATGCGCCTTTGGCCGCATTGGCGGGCTCGTCGAACACGGCGATCACCTTGCGCGCCCAACCGACCTCGTCGGCCGACGGCGCGAAAATCTCGTTGCAGGGACCCACCTGATTGGGATGAATGAGCGTCTTGCCATCCATGCCGAGATCGCGACCCTGCTCGCATTCGGCGCGCAGACCCGCCTCGTTTCCGAAATCGTTGTAGACGCCGTCGACGATCTCCACGCCATGCGCGCGGGCGGCGGCCAGGCAGATCGAAAGCCACGCCAGCATGGCCGGACGGCCGGGCGTGAGACGCGCGCGCGTCTCCTTGGCGAGGTCGTTGGTGCCCATGACGAGGACCGACAGACGCGAGGCGGGATCGGCGGCGGTGCGGGCGATGGAATCGGCGTTGAGCATGGCCAGCGGCGTCTCCATCATCGCCCACAGCCGGGTGCGTTCCGGGGCGCCGGCCTCGCGCATCGCGCGCGCCGCCATCATGATGTCGCCCGGCGTGGAGACTTTCGGAACGAGAATGGCGTCCGGGCCGGCGGCGGCGGCTGCCGCCATGTCGGCCTCGCCCCACGGCGTCTGCGGGCCGTTGACGCGGATGACCACCTCGCGCCTGCCGAAACCACCGGCTTTCACCGCCTCGGCCACCTGATTGCGGGCGGCGGCCTTGGCGTCGGGCGCGACGGCGTCTTCCAGATCGAGGATCAGCACGTCGGCGGGCAGGGTGCGGGCCTTTTCGAGCGCGCGGGCGTTGGAGCCCGGCATATAGAGGCAGGATCGGCGCGGACGCAGGCTCATCGAAAGCTCCGGACTGTGGGCGCGCGCGCGCCCCTTGATTTTTGGCGCCGCACACTAAAGCGCGGCCAGGAAAAGTGGAAGCCGGTTTTCCGTCCGGCCGCGCGTCGAAAGCGACTTGCGGCCAGGAAAAGTGGAAGCCGGTTTTCCGTCCGGCCGCGCGTCGAAAGGGGCTTGCGGCCAGGAAAAGTGGAAGCCGGTTTTCCGTCCGGCCGCGCGTCGAAAGGGGCTTGCGGCCAGGAAAAGTGGAAGCCGGTTTTGCGTTGCGGAGCGCGGTGGCGGACTGCAGGGAACGCGACGGCGCGCGATGCGCGCGTGAACGCACGACATGCGCGACGCGCGCAGAACGCAAGTGCGCGACCATGCGCGTCGGCGCGAATTTCCGTTGCGGACGAATCTGTTCACACGTCATCGGAACGCGTGCGAATCAATTTTTGCGGTTGCGAATCGCGAATGCGAATCTGCGATCGCGATCCGATGCGAGAGCGCCGATGCGCGGCGGTCGTATGCTCCGGGCGCCGAGAGGGGGAGGGCGAATTCGCCGCTGCGGCGCAAGGACTATTTGCAACGTGCGACATATCGCGTGGCGGCCGCGCCTGCGCGCGAACGGCGGCGCATACGCTTGTCGCGAATGGCAGCATTGCGCCAGATGCGATGCGTAATGTTCGAACTGTGGCGCCGTGCGCCGCGTTGTCGCCACAATCGTTTATGGAGCGTTAAGCAAATCGTAGCGTTCTTGCAACAGCGCGCGCGTTTGTAAGCGTCGGCCGGCCTTCATGCGCACAATTGGGTTGCGTCGCCCGCGTCGATGGAGGGATATGGCCGCAGGAGTACTCGCTACTCTGTTGTCGTGCGCGAGCTTTGCTTTTGGACGACGACGCACCGAATCGAAGTGCAAATTTTCGGAGTGGTTTTTATGAACATCAAGATGCTTGCCGGCGCGCTCGCCGTCGGCCTTCTGTCCTCGACGGCGATGGCGGCCGATCTTCCCTCGCGTCGTGCTCCGGCGCCGGTCGTGGTGGCTCCGGCCCCGATCTTCACGTGGTCGGGCTTCTATGTCGGCGCGCAGCTCGGCTACGCGTGGGACAAGGTTTCGCTCAACAACGTGTGGTGGGGCGCTGGCTGGGGCAACCCGAGCCTGAACCGTGACGGCATCGTGGGCGGCGCCCATGTCGGCTTCCTGTTCCAGCCGGCCGGCCCGCTCGTGCTCGGCGTGGAAGGCGACCTCGAAGGCTCGTCCGTGCGTGGTTCGGGCATCCGCGGCTCGGTTCGCGGCCGTCTCGGCGTCGCGTTCGATCGCGCGCTGATCTACGCCACCGGCGGTCTCGCCTGGGGCAACTTCCGCTACACCACGATCGCCTTCTGGCCGTGGACGGTCGACGTCTCCAAGACCCACACGGGCTGGACGGTCGGCGGCGGCGTGGAATACGCCCTCACCAACAACTGGTCGGCGCGTCTCGAGTACCGCTACACCGACTGGGGCAAGATCAACAACACGTGGATCGACGCCCGTCGCACGGAGCATGCGGTGCGCGCCGGCGTGTCCTACCGCTTCAACTGGGGCGGCCCGGTTGCGGTCGTCGCCCGTTACTGAGCGATACGCATTCCGTCGAGAGAGCCCGGCTTCGGCCGGGCTCTTTTTTGCGCGCCCTTGCGCGCCCGTCGAACACGCACTTGGCGAAACCGCCGGGTTGCGGCATTAAGACCATATGACAGGCTCACCGACCGACGCCGGCTCGACGCCGCTGCCCCCGCGACTCGTCGAAGGCTACGAATCCTTTCTCGAGGGCAGGCTGGCGAGCGAACGCGATCGCTACCAGCGACTGGCCGAAGGCGGGCAGAAGCCGCGCATCATGCTCATCGGCTGCTGTGACTCGCGGGTTGCGCCGGAAGTGATATTCGACGCCAATCCCGGCGAGATTTTCGTTCTGCGCAATGTCGCCGCGCTGGTGCCGCCCTACAAGCCGAACGACGATTTCCACTCGACCTCCGCCGCGCTCGAATTCGGCGTGATGGGGCTGCGCGTCGAACATGTGGTCGTGATGGGCCACGCGCTGTGCGGCGGCGTGCGCGCGTTCGCGGAAAACGAGGCCGACCCCTACATGCGGCCGCTGTCGCCGGGCGATTTCATCGGCCAGTGGATGAAGCTGATCGCACCCGCGGCCGACCGATTGCCGAAGGCGCCGGGCGAGCCCAGTCTCGCTTATCTCGAACAGCTCGCGCTCGAATCGGTGCGCCAGAGCCTGATCAATCTGCGCACCTTCCCGTGCGTGCGCGCGCTGGAGGAAAAAGGCCGGCTGTCGTTGCACGGCGCCTATTTCGGCGTTGCGGACGGGCGGCTGCTGGCGCTCGACGAGGCCAGCGGCGCGTTCCGGCCCGTGGCGGAAGACGCCTATCGCGCGGTGTTCGCGACGCCGCGCTTCTGACCGCTCGCGTTCGACCCCGAGCTTGCGTTTTTTCACGAACAGGCTTGCGCGACGAACGGATGGACCGTTCGCGCGTTATGGTTTCGTCTACGCCCGAATCCACCCGAGGAGAAGCCCATGCGTGACTATGCAATCGCCGTCGTCGTCGGCAGCCTGCGCAAGGATTCGTTCAACCGAAAGCTTGCACGCGCGCTCGCCAAACGCGCGCCGCAGGACTTCAAGCTGACGCAGGTCGAGATCGGCGACCTGCCGCTCTACGACCAGGACGACGATGCGCATCAGGCGGCGAGCGTGCAGCGGCTCAAGGGCGAGATCAAAGCCGCCGATGGCGTGATCTTCGTGACGCCGGAATACAACCGTTCGATTCCGGGCGTGCTGAAGAACGCCATCGACCACGCCTCGCGGCCGTACGGGCAGAGCGCGTGGGCGGGCAAGCCGGCTGGCGTGATCGGCGTGTCGGTCGGCGCGATCGGCACGGCGCTGGCGCAACAGCATCTGCGCAACGTGCTCGCCTATCTCGACATGCCGACGCTCGGCCAGCCGGAAGTCTTCATTCAGGCGAAGGACGGATTGTTCGACGCAGGCGGCGATATCGGCG
The DNA here is from genome assembly GCA_937870755.1 of uncultured Methylocystaceae bacterium. GTDB lineage: Bacteria > Pseudomonadota > Alphaproteobacteria > Rhizobiales > Beijerinckiaceae > JAJXWB01. The sequence continues at coordinate 76,917 of CALMZV010000145.1, forward strand.
AGGCTAGCCGGGCCTTCGTGCAGGGCTGGATGGACAGATATGTCGCGTGGGTGAAGGCGCACGCAAAATAGGCGTCGACAAAAAGCCGGCCGCGAAGGCCGGCTTTTTCATTCGGGCGAAACGTTCGGCTGGTCGAAACGTTCGTCTTGGGAGCGAAACGGCTCACGCCGCTTTCGCACGCGGGGCGATGAGCTTGCGGTTGGCGAGCACCTCGGCGATCTGCACCGCGTTCAGCGCAGCGCCCTTGCGCAGGTTGTCGCTCACGCACCAGAAGGCGAGGCCGTTCTCGACGGTGGCGTCCTCGCGAATGCGCGAAATGTAGGTCGCGTCCTCGCCTGCCGCCTCGTGCGGCGTGATGTAGCCGCCCGGCTCTCGCTTGTCGATGACGAGCACGCCCGGCGCCTCGCGCAGAATGTCGCGCGCCTCGTCCGCGGTGATCGGCTTCTCGAATTCGATGTTGACCGATTCCGAATGCGAGATGAAAACCGGCACGCGCACGCAGGTGGCGGTCAGCTTGATTTTGGGATCGAGAATCTTTTTCGTCTCCGCCATCATCTTCCACTCTTCCTTGGTGAAGCCGTCCTCCATGAAGACGTCGATCTGCGGAATGAGATTGAAGGCGATGCGCTTGGGAAATTTCTTCGCTTCGACCGGATCGGATACGAACACGGCGCGTGTCTGCGAAAACAGTTCGTCCATCGCGTCCTTGCCCGCGCCCGAGACCGACTGATAGGTCGAGACGACGACGCGCCGGATGGTCGCGCGGTCGTGCAACGGCTTCAGGGCGACGACGAGCTGCGCGGTCGAGCAATTGGGATTGGCGATGATGTTCTTCTTGCCGAAGCCGGCGACCGCGTCGGCGTTCACTTCCGGCACGACCAGCGGCACGTCGGAATCGTAGCGCCACGCGCTCGAATTATCGATGACGACGCAACCCTGCGCGCCGATGCGCGGCGACCACTCCTTCGACACCGTTCCGCCGGCCGACATCAGGCAGATGTCGGTGTCGGAGAAATCGTAGGTGTCGAGATGGCGGCACTTGAGGGTCTTGTCGCCGAACGACACCTCCGTGCCGATCGAGCGGGCGGAGGCCAGCGGCACGACTTCGGAAACCGGAAACTGACGCTCGGCCAGAATATCGAGCATTTCGCGCCCGACATTGCCGGTGGCGCCGACGATGGCGACCTTGTAGCCCATGTGAGAATTCCCGTGATCTGGTTCCGCTCCCCCGAGGATGAACCCGCAGCCCCGCTGCGGCGCCCCTCCCCCGCGGGGGAGAACCCGGGAGCGAGGATGCGTTTAGCCTTTCGTCGTCGTTTTCACGACGCCGGCGGTTTTCGTCAGGCGTTTGAGCGCTCGGGAAAACATCAGGCCATCCTCGGGCGCGGATGCGCGCCGAAGCCGTTCCAACACCACGCAGGTTCGAACTTGTCAACCTTCGCGCCAGCCGCAGGCGGCGAGCGCGTCCCGCATATGGGCGGGGACGGGGGCGGTGGCCGCGACCGGCGGCTTGCCCGCCTGCATGGGCACCACCACCCGTCGGGCATGCAGGTGCAGGGGCGGGCCGCCCGTTCGCGGCGCCGCGCCATAGATGGCGTCGCCCAGGATCGGGAAACCGGACGCCGCGCAATGGACGCGCAACTGGTGCGTGCGCCCGGTCAGCGGAGTCAGTTCCAGAAAGGCGCGCGGCGCTCCGGTTGCGTCCACGCAGCGCCCCAGCACGCGCCACCGGGTCTGCGCCGGCAGGCCGTCGGGGTCGGGCTTCATCCACCAGCCGCGGGCCGCGTCCAGCCGGCCGAGCTTCATGTCGACCAGCCCTTCGTCGGCCGGCGCGCCTTCCACGACCGCCCAGTAGGTCTTTTCCACCCGCCCGGACTTGAACAGCCGCCCGAGTTTTTCGGTGGCCTTATGGTGGCGGCCCAGCACCAGGCAGCCGGACGTGTCCTTGTCGAGACGGTGGGCGAGCGCGGGGCGGCGCGGCAGGCCGAACCGCAGATGTTCGAACGAATCCTCGAAATTCTCGCCGCCCTTGGGGCCGCGATGCACGGGCAGGCCGGCCGGCTTGTCGACGATCAGAATCAGTCCGTCGCGATGGAGAAGGCGGGCTTCGATCTCTTCCGGTTTCATGGGTTAGAGGCTATCTGAGGCGCACGCCGCGCCGTCAAGCGCGCACGAGGATGGCATGGCCGACGACGACAAGAAGAAAACCGGGTTCTTCGGCCGCATGTTCGGGCGCGGGGAGACGGGCGAGGCGACGCCGGCCCCAACGCCGGACGAGGCGCCCGCCGCCGCGCCGCGCGCCAGCTGGTGGTCGCGGCTGAAGGCCGGGCTGTCGCGCTCCTCCTCGGCCATCGGGCAGGGCATCTCGGACATTTTCACCAAACGCAAGCTCGACGCCGCCGCGCTCGAAGAGCTGGAGGACGTGCTCATTCGCGCCGACCTTGGCGTGGCCGCGGCCGCACGCATTTCGGAGGCGGTGGGCAAGGGCCGCTACGACAAGGAGGTGGACCCGGCCGAGGTGAAGGAGATTCTGGCGCGCGAGATCGAGAGGACGCTCGCGCCGATCGCCAGGCCGCTCGTCGTCGACGAGACGAAGAAACCGTTCGTGGTGCTGGTCGTGGGCGTCAACGGATCGGGCAAGACGACGACCATCGCCAAACTCGCGCTCAAGCTGACGGGCGAGGGCAAGAAGGTGATGCTGGCGGCCGGCGACACGTTCCGCGCGGCCGCCATCGAGCAATTACAGGTATGGGGCGATCGTCTCGGCGCGCCGGTGGTGGCGCGCGCGGCCGGCGCGGACGCGGCGGGCCTCGCCTTCGACGCGCTGACGGAAGCGCGCGCGAGCGGCGCGGACGTGGTGCTGATGGACACGGCCGGGCGCCTGCAGAACCGCGCCGAGCTGATGGCGGAACTGGAAAAGATCGTGCGTGTGATGAAGAAGGTGGATCCGCAGGCGCCGCACGCCACGTTGCTGGTGCTCGACGCCACTGTGGGTCAGAACGCGCTGAGTCAGGTCGAAATCTTCGGTCGCACCGCGGACGTGACCGGTCTTGTCATGACCAAGCTCGACGGCACGGCGCGCGGGGGCATACTGGTGGCGATCGCGGATCGATTCGCGCTGCCGTGCCATTTCATCGGAGTCGGCGAAACGGCGGAAGATCTCGAACCGTTCGCCGCGAAGGATTTCGCGGACGCCATCGCGGGCGTCGAAAGGGAAAGCGCATGAGCGAGGCGGCGGCGGACAAGCGTAAGCTAGGTCCCGGACTCAAGTTCCTTCTGGAAATGGGTCCGCTGGTGCTGTTCTTCGTCGTCTACAACCGCACCGACATTTTCGTCGCAACGCTCGTTCTGGTGGCCGCCGTGCTGGCGGCGCTCGTCGTCACCTGGGCGCTCACGCGCCACATCCCGCTCATGCCGCTGGTGACGGCCGCGCTCGTCACCGTGTTCGGCGTGCTGACATGGCTGTTGCAGGACGCAACCTTCATCAAGATGAAGGCGACCATCGTCTATGTGCTGTTCGGCGGCGCGCTGCTGGGAGGTTTGCTGTTCGGCAGGTCGCTCTTGCCTTACGCCTTCGATTCCGTGATCAGTCTCGACGAAGAGGGCTGGCGCAAGCTCACGCTGCGCTGGGGCGTGTTCTTCTTCTTCCTCGCCGCGCTCAACGAAGCCGTGTGGCGCACGCAGTCGGAAGAATTCTGGGTGAAGTTCAAGGTGTTCGGCTTCGTGCCGCTCACGCTCGTCTTCGCGCTCGCGCAAACGCCGCTGATCCTGCGTCACGAGTTGAAGGGCGACAAGGCGGAACAGGCGCCGGAGCATCTCTGAGGCTTGCAGCCCGTCATTCGACGCTCGAATAGAGAAGGAGCGCGAAGGCGATTCTGCCTGCGCGCATGATCGACATGGCCGCCAATACCGCCCAGGCCGGTCCGCGCAGCATGACGCGTCCAGTCGAGCATTCCATCTCGAATCTCGATGCAATATTGCGCTTCGCGTCGCCGCCTAGCGCTTCAGTTCCGCCAGCGCCTGTTCCACGCTCGCGACCGTCACGCCGCCGACGATCTTTTTGGCGATCGTTCCGTCGCCGCGGATGATGAAGGTTTCGGGCACGCCGTAGACGCCGAAGTCGATGGCGGTGCGGCCCTTTTCGTCGACGCCGATGGCGGCGAACGGATTGCCGCCGTCCTTCACGAATTTCAGCAGGTTTCCGGGCGTGTCCTTGTAGCCGAGGCCGACGATCTTCACGCCGCGCGCCTTCAGCTTCATCAGTTCGGGATGTTCCTGATGGCAGGGCACGCACCACGAGGCGAACACGTTGAGCACGACCGGCTCGCCGGTTTTCAGATCGGCTTCCCCGAAGCCCGGAACGTCGGCGCCGGCGAGCGCGGGCAGCGCGAACGTCGGAACCTGTTTGCCGATGAGCGCGGAGGGAATGCGCGAGGAATCGCCCGCGCCGAGCCGCACGTAGAACAGCGTCGCAAGCGCGAGAAAGGCGAACAGCGGCAGGAGAACCAGAATGCGGCGCGCGCCGCCGGTGTGCGGTTCGCTCACGCGGCGCTCTCCCGCTCGTCGACCGGCGCGCCGATCTTTTCGAGCGCGCGTTTGAGGGCGCGATGATCGAGAACGATCTTCAGCGCCATCGCCGCAAGCGACACGCCCGCGATGGCGTAGGACAGGGCGATGAAGGTCGCGTGATTCATTGCGCCGCCTCCAGACGCAGCGCGCGCTCGCCGTTCATCGCCGCCTGATGCGTCAGCCGGTCGAGACGACGGCGCAGGATTTCGTTGCGGATCGACATGAGATGCAACGTCGTGAAAAGCAGCGTCGCGGCGATCGCCATCACGATCAGCGGCCACAGCATGGACGAATAGATCGCCGGCCCGCCCATGCGCACGACGGACGCCGGCTGGTGCAGCGTGTTCCACCAGTCGACCGAGAATTTGATGATCGGAATGTTGACCAACCCGACCAGCGTCATCACGGCTGAGACGCGGGCGGCGCGCGCCGGCTCCTCGATCGTCGCCCACAGCGCGATCAGCGCCAGATAGATGAGAAACAGCACGAGCACGGAGGTCAGCCGCGCGTCCCACACCCAATAGGTTCCCCACATCGGCTTGCCCCAGAGCGCGCCGGAGACAAGGCAGATGAAGGTGAACAGCGCGCCGAGCGGCGCGGCCGCCTTCTGCGCCGCGTCGGCGACGGGATGGCGCCAGACCAGCGTGCCGAGCGCGGCCGACGACATCACCATGTAGGCGAACATGGAAATCCAGGCGGCCGGCACATGCAGATACATGATGCGCACGGTTTCGCCCTGCTGGTAGTCGGCCGGCGCGTAGAAGAACACGAGGTAAAGGCCGAGCGCAGTCGTCAACGCCGTGAGAACGGACAGAACGGGTATCGCCCGGCGCGCGACGCGCAGGACAAAGGACGGATTGGCGAACCGCAACATGGGGCCACATCTAGTCCCTGCCGCGCTCCAAATCAATTTCGCCATCTGCGACGAAAGCGCCGCCTCACTCCCCCAGCCGGCGCAGCAGGGCGGCCGCCGCAATCGGGCAGAGCGCGGCCGACCCGAGGGTCAGCGCGCCGAGAATGGCGAGCGGCGTCGTCAGCGGCACCGTGCCGCCGACGGCGGCGTTGGCCGCCGAAACGCCGAAAATCAGCGCCGGCACGCACAGCGGCAGCACCAGCAGCGCCATCAGAAGCCCGCCGCGCCGGAGCGAGACGGTGGCCGCCGCCCCCACCGCGCCGATGAAAGTGAGCGCCGGCGTGCCCGCCAGCAGCGAGACGCCGACGCCGAAGACGCCTTCCGGCTCCTGCGCCAGCATCAGGCCGAGAAAGGGCGCGGCGGCGACGATCGGCAGGCCGGTCGTGAGCCAATGGGCGAGACATTTGACGAGAACGACCAGTTCGAGCGGCGTCGCGCCAAGCTGCATGAGATCGAGCGTGCCGTCTTCCGCGTCGGCCTGAAACAGACGGTCGAGGCCAAGCAGCATGGCGAGCAGCGCGGCGATCCAGAGAATGGCCGGACCGATGCGCGACAGCAGGTTGAGATCCGGCCCGATGGCGAAGGGCACGATGGTCACGAGCACCAGCAGGAACGCGACGCCCATCGCCCCGCCGCCCCCCAGGCGCCGGGCGACCGTCAGTTCCCGCCATAACAACGCCGAAACGGGGCCTCTCATGCGGCCATCTCCCGCCGCGCGCCTTCCAGCCGCAGGGTCCTGGCGTCGTCCAGCCCGAGCGGGGCGTGGGTCGCCGCCACGATCATGCCGCCGTCCGCCCGGAACGCCCGCATCAGATCGGCGAAATTCGCCTGCGCCGCCACGTCGAGCGCCGTCGTCGGCTCGTCGAGCAGCCAGACCGGGCGGCGCGCGACCAAAAGACGCGCGAGCGCCACGCGACGTTTCTGCCCGGCCGAGAGGTAAGCCACGGGAAATTCCGCGACATGGCCGAGCCCGACCGCCTTCAGCGCCGCGCGGGGGTCGAGGCCGGGCGCGCCGGTCGACAGGAAGGCGCCCCAGAAGGCGAGGTTCTCCTGCGCCGTCAGCGCCGGTTTCATGCCGTCGGCGTGGCCGATGTAGTGCAGCGCGCTCTGCACCTCGTCCGCATCGCCGTCGAGCGAGAAGCGACCCCGCGCCAGCGGCAGCAGCCCGGCGAGCGCCCGCAGCAGCGTCGATTTTCCGGCGCCGTTCGGCCCGGAGACCACCAGCGCTTCGCCTTTTTCCAGGCGGAAACTGACGTTTTCCACGATCGCGCGCCCGCCGCGGCGGACGTGCAGGTTTTCGGCGACGAGCGGCATGGGAAATCCCGGGCGGGCGGAGGGCGAAAAGGCGACTTTTGTCCGTGTAGCGGGGTCGGAGGAAATTATCTATAAGCCCCCATCCCTTTCCCCCTAATCGGCAGGATCGACATGGCTTCGCTCGACAGTTTCAAATCCCGCGAAACCCTCAAGGTGGGCGACAAGACCTACGTCTACTACTCGCTGAAGAAGGCGGAGGCCAACGGGCTGAAAGGCGTGTCGAGCCTGCCGTATTCCATGAAAGTGCTGCTCGAGAACCTGCTGCGGTTCGAGGACGACCGTTCGGTCACGAAGGAAGACATCCAGGGCGTCGCCGAATGGCTGGTCAACAAGGGCAAGACCGAGCGCGAGATCGCGTTCCGCCCGGCGCGCGTGCTGATGCAGGACTTCACCGGCGTGCCTGCCGTGGTGGATCTGGCCGCCATGCGCGACGCCATGAAGACGCTGAAAGGCGACCCGCAGAAGATCAACCCGCTGGTTCCGGTCGATCTCGTCATCGACCATTCGGTGATCGTGGACGCGTTCGGCTCGCCGAAAGCGTTCAAGGAGAATGTCGATCTCGAATATGCGCGCAACGGCGAGCGCTACCGCTTCCTGAAATGGGGTCAGGGGTCGTTCAACAATTTCTCGGTCGTGCCGCCCGGCACCGGCATCTGCCATCAGGTCAATCTCGAATATCTCGCCCAGACGGTGTGGACGCGCGAGGAGCAGCACGGATCGGAAAAGGTGACGGTCGCCTATCCCGACACGCTGGTGGGCACCGACTCGCACACGACGATGGTCAACGGTCTGGCCGTGCTCGGCTGGGGCGTCGGCGGCATCGAGGCGGAAGCGGCCATGCTGGGCCAGCCGCAGTCCATGCTGCTGCCGGAGGTGATCGGCTTCAAGCTCGACGGAAGACTGAAGGAAGGCGTGACCGCGACCGATCTCGTGCTCACCGTCACGCAGATGCTGCGCAAGAAGGGCGTGGTCGGCAAATTCGTCGAATTCTACGGCGAGGGCCTCAATCATCTGACGCTCGCCGACCGGGCGACGATCGCCAACATGGCGCCGGAATATGGAGCGACCTGCGGGTTCTTCCCCGTCGACGGCGAGACTCTCAACTACATGCGCATGTCCTCGCGCAAGGCCGACCGCATCGCGCTGGTTGAGGCCTACGCGAAGGCGAACGGGTTGTGGCGCGACGCCGCCTCGCCCGATCCCGTGTTCACCGACACGCTGCATCTCGATCTCGGCGACGTGGTGCCGTCGATGGCCGGGCCGAAACGTCCGGAGGGGCGCATCGCGCTCGACAGCGTCGCCGCCGGCTTCGCCGCGGCGATGGATGCGGAGTACAAAAAGGCCGCCGACATCGCCAAACGCTACAAGGTCGACGGCGCCAATTTCGATCTGGGCCACGGCGACGTGGTGATCGCGGCGATCACGTCCTGCACCAATACGTCCAACCCTTCCGTGTTAATCGGCGCGGGCCTGCTGGCGCGCAACGCGGTGAAGAAGGGGCTGACCTCCAGACCGTGGGTGAAGACCTCGCTCGCGCCCGGTTCGCAGGTCGTCGGCGAATATCTCGCCAAGGCCGGCCTGCAGGAATATCTCGACAAGATCGGCTTCAACCTCGTCGGTTACGGCTGCACCACCTGCATCGGCAATTCGGGCCCGCTGCCGGCGCCGATCTCCAAATCGGTCAACGACAATGGAATCGTGGCGGCCGCCGTGCTCTCCGGCAACCGCAATTTCGAGGGCCGTGTCAGCCCCGATGTGCAGGCCAACTATCTCGCCTCGCCGCCGCTGGTGGTCGCCTACGCGCTCGCCGGCTCCGTGCAGAAGGACCTGACGAAGGAGCCGCTTGGAAACGGGTCCGACGGCAAGCCGGTCTATCTGAAGGACATCTGGCCGTCGTCGGCGGAGATCCAGGAGTTCATCCGCGCCAACGTGACGGAGGCGATCTTCGCGAAGAAATACGCGTCCGTGTTCGACGGCGACGCCAACTGGCAGGGCGTGCAGGCGCCCGCGGGCGAGACCTACGGGTGGCAGGATTCCTCCACCTATGTGCAGAACCCGCCCTATTTCCGCGGCATCACGATGACGCCGACGCCGGTGACCGACATCGAGGGCGCGCGCGTGCTCGCGCTGTTCGGCGACAAGATCACGACCGACCACATCTCGCCGGCCGGCTCCATCAAGGCGGCCTCGCCCGCCGGCAAATGGTTGATGGACCGCGGCGTGCAGCCTGCCGACTTCAACCAGTACGGCACGCGGCGCGGCAATCACGAAGTGATGATGCGCGGCACGTTCGCCAATATCCGCATCAAGAACTTCATCCAGAAGGATGCGAACGGCGCCGTGCCGGAAGGCGGAAACACGAAATATTTCCCCGGCGGCGAGTCGATGTCGATCTACGACGCCGCCATGAAATATCAGGCCGCGGGCACGCCGCTGGTGGTGTTCGCCGGCGCCGAATACGGCAACGGCTCCTCGCGCGACTGGGCGGCGAAGGGTACGAAACTGCTCGGCGTGCGCGCCGTGATCGCGCAGAGCTTCGAGCGCATCCACCGCTCCAACCTCGTCGGAATGGGCGTTCTGCCGCTCGTGTTCGAAGACGGAACGACATGGGAATCGCTCGGGCTGAAGGGCGACGAACAGGTGACGATCAAGGGGCTGGGCGCGACGCTGAAACCGCGCGCGAAACTGGAGGCGGAGATCAAGTTCGCCGACGGTTCGGCGAAGAAGGTTCCGCTGCTCTGCCGCATCGATACGCTCGACGAGCTGGAGTACTATCGCAACGGCGGCATCCTGCAGTACGTGCTGCGGCAGCTGGCGGCGTAGGCAAGCGACTTCAAGAAAAAGCCCGGCTCGCGAGAGCCGGGCTTTTTTCGTGTCGCGATCGGCGTTTCGCTGCGCACGCAATGACGGAAGGAACGCACGTTATGCGTTCTCAACGGCGAGGCGCGCCACCTATTTCTTTTTTTCCAGTTCCGCCTTCAGCGCGGCGAGTTTGGCGAAGGGCGAGTTCGGGTCCGGTTCGCGATTGCGCTGCGGCCTGTCGCCGGAGGTGAAGGTGCGTGGGCCGGAATCGCGGCGCTCGAACTTCTTGTCGCCGAATTTCCCGCCTTCGAAACGTTTCCCCTCGAACTTCTTGCCTTCGAACTTCTTGCCTTCGAACCTCTTGCGATTGTCCGGCCGCGCGCTGTCGCGGTTCGTCTCCTGGTCCGCGCCGTGCGCGCGCGGGGCCTCGTCCGGCTTGGGTCGTTCGGGACGCGGCTTGTCGAACCGCCACTCGCGCGGCGCGCGCTGTTCCTGCTTGCCGCGCTGATCGCGCCGGCGCTGGTCGGGCTTGCGATGATGCTGCGGGCGGTGCGGCGACCAAACCTCGATCATCTGAGGCTCTTCGGGCGCGCTTTCACCGGGCTGCGACGCGGCGTCGGCCGAAGCGCCTGCGTCGGGCGCAGTCTGCGGCGGCGCGGCCTCGATGTCGGGCGCGAGTTCCGCGTCCCGCGCCTGTTCCTCCAGCCGCGCGGCGGCCGTTTCCACCGGCGCGCTCTCGGCCTGCAGGGCCGCATGTTCGAGATCGGCGGACTCGTCGGGCCTCGTCTCGACGACCGCCTCCGGCGCGGCGTCGGCGACGGCGTGTTCGGCCGAAGCGGCGGCGACCGCATCCTCGGCCATCGCATCCTCGGCCATCCCCTCCTCGGCCATCGCATCGTCGGGCGTGGGCTGCGGTTCGGCGGCGTCGCGGCCTTCGACCTCGGTCGCCTCCTCCGCATCCGCCTTCGGCTGGACCGGCTCGGTCGCGGCCGCCGGCAGCAGCGGCACGGTGATGGCGGGGCCGGCGCGCATTTCGCTCGCAAAACCGAGCGACCGCAGGATCGCGGCGAACGCCTCGCCCGAGCAGCCGCACAGCGACGTCATCTGCACGGTCACGACGAAGCCGCTGCCGTCGGCGGCGCCCGCCGGCGGCTCACCGGGCGTCACGCCCGGGCGATAGGCGATGGCGGGGCGGATGAGATCGGCCAGCCGTTCCAGAATGTCCACGCGCACGGCGCGCTCGCCGGCCACGCGAAAGCCCGCGATCCGATAAAGTTCGCGCGGCGCGTTCGCCGCCACCGCGAACGAGGTGCGGCCGGACGAGGCCATGTGCGCCACGTCTTCCAGTCCCTGCGCGTCGTCCAACCCGCCGTGTTTCAGCGCCCAGAGCTGGGTGGCCAGCGCGCGCGGCGCGGGTTTCAGCAGCGCGGGCAGATAGACGTGGTAGGCGCCGAACCGCGCGCCCAGCTTGCGCAGGCTCGCGCGACCGTCCTGCGTGAGACTTTTCACGTCGCCCGCGATCTTCGACCGCTCGACGACGCCAAGCTCCTCGCTCAGACGGAACGCCACGCCGCGCGCGATGCCTTCCAGACCCTCGCCGCTTTCGAGCGCGGCGAGCGGTCCGAGCAGTTTGGCGACATGCTGGGCGAGCCAGAGATCGACGCGCCGCTGCACCTTTTCGAGCGCCTCGCCCGCCAGCCTCTCGTCGGCCGTCACGCGCGCCTGGGGCGCGAGAACCTTCTCGCCCGCCGCGATGCGCGCGATCGGTTCGCCGAGCCAGCGGATGGCGCCGTCGTTGGACAGGGTGAAAGCCGTGTCGACCGCGTCGGCAACGCGCGTGGCGCGCGCGTCGATCTCGGCGGCGAGCGCCTTCTGGGCGGCGGCGTTCAGGGCCCTTGCGGCCTCGCCCTCGGCCTGCGGGTCGGGCGTGAAGCGGAAGCCCCGCAACTGGCCGACATGCTGCCCCTCGACCAGCACGTCGCCCTCTGTCGTTATTTCCGCTTCCAGCATCGCATTCTCTCTCAGGCGCCGTTTGAGCAAACTCGTGCGGCGGTCGACGAAACGCTGCGCCAGCCGCTCGTGCAGCGCATCCGAAAGCCTGTCCTCTACCCGACGCGCCTCGCCCTGCCAATGCTCCGGCCGCTCCAGCCAGTCGCCGCGGTTGGCGATGAAGCTCCAGGCGCGCACCTGCGCGATGCGTTGCGAGAGCGCGTCGATATCGCCGTCGGTGCGGTCGACCTGCGCAATCTGACGCGCAAACCAGTCCTCCGCAATGCGCTGGCGACGCACGATGGAGAAGAAGATCTTGCTCACCAGTTCGGCATGGGCCGAAGGGGAGACTTTCCTGTAGTCGGGGATCTGGCAGGCTTCCCACAGGCGCGCGACGTCGGCCGGCGTCGCCGCCTGGCGCCGCACATCCGGATCGCGGGCGACCGATTCCAGCGCGAGCTGGTCCTCGGCCATCGGCGCGCGGGTCAGTCCTTCGATGCGCGGCGTGCGGTCGAGCGAACGCAACAGCGCCTCGGGCGAGGAAAAATCGAGGTCGGCGTTGCGCCATTGCAGAATGCGCAGCGGCTCGAACGCATGGTCCTCCAGCGCCTCGATCTCCTCCTCGGCCAGCGGCGGGCAGCGGCCGGTCGTGCCGAACGTTCCGTCCCTGAGGTTGCGGCCGGCGCGGCCGGCGATCTGGCCCATCTCGGCGAGCGTCAGCCGGCGGCGCATGCGCCCGTCGAACTTGGTGTCCGAGGCGAACGCGATGTGCTCCACGTCGAGATTGAGGCCCATGCCGATGGCGTCCGTGGCCACGATGTAGTCGACGTCGCCGGCCTGATACATGTCGATCTGCGCGTTGCGGGTGCGCGGGCTCAGCGCGCCCAGCACCACCGCCGCTCCGCCGCGCTGGCGACGGATCCATTCGGCGATGGCGTAGACCTCCTCGGCCGAGAAGGCGACGATGGCCGAACGCGGCGGCAGGCGGGAAATCTTGCGGTCGCCGGCGAAGGTGAGCTTGGACAGGCGCGGGCGCTGCATGATCGGCGCGCCGGGCAGCAGCGCCTTCACCAGCGGCGCCGCAACGCCCGAGCCGATCAGCAGCGTCTCCTCGCGGCCGCGCCGCTCCAGCAGGCGGTTGGTGAAGACATGGCCGCGGTCGAGGTCGGCGGCGAGTTGGATTTCGTCCACGGCCACGAACGCCAGGTCGAGGTCGCGCGGCATCGCCTCCACGGTCGCCACCCAGTAGCGCGGGTTCGGCGGCTTGATCTTCTCCTCGCCGGTCACGAGCGCGACCTGATCGGCGCCGACCCGCGCGGCGACCTTCTGGTAAACTTCGCGCGCGAGCAGGCGCAGCGGCAGGCCGATCATGCCGGAGCCATGGCCAAGCATCCGCTCGATGGCGAAATGGGTCTTGCCGGTGTTGGTCGGCCCCAGAATCGCCGCGGTCCCGCGAGTTTTCGGCGCGGCGGCGTCGCGCGGGACGGCGGCGCGCGGTTCGGTGAAATCGTAGTTCACGCCGCGCCTCCCCGGCCCGCGCCTGTCGCATTTCGGAGCGCGGCCGGCGCGGCGCGTTCAGCTTTCGAACGGGAGGGGAACAAACTGCGGCCGAATCGGCGATGGGCCGCGAATCCCATTTTGTTCACGACAGCATATCGGGGGTCGGGCGCCCGGACGCCCCATGTATTGTGAATCCGGGCGATTGCGGGCGATTCGCAGTTCCCAGGTTTTCCACAGCCGGACGGACTCCGGGCGGCGTTTTTGTCAAGCGGCTGGAGCGTGAAAATCGGCTGGGCCACGCGCGTTAACTTCCGGATCGAAACTCGAACAAAGGCCGCACGAATCAGTTTTCGCGGGACTTTCCCTGCCTGTTCCCGCCACATATGGGCGCCTGCGCGGCGCGTGACCACAAGAGGCCGGGACAAAAATGTCGCGCGATAACGAGACGGGCGGACCGACGTTAACGAACCGGCGCCGGAACGAGGCGGTCAGCGCTGGGCGGATTGGCCCGACAGCGAGAATTCGGCCGCCTTGATCACCAGCGTGCCGGTCATGGTGCCGATGGAGATGTAGTAGGGCGCGACGATCCGGGCGCTCTCGATCGGGGCGAGCCACACTTCCATATTGCGGTTATCGGCCATGAATTTCGTCGATTTCGAATCCAGCTTGTAGCCCGCCACCGGCGTGTAGCGCGCCGTGCAGACCGAAACGGGGCCGGAATAACCCTTGCCCTGCACGGTTTTCGTGCCGGCGTAGGCGAGCGTGACGTTGAACCGGACCAGCCCGTCGTAGACCGGAATGGTGCGGTTGCAGGCGCTCGGGCCGACCAGCGGCTGGCCGTTCGGCACCGTCATGATGAGCGCGCTCACCGGATCGACCACCGCGCTCTTGTGCGCGTCGGTCACCGGCACGCGCCCGTCCATGTCGAGGAAGGGCGGGGAAATGTCGACCGCGCGGACGGCGCCGGCGTTCAGCCCCATGCGCACGGTGCGGGTCTCGCTGGCGTTGGCGGTGGTGTTGGCGTAGCCGACCGGCAGCACGCTGGCGTTGGCGATGGCGCCGGATGCGGTGGCCGCGCCCCTGGTCTTGGCGACCATGGCGGCCAGCCCCGTCAACTTGACGCTGAGGTCGATCTTGTAGGCGCCGGGGTCGAGATTGGCGGCGGCGTAGGCGTTGCCGATGGTAAGGCCCATCAGGCTCAGCGCGTAAGTGGCGCGCAGCGTTTCGGCCGTGGCGTGCGTGGCGCACAGGGCCGAGGCGCCGGCCGTCAGGACCGCGAACATCTTTCGTTTCATCGAGCGCACCGCCATCCGAATCTATCCGGCATGATTCGCAACAATCCGCCGGAACGATGACATTAACCACGAGGCCGGCGCGTCGCGGAAGGGGGCGCCGGCGCCGTTTGCGCGGGTCAAGCGCGACCTAGGCCAGAGCGATCTGGAGGAACGCCGTCTCCACGCCGAACCGTTGGTCGAGATCGTGCGCCGCGCTTTCGAGAAACGCGTCGCCCGGATGGCCCTGCGGCATGACCAGCCGCGCCGACAGGGCGGTCGCGGTGGTGGAGAGCGCCCATACCCGCAGATCGCGCACCTCGGCCACGCCCGGCAGCGCGCGCAGATGCGTTTCGACCGCCCGCCGGTCGATGTGCGGCGGCGCGCCGTCCATCGCCAGCCGCACCGCCGCGCGCAACAGGCGCCACGCGGCGATCGCGACGAGCAGGCTGACGAGCAGGGCCGCGAGCGGATCGAGCCAGTTCCAGCCGGTCAGACCCGCAAGCGCCGCCGCCAGCACCACGCCCCCCGAAACGGCCGCGTCCGCCATCATGTGCAGGTAGGCGCCGTCGGCGTTGAGGTCTTCGCGATCGTCGCGGAAAAGAAAAGCCGAGCCTGCGTTGATCGCGATGCCCACGAGCGCCACGCCCATCACCGAAAGCGCGGGAATGGGGGTTGGATTTTTCAGGCGCAACGCGGCTTCCACCATCACGGCGATCGCGCCGAGGAGAATGGTGGCGCCGTTGAACAGGGCGGCCAGAATGGTGGCGCGGCCGAAGCCGAAATTGTACCGGGCGGTCGGCTGACGGCGCGCGGCCACCGCCGCGCCCCAGGCGACGAGCAGGCCCGCGACGTCCGACAGATTGTGGGCGGCGTCCGCCAGCAGCGCGACCGAACCGAAGGCGAAGCCCGCGATCGCCTCGCCGATCAGATAGGCCGTATTGATCAGCGCCGCCCATTTGAAGGCCGGCGTGACGGCGTGCGCGCGCGCCCGCTGCGCGTGACCGTGCACATGGCCCTGCGTGTGGCCGTGCGAATGGCCGTGCGAATGGCCGTGATGATCGTGCGAATGCATCCGCGCCATTACAGGCAAAACGCGGGCGCGCGCAAATCGCGCGTCCGCAACGCCGTCAGACGCCCTTGCGTTCGAGCGCGGTGGCGATCTCGTCGAGAATCGCCGGGTCGTCGATCGTGGCGGGCATCGTCCAGCTGTCGTGGTCGGCGATCTTCTTCATCGTCGCGCGCAATATCTTGCCCGAGCGCGTTTTCGGCAGGCGGTCGACCGTGACCGCGATCTTGAACGCGGCGACCGGCCCGATCTTCTCGCGCACCAGCGCGACGATCTCCTTCTCGACCTGTTCTGGCGACTTGCTCACGCCAGCCTTCAGCACGACGAAGCCGCACGGCGCCTCGCCCTTGAGATTGTCCTTCACGCCGATGACCGCGCATTCGGCGACGTCGGGATGCGAGGAGAGAACCTCCTCCATCCCGCCGGTCGAAAGGCGATGGCCGGCCACGTTGATGATGTCGTCGGTGCGGCCCATGATGTAGAGATAGCCGTCCTCGTCGACATAGCCCGCGTCCGCCGTCTTGTAGAAGCCGGGGAATTCGTCGAGATAACTCTCCTTCATCCGCGCGTCGTTTTGCCACAGCGTGGGCAGGCAGCCGGGCGGCAGCGGCAGTTTCACGACGATTGAGCCCATCTGTCCCTGTGGCAGGGGCCTGGCGCCCTCGTCCACGATCTGCACGTCGTAGCCCGGCATCGGCACGGTCGGCGAGCCGGCTTTCACCGGCAGCAGGCCGAGCCCGACCGGATTGCCGACGATGCACCAGCCGGTCTCCGTCTGCCACCAATGGTCGACCACGGGCTTTTTCAGAATGTCCTGCGCCCAGTGCACGGTGTCGGGGTCGGCGCGCTCGCCGGCCAGGAACAGCGTGCGCATGCACGACAGATCGTAGCGCTTGAGATGTTCGGCCTTCGAATCTTCCTTCTTGATCGCGCGGAAGGCGGTCGGCGCGGTGAACAGCGCCACGACCTTGTGCTGCGAGATCACGCGCCAGAAGGCGCCTGCGTCGGGCGTGCCGACGGGCTTGCCCTCGTAGACGATGGAGGTCGCCCCGTGCAGCAGCGGGGCGTAGACGATGTAGGAATGGCCGACCACCCAGCCGACGTCCGAGGCCGCCCAGAACGCCTCGCCCGGCTCCACGCCGTAGAGGTTTTTCATCGTCCATTTGAGCGCGACCATATGGCCGCCGTTGTCGCGCACCACGCCCTTCGGCACGCCGGTCGTGCCGGACGTGTAGAGAACGTAGAGCGGATCGGTCGCGCGCAGTTCGACGCATGCGGCCTTGCGCCCGGCCTTTTTCGCGGCTGCGACCGCCTCCGCCCAGTCCACGTCGCGTGCGGGCTTCATGTCGGCTTCGGCCATCGGGCGCTGGAGCATGAGAACGTGCGCGGGTTTGTTGACCGAAAGGTCGATCGCCTGATCGAGCAGCGGCTTGTAGGCGACGACGCGGCCGGGCTCGATGCCGCACGAAGCCGCCAGAACGAGCTTGGGTCTTGCGTCGTCGATGCGCGTCGCCAGCTCCTTGGCCGCGAAGCCGCCGAACACCACCGAATGAACGGCGCCGATGCGCGCGCAGGCGAGCATCGCGAACACGGCCTCGGGAATCATCGGCATGTAGACGATGACGCGATCGCCCTTCGACACGCCGAGATCGGCGATGACGGCGGCGAGCGTCTCCACTTCCGCGAGCGCCTCGGCGTAGGTGTATTCGCGCACCGTGTTGGCGACGGGGCTGTCGTAGACGATCGCGCGCTGATCGGCCCGCCCGTTCTTCACATGGCGATCAAGCGCGTTGTAGCAGGTGTTGCAGGTGGCGTCGGGGAACCAGCGGCCGTAGACGCCCGCCGTCTCGTCGAAGATTTTCTGCGGCGGCGCGATCCAGTCGATCTCGCGCGCGGCCTCGGCCCAGAACTGCTGCGGGTCGCGTTTCCAGCGGGCGTAGGTTTCGGCGTATCGGCTGGTCATGCTTGTGCTCCGCGCATGTTGGCGCCGGGATTTTTGGCGTCTCGCCGCCGCGAATGCAATGCCAGACGCGTTAGCTCTTAGGATAAGCGGCGAGCGCTTCACGCGGCCGCCGCGCGGTCCCATTGCAGCGTGCGGAAATCGAACCCGCTCTCGATCTGCGGCTTCACGATCTGGAAGAACGGCGAGACGTCGAAATCGCGCGGCGTGTAAAGCGAATGGTGGCGGATATGCAGCACTTCCGCCAGACACGCGGGGCAATCCCTGGTTGGCGCCGGTCGGTATTCAACGGTCGGCAGGACGGGATAGTTGATGAACTCGAACGCCTGCGCGATCAGGGTGGAGCAGATGGCGCGCGTCGGATCGCCGCTGCCCAGCGCGATCATGCGCCGGCGCAGCCGCGTCGGCACGGGCGGCGTCGGCAGGAGATAACGGGCCAGATCGAACACGTTGCGCAGGTCGTATTGCGCGCCGAGCCGTCCGACCGCATAGGCGATCAACGCGCGCCGTTCCTCCGCCCTAAGGCCAATCGGCCGGCAGATGCGTGTGTGAAGGCCTGCGAATTCATCGAGACCGACGCTGCGCACGCCGTCGATCAGATCGGCCTCCACGAAACAATGGCGCGGATCGGCGAAACCGTGGCCGTCCGGCCCCACATAGAGGGCCGCGTGCGACCAGGTGGACTGGGTGAGATATTTGATGGCCACCGCGATGCGCGTGTCGCCTTCCACGAGCAGAACGTCGCCGGGCTCCAGGTTCGCGAGCAGCTGATGCTGCGGCGTCGGCGGGCTCGGCGTGTGAAGGTGGCGGCGGCGCGCCAGAAAGCGCGCCAGCCCGGTTCCGATGTGGCGCAATATGGGATTCATGGCCACCTCCCGCGCCTGGTTGTCGCGCCGGTCGTCGCCGCCACGGCCTTTCCCGTTGGACGCCGGCGGGCGAGGGCAGGTTTCAGAAGTTCGACGGCTAATTTCAGGCGCAAAAAAACCGGCGGGCAAGGCCCGCCGGTCGGCATCGGTGAAAATCGTCGGATTACTTCTTCACGAGCGGGCATTCGCTCTGGGCGAGCGGGCGGGCTGCGTCTTCGGCCGGAATATCGGCGATCTTCTTGTAATAGTCCCACGGCCCCTTGGATTCTTCAGGCTTCTTCACCTCGAACAGATAGGCGTTGACCATGCGGCGGCCGTCCTCGCGGAAATTCGCTTTGCCGAACAATTTGTCCTCGGCCGGCGTCGCCTTCATTTTCGCGACGATGGCGGCGCCGTCGTGGCTGTTGCCGCCCATCGCTTCGAGCACCTTGAGGTAGTGCAGCACGCCGGCATAGACGCCCGCCTGCACCATCGAGGGATTGGCCTTCTTGGCCGAGCGCTCCTGGAAGCGCTTGGAGAAGGCGCGGGTCGCGTCGTTCATGTCCCAGTAGAACGATTCGGTGAAGGTCAGGCCCTGTGCAGTCTTGAGGCCGAGGCCGTGCACGTCGTTGATGAAGAGCAGGAGCGCCGCCAGCTTCTGGCCGCCGGCGGTGATGCCGAATTCGGAGGCCTGCTTGATCGAGTTGGTCGTGTCGCCGCCCGCGTTGGCAAGGCCGATGACCTTCGCCTTGGAGGCCTGCGCCTGCAGGAGGAAGGACGAGAAGTCCGACGTGTTGAGCGGGTGCTTCACGCCGCCGAGCACCTTGCCGCCGTTGGCGGTGACGACAGCGGACGTGTCGCGCTCCAGCGCCGCGCCGAAGGCGTAGTCGGCGGTGAGGAAGAACCACGTGTCGCCGCCGGCTTTGGTCAGCGCCTTGCCGGTGCCGTTGGCCAGCATGTAGGTGTCGTAGGTCGCAGACAGCGTGTTCGGCGTGCAGGCCTTGCCGGTGAGATCGGCCGAGGCGCCGCCCGAATTCAGATGGATGCGGTTCTTCTCCTTGGTGACGTTGGAGACCGCGAGCGCGACGCCGGAGTTCGGCGTGTCGGCGATCATGTCGACCTTCTCGACGTCGTACCATTGGCGCGCCAGGGATGTGCCGACGTCCGGCTTGTTCTGGTGGTCGCCGCCGAGCACCTCGATCGTCCAGCCCTTGGCTTTCAGTCCGGAATCCTCGACCGCCATTTCCGCCGCGATCTTCGAGCCGGGACCGCCAATGTCGCTGTAGAGGCTCGACATGTCCGACAGCACGCCGATCTTGACGGTCTTGTCCTGCGCGGCGGCCGGAGCGGCCATCGCCATGGCGCCGAGAGCGACCGCAGACAGCAATTTCAAATTCATGGATACCCTCCGAAGTCCATTTGCATGGATGTCCGGACCATGCACAACCGCCATGCGAAATGCAAATACGACGTATGCGTCTGGATGCTGCGCCGCAATGGAGGCGCGGTTCGACCAAAGGCGTCGCGACAGGCGCGCGGCGGCGACGTAGACTTGGGCGGCTAACGACGCCGAAACTCGCGCCGACACTTGCACAGGACAGCGCCATGGCGAAAACGCCCTACGACCTCGACCTCGACCGCAACGCGGCCAACCACGCCCCGCTCACGCCGCTCGGCTTTCTGGAACGCGCGGCCAGCGTGTTTCCCGCGCATGTCGCGGTGGTGCACGGCGGACTGCGACGCTCCTACGCCGATCTGTACGCGCGCTCCCGCCGGCTTGCGAGCGCGCTTGCGCGGGCGGGCCTGAAGCGCGGCGACACGGTGAGCGTGATGCTCGCCAACACGCCGGCGATGATCGAGTGCCACTACGGCGTCGCCATGTGCAAGGCGGTGCTGAACGCGCTCAACACGCGGCTCGACGCCGCCATCCTCGCATTCACGCTCGACCACGCAGAGACCAGGGCGCTGATCGTCGATCGCGAATTTTCCGGCGTGATGGCGCAGGCGCTGAAACTGGCCAAGGTGCGACCGCTCGTCATCGACTACGACGATCCGGAATACGAGGGACCGGGCGCGCCCATCGGCTCGGTCGACTACGAGGCGTTTCTGGCCACGGGCGACGCCGATTTCGCATGGTCGCCGCCCGACGACGAATGGGACGCCATCGCGCTCAACTACACGTCCGGCACGACGGGCGATCCCAAGGGCGTGGTCTACCATCATCGCGGCGCCTATCTGCTGGCGCTCGGCAACGTGCTGTCGGCCAATATCGCGCGTCATCCCGTCTATCTGTGGACGCTGCCGATGTTCCATTGCAACGGCTGGTGCTTTCCCTGGACGCTGAGCGCGGTCGCCGGCACGCATGTGTGCCTGCGCCAGGTGCGCGCCGGACTGATGTACGAGCTGATGGCGGCGCACGGCGTGACGCACATGTGCGGCGCGCCGATCGTGATGTCGACGCTGCTGGCGGCTTCCGAGACCGAGCGCAAGCCGCTGTCGGCCACCGTGCAGTTCATCACCGCCGGCGCGCCGCCGCCGGCCGCCGTGCTCGCGCAGATGAAGACCGCGGGTTTCAACGTCACGCATGTCTACGGGCTGACGGAAGTCTATGGGCCGGCGGTGGTCAACGAATGGAACGGGGCGTGGGACGCGCTGCCGGACGACGAACAGGCGACGCTGAAGGCGCGCCAGGGCGTGCGCTATCTCGCGCTCGAAGGTCTCGACGTGCGCGATCCCGAAACGATGCGGAGCACGCCGGCCGACGGCGTCACGCTCGGCGAAGTGATGATGCGCGGCAACGTGGTGATGAAGGGCTATCTGAAAAACAGGAAGGCGACGGACGCGGCCTTCGCCGGCGGCTGGTTCCATTCGGGCGATCTCGGCGTGAAATATCCCGACGGCTATATCCAGCTGAAGGATCGTTCGAAGGACATCATCATTTCCGGCGGCGAGAACATTTCCTCGATCGAGGTGGAGGACGCGCTGTTCAAACATCCCGCCGTCGCGCAGGCCGCCGTCGTCGCGCGGCCGGACGAGAAGTGGGGCGAGACGCCGTGCGCGTTCGTGGAGCTGAAGCCGGGCGCGCATGCGAGCGAGGAAGAGCTGATCGCGTGGTGTCGCGGTCTGCTCGCGCGTTTCAAATGTCCGAAGAACGTCGTGTTCACCGAGCTGCCGAAAACGTCGACCGGCAAAATCCAGAAATTCGTGTTGCGCGAACGCGCGCGCGCGTTGTAGCGCGAGATATCGGGCGCGGAACCGCAAGTAGCGTCGCGGCGCAGACCCGGAAAGGCGGCGCTGGACCAGGAAAGCGGCGCTGGTTCATGAAAAAAGCGGCGGAGAACCCGCCGCTTCTTTCACAAGATTTAATTTTTGCGCCGTGCGTTCGGGCTTTGCCCGAACATTGGCCGATTCGATTTTCGATTTGATAGGACAAGATCGAGAATCGATCGCGTCGTTTCAACGCATCATCCGGTCATTCAAGCGATTCCGCTTGAACGGACGATGCTCTAGTGCACGGTGGAAGCCGATTTCAGTTTGGTGATCTCATCCTTCAGTTGGAGCTTCTTCTTCTTCAGTTCGTGGACATGCGCATCGTCGCTCGAGGGTCGGAGAGTTTCCTTCTCGATTTCGGCTTCAAGCGCTTTGTGACGGCGCTCGAGTTCGGCGAGATGGGCTTGCATCGACATGCTGTCGCTCCTTCTGTCGTTCTCAGCGTCATCAGTTTGTCACAGGCCCGAAAGAGAGCAAGGGATTTCGACAAGCGCGCGCCGGCACATTTAACGAATGCTTCCCGTAACGGATCCTTGCCGCATTCGCATTGCGGCGCCGTTGGCCGGCGCCGCCGCGCCGCGCCGGGAGCGCTACGCGAATCGGAAGCGAAACGACCTCCGGTTTCACCGGCCTCCTGGCGGCCCGTTGCGTGCGAACGCAGGATTCCACTTCGCCCGAAAACGCATTAAGATGCGCGCCGAACCTTCTTCCTCGTCGAACCCGAATGCCGTCCAAATTGAGCGAGACCGAACGCGCAGCCCTGGAAGTCGAGATGGAGCGGTTGCGTCAGGAGCACCGCGACCTCGACGCGGCGATCGAAGCCCTGTCGGCGGTTGGCGCCATCGACCAGTTGCAGGTCCAGCGGCTGAAGAAGCGCAAGCTGGTGCTGCGCGACCGGGTGTCCTTCATCGAGGACCAGCTCACACCCGACATCATCGCCTGAACGTTCGGCGCCCGCGTTGCTTGCCTCGCCGGCGGGGTTCGTCTATCCGACACGTTTTCCAGAGCGCTATCCGGCCCGATTGGATCAGGTCGGAAAGGGCTCTAACCTCTTTTCGACGCATCGTCCGTCGTTCAGGCGGCTTTCGCCCTAACGGACGATGCGCCAACGGAGCCGGCCCGTGACCGCCACACCCGTCGCCATCATCATGGGCAGCCAGTCCGACTGGGCGACCATGCGGCATGCCGCCGAGACGCTGGAGGCGCTGGGAGTCGCCTATGACGCGCGCATCGTTTCCGCCCACCGCACGCCCGACCGGCTGGTCGCTTTCGCCAAGGGCGCGAAGGCGGCGGGGTTCAAGGTGGTGATCGCCGGCGCCGGCGGGGCGGCGCATCTGCCGGGCATGACCGCGTCCATGACGCCGCTGCCGGTGTTCGGCGTGCCGGTCGAATCGAAGGCGCTGTCGGGGCAGGATTCGCTGCTCTCCATCGTCCAGATGCCCGGCGGCGTTCCCGTCGGCACGCTCGCCATCGGCAAGGCCGGCGCCATCAACGCCGCGTTGCTGGCCGCCGCCGTGCTGGCGCTCTGGGACGAGGGGCTGGCCGGGCGGCTCGACGCGTGGCGCGCCCGCCAGACCGGCTCGGTCGCCGAACGGCCGCACGATGAAGCCTGACGGCGTTCTCCAGCCCGGCGACACCATCGGCGTGCTCGGCGGCGGGCAGCTCGGCCGCATGATGGCCCTGGCCGCCGCCCGGCTCGGCCTCAAGACGCATATTTTCGCGCAAGCGTCGGACGAACCGGCCTGTCAAGTGGCCGCCGCCCACACGCTCGGCGATTTCGCCGAAGACGCCGCGCTCGCCCGGTTCGCCGATGCGGTGGATGTCGTCACCTACGAGTTCGAGAACGTGCCGGCCTCCGCCGCCGCCTTCCTGGCCGCCCGCAGGCCGGTGCGACCCGGCCCGTTCGCGCTCGAAAAGACGCAGGACCGGGTGATCGAGAAGGATTTCCTCAATTCCATCGGCGTGCCGACGGTTCCCTACGCGGCGGTGGACGACGCGGGCGCGCTCATCCGCCATATCGGCCAGATCGGCCGTCCGGCGATCCTGAAAACCCGCCGCTTCGGCTACGACGGCAAGGGGCAGATCATGCTGCGCGAGGGGTCGGACGTGGGCGCCGCGTTTCGCGCGCTCGGTCAGACGCCCTGCATCCTGGAAGGGGTGGCGCAGTTCGAGCGGGAGATTTCGGTGGTCGCCGCGCGCGGTCTGGACGGATCGTTCGCCGCCTACGACGTCTGCGAGAACCTGCACGAAAACCACATTCTGTCCGAAACGCGCGCGCCGGCCGAAATCGCGCCGCAGACGGCCGCCGCCGCCATGGACATCACCCACCGCATTCTCGACGCACTCGATTACGTGGGCGTGATCGCGGTCGAGATGTTCGAACTGGCCGAGACGGATGCGGCCGGCCGGCGGGTGGAGCGGGTGCTGGTCAACGAGGTGGCGCCGCGCGTGCATAATTCCGGCCACTGGACGCTCGACGGGGCGATCACCTCGCAGTTCGAGCAGCACGTGCGGGCGATCGCCGGTTGGCCGCTCGGCAGCCCGCGCCGCCACGGGGCGCGGGTGGTGATGAACAATCTCATCGGCGAGGCGGCCGACGGCTGGCGCAGGCTGGCGGCCGAGCCCGGCGCCTGCCTGCACCTCTACGGCAAGGGGGAGGCGCGGTCGGGGCGCAAGATGGGGCACGTGACGCGCATTTTCCCCAAGGGGGAGGCGTAGACAAAAATCGGCGGGTCTGTTAATGGCCAGCCTTCGTCGGCTCGCGCCCTGCGGCGCGCCGACCTTCCGTAAGTTTCAAGATTGCCGGCTGAAGCGAAAAGCCGCGCGCCAGGAGGTCCGGTGCAAGTTCTCGTTCGCGACAACAACGTCGATCAGGCGCTCAAAGCGCTCAAGAAGAAGATGCAGCGCGAAGGCATCTTCCGCGAGATGAAGCTGCGCGGCCACTACGAAAAGCCGTCGGAAAAGCGCGCGCGCGAGAAAGCCGAGGCCGTCCGTCGCGCCCGCAAGCTCGCCCGCAAGAAGATGCAGCGCGAAGGCCTGCTGCCGTCCAAGCCGAAGCCCGCCTTCGGCGCGGCGCGGTAAGACCGCTTTTCGCCATCGTCGGCGCGGCCCGCAGGGGGCTGCGCATGGTCGCGCCGCCGGCTCGCCGGCGGCGTTTGTGCGTTCGGCGCCGGCCGCTTGTTGCTTTCGGGCAACGCTTTACCGATTATTGACCCTTTGCGAACAGGGTGTTCCCGGATTTCCCCATTCTCGCCCGATTGAACGCCGAAACGGCGTCGACGAGGCATCGAGCGTATTTCGAGGACGGTATGACGAGATTTGGGCTTGTGCGGGTTTGCGCGCTGGTGGCGGCGGCGTCGACGCTGGCGGGCTGCGAGACGGTGGGCGGCGCGCGCGGATCGTTTCGCTCGCCGCAGTTCGCCGAAGTGCAGAACGAGGATCCGAACGCCGTCAAATCCAATCTCGAATCGCTGTCCGACGTCATCCGCCGCAACCCCGGCAGCGCCGAAGCCTATCTGACGCGCGGCAACGCCTATGCGAAATCGGGCCGTTTCTCAGAGGCGATCGCGGATTTCTCGCAGTCGATCAAGCTCGATCCCAACAGCGCGGCCGCCTACACCAACCGCGCGCTGGCGCAGCGCCAGATCGGCCGCAACGACGCCGCGCTCGCCGATTTCGACCGGGCGATACAGGCCAATCCGCGCCACGCATCGGCCTATCTCGGGCGCGCCAATCTGTTGCGCGCGCAGGGCGGGCTCGACCAGGCGCTGGCCGATCTCGACCAGGCGATCCGCCTCAATCCGGAAAGCGCGCAGGCTTTTCACGCGAGGGGGCTGATTCATCAGCGGCGCGGCGACCATACGCGCGCCATCACCGATTTCGACAACGCCATCGACCGCGACCCGTTCGCGGGCGCGCCCTATCAGGCGCGCGGCGAAAGCCTGCTGGCGGTCGGCAAGCTGCCGCAGGCGATCGAGGACTTCAACGCCACGCTCAACGTCGACAACAAGAACGCCGACGGGTGGGCCGGGCTCGGCGTCGCCTACGAGAAGAGCGGCAATCGCATGAAGGCGGCTGAAAGCTATCAGCGCGCGCTGACGATCGATCCGAACAATTCCACCGCGCGCGCCGGCGCGAGCCGCGTGCGGGCCTGATCGCGGCGTCGGGGCCAGGCCGGGCGACAAAAAAAGGCGCGGATCGCTCCGCGCCTTTTTTCGCGATGACCACGCCGTCTCAGTGCGCGAGCGACTTCAGCACGCTCTCGGTCACCTTCTTGGCGTCGCCGAACAGCATCATCGTGTTGTCCTTGAAGAACAGTTCGTTCTCCACGCCCGCATAGCCCGAGCCCATGCCGCGCTTGATGAACAGCACGGTCTTGGCCTTCTCCACGTCGAGGATCGGCATGCCGTAGATCGGCGATTGCGGATCGGTCTTGGCGGCGGGGTTGGTGACGTCGTTGGCGCCGATCACGAAAGCCACGTCGGCCTGGCCGAATTCGGAGTTGATGTCCTCCAGTTCGAACACTTCGTCGTAGGGCACGTTCGCTTCGGCGAGCAGCACGTTCATGTGGCCCGGCATGCGGCCGGCGACGGGGTGGATGGCGTATTTCACGTCCACGCCTTCCTTCTTCAGTTCGTCCGCCATTTCGCGCAGCGCGTGCTGGGCCTGCGCCACCGCCATGCCATAGCCCGGCACGATGATGACCTTGGAGGCGTTCTGCATGATGTAGGCGGCGTCCTCCGCCGACCCCTGCTTGACCGGACGCTGCTCCTGCGCGCCGCCGCCGGCGGTCGCCGTCTCGCCGCCGAAGCCGCCGAGGATGACCGAGAAGAACGAGCGGTTCATGCCCTTGCACATGATGTAGGACAGGATGGCGCCCGAGGAGCCGACCAGCGCGCCCGTGATGATGAGCGCGAGGTTGCCGAGCGTGAACCCGATGCCGGCGGCCGCCCAGCCCGAATAGGAGTTGAGCATCGACACGACGACCGGCATGTCGGCGCCGCCGATCGGGATGATGAGCGTGACGCCGATGACGAACGACACCAACGCGATCAGGAAGAAGACCGCATGGCTCTCCGTCTTCACGAACAGCGCGATCAGCACCACCAGCAGAACGGCGAGCCCGATGTTCAGCGCGTGGCGCTGCGGCAGCAGGATCGGCGCGCCGGACATGCGGCCGTCGAGCTTCAGGAAAGCGATGACCGAGCCCGTGAAGGTGATGGCGCCGATGGCCGCGCCGAGCGACATTTCGACGAGGCTCGCTCCATGGATCGCGCCCGGCGCGCCGATGCCGAAGGCCTGCGGCGCATAGAGCGCGCCGGCGGCCACCAGCACCGCGGCCAGGCCCACCAGCGAATGGAAGAAGGCCACGAGCTGCGGCATCTTCGTCATTTCGATGCGTTTGGCGAGCACCGCGCCGAAGCCGCCGCCGATGGCCAGACCGACGATCAGCAGCAGCCACGCCGACACGCCGACCGGCGGCTTGTAGGCGAGCGTCGTCAACATGGCGATGGCCATGCCGATCATGCCGAACCGGTTGCCCTGACGGGAGGAGGCGGGCGAGGACAGACCGCGCAGCGCCAGAATGAACAGAACGCCCGAAACCAGATAGAGCAGGGCGGCGATATTCGCGTTCAGCATCGCCTCAGCCCTTCTTCTTGTACATGGCGAGCATGCGCTCGGTGACGAGGAATCCGCCGAAAATGTTCACGGCCGCCAGAACCAGCGCGATGAAGCCGAAGGCGCGCGCCCACAACGGGCCATCGTCGCCGGAGGCCGACGCGTCGACGCCGACCGAGAGCAGCGCGCCGACCACGATGACGGAGGAGATGGCGTTGGTCACCGACATGAGCGGCGTGTGCAGCGCCGGGGTGACCGACCACACGACGTAATAGCCGACGAAAACGGCGAGCGCGAAAATCGCCAGCCGGAACACGAACGGGTCGATCGCGCCGCCGGTCGCGGCATGGGCGGCCGCGCCGGCCGCGGCGGCGATCTGGTCGGCGTAGCTGTGGGCGGCGTCGGCCGCCTGGCGGGCGGCCTCGGCGGCGGCCTGCGCCTTTTCGAGCAGTTGTTGGGGTGTGTCAGCCATGTTTCGCGCCTCTCTCGTGCGCCGGACGGAAAGCGGCTAGTTCGCGCCGCCGCTGAAATTGGGATGGACGACCGCGCCGCCCCGGGTGATGAGCGTCGCCTTGACGAGTTCGTCGTCCCACTTGATCGCGAGCGCCTTCGTCTCCTTGTCGA
Organism: uncultured Methylocystaceae bacterium; assembly: GCA_937870755.1. Lineage (GTDB taxonomy): Bacteria > Pseudomonadota > Alphaproteobacteria > Rhizobiales > Beijerinckiaceae > JAJXWB01. The sequence continues at coordinate 104,662 of CALMZV010000145.1, forward strand.
TCATCGTCTCGACGAAGGCGAACAGGTTCTTCGCGTAGAGCTGGGATGCGGTGGCGGCGAGCCGGCCGGCGACGTTGGTCGCGCCGACGATCTTCACGCCGTTCTCGGTCACGACGGTCCTGCCCGGCTCGGTCAGTTCGCAATTGCCGCCGCGCTCGGCCGCCAGATCGATGACCACGGAGCCGGCCCGCATGGAGCGCACCATGTCGGCCGACACGAGCTTGGGCGCCGGGCGGCCGGGGATCAACGCGGTGGTGATCACGATGTCCTGCTTGGCGATGTGGCTCGCCGTCAGGGCCGCCTGCTTGGCCTGATATTCCTTGCTCATTTCCTTGGCGTAGCCGCCGGCGGTCTGGGCCTGCTGGAATTCCTCGTCCTCGACGGCGAGGAATTTCGCGCCGAGCGACTCCACCTGCTCCTTGGTGGCGGGCCGCACGTCGGTCGCGGTCACGATCGCGCCCATGCGGCGCGCGGTGGCGATCGCCTGCAGGCCCGCGACGCCGACGCCCATGATGAAGATTTTCGCCGCCGGCACCGTGCCGGCCGCCGTCATCATCATGGGAATGGCGCGGCCATATTCGGCGGCGCCGTCGACGACCGCGCGATAGCCGGCGAGGTTGGCCTGCGAGGACAGAACGTCCATCACCTGCGCGCGGGTGATGCGCGGCATGAACTCCATGGCGAAGGTCGCCGCGCCCGACCGTGCGAGATCGGCGAGCGCCGCCTCCTGCCCGTAGGGGTCCATGATGGAGATGACGGCCGCGTCGGGTTTGGCGCCGGCCAGTTCGCCCGGACCGGGGCGGCGCACGCGCAGCACCACGTCGGCGCCCTCGACGGTCGCGGCCGCGCTCGGCGCCAGACGCGCGCCGGCGGCCTCATATTCGGCGTCCATCACGCCCGACGTCTTGCCGGCGCCCGATTGCACGACCACTTCGGCCCCAAGGCCCTTGAATTTCTTGACCGTCTCCGGGGTCGCGGCGACGCGCGGCTCGGCGGGATCGGTTTCGGCAGGTACGGCGATGCGCATTGAAAACTCCGGAGGGAGAAATTTCCGGGTCGGACATTCCGGTTCGTCCGCGCGCGCCCGCCGGCGCGGCCGGCGGGCGGTCGACGGAAGCCGCCGATGGCGGTCGGATCAGAGCGTCAGAACGGCGAGCAGGATCATGCAGGCCACGCAGAACACCGTGCCCCACTTCATCAGACCGATGAAAAGATCGTAGGTCTTTTCATGTTCGGCGTAGTCCATGGCCGGATGTCCCCCGGCCGACACGGTCTCGTGCGCCATGTGTCCCTCTCGCATAGGCTCTGGTCCGCCGAAGTCATAACCGAGGCGCCATGGCGCCGCAACCGGCGCGAGGCGACGGTCCGCCCGGATTTGCCGCTCCTTGACCGACGCCAAGGCGACTGTCGCGGGTCCAAAGCCGCCAAACGTCAACGGGCCGCAAAGGGAGCGAAGGCAAACGCGCGCATCGCGTTTGCGAACTCTTGGACAAGAAAGCGGGATTCTGTTTCGCGCCGTCGCGCCTTCCCTTACGTCATCTGCGGCGCCGGTGGTCGGCGCGCGTGTCGGGGGCGGGCGCGAATGGATACGAGACGGATATGGTGCGTGCGCGCCGGCGCGAACGGCGAGGCCGATTCCATTTTCCTGAAACAGGATCAGATCGCCATTCCCTCGGTCGAAATCGGCGCGGAGGCGCAGGACCTGCCGGCGGCGCGCGCGGCGTTCAAGGAGGCGTTCGCCCGCGCCAATCCGCAGGCGCGCCCCGGCTCCATTCCCGTCTCGGCCGGCCAGCTCTTTCGCTTCGTGCACGAACTCTCCATCGGCGACTACGTCATCTATCCGCGCAAGAGCGACCGCACGCTGCGCTGGGGCGAGATCGTGGGACCCTACGTCTACGACGGCGCGCATAACGCGGCGTTCGCGCACCGGCGCGGCGTGCGCTGGATCGAACGCATGTCGCGCGACGTCTTCTCGCAGGGCGCGCTCTACGAACTGGGATCGGTGCTGACGCTGTTCGAGGTGAAGTCGTTCGCCGACGAGTTCCGCGAGAAGTTTTCCGGCTGCGCGCCGCGCTCGCCGACCGACGCCGCGCGCGAGGACGAAACCGAAGGCGTGGTGGCGCGCGACATCGTCGAGACGACGAAGGACTTCATCTCCAAACGGCTGAAAACGGATCTCAAGGGCTATGCGATGGAGCCGTTCGTGGCCGATCTCTTTCGCGCCATGGGCTACAACGCGCAGGCCACGCGCCGCATGCGCGACGAGGGAATCGACGTCGTCGCCCATCGCGACGAACTCGGCATCGAGCCGCCGATCCTGAAAATCCAGGTGAAGGCGCAGGAGGCCAATATCGGCGCCGACATCGTGAAAGCGTTCTACGCGATGGTGCACGACCGCGACGTCGGAATTTTCATCACCACGGGCGGCTATACGGCGGCGGCGAGCGAATTCGCGCGCGCCAAGGCCAATCTCAAACTCGTCGACGGACTGTCGTTCGTCGATCTCATCCAGAAATACTACGACGCGCTCGATCTCAAATATCGCCAGCAGATTCCGTTGCGCCGCGTTCTCGTCCCGGCGCTTGCGGAGGAGGAGGCGTAACGCGCCCGAACTTTCGGGTTCATGGCGTTTTCGGCGCGCGGGCCGGTTCCCGCCACGCCAAGCAACCCTTTCACGGCATGCGGCAGGCCTCGAGCGGTTTGCGGGGACCGATCCAGCGCCGGAGCGTCTCCAACTGCGGGCGATCCCTGCCGTCCTGCGGCTCCAGCGACAGCGGATAGTCCTTCGGCCACCAGGCGCCCGCGGCCCATGCGGCCCAGCCCGCCCACACGTCGGCGTTGTCTTTCATGTGCGCCAGCATGGCGTCGAGACCGGCGCGGCAATTGTCGTTGTCGGCGGCGCCGAACTCGCCGAGAAAACCGCGCGCCTTGTTGGCGCGCAGCCAGCGCGTGGCGACCGCAAGACGCGCGACGGCCCGCGCCGGCGCCACGCAGACGGCCGCCCTGCCGGAGGAATCGGCGTCGAGATACTGGTGAAATTCGAAGATCGTTTCGCCGCGTCGCCTCAACCGCGCCATCGCCTGGGCGTTGGACACGCCCTCGCGCGCCGCCTCCCAGCTATGGGCGCCGGTCCACTCGGCGCCAGGAACGAGGACGGGATTGCAGGCGCCGGTGCGGCGGATCGCTGTCAGGGCGGCTTCGGCCGAACGCGCCCAGCGGTCGACGGGCTGGTCGTGCGGCTCGTTCATCAGGCCGAAGATCACGCCGGGCCGGCCGCCGAATGCGCGCGCCATGCGGCGCCAGAAATCGACGAAAACCCTGTCGGGAACGGCGGTCGAGCCGATCGGCGCGCCCTCGCGGCGCCCGTAGTTGTGCGCGTCCAGAACGACCGCGAGCCCGCGCCGCCCGGCGCGCGCCACCAGATCGGTCAGGCGCGCCAGTTCGTCCCGGTCGAATTCGGCGCCGGGGCGCGGTTGCAGCCGTTCCCAGAGGAACGGCGCGCGGACGATGGAGAAGCCGCTGGCGGCCGCGTAGTCCAGTTCCCTGTCGGACGGATGGACATAGTCGCGCCCGTGGACGCCGGGCGCCGCGCCGAATTCGCCGCCCGCGATATTGAGGCCGGCGAGCGGCGACCGGTCGGCGCGCGCGGGGCCGGCAAGGGCGCATGCAAGCGCCGCCGCGATCGTCGCCTGCCGGCGCAGCATTCTTCTGGCTCGCACCCGATTCACTCTCCGTTGGAATAGAGGTAGCGCGTGCGGCCCGGTTTGCGGTAGTGCTGGCCGCGCCGGCCTGCGGCGCAGGCGCTTTTTTTTGAGCGGTTTCTGGAAATCACGCATTCATGGCATTGCCGAAACTCGCCCGCAACACGCTGCATTCGTCGCTGGCCGGGGCGAGCACGGCGATCGGCAATTTTTTGGGCGTGGTGCTGGTGGCGCGCATTCTGGGGCCCGGCGGCGCCGGCAACGTGGCGCTGGCGATCTGGATCGTCGGCACGGCCGTCACGCTCTGCGATCTCGGCCTGCCGCTGACGGTCGCCCGCTTCGTGCCCGAACTGACGGCGCGCGGCCAGGACGGGGAGGCGCGCGCCTTTCCGTCCGCGTTTTTCGCCCCGCTGCTGGCGACGACGCTCGCGGGCGCGCTCATCTGCGCCTTTCTCTACCTGTTTCACGACCCCTTGATCGCGGTCGTCAACATTCTGCCGTTCGACAACGAGCCGAACGAGGTCTGGGCGGCGCTCGGCGCGCTGTTCGCGTTGCAGGCGATCGGCAATTACGGACTTGCGCAACTTCGCGGCGCGCAGCGGTTCGACCTCGCCGCGCGACTGGCGATGGCGTCGTTCTTCGTGCAGCTGGCCGGCGTCGCCGTCGGCGCGCTCGCGTTCGGCGTTCCGGGCGCGCTGGTGGGGTATGGCGGCGGCTCGGCGCTGCTGGCGGCCCATGCGCTCGCGCGCATCGGGTTCAAGGGCGCGATCGCGCCGGACCTGCGCCGGCGGGCCTGGAAATTCTCGATGGCGAGCTGGGGCGTGGGGCTGATCGCCGCCATCGTCTGGTCGCGGACGGAACTCGCTTTTCTCAACCATTGGCGCGGACCCTACGAGGCGGGGCTCTATTCGGTCGCCAACACGCTGGCGCTGGTGGCGACCCAGGCGCCGCTGCTGATGACCGGCGGATTGCTCGCGCATTTTTCCGAGCAATGGGCTGTCGGCGACCGCGCGCTGCTGCAGCAATCGCTCGCTTCGGCCCTGCGGTTCATGGCCTTCCTGATCTTTCCGGCCTGTTTCGGCATGGCGGCGGTCGCGCCCTCCGTCGTGCCGCTGGTGTTCGGTCCGGCGTTCGCCGACGCCGTGCCGGCGACGACCGTGCTCGTCGCCGCCCAAGCCTTCGCGGCGCTCTCGACGGTCACGTCCGCACTATTGTTCGCCGTCGAGCGCAACCGGTTCCTCGTCCGGATCGGCGCGGTCGGCGCGGTCGCGCTCATCGCCTGCGGCTTTCTGGTGGTGCCGGCGTTCGGGTTGATGGGCGCGGTCGGCGCGCGGGTGGTCATCCAGCTTTCGCTGGTGGCGGCGGCGTTCGTCTATATCGCGCGCGCGCTCGAATTCTCGGTGTCGGCGCGTTCGCTGGCGCTGATCGCGCTGGCGGCGTTCGTTTGCGCGCTGGTGGCGCGCGAGATCGTCACGTTGACGCCGGGGCCGATCGGGCTTGTCGTGGCGATCGTTGCGGGCGCTCTGGTCTATTTCGCGCTGGTGCGGCTGTGGCGCGCGCTGCCGCGCGAGGACGTGACGCGGCTCGCCGCGATTTTCCGCAAACTCCCGCCGTGGCTGTCGCCGATCGTCGCGCCGCTCGTGCAGTTTCTCGAACATTGATTCAGCGCGGGCGCGCCCGCCGGCGGGCGGCCAGCCCCGCGGCGAGCGCAAATCCCGCGAAAGCCGCGCCCGCGACGATCGTCGCGTCCGAAGGCCGCAGCGCGCCGGTCGGCGGATCGGCCTGCAGCATCATCGAGCCCGAGGCGGCAAGACTGTCGGCGCGCAGGTTTTCGTAAGCCGCGCGCGCCTCGGCGAGTTCCGCGCCGAGCGCGGCGGCGCGATCGCGTCCGGCTTCCGGCGCGAGGCGCACGGCGTCGAGCTCCCGCTCGGCGTCGGACAGCCGGCGGGCTGCGCTCGACAGCGCGGGGCTGGCGGGCGCGCCGCGCGCGGCCTGACGCGCTTCGGCGACCATCGCGCGGGCGAGGGCGTTGGCGAGCGCGGCGGCTTCCTGCGGGTCGGCCGCGCGCGCGAAAACGTCGAACGTGGCGGGCTCGCGGCCGCGCGCGATGCGGGCCATGCCGGAAAGCCGCGCGGCCGCGCGCGTGAGGCTGTCCTGCCCGTCCGCGCGCGCCAGGCCCAGCGTCATCGTCAGATGTTCTAGAACCGTCGGCCGGGCGAGAACGGGGGCGGCCTCCGGCGCCAGCGCCGCGCCTTCCAGAATGCGGACGCGCAAGGCGGGCGCCTGTCCGGAAGCGGTTCGACCGATCATGTCGCCGCCGATCATGGCGGTCGCGCGCGCCTCGAAGCGATACGGCGCCATAGCGCACAGCGCGAACGCAGCAAGCGCGCAAGAAAGGGCGCCCACAACTCCTGCGACGGAAACAGTCGAAAATGTGCCGGCCATCCGGGCGTTTCGCCTCTTTCTTGACATAGTTAACGCGCCGTAAATCGCGCCGTTCACGTATTAACCAAACGGCCCGGCAGCCGGCCCCGTCCTTGCATTTTCGCTCGGGCGCGGGGCTCTCGGGCATGGGCTGCGCCGTTTCGGCACAGAATCGCTCCGCGGTTGGTGACAGGGCCACAAGTATGCGTCGTCGTCATTTCAGGGGCCAGCGGGAACTGGGTTTCGCGTCTTCCGGACAGTTCAAGCTCGATTGGACCGACTGGCTGCCGAAAACCGGCGCCACGCTGCTGCGGGGCGGGTTTTCGTTCGCCGCGGGCATGGCGGACGTGGCCGCCATCATCGCCAGCGCCGTCGGCGCGGGGCTCGGCTACCACTGGCTCGCCTACGGCTGGGCGGGGCCGACCGACATGTTCGCCAAGATCGGCCTGTTCGTCGCGCTGCTGTTCATCGTCGCCAACACCATGCGCAGCGAATACGAAATCTCGAACTATCTGACCTTCAACGGCCACATGCGGCGCACCTTCGCGCTGTGGAACGTGGCGTTCGTGGGCTCGCTCGCTTTCGCGTTCCTCACCAAGACGACCGGCGCGTTCTCCCGCGCGACCGTCGTGTTCTTCTACGCGGGCGGCGCGCTCGCGCTGCTGGCGGGGCGGGCGGCGCTCGTGCATTTCGTGCGCTCCAGCGCGCGCGCCGGCGCCATTTCCGCGCGCCGCGTGTTTCTCGTCGGCTACGAAAAGGAAGTGGAGGCGTTCTCCGACCGCCACCAGCCGTGGGCGAACGGCATGCGGATCGTGGCGGCGGCGGTGCTGCGCGGGCCCGACACGCTCGCCGACGATCTGGCGCTGGCGGCGGCGTCCGCGCGCATGTTGCGGCCGGACGACGTCTACATTCTGGCGCCGTGGTCGGAGACCGTGACGATCGACGCGTGCGTGGAAACCTTCCTGCGCGTGCCGGCCTCGATTCATCTGGGACCGGAGCGCGTGCTCGACAAGTTCATCGACGCGCGCATTTCCAAGTTCGGCTCGGTGTCGAGCCTGCATATCGTGCGCCGCCCGCTGACGAGTTTCGAGGTCGCGGCGAAACGGCTGTTCGACATTTGCGTGGCGGGCGCGAGCCTCGTGCTGCTGGCGCCGCTGTTCGCGCTGTTCGCGCTCGCCATCAAGCTCGATACGCGCGGTCCGGTTTTCTTTCTTCAGCGGCGCTACGGATTCAACCAGGAGCCGTTCCGCATCTGGAAATTCCGGTCCATGACGACGATGGACGACGGCCGCCACGTGGCTCAGGCGCAGCGCGACGATCCGCGCATCACGCGGGTCGGCCGGTTCATGCGGCGAACGAACATCGACGAACTGCCGCAGCTGATCAACGTGCTGCGCGGGGAGATGTCGCTGGTCGGCCCGCGTCCGCACGCGATGGCGCACGATCAGAAATTCGAGCAGACGATCGCCTTCTACGCGCGCCGGCACAACATGCGGCCAGGCATCACGGGCTGGGCGCAGGTCAACGGGTGTCGCGGCGAAACCGACACCGAGGACAAGATGCGCATGCGCGTCGAATACGACCTGCACTATATCGACAACTGGTCGGCGCTGCTCGACCTGAAGATCCTGTGGCTGACGATTTTCTCGCGCAAGGCCTATCGCAACGCGGTGTGAACGGGCGAGGCCCGGCGCGCGCGACGCTTTGGTCCGCGCGCGCGTCGACCCTGGCTCAGCCGCGGTTGTAGACGTCCTCGATACGGACGATGTCGTCCTCGCCGAGATAGGAGCCGGTCTGCACCTCGATCAGTTCGAGGTCGATCTTGCCCGGATTGCCGAGCCGGTGAATGCAGCCGATCGGCAGATAGATCGACTCGTTCTCGTGCACGAGATGATGCTCGCCATCGCGGTCGACCTCGGCCGTGCCCTTCACCACGATCCAGTGCTCGGCGCGGTGGAAGTGCTTTTGCAGCGACAGGCGCTCGCCCGGCTTCACGACGATGCGCTTGACCTGATAGCGGTCGCCATTGTCGATCGACTGGTAGTAGCCCCACGGGCGGAACATGCGCTTGTGTTCGGTCGCCTCGCGCCGGTTGGCGGTGCGCAGATGGTCGACCAGCGATTTCACCTTGTGGCTCTGCTCACGACTGACGACGAGCACGGCGTCCTGCGTCGTGACCACGATCACGTCGTCGACGCCGACGACGGCAGTGAGATGTTCGTCGGAGCGCACGTGCACGTTGCTGGCGTCGAGCACATAGCCGTGGCCGCGCACCGAATTGCCGGCGGAGTCGCGCTCCGACAGTTCCCACACCGCATCCCACGCGCCGACGTCCGACCAGCCGATCTCGGCCGGGATGAGCGCGATGCGGTCGGAATGCTCCATGACCGCATAGTCGATCGACTTCTTCGGCGCCTGCGCGAACGCCTCGCCGTCGAGAATGAGAAAGTCGAGATCGCGCCCGGCGTTGTCGAGCGCGAGCCGCGCGGCTTCCGCCATCTCCGGCTCGAACCGGGCGATCTCGCCCTGCATGACGTCCGCGCGGAAGATAAAATTGCCGCAGTTCCAGAAATAGCCGTCGGCGACGTATCGCTCGGCCGTGGCGCGATCGGGCTTCTCGACGAACGCCTCCACCTTGAGCACGGGAGACCCCGCATGCAGCGGCGCGCCGGCGCGGATGTAGCCGTAGCCGGTCGCAGGCTCCGTCGGCTTGATGCCGAGCGTGACGATGGCGCCTTCGCTCGCCGCCGCGGCCGCCTGTTTGCACAGAGCGATGAGCCCCTGTCCGTCGCGCACGACATGGTCGGCTGCGAAGACGACGACCACCTGATCGGGCGCGCGGCGGGCGGCTATTTCGGCGGCGACCGCGACGGCCGGACCGGAATCGCGGCGCATCGGCTCCAGCACGATCTCGGCGTCCGCGCCAATGGCGCGCAACTGGTCGGCGACCAGAAAGCGGTAGTCGATATTGGACAGAACGACCGGCCGCTCGAAGGCGGGATCCTTCAGCAGGGCCACCAGCATCTGGAAGGTCGATTGCTCGCCCACCAGCGGAATGAATTGTTTCGGAAGGGTTTCGCGCGATTCCGGCCAGACCCGGGTGCCCGAGCCGCCGCACATAATCACGGGGAGAATTTTCGCCATCCGTCGTCCTGTTCTGGCGGCCTCAGCCTCCAGACGCCTGATAGTCTTTCACGTCGGAAAAGACAATCTGCGGCCATCTCTCCTGCTCGTATCGCAAATTGAAGGCGGAGCTGGCGAGAAAGACCGGGGCGCCGTCGAGATCGTCGGCGACGGAGGCCGGATAGGCGCGCAGGAATTTCGCCAGTTCGGCGGGGTCGTCCGCGCTCGCCCAGCGGCAGATTTCGAACCGGCTCTGCTCGAAGGCGGCGTCCAGCCCGTATTCGGCTTTCAGCCGCTCGGCGAGCACGTCGAGCTGCAGGGCGCCGACCACGCCGACGATCACGCCGGAGCCGTCGCGCGGCGAGAATATCTGCACCACGCCTTCCTCCGCCATCTGCTGCAGCGCCTCGCGCAGCTTGCGCGCCTTCATCGCATCGCCGATGCGCACGCGCCGCAGGATTTCCGGAGCGAAGCTCGGCACGCCGCGGAAGACGAGATCCTCCCCCTCGGTCAGCGTGTCGCCGATGCGCAGCAGTCCGTGGTTGGGAATGCCGACGACGTCGCCGGGCCAGGCTTCCTCCGCCAGCGCACGCTCCTGCGCGAAGAAGAACTGCGGCGCGTTGAGCGCGATCGACTTGCCGGTGCGCACGAGCCTGGCCTTCATGCCGCGCGCCAGCCTGCCGGAGGTGATGCGCAGGAAGGCGATGCGGTCGCGATGGTTGGGGTCCATGTTCGCCTGAATCTTGAACACGAACCCGGTCATCTTCGTCTCGCGCGGGTCGACATGGCGCGAGGCCGTATCGAGACCGCCGGGGCTCGGCGCGAAGGCGGCGAGCGCGTCGATGAGATCGCGCACGCCATAGGTCTTGAGCGCGGAGCCGAAATAGACGGGCGTGAGGTGGCCTTCGCGGAAGGCTTTCTCGTCGAAGGGCTTGCACGCTTCGCGCGCGAGTTCGATCTCGCCGGCCGCCTGCGCGCCCACGCTCTCGCCGGCCAGGGCCTGGAAGGCCGGATCGTGCGGACCGGCGAATTGCAGCGGCGGCGCGTCGATGTCGGCGCCGAAGGGGCGCAGCCGGTCGTGCGCCAGATCGTAGGCGCCCTTGAAGTCGCGCCCGGAGCCGACCGGCCATGTCATGGGCGCGACGTCGAGCGCCAGCGTCTTTTCGATCTCGTCGAGAAGGTCGAAGGGGTCGCGCGCCTCGCGGTCGAGCTTGTTGATGAAGGTGACGATGGGAATGTCGCGCAGGCGGCATACCTCGAACAGCTTGCGGGTGCGCGCCTCGATGCCCTTGGCGGCGTCGATCACCATGACGGCGGAATCGACGGCGGTGAGCGTGCGATAGGTGTCTTCGGAAAAGTCCTCGTGGCCCGGCGTGTCGAGCAGGTTGAACACGCAGTCGGCGTATTCGAACGTCATGACCGAGGTGACGACCGAAATGCCGCGCTCGCGCTCGATGCCCATCCAGTCGGACCGGGTGTGGCGGCGGTTCTGCTTGGCGCGCACCTCGCCGGCGAGCTGGATCGCGCCGCCGAACAGCAGCAGCTTTTCGGTGAGCGTGGTTTTGCCGGCGTCCGGATGCGAGATGATGGCGAAGGTGCGCCGGCGGGCGACCGGATCGGCCTTGGCCGGCGTTGCGGGTGCGTTCAAGAGTTCGGTTCCCGGATGGTCCGTTCAAGCCTGCGCCCGAACGCCGATGCTCTAGAGCATTTTTGCGTCCGATGGAATCAGAAGCGATGCGCTCCGGAGCGGGACGCTCAGATCGACAGCGCGGGCGCGTTCTCCTCGCCCGGGTCGAGATGTTTGGGAATGGGCGCGTGCAGGCTTGCGTCCGCTCGGTGGTCGCGGGCGATGAACGTGTAGACCGCCGGCGTGACGAACAGCGTGAACAGCGTGCCGATGGATATGCCGAAGGCGATGACCATGCCGATGGCGATGCGGCTCTGCGCGCCCGCGCCGCTCGCCAGGATAAGCGGAATCATACCCACCACCATCGCGGCGGTGGTCATGAGAATGGGGCGCAATCGCACGCCGGCGGCGTGCTCGATCGCCTCGCGCCGGCTCATGCCGCCTTCCTCCTGCATGCGGTTGGCGAATTCCACCATCAGGATGCCGTGTTTGGAGATGAGGCCGATGAGCGTGACGAGGCCGATCTGCGAATAGATGTTCAGGCTCGCCATGCCCATAACGCCGAGCGCGTTCAGCGGCAGGAGCGCGCCGAACATGGAGGTCGGCAGCGCGATGAGAATGATCAGCGGATCGCGGAAGCTCTCGAACTGCGCCGCCAGCACAAGGAAGATGACGATGAGCGCGAACAGGAACACGATCGTCAGCGTATTGCCTTCCTGCACCAGTTGTCGGCTCTCGCCCTGGAAATCGTAGGTGAAGCCTTCCGGAAAAATGTCCTTCGACTTGGCTTTCAGGAAATCGACCGCCTCGCCCAGCGTGCGGCCCGGGAAGGGCACGCCCGACAGCGTCGCGGAATTGAGTTGCTGGAAGGCGGTCAGCGCGTTCGGCTGCACGGAGCTGGACACGGTGGCGATGGTGGACAGCGGCACGAGTTCGCCGGACGCCGAGCGAACCTCGTAGCGCAACAGCCAGTCGGGGCGGTCGCGGAACTCGCGCGGCGCCTGCGGGATGACCTGGTACGAGCGGCCGAACAACGAGAAACGGTTGACGTAGTTGCCGCCAAGCATGGTGGCGAGCGCGCCGCCGACATCCTGCATCGATATGCCGAGACGGTTGGCCTTGGCGGCGTCGATCTTGAGTTCGAGCTGCGGCGTGTCGAACTTCAGATCGACATCGGTGAAGATGAACATGCCGCTTGCGGCGGCGGCCTTCTGCATATCGTCGACCACGCGCGCCAGGGTCTGGTAGTCCCCGGTCGAACGCACGACAAACTGCATCGGCGGACCGCCGGTCGAACCGGGCAAAGCGGGGGGCGAGAATGCGAACACCGTGCCGCCGGCGATCGTCGCCAGTTTCGGCTGCAATTCCTGCATGATCTGCTTTTGCGTGCGCGTGCGCTCGTCCCACGGCTTGAGGAGAATGCCGGCGAAACCCTGGTGCACGCCCTGCGAGCCGTTGATGACGAAAAGGTGGCTCTTTTCCGGGATCGTATCGGTGACCTGCTTGAGGTTTTCGGTCGTCTTTTCGAGATAGTCGAGGTTGCCGTACTGCGGCGTCTTGACGATGGACAGAAGGATGCCCTGGTCTTCCTCCGGCGCCAGCTCGCTCGGCGTGGACAGATACATGACGGCGGTGAGCGCCAGCACGCCGAGCAGCACGAGTATCGTCATCGCGCGGAAGTTGAGCGTGCGATGCAGGATCTTCTCGTAGCGGATGCGCAGCCGTTCGAACAGCCGATCGAGAAACGCAACGAAGCCGCGCCGTTCGCCCGAATGCGGCTTGAGCAGTTTGGAGCACATCATCGGCGAAAGCGTCAGCGCGACGACGCCGGAGACGACGACGGAGCCGGCGAGCGTGAAGGCGAATTCACGGAACAGCGCGCCGGTCAGCCCGGACACGAAGCCGATCGGCGCATAGACGGCGGCGAGCGTGATCGTCATGGAGATGACGGGGCCGGCGATCTCGCGCGCGCCCTTGAGAGCGGCCGACACCGGCGTCATCCCTTCCTCTATGTGTCGCCAGATGTTCTCCACAACCACGATCGCATCGTCGACGACGAGGCCGATGGCCAGCACCAGCGCCAGCAGCGTGAGCAGATTGATCGAATAGCCGAGCGCCAGCAGCATCGCGAGCACGCCGACGAGCGACAGCGGAATGGTGACGATCGGCACCAGCGTCGCGCGCAGGTCGCCGAGAAACAAAAAGATGACGACGATGACGATCAGCGCCGCCTCGCCCAGCGTCTTGGCGACTTCCCAGATCGAGGCGCGGATGAATTCCGTCGCGTCGTAGGCGATCGCCGAATTGAGGCCCGCAGGCAACTGCGCCTGAATGTCGGGCGCGGCCTTGCGCACGCGGTCGATGACGTCGAGCGGGTTGGCGGTCGGCGTCGCATAGATGCCGATGAACACCGCCTTCAATCCGTCGAACACGGAGGAGGCGTCCACGCTTTGCGGCCCCAGTTCGATCTTCGCCACTTCGCCGAGCCGCACCAGCGCATCGCCGCGCGCGAAAATCACCAGTTCGCCGAAAGCGCGCGCGCTGTCGAGCGATGTCTGCGCGTTGATCGAGGTCTGGGTGTAGTCGTTCTTGATCTGGCCGGCGGCGGAGGTGAAATTGTTGGCCGCCAGCGCCAGCCGCACGTCGTTCGGCGTCACGCCGCGCGCGGCCATGCGCACGGGGTCGAGCCACACGCGCATCGCGAACGTCTGGCCGCCGAGAATCTGCGCATTCGCCACGCCATCGATCGTCTGCAGGCGCGGCTGCACCACGCGCGTCAGATAATCGGTGATCTGGGCCGCGTCCATCGTGTCGGAATTGAACGACATATAGAGCAGCGCGAAGCCCTGTCCGGTCTGCTTGACGACGACAGGATCGACCGCATCGCGCGGCAGCTGGCTTTTCACCTGCTGGATTTTTGACAGAACGTCGGCGACCGCCCGATCCGGGTTGGCGTTCAGCCGCATGTTGAGCGTGATGGTGGACACGTTCTGCTGCGAGTTCGAGACGAGCGTGTCGATGCCCTCCGCGGAGGCGACCGCCTGCTCGAGCGGCGTGGTGATGAAGCCCTTGATAAGGTCGGCGTTGGCGCCGGGGTAGGCCGTGGTGATGGTGATGGTCGTCTGCGAAAGTTCCGGATATTGCCGGATTTGCAGCTTGAATCCCGATTGCGCGCCGACCAGCAGAATGAGCAGGCTGACGACGGTGGCCAGAACCGGGCGGCGAATGAAAATGTCGGTGAAGGTCATGGCGCGCGCCCCCTCACTGCCGCGGCAGGGGGGTGAGCGGCGGCAGACCGGCCTTGGGGTCCACGCGCACCTTCATGCCCGTCTGCAGTTTCAGCTGCCCTTCGGCGACCACCATCTCGCCGGGCTTCACGCCGTCCAGAATGGCGACGCGCTCGCTTTCGACGGCGCCGGTTTTCACCGCGCGCCGCTCCACGGTCGCCAGCGCGGGATCGCCGCCCTCGATCGGTTTGACGACGAACACGCTGTCGCCATAGAGCGAATAGGTCACCGCCGTGCGCGGCACGACCGTGGTTGCGCGCGGCGCGCCGCTGGCGATCGACACGTTGGCGAACATGCCGGGCCGCAGTTTCTTGTCGGGATTGGAGATTTCGCCGCGCACGAGAAACTGTCGCGTGTCGACCGAGACGCGCGCGTCGAGAAAGCGGATCTTGCCCTTGAACGATTCGCCCGGAAAGGCGTCCACCGTCGCCTCCAGCGACTGGCCGACCTTGAGATTGGCGATCTGCTGTTCGGGCGACTGGAAGTCGACGAAGATGGGGTCGAGCTGCTGAAGCGAGACGAGCGCGGCGCCCGCCGACACATACTGGCCGATGTCCACGCGGCGGATGCCGAGGCGCCCGGAAAACGGCGCGACGATCGCCTTCTGCGCGATGACGGCGCGCGTACGCTCGACGGCGGCGGCGGCGGAGTCGCGCGCGGCCGTCGCCGCGTCCAGATTGGCGCGGGATGCCGCGCCGCCCGAGGCGAGCTGCTGCTGGCGCTGGTAGGTGAGTTCGGCGTTGCGCAGATTGGCCAGATTGGCCTTCAGGTCGGCCTGTTCGACCGAATCGTCGATCTGCACCAGCGGCGCGCCCTTTTCCACATCCTGATCGGATTCGAAGCGTATCGCGCGGATCACGCCGCCAACCTGCGGCGCCACATCCACGCCCTGCAGGGCGCGCAGCGAACCGATCTCGGTCACGCGCGGCGTCCACGACACGGTTTCGGCGGGCTTCGCGGCGACTGAGGGAACGGGCTGGCCTGCGCCCTGTATGAAGCCCTTGATCATGTCCGGCTTCACGCGGAACTGAAACCAGGCGAGGCCCGCGGCGGCGCCGGCCAGCAACAGAAAAACAACAACGAGGAGCACAGCGCGTTTCATTGCGACCGTATCGTCTGGAGGGGGAAACTCTTGCGTCCGCGCGCTCCGCGCCGGCCGCCGAGAAATTCGTTCACGCCCAATCTAGCCACGAAACGCGCGTTTCGCCAGTCGCCGCGCATGCGGGGCGACCGGCGTCCTCTCCGAAAAACGACGATTTTCCGCCGGAAGTCAGGCGCCCCGGGCGAGATCGAGCCCCATGCGCGCGAGAACGGGGACCATCTTGCCCATTTCGAGGCCACGCTGCGGATTGGAGCCGTTGCCGTCCATGGCGCGCTTCATCACGCCCTGAATGATGGCGGCGAGACGGAAGAAATTGAACGCGAGGTAGAAGTCCCAATGCGGGATTTCGGAAAAGCCCATGCGCTTGCAGTAGGCGGCGACGTAGGCCTCCTCGCTCGGAATGCCGAGCGCGGGGCGGTCGAACCCGCCGAGTCCCTTGAAGATGGACTCGTTCGACAGGCGCCATTGCATGCATTGATAGGAGATGTCGGCGTAGGGATGGCCGAGCGTCGACAGTTCCCAGTCGAGCACCGCCAGCAGTTTCGGCTCGCGCGCATGGAAGATCATGTTGTCGAGACGATAGTCGCCGTGGACGATGGCGACGCGCCCGTCGTCGGGCGGCGTGTTGCGCGAAAGCCAGTCGATGAGCGCGTCCATGTCGGCGACTGTCCCGGTTTCGGACGCGCGATACTGGTCGGTCCAGCGCTTGAACTGCCGCGCGAAATAGGAGCCGGGGCGACCGAAATCCGACAGGCCGACGGCGGCGGGGTCGATGCGATGCAGGCTCGCGAGCGCCTTGTTCATCTCGTCGTAGATCGCGGTGCGGTCGGCGTTGGACAGTTCCGGCAGCGCGGGATCCCAGAAGATGCGGCCGGGCACGCGCTCCATCACATAGAACGCCGAGCCGACGACGCTGTCGTCCTCGCACAGAATGTCCATGCGCGCGACCGGCACGCCCGAACCGGCCAGCGCCTTCTGCACGCGAAACTCGCGATCGACGGCATGGGCCGATTTCAGCAACAGGCCCGGCGGCTTGCGCCGCAGGACATAGGCGCCGCTCGCCGCCTCGATCAGGAAGGTGGGGTTCGACTGGCCGTCGCCGAATTTCTTCGATTTCAACGGGCCGCGAAATCCGGGCAGATGCGCTTCCAGCCAGCGCGCCAGCGCCGTTTCGTCGAGCGCCGTCACATCGAGTGGCGTGGCCTCGCGCGCCGTGGCGTCGGTGGACATGGTTTCCTCCAGCGGAGTTCGCGCGCCGCGCGTCCGGCGCGGCGGATTGATCTCGCATATCCGCCGCGCCCTGCGCGGCGGATGTTTATTGGCGGCAGACCGCCGGACGCGGCGGATGTCGCAGCGGTATGTCGCGCGCCCTCAGCGCGCCGTCAAGGACACGCCTTTGGCGGTCGCCGCCTTGGTGACGAATTTCGTCGTCTGCTGCGTGGCGTTGACGAACGGCTCCTGTCCGGCGGGGTCGCAGATCTCGTCGAAATGGGCGGCGACTTTCTCGACCGACGGATCGTCGATGTAGACGCCCTGGGTCTCGTAGATCATGGTGCGCGCGAACACGCCGGCGCCGGCGGCGAGGATGACGCGGTTGGGCGCGTTCTCGCTCACCAGATGCAGCACGCCGGGCGTGATCTGGTCGGCGCGCATCATCTCCAGCATCGCCGGCGGCATCAGCTCCTCGGTCATGCGGGTGGCGGCGGCGGGCGCGAGCGTGTTGACGCGAATGTCGTTCTTCTGACCTTCGAGCACCAGCACGTTCATCAGGCCGACCATCGCGGATTTGGCTGCGCCGTAATTGGTCTGGCCGAAATTGCCGTAGAGGCCGGAGGCCGACGAGGTGAGCACGATGCGCCCGTAGTTCTGCGCCTTCATGATCTCCCACACGGCCTTTGTGCAGACGACGGAGCCCATGAGATGCACGTCGATCACCGCGCGGAAATCGTCGAGCGTCATTTTCGAGAAGGTCTTGTCGCGCAGAATGCCGGCGTTGTTGACGAGAATGTCGACGCGGCCCCATTTCACCATCGCGGCGTCCACCATCGCTTTCACGCCCGCCTCGTCGGCCACGGAGCAGGTGGCGGCCATCGCCTCGCCGCCGGCCGCGCGGATTTCCTCCGCCACTTTCTCGGCCGCTTCGGACGAGCCGCCGGAGCCGTCGCGCGCGCCGCCGAAATCGTTGACGACCACCTTGCAATTGCGCGCGGCCAGCCCCAGCGCATGCGCCCGGCCGAGGCCGTTGCCGGCGCCGGTGACGATGGCGACGCGCCCATCAAATCGGATGCTCATGTCATTTCCTCTCGAAAGATCAGCCGAAGAACGCGATCGTCAGCCATTCGGCCGCAAGCGCGGGCTTGTCCTTGTCCTCGATCTCGACCGAGACTGCATATCGCACGACCATCTCGCGGTCGGACTTGGCGTTCGCCTCCGCGATCGTGAAATGCGCACGCACGCGCGCGCCGGCCGGAACGGGCGAGATGAAGCGGATTTTGTCGAAGCCGTAGTTCATGCCCATCGTGCGGCCTTCAAGGTCCGGCAGCGCGTCGTAGGCCATGGCGGAGAGCATGGACAGGGTGAGGAAGCCGTGCGCGATCGCCCCGCCGAACGGCGTCTCCTTCTTCGCCCGTTCGGGATCCATGTGGATGAAATACTCGTCCTGGGTCAGCTTTCCGAAGGCGCCGATGAGCGCCTGGTCGATCGTGAACCATTTCGACACGCCGACTTCCTTGCCGACGAGGCCCGCCAGATCGGCGCGTTTGAGTTTTGTCGCCTTGGCGTTGAACAGGGCTGTCATGTTTCCTCCGATTGTTGTCTTACTGTCGGACATTATCGACCGGCAGTTTTTGCGTCCAGAGAGCGCGCGCACAGCAGCGCGCTTGCCCGCGGCCTCGCGCGCGCCTATGTTTCCACCTGCCACGGGGTGCTGCCGGCGACGGCGGCTGAGATGATACCCGTAGAACCTGATCCGGGTAATGCCGGCGCAGGGAAGGCGACGCGCACGACGCTTTCCGCGCACCACGCTTTCTCTGTGTTTTTCTGTCGACGCCTTTGCGGGCGATCGCGCGGAGGAACGCCATGAACGTCCACACCAAACGCCCACCCACGCCGCAGACCGTCACCACCGGCCCGATCGCGGGATCGCGCAAGGTCTACGCCGCATGGCCCGGCCGGCCCGACATCCGCGCGCCGTTCCGCGAGATCGCGCTGTCGCCCGGCTGCGGCGAGCCGCCGGTGCGCGTCTACGACGCCTCCGGCCCCTATACGGACGCCGCGTTCACGCCCGATCTGGCGGCGGGCCTTCCGCCGGCGCGGCCGTGGCTGGCGACGCGCGCGGGGCTGGAAGCCTACGAAGGCCGTGCGATCCGACCGGAGGACAACGGCAACGTGTCGGAAGACGGTCTGGTGGCCCCGTGCCCGGCGGTGCGCGGGCCGCGCCGCGCGTCGGGCGCGGCGCCGGTCACGCAACTGGAATTCGCGCGCGCGGGGCTGATAACGGAAGAAATGATCTATGTCGCGCACCGCGAGAATCTCGCGCGCGAACGCGCGGTCGACGGCGCGTCCGCCGCCGTCGCGGACGGTGAGAGTTTCGGCGCCGAGATCCCGGATTTCGTGACGCCGGAATTCGTGCGGTCGGAAATCGCGCGGGGGCGCGCGATCATTCCCGCCAACGTCAACCATCCCGAACTCGAGCCGCAGATCATCGGCCGCAACTTTCTCGTGAAGGTCAACGCCAATATCGGCAATTCGGCCGTCACCTCGTCGGTCGCCGAGGAGGTGGAGAAGATGGTGTGGGCGATCCGCTGGGGCGCCGACACGGTGATGGACCTGTCCACCGGCCGCAACATCCACAACATCCGCGACTGGATCCTGCGCAATTCTCCCGTGCCGATCGGCACGGTGCCGATCTATCAGGCGCTCGAAAAGGTCAACGGCGACGCGACCAAGCTCGACTGGGAGGTGTTCAAGGACACGCTGATCGAACAGGCCGAGCAGGGGGTGGATTATTTCACCATCCACGCCGGCGTGCGGCTGGCCTATGTGCCGCTCACCGCCAACCGCACCACGGGCATCGTCTCGCGCGGCGGGTCGATCATGGCGCGCTGGTGCCTGTCGCATCACAAAGAAAGCTTCCTCTACGAGCGATTCGACGAGATCTGCGACATCATGCGCACATACGACGTGTCGTTCTCGCTCGGCGACGGTCTGCGCCCCGGCTCGATCGCCGACGCCAACGACGCGGCGCAGTTCGCCGAACTCGAGACGCTCGGCGCGTTGACCAGGATCGCGTGGGACAAGGGTTGCCAGGTGATGATCGAAGGCCCCGGCCACGTGCCGATGCACAAGATCAAGGTCAACATGGACAAGCAGCTCAAGGCCTGCGGCGAAGCGCCGTTCTACACGCTCGGGCCGCTGACGACCGACATCGCGCCGGGCTACGACCACATCACGTCGGGCATCGGCGCGGCGATGATCGGCTGGTTCGGCACGGCGATGCTCTGCTACGTCACGCCCAAGGAGCATCTGGGCCTGCCCAACCGCGACGACGTGAAGACCGGCGTCATCACCTATCGCATCGCCGCCCATGCCGCCGACCTCGCCAAGGGCCATCCGGCGGCGCAAATCCGCGACGACGCGCTCTCGCGCGCGCGGTTCGATTTCCGCTGGGAGGACCAGTTCAACCTCGGGCTCGATCCCGATACGGCGCGCGCCTATCACGACGAGACGCTGCCGAAGGAGGCGCACAAGGTCGCGCATTTCTGCTCGATGTGCGGACCGAAATTCTGCTCGATGAAAATCACGCAGGACCTGCGCGCCGAAGTGCAGGCGATGGGCGAGAACGAGAAGGCGGCGCTGGGCCTGACGGCGGAACAGATCGCCGCGCAGCGGGCGGCCGGCATGGCGCAGAAGAGCGCCGAGTTCATGGAGAAGGGCGGCAAGCTCTACGTGGAGAGCTGAGCCGCGGTCGTATCGCGATCTTGAAGGCGGCGCGGGCGACCGCGCCTTTTTCTTCGAGGGCTCTTCCGTTCTGGAGCGCTTGCCTGCGGGCGCCGCGCAAACTAGTCTCAGCTTCGCAATCAGGGCGCTGAGCGCGGTCGGCCATCCGGCAGGCAACCGCGGCGCATCGGCCCCGGTTCGTGCGTCGGGACGGGGCGGAAACGGAGCCCCATGAAGACGATCATCGAACCCTTCCGCATCAAGACCGTCGAGCCGATCCGCATGACCACGCGCGACGAGCGCAAGCGTCTGCTGCACGAGGCGCATTACAACCTGTTCGCGCTGCATTCGGACGACGTGCTGATCGATCTCCTGACCGATTCCGGCACGTCCGCCATGTCGGCGGAACAATGGGCGGCCATCATGCGCGGCGACGAAAGCTATGCCGGTTCGCCGTCGTTCGCGCGGTTCGAGGCGGCGGTGAAGAACCTCATGCCGTTCGCGCATGTCATTCCGACCCATCAGGGCCGCGCGGCGGAAGCGATCCTGTTTCACCTGATCGGCGGGCCGGGGCGAAAAATTCCCTCTAACACCCATTTCGACACCACGCGCGGCAATATCGAGGCGACGGGGGCCGAGGCGGTCGATCTCGTGATCGCGGAGGGGCGCGATCCGTCGGCCGAGCATCCGTTCAAGGGAAACATGGATCTCGCCGCGCTCGAAACGTTCCTGCGCGAGAACGCAGACGCCGTTCCCTGCGTGATGCTGACCATCACCAACAACGCCGGCGGCGGGCAGCCGGCGAGCCTTGAAAACATACGCGGCGTCGCAGCCCTCGCGCGCGCGTTCGGCAAGCCCTTCATCATCGACGGCTGTCGTTTCGCCGAGAACGCGTGGTTCGTCAAACAGCGCGAACCGGGCCAGCGCGCGCGGAAAATCGTCGACATCGTGCGCGACATGTTCGCAGAGGCCGACGGCATGACGATGAGCGCGAAAAAGGACGCCTTCGCCAATATCGGCGGCTGGCTCGCGCTCAACGACGACGCGCTGGCGCGCGAGGCGCGCACGCGGCTCATCCAGACCGAGGGCTTTCCAACCTACGGCGGCCTGGCGGGGCGCGATCTCGACGCCATCGCGCAGGGCCTGAAGGAGATCGTGGACGAGGACTATCTCGCCTATCGCGTGCGCACCAACGAATATATCGCCGAGCGGCTCGACGCGCTCGGCGCGCCGCGCGTGCGCCCCGTCGGCGGCCATGCGGTGTTCGTCGACGCGCGGGCCTTCCTGCCGCACATTCCGCCGCTCGCCTATCCGGGCCAGGCTCTCGCCTGCGCGCTCTACGAATACGGCGGCGTGCGGTCCTGCGAGATCGGCACGCTGATGTTCGGCCGCCAGCCGGACGGAAGCGAAAAGCCCGCCGCGATGGACCTCGTGCGGCTCGCCATGCCGCGTCGCGTCTATACGCAGTCGCACGCCGACTACGTGGTTGAGACATTCGCGGAGATCGCTTCGGTCAAGAACCGGCTGCGCGGCCTGCGCATCGTCGAGGCGCCGCCGGCGCTGCGCCATTTCACGGCGAAACTCGCGCCGTTGTGAGGGCGCGCACGCATGAGGTAGAAGACGGGCGCAGGAGAGAGCCATGTCCGTCTACCGCCCCGCCCGCATCGGCGTTCTGACCGCATCCGACCGCGCCAGCGCCGGCCTCTACGAGGACGTGAGCGGGCCGGCGATCGAGGCCTATTTCAAGCGCGTGCTGACGACGCCGTTCCACATCGAACGGCGGATCGTGCCCGACGGGTTCGAGAGCGTGCGCGACGCGCTGATCGACATGGCCGACAATCTGAAATGCGACCTCGTCCTCACCACCGGCGGCACCGGCCCGGCACCCAGAGACCTGACGCCGGAGGCGACGCTCGCCGCCGCCCCGCGCGAATTGCCCGGTTTCGGCGAACGGATGCGCCAGGCCTCGCTCGCGCAGACGCCGACCGCCATTCTGTCGCGCCAGACGGCGGCCCATCGCGGCGCCTGTCTCATCATCAACCTGCCGGGATCGCCCCGTTCGATCGACCTGTGCCTCGATGCGGTGATGGGCGCCGTGCCCTATTGCCTCGACCTGATCGGCGCCGCGTTCATCGAGCCAGACCCTGCGCATGTGCAGGCGTTCCGGCCAAGGAAGTAGCCTATTCCAGCGCGGCGGCGGCCGCGTGCGGGTCCGCGCCCTGCCTCGCCGGCGGACGCAGGAACAACACGAGCGGCGCGGCGACGACCGCCACCAGCGCCATCAGCCGGAAATCGTTCATGTAGGAAATGATCGCCGACTGGCGGGTGATTTCCGCGTTGAGCGCGGCGCGGCCGGCGAGCGCCCCCAGATCCCATATCCTGCCCACGACCGGATCGTCGAGACCGCGATTGAAGACGTTGGCGTGGCGCGCGAGATCGGAATGGGCGGTCTGGGCGCCGCGCTCCAGCAGAAAGATGACGATGGAAATGCCGATGCTCGATCCCAGATTGCGCATGAGACTGAACAGCGAGGTCGCCTGCGTGCGCAGGTCCGGGGGCAGGGTGGCGAAACTGACCGTCGACAGCGGCGTGAACAGAAGGCCGAGACCGAAGCCCTGCAACACGCCGTTGACCAGCAGCGTCGGCATCGAGACGTCCGGCGTCCAGTGCGCCATCTCCTCCTGCGTCACCGCCATCAGCGCGAAACCGGCCAGCAGAATGAGGCGCGGATCGATCCGGCCGATGATGCGCCCGACGATCGTCATCGACACCATCGTGCCGACGCCGCGCGGGCCGAGCACGAGGCCGGCGGTCAGCACCGGATAGCCCATCAATGTTTGCAGATAGGGCGTGATGAGCGCGACGCCCGCCAGCAGGATCATGCCGACGAGAAAGATCAGCGTCAGGCCGAAGGTGAAATTGCGGTCGGCGAACAGGCGCAGGTCGATGAACGGCCTGTCGCTGGTCAGCGAATGGACGACGAACAGGTAAAAGCACAGCGCGGCGATCACGCCTTCGACGATGATCTCGCGCGAATGAAACCAGTCGAGCAACTGGCCGCGGTCGAGCATCAGTTGCAGCGCGCCGACGGCGAGCCCGAGGGTGGCGAAGCCCAACCAGTCGAAACGCAGGCCCTGCTGCGCCTTGCTTTCGGACAGAAACAGCGTGAGGCCGAACACGCACAAAATGCCCAGCGGCAGGTTGATGTAGAACACCCAGCGCCAGTTGTAATATTCGGTCAGCCAGCCGCCCAGCATGGGGCCGAGAATGGGGCCGACCATCACGCCGACGCCCCAGATCGCCATCGCCGATCCGTGTTTCTCCTTCGGGTAGGAATCGAGCAGGATCGCCTGCGACATGGGCACGAGCGGCGCGCCGAACACGCCCTGCAACAGGCGGAACAGCACCATCTGTTCGAGCGTCTGCGCCGCGCCGCACAGAACCGAGGCGGCGGTGAAGCCCGCGACCGAGCCGATGAGAAGTTTCTTGCGGCCGAAGCGCGGCGCCAGAAAACCGGTGACGGGCATGAAGATCGCCGCCGCCACGATGTAGGACGTGAGCACCCAGGTGATCTGGTCGGCGGTCGCCGAGAGCGAGCCCTGCATGTATGGCAGGGCGACGTTGGCGATGGTGGTGTCAAGCGCCTGCATGATGGTCGACAGCATCACGCACAGCGTCAGCAACGCGCGGTGGGGAACGACCGGCGCGCCGTCCTGCGCGCTCGCGCCGCCGGCGTGCGCGCGCACGCTCACAACCCGAGAATGTGGCGCAGGTCGCGCGGCAGCGTTTCGAGCGAGCGCGTGCGGCCCGTGTCGACCGCGGCGTAGACGCTCATGCCGGCGCGCAGTTCGGGCGCGTCGTCCTGGCGCTCGATCGCAAGACGCACCGTCAGACGCTGCACCACCTTCACCCAGTTGCCGGACGCGTTCTGCGCCGGCAGCACGGAAAATTCCGCCCCGGTCGCCGGTGCGATCGACGCCACGCGCGCCTTCCACACGCGACCGGGATAGGCGTCGACCGTGATGGCGGCGGGATCGCCGACCTTCACGCCGAGGAGATCGGTCTCCTTGAGGTTGGCCTCCACCCACACGTCCTGCAGCGCCACGAGATTGAAGGCGGTCTGGGCCGCGCTCAGATACATGCCGGGCTGCAGATGCGCGACGTTGGTGGCCACGCCGTCGACCGGCGCGCGCACGTCCGCGCGGCGCACGTCGCGCGCGGCGCGTTCGACGGCGGCCTGCGCCTGGCGATATTGCGCGTTCTGCTCGACCGGTTCGTCCGGCCGGCCGCCGATCTGCGCGAGCAGCGCATCGGCCTGCGCGCGGCCTGCGCGCAGCCGCGCCTGGGCCGCGAGCCATTCGCGCTGGGCCTGATCGAGCGCGGCCTGCGAGGCGATCGACTGCGAGGCCAGATTGGTCTGGCGCGCGATGTTGCGCTGGAAGAAGTCGAGATCGACCTGCGCCTGCTGAATCTGCGCCAGTGCCTGATTGTAGTTGGCGTGGATCGCCATGAGCTGGTTGCGCACCACGTCGCGCTGGGCCTCCGCGCCCTTGAGCGCGATGCGGAACAGTTCGTCGTCCAGCCGGTAGAGCGGATCGCCGCGCTTCACGCGCTGGCCCTCGCGCACGTGCACCTGCGCCACGGCGCCGGCGACATCGGTCGAGATGTTGATGACGTCGGCCTTCACATAGGCGTTGTCGGTGGAGGCGTAGCGTCCGCCCGCCAGATACGACCAGAGCGAGAGCGCGATCACCACCAGCGGGCCAAGAAGCAGCAGCGCGATGCGCCGGCCGCGCTTCCTGCGCGGCGGCTCGACCGGCTGGGGGGCGGGCTGCGTTTCGACCGGGGCGATGCGCGGCGCCTCGGCGCGGTGTTCGGGCGCGTTGTCGCGGCGTTGATAGGCGGCGTCAGCCATGCGCGGCGGTCCTTTCGGCCGTCGCCTCGGCGCAGGCCTCCACCAGATTGGATTTCATCGCGATCAGGATGCGGGTCAGCTCGTCGCGGTCGCGCTCCGGAAGGCCCGCCAGCGCCTCGTCGCGCGTGGCCTCGCCCAGTTTGAACATTTCGGCGAGCAGGCGGTGAGTCTCGGGGCGCAGGAACAACCGCCAGATGCGCCGGTCTTTCGGATGGCTGCGGCGCTCGACCAGATCGGCCGCCTCCAGCCGGTCGAGAATGCGCGCGAGCGTGATGGGCGTCACTTCCAGAATGTCGGCCAGAAGGCCCTGCTGCACGCCCTCGTTGCGCGCCAGATAGGACAGCACCTGCCATTGCGCGCGCGTGAGGCCCAGATGGCGCGCGCGCTCGTCGAACCGTTTGCGCATCAGTCGCGCGACATCGTTGAGAATGAACCCCAGCGTCTGCTGGTAGGGACCGGGAGGCATCGGAACCGTCTTTATAAGCTGCCTTTATATAAGCACGCTTATAATCGACCGGCAACCGGCGCCAGGTCGGGGATCGGCGCGCGTTCAGGCGTTTTTCGGCCGGTTGGCCCACAGGAGCGCGAGCGCGGCGGCGGACGGCGCCAGCGCCCAGAGCGAGCGGTAGGCGGCCAGCGCCAGCGCGGTCGCCCAGAACAGCGACAGCGCGTGTTCGATCATGCCGACCAGTTTGGACTGGCTGTGGCGGCGCATCAGGTCGCCGCGCCTGCCGGGCACGGGATGCCACAGGTTGAGCAGCGCGGTGGAGGCGGCGGCGCAGAGGGCGAACGCCAGCGTCAGATAGGCGGCCTTGGGCATGACCATCCACATGCCGATGAGCGGCGCCGCGAACAGCAGGGCGAGCGGACCGGCGATCGCCTCCAGCTTGCGTCGCTCGATCTCGCCGCGCGTGACGGGCGCGCTCGCCAGAAATTCGGGCGCGTCCTCGCTCGAAATGGCGAGCCAGGCGAGCGAGGCCGAAATGTGGGCCGCCACCACCACCAGCGCGGGCGCGATCGACAGGGCGATCGACCCGTCCGGCCCCTGGGCGCGCCACAGCACGACGCTGACCGGCATGGTGTAGATCACCTGGAGAAGGATCTGCGAGGCGAGCCACGGGTCGCGCGAGATCAGCCGCCATTCCTTGCGTCGCAGGCTCGCGCCGGCGCCGCCGCGAAACCGAAAGCGGCGTCGCGCGCGCGGCTGGCTCGCCCCGGCGCCGGCCGTCGACAGGGCGCCGGCCGCAAACGCCCTGGCCAGCAGCAGCGCGGCCGCGAAGAACACAGCCAGCGACGCCGCGCCCCAGAGCGCGAGCGCGGCCGGCTGGCCGGCGGCCGCGCGGACCGGCAGCCACCACAGGCTCGCGCGGTCGAACAGGCCGCCGGGTTCGGCCGCGTCCACCAGCGCGAAAAAGGCCGCCAGCGCGGATTCGGGCATGACGTTGGCCACCTGCAGACCGAGCGCGAAACCGGCGCCGATGAGGGTGGCGGCGACCTGCGCCACCAGCCGCGTGCGCTGCGGGCCGCACAGGCGGAACAGGCCCATCGTCGCGAAAAGTCCGAGGCCCGTGCCGAAAAAGCCCGCGGCCAGAAGCGCGGGGTAGATCGCAAGCCAGCGCGCGCCGACGAGAAGCGCCATCATGTTGGCGATCGGCAAGGTGAAAATGGCGACGGAGCCGATGGATTCGAGCGCGATGGCGGCCGCGCGCGCCACGAAGAGCGAACGCGCCGACATGGGGGAGGCGAGCACGATGTCCAGATCGCCGCGCGAATAGAGCGCGCGCGTGGCGTTGGTGAGCGCCTGCGACACGATCCAGGGCACGATGAAGACCAGCGCCATCGCCACGCTCGGCCAGCCGGCCTGGGGATCGCCCGCGCCGTCCTCGGCGATGCGGTTGGCCACCACCCAGCCGAGCGCGTGAAAGAGCGCGAGCGCCACGCCCAGCAACAGCGCGATGGTCGCCGGTTTCGTCTTGCCGAAGAACGCGCGCATGCGGCGCCCGGCCAGACGCAGGTCGTGCCGCGCGAACCAGAGGAAACCGCCAGGCCGCATCAGGCGGCCTCGTCGGCGTCGCGCGTGAGATGCAGGAACACGTCTTCCAGACTGGCGCGCGCGCGTCCGGCCTGGGCGCGCAATTCCTCCAGCGGCCCTTCGGCCACCAGCCGTCCGTGCTGGATGATGCCGATGCGGTCGGCCAGACGCTCGGCCACTTCGAGAATATGCGTCGTCAGCACGACCGCGCAGCCGGCCTGCGTGCGTTCGCGCAGGATGTCCTTCACCTGCCGCGCGGCGGCCGCGTCCAGGCCGGTCAGCGGCTCGTCGAGCATCATCAGGCGCGGGTCGTGGATTAGCGCGCCGGCGAGCGCCACCTTCTGTTTCATGCCGCGCGAAAAGCCTTCGCAGCGTCGCCGGCTCTGGTCGGACAGACCCAGCAGCGCGAGCAGTTCGACCGCGCGCGGCTCGGAGATCTCCGGCGGCACGCCCCAAAGTCCCGCGACGAATTCGAGATATTCGAGCGGGTCGAGCTTGTCGTAGAGCATCGGCTCGTCGGGCAGCCAGGCGACGATGCGCTTGGCGGCGATAGGATCGGCGCGCGCGTCGATCCCGAAAACGGAAATGCGCCCGGCGTCCGGCGGCATGAGGCCCGCGGCCATGCGCAGGGTGGTCGTCTTGCCGGCGCCGTTGGGCCCGAGCAGCGCGTAGAACTCGCCCGGCCGCACGCACAGATCGAGCCCGGCGACGGCGGGACGCCCGAAATTCTTCTCGAGCCCTTCCAGCAGAAGGGCGGGCGGGTTTTCGGGAGCGGATGTCATCGGCGGCCTCGGAACATGCGCGACAGGCTAGGGGCGGCGGGTTGCCTGCGCGTTAAGGGGCGATACGCGCCCGCTATCGGCGCCCGCGCGCGCGCCGGCACGGTTAACGTTTTCGTCGGGCGGGCGCATTTTTCGAGCGCAATTGCGGCGGAAATCGCATAAAAGAGTCAGCCGAAAAATCGCGGCGGAGCGCCGCCCCAACGAGGACGAACGGATGCGGAGCGAAAAAGCGGCTGCCAAGCAGATCGACGAGGCCCAGGCGTTGAACGGCGGCATCGGCGCGATCGATCAGGTGCGCGAACTGCTGTTCGGCGAAAACAAGCGGGCGACCGAGCTGCGGCTCGACGACATCGACCGCAAGATCGAATCCCTGCGCGACGACATGAACGCACGGTTCGCCTCGCTCGAAGCCCGGCTCGCCGATCAGGGGCGCGACGCGGAATCGCGGCGCCTGGCCTCCATCGACTCCATCGGGCAGGCGATCGCCGATCTGGGCGCGACCATCCGCGCGATGGGCGACGGCGGCAAGGGCCGCTGACCGCAAGCGGGACGATGCATGTGCCGGCGGGCCGCGACCAGTTCGAACTCGACAAGCTGAAGCGCCTGCTGCTCGCGCCGGAGACGGACCGACTGGACTCCGTCGAGGCGCAGGTGCGGGCGCTGGACGCGCGCGTCGGCGCGCCGGACCGGCTGGAAAAAGCGACCGCCGAAATTCTGGTCGAGGCGTTTCGCGACGCCGAGATCGCTCGCCATCGCGATCTCGCCAATGCGGTCGCGCCGGTGGTGGTGGCGGCCATCCGCAACGAAATCAAGAATTCCAAGGACATGATGGTGGAGGCGCTCTACCCCATCACCGGGCGCCTCGTCGCGGCGGCGGTCGCCAACGCTTTCCGCGATCTCGTCGCCGACCTCAACGAGCGGATCGAACGCACGCTGTCCACGCAGCACTGGCGGCTTCGCGCGCGCGCCCTGATGAGCGGGCGTTCGATGAGCGAGGTTGCGCTGGCGGACGCGCAGACGCCGCATCTGCGCCGCTTTCTGCTCCTGGAGCGCGGCAGCGGACGGCTGATCGCGGCCTGGAGCGCGGACGGCGAGGCGGACGAAACGTCCGAACTCGTCAGCGGGCTCATCGCGGCCATCACCGAATTCGCAGCCAGCGTCTACGGCGCGCACGGCGGCGAATTGCGCACGCTCGACCTCGGGGAGACGCGCGTGTTCCTGCGCGCCACGCCCGCCTATCTCATCGCCGCCGATTGCGCGGGCGCGCTCCGGCCCGAACACGAGCGCGAATTCGACGACGCCGTGCTCTCGCTGGTCGGGCGGTTCGACCGCGGCGAAATCGCGCCGGAGGACGGTCTGGCCGATGTCGCGCGGAATGTCTTTCGCCAGGCCGAACCCGCGCGACGCGCCGCGTCGAAATGGCCGGTCGCGGCGCTCGTCGCGGTGCTCGCGGCGCTCGGCGTGTGGGCCGCGAGCGGGCCGGTCCTGCGCGCGCTGAAGGAGCGGCGGGTGCAGGCCGCCTTCGCCGAGGCGCTCGCCGCGCGCCCGCAGCTCGCCGCTTTTCCGCTGCGCGTCGCGGTCGATCATCGCGCCAGCGCGGTTTCCCTCGTCGGCGTCGCGCCCTCGCAGCCGGACGCGGATGGGCTCGCGGAGGCGTTGCGGCCGGCGGCGGCGCCCTACGCGATGCGCCAGACGACAGCGGTCATCGCGACCGCGCAGGAGCTGGCGCGCCAAAGCGCGCTGTTGCGCGACAGCGAGCAGCGCACCGCAGCCGCGCTCGAACGACTGGCCGCAGCGCTCGACGGAAAGGCCGCGCGCGCGGACACAGGCCCGGCGTTCGACGATTTGCGCGCCGCGCTCGCCGACGTCCGTGCGCAATCCGCGCGTCTCGAAGCGGACCAGAAAGCGCTCGCCGCGCGGCTGCCGGGGGCGCGCGCGGCGGCCGAGCGGCTGCTGGCCCGTTCGGCGATCTTCTTTGCGCGCGACGAACAATTCGCGGCGCCCGAGACGGCGCGCGGG
Organism: uncultured Methylocystaceae bacterium; assembly: GCA_937870755.1. Lineage (GTDB taxonomy): Bacteria > Pseudomonadota > Alphaproteobacteria > Rhizobiales > Beijerinckiaceae > JAJXWB01. The sequence goes on from CALMZV010000145.1 coordinate 134,612, forward strand.
CGCGCGTCCGAAATCGCGGCCGCGCTCGCGGCGACCGACCTGCGCGTGCGCGTGGTCGGCCATGCCGACGCCAGCGGCGGCCGCGTCCAGAACGCGCAGATCGCACGCGCGCGCGCGTTCGCGGTCGTCGATCTGCTCGTGCGGGCGGGCGTCGACCGCGCGCGTCTCACGCCGGTCGCCCGCGCCGAGGCGCAGCCGACCGGCGATGGCGCGCCGGCGGACCCGCGCGACCGCCGCGTGACGTTCGAGCCGGCCTACGACGACGAGACGGCGCCGTGAGCAGCGCGAAGATCATGCTGCTCGGGGAGATCGGCGTCGGCAAGAGCTCGCTTGCGCGACGCTTCGTGTTCGACAGGTTCGACGCCGATTACAAGTCGACCATCGGCGTCGACATTCTCACCCACGACACGCGGCTCGAGGATGGCGCGTCGATGCGCCTCGTGCTGTGGGATACTGACGGCGAATTCGGTACGCGCATTTTCGATACGGTCTACGTGAAGGGCGCATCCGGCGCCCTGATCGTGTCGGACGCAACGCGTCCGGCGACGCTCGAAAAAGCGGCGCGGCTCGCAACGCGGTTCCAGGAGAGTTTTCCGGGGCGGCCGGTGCGCGTCGTGGTCAACAAAACGGATCTGGCCGAGCCGGACGCGCGCGCGCTGGATGCGGCGGGGCTTGCACCGCAGGCGGTATTGCGCACGAGCGCGCGCACGGGCGAGGGCGTCGCGGACATGTTTCGCGCGCTGGCGAGCGATATCGCCCGGCGCGGTCTGTAGCCTGTCACATCGCGGCCGGCAGTCCGATGGCGACGGTGGCGCCGCTGGCGCAGTGCGTGCGCACGTCGACGCGCGCGCCGAGCCGTTCGAAATCGCCGATCGCCTTGAGGAAATCGCGATCGCTGTCGGTTGCGACATGCAGCACGGGGCCTGCCGGCGTCTCCTCGCCATCGCGGACGGAAAGCGGGCCGGTGACGACGGCGAGCCGGACCTCGTCGGGCGCGCGCCAGACGAGAAGCTCGATGCGCCGGCGCGCGGCCTCGCGCCGCGCCACGCTGGCGATCAGATCGCGCACGGCCGCGCACAGGGCGTTCTCGTCGCAGGCGACATGCAGCGGCTCGCCGCAATCCGACACAACGAGCGCCTTGCCGTCGAACACCGATGCGGATTCCAGTTCCGCCACGGCGCCGGCGAGCGCGCGCGAAAGATCGACCCGCTCGCCCGTTTCGCGCGCAATGGCGCGCCGCGCGCGCGCGATGGATTCGATCAGGCCGTCCGTCCAGTCGCTCATCAATTCCCTGCGCGCGGCGTCGGCGCCGGCGTCGCCCGAATCGTCGAGCCGCGCGATGTCGAGCGCGCCGGCGAGCGCGTGCGCGAGCGGCGAAATCTCATCGACGAACTGGCGGCGCGCGTCTTCGAGCCGCGCGGTCCGCGCCTCGAGCGTGGCGCGCCGCGCGTGCGCGTGCGCCGCTATCGCATGCGCGCGGCGACCGGCCAGGGCCGCCGCCGCGAACGACGCGGCCGTCATCTCCGGCCGCGCGAGGAACGCGAGCGCTTCGTGCCCGTCGTCCGGCGCATCGTCCGGCGCGTCTTCGGTGGTGTCGATCAGCCAGACGCAGGTGTGGGCGAAGGCGGCGCGCGCAAGACGATCGCGCGCTTCCGGGGCGAGATCGCGCGGATCGACCACGACGATCGTGCAGGGCGCCGCCGCGCGGCGCGGCGCGTCCGCCTCCAGGCCCCGTTCGAGCGCCGTCTGGCGCGCGATCGCGGAGAATTGCGGCGCGCCGGCGCTTCGGCACAGGCTTTCCAGCTGTTCGATCAGGCCGGCGTCGTCGCTCACCAGCGCGATGCGCGCGTCGGCGAGCGGCTGGCGGCGCGCGCCGCCGAACTTGGCGGCGCCGTCGGCGTCGCGTTTGCGAAGGTTATGAGGGTTCATGGCCGGTTCCCCCGCGGGCGCCGGAATGCAACGCCGTTTCGCTGGGGAAAGCGCGTGCCGTGCGTCATGCGCAGGCGATGACCAAGGTCACATCGATCAGGTTTTCTCGGCGCGCACGGTTTTCACGGCGAGTTCCGTGCGCGTGCGCACGTCGAGCTTCTCCATGATGCGGCTGACGTAATTCTTGACCGTACCTTCGGCGAGCCGCAGCGCGGCGGCGATCTCCTTGTTGGACCGGCCGCCCGCCAGCAGCGAGAGAATTTCGCGTTCGCGGTCGGTCAGCGGCTCCAGCGGCGCCTGCTGGGCGCCGGGCGCTGCGCCGGCCAGCGCGCGCGCGCGCCGCACCTGGCCCAGCACCGTGCGGGCGACCGAGGGCGACAAGCGCGTCTCGCCGCGGATGGCGGCCAGAATCTCGGCTTCCTCGGCGTCTTTCAGGAGATATGAGGCGGCGCCGGCGGCGATCGCGTCGAACACGCTCTGTTCGTCGTCGAACGTCGTCAGCACGATCACGCGGGGCGCGGCGTCGAAAGCGGCGATCTCGCGCGTGGCCGCCACGCCGCCCATGCGCGGCATGTGCAGGTCCATCAGCACCACGTCGGGCGCCTTCAGTCGCGCGAGCCGAATCGCCTCCTGTCCGTCTCCGGCCTCGGCCACCACCTCGATGTCGGGTTCGAGCGACAGCATGGTCCTGAAGGCTCGGCGGATGAGCTGCTGATCCTCCACGATCATCACCTTTATTTTCCGCGTCTGGCTCACGGAACCGTCCTTTCCCGCGCGCACGGCGCGCGCACGATCACGCGCGCGCCCCGACCGGGCGCGCTGTCCACGCTCAGGCGTCCGCCGATCATCTCGGCCTGCTCGCGCATGCCGGGCAGGCCGTAATGGCCGCGACGCGGCGCCGTCGCGTCGAACCCGCGGCCGTCGTCGACGATCTCGACGACGGCCTCGCCGTCGTCGGCGCGCGCGGCGATCCGCACGCGCCCGGCTTGCGCATGGCTTTCGACATTGCGCAAGGCTTCCTCGACGATGCGATACAGGATTTCCGCATGCTCGCCGCTGAGGCCGGCGATGTCCGGCGCGATCTCGACGGCGGCCGGCAGGCCGGTGCGCGCGGCGAACCGCGCGCCGGCGCGCTGCAGCGCCGCGCCCAGCCCGTCGAGGCCGGCGCGTTCGAACCGCACCTGCCCGAGCGCGTCGCGCGCCATCTCCAGACCCTCGCGCGCGGCCTTGTCGGCGTGCGCAAGCTCCTCTGCGGCGCGCGCCGGCGCGCGGGCGGCCAGCTTGCGCACCAATCCCAGTTGCGCCACCACCGCGACCAGCGCCTGTACGATCGTATCGTGCAGATCGTGGGCGATCTTCAGACGTTCGCGCATGACGAGCGCAATCCGCGCCTCGGCGTCGGCGCGCGCGCGCTCGACGCTCGCGCGTTCCTCGGCGAACTGCCGCGCGCGCCGTTCGCGCGCGAGCGTGGCCTCGATCTCGGTGGCGGAATCAGCCGGGGCGGCGAGCAGTTCGAAACAATTCGCATCCGGCCGCCAGACGACGGATACGCCGAACCGCGCGCCGGAATTGATCGCCAGCGCCGGCAAGGCGAGGCGCGGCGCGCCCGCGCGCAAACGTGCGAATTCCTCCGCCATGCCGGCGAGCACCGGCGTGTCGAACGCATCGGCGCCGGGCGCGAGCCACTCGGCGAGCGCGCCCTCGGCCGACAGAACGACCCCGTGCGAAGCGATGCGCGCAATGCCGAGGCCATGGCGCGCGAGCGGGTCGTTCAGGATTTCGGCGGGCGGCGCGATCATGGCGGCAGTCTGCGCCAAAGGCGCGGCCGAGTCACTTGAAAGGTCGCTGCAAATGTCGGCCGGAACGTCACGTCGGACGCGCCGCGCGCGGTTCACGCCGGCCTCGCGTTTCCTGCGCCGTCGCGAAGAAGATCGACGAGCGCGCGCGCGAAGGCGCGCCATGTCGGCTGGAGAATGCGCGCAGGATCGGCGGTGAGCGTTCCGGCGGCGAAGCCGCGCACGGTCGCAGCCAGCGCCTGCGGATCGTTGACGCGGAAATACAGCGCGCCGTCGCGGCCGATTTCGCGGAACACCGGAATGTCGCTGCAGATGACCGGCTTGCCGACGGCGGCGGCTTCCGACAGCGGCAGCCCGTAGCCTTCCGCATAGGAGGGCGCGAGCACCGCTGTGCAGCGGGCGTAGGCCATGGCGAGATCGGCGTCGCTCGCATCGTCGAACCAGAACAGCCGGCGCCCGAATTCGGGGTGGTTGCGCATGTCGTCGATCAGCGCGTCGACATGCCAGCCCTTGCGGCCGAGAATCGCCAGCCGGGCGTCGAAGCCCGTGCGCCACAGGTCGTCGAATGCGGCGAGCGCGACGCGATGGCCCTTGCGCGGCTCGAGCGCGCCGACGGCGAGAAAGACCGGCGCGCCGGGCGCGAACGCGGCCGCGATTTGCGGGGAAACATCGCCGGCCGCGCGCGGGGCGAAGTCGGCGCCGATATGCGCATGGCCGATGCGCAGGCCCGGCCGGGCGGGCAGATCGCGCGCGCGCACGAGCGCGACAAGCTCGTCCGCGACGGTTTGCGAAATGGCGACGATGGCGTCGCTCTGCATCAGCGTGCGCGCGAGCCAGCGCGCGAATTCGTCCGGCACGTCGGCATAGGCCGAGCCGGCGTGGAGGATCGGGATGAGATCGTAGAGCACGGTCGCAACCGAGCCGCCGGCCGCGCGCACGGCCTCGATCGCGGGCGTGAAATCCACGGTCCAGGCGTTGTCGATGATCAGCAACACGTCGCCGCGCGCCGGCGCGACCCCCGCATCGGGCCTCGGCGGCGCGCCCGTCAGCCGCGTGGCGAATTCGTTGCAGGCGACCAGCGCCCCGTTCTCCACGCGCACCGGCGCCGGCGCGTAAGGCAGGTCGGGTTCGGCGTAGAGCGTTTCGAGCGTGCGGCGTACGACGCGCTGGACGCCCGTGCGATCGTCGCGCGCGACGATGCGCGTGACGTCGACCAGAAGGCGCGGGCGATCCGCAGGCGCGGGCGCGGGCGCGGCGCCGACCGCGGCGGCTGCGCGCGGGCGCGTCGCGCGTCCGGCGAGCGCGCGTCGCAACCACTGCTCGACGGCGCGCACAGGCGTCGCCAGCGCCCAGGCCACGGAATAGATGATCCCTTCGTGGCGGACGCGCGCGAAATTCAGCTCGCGCCGCAGATGGTCGATCTGGAATTCGAGCAGGCGGATGCGTTCGCGAGCGGCGCGCAGGTCCCGGTCGGTCTGCGTTTCCTCGCCCACGCGCTTACGCCCCGCGCCGCGCGCGCCAGTAATCGAGCAGCGCGTCCAATGTCGCCTCGAGCGGGATTTGCGGCGCCCATCCGGTGAGCGCATGCAGCCGCGCGCTGGAGCCGGCCGCGTGCGGAATGTCGGACGGGCGCATCCGCTCGGGATCGTTCTCGACCGTGAAGGCGCGGCGCGACCTGGCGCGCAGCATTTCCAGAATGTCGCCCACGCGATGGGCGCGGCCGGAAGCGACGTTGAAGGTTGCGCGCGCGCCCGTGTCCGCCCGCAGCAGCGCCACGTAGGCGGCGGACACGTCGCGCACGTCGAGAAACTCGCGCATCGCGTCGAGATTGCCCGTTCGCAACACGGGCGGCCCCCCGGCCTCGATGTCGGCGATCTGCGCGGCGAAGGCCGGCAGCACGAAGCGCGTGTCCTGCCCCGGTCCGGTGTGGTTGAACGGGCGCACGACGATCAGGCGCTGGTCGGCGCGCAGCACGTCCGGCAGCATGGATTCGGCCGCGGCTTTCGAGCGCGCATAGGCGTTGGCCGGGGCGAGCGGCGTCGTCTCGTCGGCGGGGCCCGAGCGGAAATTCTCGCCGTAGGTCTCGCTGGAGGAGACGAAGAAGAAGGTCGCGCCCGGCGCATGATGGGCGAGCGCGCTCGCAAGCTCGAGCGTGCCGTCGAAATTCACGCGCCAGGTTTCCTCCGCCGCTTTCAGGCTGGCGCCGGCGGAGGATTGGGCGGCCAGATGGAGGACGAGGTCGGGTTTGAAGTCGGCGACCAACCGCGTCATCGCAGCGGCGTCCGTCACATGGCCTTCGGCCGTGCGCCAGCCCTCGCGCGCGGCGGTCTCGCCGGGCAGGCGCAGAAGCAGGCGGTCAGCGTGCGGAAAAGCCGCGACCAGCGCGGGCGCCAGATGAGCGCCGACGAAGCCCGTGCCGCCGGTCAGGAGGATGCGCGCAGCGCGCGATGCGTCGGCGGCCGGCGCCATGCGCGTCAGAGCTTTCCGGCCTTGACGCGTTCGAGATCGGCGTCGAGCATTTCGCGGATCATGTCCTCGAGGCTCGTTTCCGGCGTCCAGCCGAGTTTCTTCGTGGCTTTCGACGGATCGCCCAGCAGGATGTCGACCTCGGCCGGGCGATAGAAGGCCGGATCGATGACGACGTGCTTGTCCATGTCGAGGCCCGCGTAGTCGAACGCGATGCGGCACATGTCGCGCACGGTGGTGGTGCGGCCGGTCGCCACCACGTAATCGTCGGGTTTGTCCTGCTGCAACATGAGCCACATCGCCTTCACGTAGTCGCGCGCGTGGCCCCAGTCGCGCTTGGCGTCGATATTGCCGAGCCGCAATTCCTTCGCCTTGCCGAGCTTGATGCGCGCCACGCCGTCGGTGACCTTGCGCGTGACGAATTCGATGCCGCGCAGCGGGCTCTCGTGATTGAACAGAATGCCGGAGGAGGCGTGGAAGCCGAAACTCTCGCGGTAGTTGACGGTGATCCAGTGCCCGTAGAGCTTGGCGACCGCATAGGGGCTGCGCGGATAGAAGGGCGTGTCCTCGTTCTGCACCGGCTCCTGGATGCGACCGTACATTTCGGAGGAAGAAGCCTGATAGAAGCGCGCGGCCGGCCTTTCGGCGCGCATCGCCTCCAGCATGTTGGTGACGCCCACGCCGGTGATGTTGGCGGTGAGGATGGGCTGGCGCCACGAGGACGCGACGAAGGACTGCGCGCCGAGATTATAGATCTCGTCCGGTTGCACGTCCTTCACGATGCGCACGAGGCTCGACAGGTCGCCGAGGTCGCCGTCGAGCAGCGTCACCTTGTCGGCGACCCCCAGGAAGCGCAGCCGGTGGTCCTCCACCCCGCGATGGGACGAGCGGCGGATGATTCCACACACCTCGTAGCCCTTGCCGAGGAGGAACTGCGACAGATAGGCCCCGTCCTGCCCGGTGACGCCCGTCAGGAGCGCGCGTTTCGCCATGATTGAACCTCGGAGCAAAGCGGCGGGCGCATGCGCTTCCCGCGCGCCCGCAAAGACGCGCGGGGTTTAGCAAAGGGGGCTGCGAGCGGCAAGGCGCGGTCCCGCGGGCGCCGCGCAGCGCCCCTCACGCGTCGTTGAAAACAGGCTTTCTCCTGGCCATTTCGGCGCGCACCGCCTCGATCTGGTTGGGGCTGCCGATCAGGCGCACCTGTTCCTTGGATTCCGCCATCAGGCCGGTGCGGGCATCGGTCGCGACGGCCAGGTTCAGGAGGCGCTTGGCGGCGCGGATCGCATCCGGGTTCTTGTTGGCGATTTCGCGCGCATAGTCGAGCGCCTCGGCGCGCGGGTCGGCGCAGACGCGGGTGACGAACCCATACTCCTTCGCCTCCACCCCATTGAAAATACGACCCGAATAGGTGAGGTCGCGCACCACGTCCTCGCGCGCCAGATGGCGCATGAGCTGCGTGCCGGCCACATCCGGCACCAGGCCCCAGCGGATCTCCATGACCGAGAACCGGCAGTCGGCGGTGGAAAAGCGCATGTCGGCGCCGAGCGCGACCTGGAAGCCGCCGCCGAACGCCACGCCGTGCACGGCCGCGATGACCGGCACGGGCAGTTCGCGCCAGGCCCACGCCGCCCATTGCGGGCGGTTGGCGGGGCCGTGGCTGCGGGCGGTCAGGTCGCGCAGGCCCGCCAGCGCCTCGCCCTGGTTCTTCATCGCCTCCATGCGGCCCATGTCGAGACCGGCGCAGAAGGCGCGGCCCTCGCCCGACAGCACCACCGCGCGCAGGCCCTTCATCTGCGCCAGTTGCGCGGCCGCCTCGATCAGGGCGTCGAACATCGCCTCGTCGAGCGCGTTCATCTTGTCGGCGCGGATGAGGCGCACGTCGGCGACGCCGTCCTTCAGATCGATCGAAACCCTGTCCTTCATGCGTTTCCCTCCGGTTCGGTTTTTGGTGTCGGCCGGCTCATTACAGCACTTTGCCGGGGTTGAGAATGTTCAGCGGATCGAGCGTGGCTTTCAGCGCGCGCATGATTTCGAGCGCGGTGGGGTCTTTCACGCGGACCAGCAGGTCGCGCTTCAGCACGCCGATCCCGTGTTCGGCGGAGATGGAGCCGTGCAGATCGGCGACGATGGCGTGCACGATGTCGTTGGCCTGCGTCCAGAGCGCGAGGAACTGCCGCCTGTCGGCGCCGACGGGTTGCGAGAGGTTGTAGTGGATGTTGCCGTCGCCGAGATGGCCGAAGGCGACGATGCGCACGCCGGGGATCGCCGCGCGCACGGCTGCGTCCGCTTTCGCCAGAAAATCGGGAACCCGGGAAACGGGCACGGACACGTCGTGCTTGATCGAGCCGCCTTCGTGTTTCTGCACTTCCGACAGGTTTTCGCGCAGCCGCCAGAACGCCGCGCGCTGATCGAGCGAAGCGGCGATGGCCGCGTCCTCCACCAGGTCGCGCTCCATCGCGGCGGCGAGCAGGCTTTCCATCGACTCCTCGAGCGCGCCGTCGAGTTGCGAGGCGATTTCGATCAGCACATACCAGGCGTGCGGCGCGGCGAAGGGGTCGCGCGCGTTCGCCGCGTGGCGCACGACGAATTCGAGGCCGATGCGCGGCATCAGTTCGAAGGTCTTGAGATCGCCGCCCGCGCGTTCCTGCGCCAACGCGAGAAGGTCGAGCGCGGCCTGCGGGGTCGCGAGGCCGACGATGGCGGTCGCGCGCGCGCGCGGCCGCGGAAACAGTTTCAGCGTGGCCGCGGTGATGACGCCGAGCGTGCCTTCGGCGCCCATGAACAGATGTTTGAGATCGTAGCCGGTGTTGTCCTTGCGCAGTTTGGAGAGGCCGTTCAGCACGCGCCCGTCGGCGAGCACGACTTCCAGCCCCAGCACCAGATCGCGCGCATTGCCGTAGGCGATGACGGCGGTTCCGCCGGCGTTGGTCGACAGATTGCCGCCGATCGTGGCCGAGCCTTCGGCGGCGAGCGACAGCGGGAAGAGTCGGTCGGCGCCGTCCGCCGCCTGTTGCGCGGCCAGAAGCGTGACCCCCGCCTCCACGGTCATGGCGTTGGCCGGGGCGTCGATCTCGCGCACGCGGCTCATCCGCTTGAGCGAGAGCACGATCTCGTCGCCGCGCGGGGAGGGAATCTGCCCGCCGACAAGACCCGTGCCGCCGCCCTGCGGCACGATCCTCCAGCCGTGCGCGCTCGCCTGTTTCATGACGCCGGCGACCTCCGCCGTCGAACCCGGCAGCACCACACAGCGCGCCGCGCCGCGCCACAGGCCGCGCTCCTCCACCAGGAACGGCGCCATGTCGTGCGCGTCGGCGAGCACATGCGCCGCGCCGACGATGCGCGCGAGCGTGGCGCGCGGATCCTGGTCTGTCGTTTCGGTCGCGGCGTTCGTCGTCATGGGGCGGCGAGTTCATCACGAAGCGCGGGCGCGGCGCAACCGGCGCGCGCATTGCCGGCCGGGCCGGCGCTTTCTATGCTCGGCGCAAACGCGGCGCGGGGAGGGCGCATGGGTTCGGTCATCGAAGGCGGCGTCGCCGTCGTCACGGGCGCGGGGTCCGGCATCGGCCGGGCGCTGGCGCAGAGGCTCGCTGCGCGCGGCGCGGCGCTTGCGCTCGCAGACATCGACGGGGCCGGGCTGGGCGAGACGGCCGCGCTCTGCCGGCAGGCCGGCGCGCGCGTGAGCGAACATGTGCTCGATGTCGCCGACGCCGCGGCGGTCGCCGCGCTGCCGGCGGCGGTCGTGGCCGCGCACGGGGGCGTGACGCTGCTCGTCAACAACGCCGGCGTCGCGCTCGCGGGCACGTTCGCGCAGACCTCGCTCGAGGATTTCGAATGGCTGATGGCGATCAATTTCTGGGGGCCGGTGCGCATGTGCAAGGCTTTCCTGCCGGAGCTTCAACGCGCCCCGCAGGCGCATATCGTCAACCTGTCGAGCCTTTTCGGGCTGATCGCGCCGGAGGGCCAGGTCGCCTATTGCGCCAGCAAGTTCGGCCTGCGCGGCTTTTCCGAAAGCCTGCGTCATGAACTCGCCGGGGCCAATGTCGGGCTCACGGTCGTCCATCCCGGCGGCGTCGCCACCAATATCGCGGCGCGGGCGCGCGTTCCCGCTTCCGTCAATTCCGCGGAACTGGCCGAACGCGCCGCGCGGTTCTCGAAAATGCTGTCCATGCCGCCGCAAGAGGCCGCGCGCATCATTCTGGCGGCGGTCGACCGGCGCGCGCCGCGCGTGCTTGTGGGCGCTGACGCCAGACGCGGCGACGTGTTGCAGCGCCTTTCGCCCGGCGGCTACTGGAAGCCGATGAAAAAAGCGCTCGAACGCGCCATGAAGTGAGGAGCGACATGGCGAGCCTGCGCGCCCATGCGGTGAACTTTCTGCTCCGCCACACGGTGAAACGGAAGTTCGCCGCCATGACCTCGCCCATGGACGCGCGCGCGGCCATGACCGCGCGCCCGCCCCGCGCGCCGCGCGGCGTGCGGTTCACGCAGGCGTTCCTCGGCGACGTGCCGGGCGAGTGGGCCGAGGCGCCTGATCCGCGCGCGCATATGCTCTATCTGCACGGCGGCGGCTACATGGCCATGTCGCCAGCCACCCATCGCACCATCACGGGCGGGTTCGCGCGGCGCGGCTTTCGCGTGTTCGCGGCGGATTATCGGCTGGCGCCGGAACATCCCTATCCGGCGGCGGTGGAGGATGCGCTCGCCGCATGGCGGGGGCTGCGGGGCGCGGTCGACGGGCCGATCGTGGTGGCGGGCGATTCGGCCGGCGGCGGGCTGGCGCTGGCGCTGCTGGTCGCGCTGCGCGACGCCGGCGAGGCGGCGGCCGCCGGCGCCTGCCTGTTCTCGCCGTGGACGGATCTCGCGGCCACCGGCGCCTCGCTCGTCTTCAACCGCAAGCGCGACCCCATGCTGCTGTCGGAGGGGATCGCCGAGATCGCGCGGCTCTATCACGCCCACGCCGATCCGCGCGCCCCGCTGGTTTCGCCGCTCTATGCCGACTACGCCGGCCTGCCGCCGCTGCGGTTCTTCGTCGGCGCGGAGGAGGTGCTGCTGGACGATTCGCGTCGCGCGGCCGAACGCGCGCGGGCGGCGGGCGTTGCGGCGGACATCGCGATCTGGCGCGGCGTGCCGCACGTCTGGCCGATCGTCGGCGAGTTCCTGCCCGAGGCGCGGCGCGCGATGAACGAGGCGGCGCAGTTCCTGCACGATGCGGCGCAAGCCGCGCCCTCGCGGGCGCAAGCCGCGCCCTCGCGGGGGCATGCCGCGCGCGCCGGCGAATGATCCCAAACCCATCGAAGCGGATCGCGCGCGTCGCGTGCGACAGGAAGAGAGAGAACGCATGCGCGCAGGCAGAATCGAAACGCAGGTCGAATCCGGCATCGGCTGGCTGATTTTCGACAATGTCAGACGCCGCAACGCCATGTCGGTCGCCATGTGGCGCGGCGCGGCCGAAGCGATCGCGGCGTTCGAACGCGACGACCGGGTGCGCGTGATCGTGATGCGTGGGGCGGGCGAGGAGGCGTTCGTCTCCGGCGCGGATATTTCCGAGTTCGAGAAGGTGCGCGGCGACGCGCAGGCCGCGCAGGAATACGAAGCGATTTCGGGCGAGGCGTTCGCCGCGCTCGAAAACGTCTCCAAACCGCTGATCGCGATGATCCGTGGCTTCTGTTTCGGCGGCGGCGTCGCGGTGGCGATGAAGGCCGACATCCGCATCGCGGAAGCCGGCTCGCTGTTCGCCATCCCCGCCGCGCGGCTCGGCATCGCCTATCCGCCGGCCTCGGTGCGCGACCTGGTTTCGCTCGTCGGCCCGGCGCACGCCAAGGACATTCTGTTCTCGGCGCGCCGGCTCGACTCGGCGGAGGCGGCCGTCATCGGCCTCGTCAATCGCGTCAGCGCGCCGGGCGCGCTCGAAAAGGACGTGCGCGATCTCGCCGCCACGCTCGTCGACAACGCCCCGCTCGCCATCCGCGCCGCCAAAGCCTTCGTCGACCAATATGCGCGCGGCGCGCCGGACCGGACGGCCGAACTCGTCGCGCTGTGTTTCGACAGCGCCGACTACGCGGAAGGCCGGCGCGCGTTCATGGAAAAGCGCCGCCCGGCGTTTCGCGGCTGTTGACGCCGCCGCGCCGCGCATTGACAGGGTCCGACCGCTCCGTAAGAAATGGCTGTCGGACAATATTGGTTGCATTTCATGGTTGCGCCGCAGCAAAAACCGGACGCAGACGGCTCGCCCGGCCTCGTCTACCGCGGTATCGTCGACGGACTCTATCGCGGCCGTTATGTGCCGGGCCAACGGCTGGTGGAGGCCGACCTCACGCGCGATTTCGACGTGGGGCGCGGCTCGGTGCGCGAGGCGCTGAACCGGCTGGCCGCCGAAGGCATCGTGTCGATGAACCTGCACCGCAGCGCGGTCGTGCGGTCGCTCTCGCGCGCTGAGGCGCGCGACATCGTGAAACTGCTGGAAGTGCTGAACGGGTTCGCCGCGCGGCTGGCCGCCGATCGGATCGGCGAGCAGGACAACCGCAAGGCTCTCGACGAGGCGTTTTCGCATCTGATCGCCGACGACGTGCGGCGCGACTTCCTGCGGTTCGCGCGCGCGCGCAACGCTTTCTACAAGACCATCGTGGCGATCGGCGGCAACGGCGAACTCGCGCGGCTGATGCCGCGCACCAACGTGGACCTGCTGCGCGTGCAGTTCCGGTCCTATTGGCCGGCCGAGGACGAGGTGCGTGTGGAGAACTATCGCGCGATCTACGAAGCGATCCGCGACGGCGCGGGGCGGAAGGCGAAAGCGGCCGCCAAGACGCATATCCGGCGCATCGGCGAAATGGTCGACGCCCTGCCGGACGCGGCCTTCACGAGCGAAAAATAGCGCGTCTTCGGCCGCCTGAGGCGCGCGCGAGGATTTCGTTCAATGACACGACGCGCGCAGACGCGCGTCGTTTTTCGTTCGATAACGCGACGCGCATGGACGCGCGTCGCGCGTGACGCGTCACAGACCCAGCATCGCCTTGGCGATGATGTCGCGCTGAACTTCCGACGTGCCGCCAAAAATGGTGAACGCGCGGCCGTTGAGATATTCCGGCGTGACGACCAGTTCGTCCTCGGTCAGCAGCGTCGGTTCGTTGAGCGCGTAGAACGGACGGCGCGGCTCGACCACGAGCGCGTCGAGGCCCAGCGCATCGACGCCCACGCGCGTGACCGCCTGATGGATTTCGCTCATGCGCAATTTGATGAGCGAGGACACCGCGCCGGGATTCTGCCCGGAGGAGAGGGCCGACATCACGCGCAGTTCCGTCGTCTCCATCGAATCGATGTCTATGTCGACGTCGGCGATCCGCCTGGCCAGGTCCTCGGTGAGCGTGCCGGTGCGGCGCGCGATCTCCTCGCATTCGCGCAGCATCGCGCGCATGCGCGCGGAGGCCACCCCGCCGCCGCGCTCGAATTCCAGAAGATACTTGCCGTAGGTCCAGCCCTTGCCTTCCTCGCCGATACGGTTGGAAACCGGCACGCGCACGTCGTCGAAGAACACCTGGTTCACTTCGTGGTCGCCGCCGATCGTCAGGATCGGACGAATGGAAATGCCGGGGCTTTTCATGTCGATCAGCACGAACGAGATGCCGTCCTGTTTGCGGCCCTCGTCGGAGGTGCGCAGCAGCGCGAACATCATGTTGGCGTGATGGGCGTGGGTGGTCCAGATTTTCGAACCATTGACGATGTAGTGATCGCCCTCGCGGCGCGCGCGCGTTTTCAGCGACGCCAGATCGGAGCCGGATCCCGGTTCCGAATAGCCCTGGCACCAGTAGTCGTCGCCCGAAAGAATGCGCGGCAGATAATAGGCCTTCTGTTCCGGCGTGCCGAATTTCATGATGACGGGGCCGACCATCTGGAGGCCCATCGGCGAGAGGTTCGGCGCGCCGGCGCGCGCGAACTCGGTGGCGAAAATCCAGCGCTCGGCCGGCGAGAAACCGCAGCCGCCGTATTCGCTGGGCCAGGCGGGCGCGACCCAGCCTTTGGCGTTCAGAATCTTCTGCCACGGCCTGGTCGTCGCCGGATCGTCGAAAACCGAAGGCGTGAGCGAATGCGCGCGGCGCAGTTCAGGTTTCAGGTTCGCGTCGAGAAAATCGCGCACCTCCTTCTGAAAGGCGCGTTCGGATTCGGTGAACTGGAAATCCATGTCCGTCTTCCTTCAGGCGACGAGAGTTTCGGCGGCGGCGCGCCGGGCGAGATGGAATCCACTGTCGCCGAACAGCGCTTCGAACGCGACGATGCGCTTGAGATAACGCCCGATGTCGAGTTCCTCGGTCACGCCCATGCCGCCGTGCAGCTGAACCGCCTGTTCGGCGACGAACCGTGCGTGGCGGGCGATCTTGGTCTTGGCGCCGGAGACCGCGCGCATGCGCGCCGGCGCATCCGCATCGGCCAGCAGACAGGCGCGCAGCGACAGCGAGCGGGCCTCCTCGCAGGCGATCGCCATGTCGGCGAGGCGATGGCGCACGACCTGATTGGCGGCCAGGGGCCGCTCGAACTGCACGCGCGTCTTGGCGTATTCGACCGTCTTTTCGAGCACGGCCTGCATCACCCCGAGCGCCTCGCAGCAGAGCGCCGCGGTCGCCTTGTCCTCGGCGCGGTCCAGCGCGTCGGCGGCGTCGTCGCCGAGACGCGCGTCCGCGCCAAGCTCCACGCCTTCGAGTTTCAACCGGGCGCCGGAGCCGCCGCCGAGGCGCGGGAATGTCTCCACCTTCAGACCTCTGGCGTCGCGCGGCACAAGAAAGACGCCGAGCCCCTGGCGGCTCGCCGCATCGCCGGCGAGGCGCGCGACGACGAGGATGACGTCGGCTTCGGCCGCATCGAGCGCGAAGGGCTTGGCGCCGTCCAGACGCCAGCCGGCGCCAGCGCGCGTGGCCTTGCAGGCGACCGGCAGCGGCGCGAAGCGGCGGCTTTCCTCGTGCGCGAAACCGAACTTCAGTTCGCCCGCGCCGAGCTTGCCGAGAAGGTGTTCCTGCTGCGCCGGGGTTCCGAGACTGGCGATGAGATCGCCGCACAGGACGACCGAGGTCATGAACGGCTCGCCGACGAGACCGCGGCCGAAGGCTTCCATCACGATGCCTGATTCGACCGCGCCCGCGCCGAGACCGCCGGCGCCCTCCGGCGCCAGCAGCGACAGCCATCCCAGATCGGCGAACTGCTTCCACATGGCGGCGTCGAAAGCCGGCGCCCCGTCGCGTCCAACATAGGCGTCAGCGATGAACCGCTCGACGCTCTCCTTCAGCATTTTCTGTTCTTCGCTGTAGGTCAGATTCATTTCATCACTCCGCAGCCGGCTTTTTCGTCACCGAGGGATGCAGTCCCGAGGGATCGACGATCATGCCGAATTCCTGAAGGTTGTGGGCGTGGCACAATTGGTGGAGCGCGAACGCGTGCTCGATCGCGGCCGGCTGGCCCATCAGATCGACCGAACGATTGACGGCTTCCTTCGCCATTTTCAGCGCGAAGGCGGGCTTGCCGGCGATCCTGGCGGCGAGCGCGTCGACGAAGGCGCGCAGCTCGCCCCGCGCCACGACATGGTTGACCATGCCGAGCCGGTGCGCCTCCGCAGCGCTCCAGACGTCGGAGGTGAACAGAAATTCCTTGGCCTTGCGCGCGCCCACTTCATAGGGATGGACGAACCATTCGACGCCGCACACGCCCATGCCGACCACGGGGTCGCAGAACTCGGCGTCGTCGGAGGCCACGATCATGTCGCAGGCCCAGGCGAGCATGAGGCCGCCGGCCATGCATCTGCCCTGCACCTCGGCGATGGTGGGTTTGGGCATATTGCGCCAGCGGCGCGTCATCTGGAGATAGATCTCCTGCTCGCGCGCGAAACGGCCGTGGGCGTTCGGCTCGTCGAATCCGCCCCAGGCGAAAACCGGCGGAAAGTCGGTCCCCGCGTGGTCCTTCTCGCTGGCCCGCAGATCGTGCCCGGAGGAGAAATGCGGATCGGCCCCGGCGAGCACGATGACCTTGACCGCGTCGTCGTGCGCGGCGGCGTCGAAAGCGGCGTTGAGGTCGTAGGTCATCTGCAGGTTTTGCGCATTGCGCGCCTGCGGCCTGTTCATCACGATTCGGGCGATGGCAGGCGAGGGCCGCTCGATGGCGACCGTCTCGTACGTCTGCATGGGCGTTCCTCAGCGGTTTTCGGCGCTTGGCCTTATGGCTGGCCGCTTCGCCTTATGCGGCCGAATGATCTGAGGCTTCCTCAGAATTGTCAAACCGCGCCTGGTTGTCGCCGCGTGCAACATGCAGAAGTGTCGCAGGCCGCGCAATGGTTGACCTATATCATGGCCGCCAGACAGCGTCCGGGCTTCCGTGGCAGGCGTCGAAACATGGGCTTCGACTTTGGGAGAGAGTGCATGAACGTGCAGGCCACGCGGGTCGAGCCGGATGTCGCGCTGCGGATTGCGAAACCCGCCGGCGCCTATCGGCATGGCGATCTGAAGAACGCGCTGGTGGCGGCTGCGCGCGATCTGATCGTGCGGCGCAACGGGACGGAATTCACGATGCGCGAAATCGCCGCCATGACGGGCGTGCGTCATGCGGCGGTCTATCGTCACTATGCGTCGAAGGATGCGCTGTTGCAGGAAGTGGCGCGGCAGGAATTCGAACAGCTCAGGGCGGAGTTGCAGCGCGCCGTCGAGGGCGAGGCCTCCAAATCGGCGCCGCCACTCGAAAACATTGCGCAATATTACATTTCGTTCGCGCTGGCGCGACCCGGCGAATACCGGATCATGACGCGCGCCTGCGGCGCGCAGACGCCGCACTACAGCGGGTTCGCCGGATTGCTGCGCGAACCGATCGCGCTCGCCCAGAAGGCCGGCCGGCTTCGCAGCGACGTGTCCGCGCAAATGCTCGCGCATATTCTCTGGGCGGAACTGCACGGTCTGGCCATGCTGGCGCTCGACAGCGCGCTGCCGCCGGCGGAAGTGAAGGAATGCGCGGCCCAGGCGGCGCGGCTGTGGCGCGAAGGCGCTGCGCACGCCTGAACGCCAGTTCGGGGCGCGGAAGAGCTGTGGAGACGTTTGATTGAGAAGCAGCTTTTCTTGATCTGAAACATTCCCTTCCCAGGAACCATCAGTCACATTAGGCGCGGGGATCAAACCGGTCCCCGCCGTCACAGGCCGGAGTCCTTATTCTCATGCGCAATCTGCTTGTTCATCTCGATTCCTCGGCGACGACGCGCGGGCGTCTGGCGCTTGCGGCGAAGGTCGCCCGGCGGCACGACGCGCGGCTGGTCGGGTTGTTCGCGCAGAGCGGAAAGGCGCATCGGGTCGGGCTGGTGGCGTCATGGCCGTCGGAAGAATATCTGGCCGCCGCGCGCGAGAGCGAGGCGATGTTCGCCGAGATCTGCGCGGGGCTGAAGGCGTTCGAATGGGTGGACCTGCATCGCGGGGGCGAATCGGAAATCCTGGAGCAGATTGTCGACTTCGCGCGCCATTTCGACATGATCGTCTGCGGTCAGCCGCAGCCGGACCATCCGCCGGCGCCGGCCGATCTCATCGAGCGGATCGTGGTCGACGCGGGGCGCCCGGTGCTGGCGGTTCCCTATGCCGGAGAATTCGCGGAAATCGGCCACCGGCCGCTGTTCGCATGGTCGGATTCGCGCGAGGCGGCGCGCGCCCTCGCCGACGCCATCGGGCTGGTCGCGCCGGGCGCGGACGCATTCGTCGTCTCGGTCGAAAAGCCGGGGGACGACACGCGGCGCGCCTACAACCGCAAGTCGCTCGATCTGGCGGTCGCGCATCTGGCGGCCCACGACATCGCCGCCAGGGCCGACCAGTCGATCGTCAGCGATATCGGCCTGATGGACGCGCTGCTGAACGAAGCGGTCGATCATTCGGCCGACCTGCTCGTCATCGGCGCGTTCGGCGGGCAGGGCTATCCGCGCTTCTCGCGCGGCAGCGGCTCGCGCTTCATGCTGAAACACATGACGCTGCCGGTGCTGTTCTCGCACTGAGGCGCCGGGCCCGCTCCGGTCGCCGCAAGCCCGGCGCGCGTCAGGCGCGCTCGGGCGAGGGTATCGGGATCGCGGGGTCCAGCAGGAAGCAATCGTTGACGAAGGCCAGCGACGTGCAGTGGCGCAGCGACACTCCCGGCGCGAAGCCGAAGAAGTCTATGCGCCGGCACGATCTGGCGCGCGTCTCCTCGTAGAAGCCATAGCCTTCGGAATTGTCGAACAGCAGCGCGCCGCGCGGGGCGAGGCAGTCGAACGCCAGTTCGACCAGTTCCTGCCGCAGATGCCCGTCGATGACGACGACATCGAATTTTTGCGTCGGCGCGGCTGAAATCAGGGCGCGAATGCGCTCGAGGCTGTCCGGCGCGATCGGAACGTGCCGCAGGTCGACGTTGGCGCTCACGCGCGCGCGCAGGCGTCTCGCCCAACCCTCGTCTTCCTCGATCGTCATGACGAACGCCGCCCGCTGCGCCCACCACAGGGTCGACTGGCCGCCGCCGAACTCCAGCACGTTGCAGCCGTCGAATCGCCGTGGCGCGAGGAAGTCGATGGCGGGGTAGGTGTACCACGGCAGCGGCGCGCCGTCGGCCGCCTGGGCCGCATTGCGCAGGCTGCTCAGCGCATGGCCGGTCGCCAGGCCGAATCGAACGGGGGTGAACAGCGCCGTCGCCAGAGCGCGGGCGGGTCGCCAGAAGGCGCGCGGCGCGTTCGCCTTCAGGCGCGTGAAAAAGCGGCGATAGGCGCTCACGGGCGCTCCGCCCGCGGCCTGCGCGCTGTCATGGATGGTCGGGCGAGCGCGGCGGGTGGTAGCGGAGGAGGGACTCGAACCCCCGACACAAGGATTATGATTCCTCTGCTCTAGCCAGCTGAGCTACTCCGCCCCGGAAAGGCGGAAGCCCTTCGAGCGCCGCGATTTAGGATAGACGCGGCGTTTCTGTCAAGGCGATGCGGCGCGGCGAGACGCCGCGATCGGGGCTGTATTTGCGGCGTCATCGTGACCGGCGGGCGGAACGGGGCGCGCGGCTCGATTTATGGTTAACCAACCCTGCGCCTGTGTTCCGAAGCGGAACGAAATGCGCGGGCTGGCTGCGCGTGCGTTGTTAAACTGCGATATTGCAACGGATTTTCAAGGAAATCCGCCGAATTCGCTTAGGCAATTTTTAAGCGAGACGCCCTAGCCTCGCGCATGAATTGGTCAGTTGAGTGTGTGAGTATCGAAATGACCGAAGCTTTTCGTCCGCGGGTCAAATACGTGATCGGACCTGACGGCAGCCCCCTGACCGTGGCCGACCTTCCTCCGGCGACGACCAAGCGATGGGTCATCCGCCGCAAGGCCGAAGTGGTGGCGGCCGTGCGCGGCGGCCTGCTTTCGCTGGAAGAAGCGTGCAGCCGCTACACGCTGACGGTCGACGAATTCCTGAGCTGGCAGATGTCGATCGACCAGCACGGTCTGGCCGGGCTGCGCACCACCCGCATCCAGCAATACCGCGCCTGAGGCCAACCCTTCGCGCTGTCGACGCCGGCCTGGAGCCGGCGTTTCAATTTTGCGGGCCGCACTCGTCTCCGTCCGCGCCGCTGCGCGCCGCCCGCAATGTCTGGATCAGCCGTCCGCGCTCGAACAGCACCACGACGATCAGCGCGAAAATCAGCGGTATGATGAGGTAGAGCAGGCGAAACACCAGAAGCGCCGCCAGCACCTCCGTCTTCGGCATATTGGGCATGGCCTTGATGAAGACGAGTTCGAACACGCCGAGCCCGCCGGGCGCATTGGACACCAGACCGGCCGAGAACGAGGCCAGAAACACCGCCAGCACCACGAAGAAGCCCGGATTGCCCTGTTCGGGCAGAGCGAAATAGATGATGCCGGCAGCGCCGATCAGCTCCATCGGCGCGGCGATCATCTGGCGCGCCGTGATCTCCGGCCGCGGATATTCGATGCGAAAGCCTCCGATCCGGAGCGGCTTGAGCCGCAGCACCGACCCGACGATGTAGAGGACGACGAAGCCGAGCAGCCCGAAGCCGATGGCCATGGCGGTCGAGGTGTTGGTGAGGGCGGCGGGCAGCAGCCCTTCCAACCGGCCGAGTTGCTCGGGTTCGAGCGTCAGAACCAGGCCGCCGAGCAGGATGGTTCCGAGCGCGAAGGTGAAGGAGCACAGCGCGACCAGCACCGCCACCTGCGCGCCGGTCAGCCCTTTGGACGTATAGGCGCGGTAGCGCACCATCGCGCCGGAAAAGACCGAAGCGCCGATGTTGTGCGACAACGCATAGGTGGTGAACGAGCAGATGGACACGAACGTCCACGAAATGTGGCGCACGCCCAGATGCAGCAGCGCGATGCGGTCGTACCAGGCGAGTGCGGCGTAGGCCAGAACGGTGGAGGCGACCGCCAGCGCGTACCGATGCGGGGGGATAGCCTTCAGATGGCCCCAGACTTCCGCGCCGACCGACTGGCCCTGAAACTCGCGCGCGAGCAGCCAGAACGAGGCGACGACTGCGGCAAGGCCGACGGCGGGCCAGAAAAAGTCGAGGGCGCGTTTCATCCAGCTCCTGCGCGCCCAAGCGAAAGGGCGGACTCGCGCACCCATGCACGACCCCGCCCTTTATCGCAAGCTGGACTTTGCTTTCCGGACCGTCGCCGGCTTCAGGCGCTCGCGCCGCGCAGCCCCGCCATCCGCAGCTCCGGCGCGCGCATGACGTCGGCGATCTTCTCGGCGGCCTTTTCGCGCCCCTCAAGAGATTCCGCCTTGGCGAGTTCGGCCTCGGCCTCCTCGCGCGCGGCGACCGCCTCCTCGAGCTGACCGCGCAACTCCTCGGCCGAGGCGACAATGTTGTCGCGCCGGCCCCGCGCGGCGCGCGCATAGGTCGGATAGGCGAAATGGGTCGGGTCGGAAATGCGCGCCCGCTGCTCCTCGGCCGCGATTTCGCGGTCCAGATCGCCCGCCATGCGGTTGAATTCGGCGATCATCAGCTCAAGCTGCTTGACCCGCCGGCGCTTTTCGTCGGCCTGGAAACGCTTCAGCCTCAACAAAGTATCCCGCGACTTCATCACACACAGCCCCCGCGCGCGTAGGTGCGCTCCTGCATTGCCGTTCCTTTTTCCGCGAGACGGAAAGGACAATGACGCCTCGAGGTTGCTCCTTGGTTACCGAGATCGGGTCTGGACAAAAAAACAGCGAAGGGCGAACTTGAAATGCGATTCGTTTCGAATGCCTGCAAAGCGGCGGACGGGCGATAAGAGTTCGTTAACTCGTTTGTTTAAGAATTGACGAAGCGCCGACGCTGCCGGTCGACGTCCCGGATGGGCGGCGGCGGGCTGGTCTGGCGGCTGGAGCATTGCAGGCTGACGGGAACATCCCGTGGCCGGGGAACGGCGGATGAGGGTTTATTAACCATTCGTCGTTAACCCTTGTGGCGTCATTGAGCGTGCGCGTTGCGCCGAGGGATCCGGGCGGCGACGGCCTGGTCCACGGCGACGTTTGGCGGCGCAGGTCGCTTGGCGACACATGGGAACGGTGGGGATGAGAAATGCGCGTACTACTTATTGAAGACGACAGCGCAACGGCCCAAAGCATCGAGCTGATGCTCAAGTCCGAGAACTTCAACGTCTACACGACGGATCTCGGCGAGGAGGGCATCGATCTCGGCAAACTGTACGACTACGACATCATCCTACTGGACCTGAACCTGCCCGACATGTCGGGCTACGAAGTGCTGCGCACGCTGCGCGTGGCGAAGGTCAAGACGCCCATTCTCATTCTGTCGGGTCTCGCCGGCATCGAGGACAAGGTGAAGGGCCTCGGCTTCGGCGCCGACGACTATCTCACCAAGCCGTTCCACAAGGACGAACTCGTCGCGCGCATCCATGCCATCGTGCGCCGCTCGAAGGGCCACGCCCAGTCGGTCATCACCACCGGCGACCTCATCGTCAATCTCGACCAGAAGACGGTGGAAGTGAGCGGGGCGCGCGTGCATCTGACCGGCAAGGAATATCAGATGCTGGAGTTGCTCTCGCTGCGCAAGGGCACCACCCTCACCAAGGAGATGTTCCTCAACCATCTCTATGGCGGCATGGACGAGCCGGAACTGAAGATCATCGACGTGTTCATCTGCAAGCTGCGCAAGAAGCTCGCCAACGCGAGCCAGGGCCGCAACTATATCGAAACCGTCTGGGGCCGCGGTTACGTGCTGCGCGAGCCGAGCGAGACGGACGAGCGCATCACCGCCTGAGCGCCGTGCGCCTCGACATGCAAGCCCCGCCGAACGGCGGGGTTTTTCGTTCTTGAGGCTTACGAATTGGCCGCCATTCGCAACGACGCCGGCGTCTTGCGGCGAAACAGACCGGCGCAATCGGGCGCGGGCTCGAATTCGTCGCTGATGCCGACGACCGTTTCGGCGGCGCCGAGCGCGAGATAGCCGTCGTCGGCGAGCACGCGCGAGAGTCGTTGCAGAATATCGCGACGGCGCTCCACATCCATATACATGAGCACGTTGCGGCAGAACACGATGTCGAACCGGCCGAACCTGCCGAACTCGTCGATGAGATTTGCGCGCCGGAACTCAACATGCGCGCGCAAATGGTCGTTGATGCGCCAGGCCTCGCCGTCGCGCTGGAAATGCCGCAGCAGCAAGGGCGTCGGCAGGCCACGCTGCACCTCGAACTGCGAATAGCGCCCTTCGCGCGCGGCGGCGACGGCGGCGGCCGAGACATCGCTGGCCACGATTTCGACGCGCCAGCCCGCGAATTCGCGCTGCTGTTCGTCGATCAACATGGCGAGCGAATACGGCTCCTGGCCGGTCGCGCAGGCCGCGCTCCAGATGCGGATGCGCCGTTCGGCGCGGCGCGCCTCCCGCAACCGCGGCAGCACGGTCGCGCGCAGCGCCTCGAACGGCTTGCGGTCGCGGAAGAACAGCGTCTCGCACGTCACCATCGCGTCGATGGTGCGGTCGAGCAGCGCGGGGTCGCCGCCTTTCGACAGACGATGAACCAGTTCGCTCACGTTCGGCAAACCGGCGGCGGCCACCGTCGGCTGCAATCGCATTTCGATCGCTTGATGTTTGCCTTCGTCGACCGCAAGGCCGATGCGATCGGACAGGAGCGCGGCGAGCGCGGCGAGATCGCTGCGCATCACGAACCTCTCCGCGTTCCGCCGAGCCGGTCGGCCACGATGTCGGCAAGCCGCTCGATGGGCGCGATCGCCGAGGCCAGCCCCTCGCGCGCAATGGCGCCGGGCATGCCCCAGACGGCGCTGGTCGCTTCGTCCTGAACGGCGACGCTACCGCCGGCGTCCACGATCCGGCGCGCGCCGGCGAGCCCGTCGACGCCCATGCCCGTCAGCACCAGCCCCAGCACGCCAGGGCCGAAACTGTCGGCGGCCGATCGAAACAGCACGTCGACCGAGGGTTTGCAGAAATTCTCGGGCGCCGTGTCGGAGAAGGCGAGAATGTGCACGTCTCCGAGCCGCAGCGCTTTCAGATGCGCCCCGCCCGGTGCGATGTAGATGCAGCCGGGCATCAGACGCTCGCCGTTGGTGGGCGCATGCGTCGGCATTCCGGTCGCGCGCGCGATCTGGTCGACCACCACGTCGGTGAAATTGGCGGGCATATGCAGCACGACGACCACGGGGATGTTCGAGAGCGTCGGCGCAAGCCGCGTGAGCAGCGCGACGAGCGCCTGCGGACCGCCGGTCGAGGCGCCGATGACAAGGATGCGCGGCGTGAGCGCGCCGAACCGGCGCAGCGCGTGGTCCGCGCGGCCGGATGTGCGCTCCTCAACGGTCGTGGCCTGTTCCGCGCGCGTGCGCATCGCCTGTTCCCTCGCGCCTCAGACGAGGCCGATTTCCTCGAGCTTGGATTGCACGATATGCCGGTCGAACGGTTTCATGATGTATTCGTCGGCGCCTGCGTGCATGGCGCGCGCGATCTGCGCGACATCGTTCTCGGTGGTGCAGAACACGATCTTCGGTTTGGCGCCGTCCGGCATCTTGCGCAGTTCGCGCAGGAATTCGTAGCCATCCATCACCGGCATGTTCCAGTCGAGGAAGATCGCGTCGGGCATGGAGGCCGCGCAACAGTCGAGCGCGCGCGCGCCGTCCTCGGCCTCGGCCGTCTCGAAGCGCAGGTCTTCGAGAATGCGGCGCGCGATCTTGCGGATGATGGCGGAATCGTCGACGACGAGCACTTGCGTCATGTGTCTGCTCCGTGGGTCGCTTCGTGCTGCGCGCGGTTCTCGTGGCGAGAGCGGCGCGGATTGAGTTCGAACAACGCATCGATGTCGAGCACCGGCAGCAGTCCGGCCTCGATGCGGTAATAGGCTTGCGTCAGGTTGGCGCGGGCTTCGCTCACATGGGTGGGCGTCGGCGCGCGGTCGGTTTCGCGACAGGTCATGGCGTCGCCGACCGCATCGACCACGAGCGCATAGGATTCGCCGCCCGAGTCGATGGCGACGCCATAGACATGCGCGGGCTCGCCTTCGCTCATGTTCAGGCGCCGCGCGAGGCTGACGGCGGTGACGATTTTGCCGCGCAGGTTGACGAGACCGAGAACGACCGGCGGCCCGAGCGGCACGGGCGTGATCGACTGGATGCGGAAGATGGCGTGCACCGCATCGACCGGCAGGCCGAACATGGCGCCGCCGGCGTAGACGACGAAACACGACAGTTCGTCGCCGTAGGTGCGCGCGGCGTCGGTCTCGGGCAGGGCGTCGATGGCGATCATGCGCCCACCTCCGCGAGAATCTGGTCTTCGAGCGTCTGGATCGACAGTCTGCCTTTTTCCAGAATCTCGTCGAGCGCGCGCAGCAATTCCTTGCGGTCGAATTTGCCTGCGACCGCGCGCATGCCGCAGGCGCTGGCGGCCGCGACCGTCTTTTCGTTGACGTGGGCGGCCAGCGCGACGATCGGCGTCTCGCGCCACCGCGCGTGCGCGTTGAGCGTGCGGGCGAAGGTGTAGCCGTCCATCTCGGGCATGTCGGTGTCGGTGACGATGGCGTCGAACGTCACGCCCTTCTCGATCAGGGCAAGCGCGGCGCGCGCGCTCTCGCGCGTCGTCACCGTGTAGCCGGCTGCTGTGAGAACGGGCGCGAGCATCTCGCGGAAGAACAGGCGATCGTCGACGAGCAGAATGCGGAACCGGCGGTTGACGCCGCGCATCACGGAATCGGGTCGCGCGGCGCGAATGAAATGGGCAAGGTCGAGCAGTTCGGCGATTGCGCCGCCGAAATCCGCCGATCCCAAAACGCCCGGCTGATCCTGCGCGATCTGGATGTCGAGCGGCGCGTCGACGATATCGACAATGTCGTCGACGAGCAGACCCATCGTCTCGCCGCCGACGCCGACGATGAGAACGGGCTGGTTGAACGCGCGCAACTGCACGCCTTCGGCGGCGGGCAGAAGCGGCGTCAGGCGACCGCGATGGCGCAGCACGAGTCCCTGTCCGGTCGTTTCGATCTGCGTGGCGTCCACGCTTTCGATGCGCGTGATGAGCGACAAGGGCAGCGCCTTGCTCACGCCGGGGCCGGCGCGCAACAGCACGATGCGCGACTGCGCTTCCTTCGGGGCGACGGGTTCGACGGGCGGAGCGACGCGATACTGGCTGGTGCGCTGAACGCCGAGCGTCGCGGCCACGCCCGTCGAATCGAGAATGAGCACGACCGCGCCGTCGCCGAGAATCGTCTGGCCGGAGAACACGCGGATGTTGGCGAGCTGCGCGTTGAGCGGTTTGACGACGATTTCCTGTACGTCGTCGACCGAATTGACGATGACGCCGAACGTGGAGGCGGCCACGCGCATGACAATGACGAGGCGCTCCTCGCGCGCAGCCGTCGGCGCTCCGGCCTCCAGCCCCAGCAGTTCGGACAGATCGCAGACCGGCAGCACCTGATCGCGCAGGCGCAGCACCGGCGCGCCCTGCGCCGTTTCCAGGCGATGCGGCGATTCCGCGCCAAGCCCGACCACTTCGACCACGCCAAGCTGCGGCAGCGCGAATTTCTGGCCGGCGATGGAGACGATGAGCGCGGGCGCGATGGCGAGCGTGAGCGGAATGCGAATCGAAAAGCGCGCGCCGGCGCCGGGCGTGGAAGCGACGGACACCACGCCGCCGATCGCCTCGATGTTCTCGCGCACGACGTCCAGGCCCACGCCGCGACCGGAGATGTCGGTCACGCGCGCGGCGGTCGAGAAGCCCGGCGCGAAAATGAAGCGGCACACGTCGTCGTCCGACAGCGTGGCGACTTCCTCCTCGCTCGCCAGCCCCAGCGCGACCGCCTTGCGGCGGATGCGCGCGCAGTCCAGTCCGCGCCCGTCGTCGGAAACCTCGATGGCGATCTGGCCGGCCTCGTGGGCGGCCGACACACGGATGCAGCCCGTCTCCGGCTTGCCGGCGGCCACGCGCTCCTCGACCGACTCCAGCCCATGGTCGGCGCAGTTGCGGATCATGTGCGTCAGCGGATCGCGGACGAGTTCGATCAGCTGGCGGTCGAGTTCGGTCTCGGCGCCTTCGGCGACGAGGTCGATCTTCTTGCCGAGCTGGGCGGCAAGTTCGCGCACCAGCCGCGGCAGCGTGCCGAACACGCGGCTCATCGGCTGCATGCGCGCGCGCATCACGGCGTCCTGCAGGTCGGTGGCGACGGAGGACAGGCGTTGCAGCGCGCCCTTGACCGCTTCGTCGGTGTTGGAACGGGTCACCTCGGTCAGCTGGTTGCGGGTGAGCACCAGTTCGGACACCAGCAGCATGAGGGATTCGAGCGCCTCGATGGTGACGCGGATCGAATCCGGTTTGTGCGCGCGCGGGGCGTGGCTTTCGGCGGGCTCGTGCGCGGCGGGCGACGCGGCTGATGGTTGGGCGCTCTGCGGCGCGGCTTCGGGCGCGCGCGCTGGCGCGGCTGGCGCGGCGCCGGCGCTCATGGCTTTGGCGTGGGAGGCCAGCGCTTCGATGAGATCGGAATCGTCGCCGTCGGGTTCGCCGCCCGTCTCCTCGATCCGCGCCAGCAGATCCTTCACGCGGTCGATGGTCGAAAGAATGAGTGTGACGGTCTCGGGCGTGGCGCGCGCGCCGTCGCGCATGCGGCCGATCACGGCCTCGGCCGCGTGCGACACCCTGGCCAGCCGGGCGAGGCCGAGAAAGCCGCAGGTGCCCTTGATGGTGTGCACGAGCCGGAAAATGCTGGCGATCATCTCGCGGTCGGACGGGTCGCGTTCGAGCTCGACGAGCTGCGCGCCCGCAGCCTCGATGTGCTCGTTCGTTTCGACCAGAAAATCGCGAAGAATGTCGTCCATGACCCATCCGCCGCCCGTTGCGGCGCAACGGGACCGGCCGATTATGGGCGGACGGGGTTAAGGAGGGTTGAAAAGAGGGCGTCGGTTCGGGTCAGCCGGCGTCTTCGGCCACGGCGGCGGCCGGCGCGCGGGCCGACAGGCTCACATGGTCGGGCGCGCTTTCGAGCGTGAGGTCGAGCCCGGAATCGCGCGCCACCAGCCCCGTGTAATAAGCCTGGATGCCATGCGCGTCGACGCCGCCCTCCGGCTCCCCGGCGAGCAGGCCCGGCACATGGGCGGCCACGCGCGCGTTCACGCCCCTGGCGTCCACCGACAGAATGGCGCCCTCGTCGGCGATAGTCACCGAGATCACGCCGCCGCGCGGAATGGCGGCCGCCGCGATCAGGCACATGTTGAGAACGAGCTTCACTTTATTCTTGGCCAGCAGGATGCGCGGCGCGTTCCAGTCGAGCCGCGTGCGGTCGTCGGCGAACAGGCCGCGCGCCACGTTCTCGGCGTCGCCGGTGTCGATCGCCGCGCCGGCCGAACCCGCCGCCCCGAAAGCCAGCCGGCAGAATTGCAGCCGGGCGGAAGCGGTGCGCGCGCTCTTCTTGATGAGCTCGAGCGCGAAGGCGCGCATGTCTGCGTCCTTCTCGTCCTCCAGCACTTCCAGACCGTTGACGATGGCGCCGACCGGCGAAATCACGTCATGGCAGACGCGCGAGCACAGCAAGGCGGCCAGATCGAGCGGTTCGAGCGAAATTTCGGCCATGGTCGATCCTGTTTGGATGGAGGCGGACGCGGAACGCGGGACGGGCGCGAATCAGGCCGCGCGGCGCATGGTTCGACCCATAATCCCTGCCGGCGCGGCTTATCAAGCGTCGCGGCTTGTCAGAAGGCGCGCGGCGCGGCAAAGGACGCAGATGGTTTCGCGCACAACGGTCCATCGCCCCGATCCCGACGCCGCGGCCGAGATGTTCGCGCAGCTGGCGCTGGACGCCGGCGCGGCGATCATGCGCATCTACCAGCAGGGCGCCAGGGTGCGCCTGAAGGCGGACGCCAGCCCCGTCAGCGACGCCGACGAGGCGGCCGAGGCGATCATTCTGGCGGGTCTGGCCCGCGCCATGCCCGGTGTGCCGGTGGTGGCGGAGGAATCCGTCGCCAAAGGCCAGACGCCGGCGGCGGGCGAGGTGTTCGTGCTGGTCGATCCGCTCGACGGCACGCGTGAATTTCTGGACCGCAACGGCGAATTCACCGTCAACATCGCGCTCATCGCGCATGGCGCGCCGGTCGCCGGCGCCGTCTATGCGCCCGCGCTTGGGCGGCTGTGGACGGGCGGGCGGGAAGCGCGGGCAGCCAAGGTCGCGCCGGGCGCGGTTCTGCCGCCGCCGGCCGCGCGCAAGCCCATCCGCGCGCGCCCGGCGCCGGCGCGGCTCACCGCCCTCGCCAGCCGGTCGCATCGCGATCCGCAAACCGACGCCTTCCTGGCGCGGCTGCCGATCGCCGAATCCGTGACGGCCGGCTCCTCGCTCAAGTTCTGCCGGATCGCGGAAGGGCTGGCGGACGTCTATCCGCGGTTTGGCCCGACGATGGAATGGGACATCGCGGCAGGCGACGCCGTGCTCCGGGCGGCGGGCGGCGTGGTGGTGGACGCCGCCGGCGCGCCCTTCGTCTACGGAAAGCCGCCGTTCCGCAACGGGCCGTTTGTCGCCTGGGGCGACCGCAAAACGCGATCCTGAGCGAATTCGTCAACTGCCTCTTAACCATGGAGGGCCACTCTCGCCGCCAGACGCGCGGCGCCCGCCGGGGCGCTGCGTCAGGCGATGGCGCTTGCCGTCGCGGGCTCGGGCGGGGAAGGAAGAGGCCATGACCAAGACTCGCAGAGACGTTCTTTTCTCGGCGGCCGCTCTGGCGGCGGCGCCGCTGGTCGGCGCGCCGCCGGTCGCCGCTTACGAGGAACGGCCGCAGAATTTCTCGACCAACGAACTGATCGACAACGGCCATCGGTTCTTCGGCTCCGTCAGCCGGGGGCTGGCGCAGGGCATCGAATCGGCCACGCGCAAATGGGGTCGCCCCAACGCCTACATTCTGGGTCAGGAAGGGGCGGGCGCGTTCATCGGCGGTCTGCGCTACGGCGAGGGCAAGATGTACACGCGCAACGCCGGCGACCGGCGCGTTTTCTGGCAGGGGCCGTCGCTCGGTTTCGACGCCGGGCTCGACGGCGACCGCACCATGATGCTCGTCTACAACCTGCCGGCGGTGGAGGCGATCTATCGCCGGTTCGGCGGCGTCGACGGGTCGGCCTATCTGATCGGTGGGTTCGGCTTTACGGCGCTGACGGCGGACGACGTGGTGGTGGTGCCGATCCGCTCCGGCGTCGGGGCGCGGCTCGGGCTCAACATCGGTTATCTGAAGTTCACGCAGGCGCAGACCTGGAACCCGTTCTGAGACCGTTCGCGGCGCTTTGATTTTGCCTCGCTCGCGCGCGCATGCGATGGTCGCCGCGCGGCGCCTTGAGCGCGACGCTGCGGCAATCGAGGACGGCGGCGCTTGATCGAACAGATCATGTATTTCGCGTTGGGCGCGCTGTCGGCGGGCCTGCTGGCGCTGTTGGCGCTGC
The DNA here is from genome assembly GCA_937870755.1 of uncultured Methylocystaceae bacterium. Lineage (GTDB taxonomy): Bacteria > Pseudomonadota > Alphaproteobacteria > Rhizobiales > Beijerinckiaceae > JAJXWB01. The sequence continues at coordinate 164,663 of CALMZV010000145.1, forward strand.
CGGCTTTCTGGCGGCGCGCGGTGCGGCTGTCGCGCCGGCGGCTGGAGCTCGTGGCGCCCATGTCGATGGAGGAGATCGTCGCCGAGAACGATCTCATGCGCGCGGAATTCGCCGCCGAGCGGCGGCGGATCGAACAGCGGATCGAACACGAGCGCGAGGAACGCGCCGCCGATCGCGCCGAACTCGGCCGGCGCGCCACGCAGATCGCGACGCTCGAAACCGCGCTCGACGAGATCGGCGTCGCGCACGGCGCGCTTTCGAGCGAGCACGAGCGGTTGCGCGCCGACCATGCGCAGGCGTCCGGCGAACTGGCGGCCGCGAGCAAGGAAGTCTACGACTCCGCCGCGCTGAACGAGAAACTGCGCGCCGAGCTGATCGAGCTGAAGCGCGCGCATGGCGAGGCCGAGCGTCTGGCGGCCGAGCGCGCCGCGACCGTCGCCGCGCTGGACGCGCGCGCGCAGAGCTTGCAGTTGCGCGGCGAAACCTTCGCGCAGGAGAGCGAGGAGCGGCTGCGCGGGCTGCGGTTGCAGGAAGAGCGCGCGCGCGGGCTGGGCGAGGAGCGCGACATGCTGCTGAAGGATCTGCAGGCCTACGAACAGCGGATGGCCGCGGCGCTCGCGCGGCTGGACGCCGAGCAGGCGCGTGCGGCCGGATTGCAGGAAACGATCGACGCATTGCGCGCGGAAGCAGAAAGCGCGGAGACGATGCGCGCCGAGGCGGTGGAGGCGCTGCGCGCAGGCGTGCGCGCGCGCGCGGAGGCGGAATCGCGCCATGCCGCGCTCAACGATCGGCTGGCCGAGGCGCGTCGCGCCGCTCATGCGGCCGACAGCGCGGCCGCCGACAAGATCGAGGCGCTGCGCTCGGAAGTCGCCGCGCTCAAGGGCGCGCTGGTGGCCGCGCGTGAAGCGCGCAACGGCCATGCGGACGCGGCGCAGTTGCGCGCGACGCTCGCCGAGATTGGCGCGAAGGTGGCGCGCATGGCGGGCGAGGCCGAACGCCCGTCCTGACCGACGAGCCGCGCCGATGCGTTCGAGAGCTACAAGGCGGGCGCAAAACTGTGCGCCTGCGCCATGCGCCAGGCGTTGACGAAGCGTGGATCGTCGCTGCCTTCGAGGAGCGCGCGCGGTCGCAACGCGGGATAGAGCGCATCGTAGTCGACGACCGCGCCCGGCGAGATGCGTCGCGAGAGATGGCGCGTGGCGATCTCGCACGGATGCGAGGCCCCGACCGCTGCGGCGATCTCCTTCAGGGCGGCGACCGTCTGGCGATGGAACTGAAACACGCGCTCGGATTTGTCCGGCACGACGAGCGCACGGGAGCGGCTTTCGTCCTGCGTCGCGACGCCGGTCGGACAGGCATCCGTGTGGCAGGCCTGCGACTGAATGCAGCCGAGCGCGAACATGAAACCGCGCGCCGCATTGCACCAGTCCGCGCCGAGCGCGATAGCGCGCGCCATGTCGAATCCGCTGACGATCTTGCCGCTCGCGCCGAGCCGCACGCGCGGGCGCACGCCCACGCCCACCAGCGCATTGTGCGCGAAGTTCAGGCCTTCGCGCATCGGCATGCCGATATGGTCCATGAATTCGAGAGGCGCCGCGCCCGTTCCGCCTTCCTTGCCGTCGATGACGATGAAATCGGGCGCCAGGCCTGTCTCCACCATCGCTTTGCAGATGGCGAGAAACTCCCACGGGTGGCCGATGCAAAGTTTGAACCCGGTCGGCTTGCCGCCCGACAGCGTGCGCAGCCGCTCGATGAATTGCAGAAGCTCGATCGGCGTCGAGAAAGCCGTATGGCGGGCCGGCGAAACGCAATCGCGGCCAAGCGGCACACGACGGATTTCGGCGATTTCGGGCGTGAGTTTGGCGGCGGGCAGGATGCCGCCCTGACCCGGCTTGGCGCCCTGGCTGAGCTTCACCTCGATCATGCGGATCTGCGGCGCGGTGGCGACGGCGGCAAATTGATCGGGGCTGAACGCGCCGTCCTGGTCGCGGCAACCGAAATAGCCCGAGCCGATCTCCCAGACGAGATCGCCGCCGTTCTCAAGATGATACGGACTGACGCCGCCCTCGCCGGTGTCGTGGGCGAATCCGCCGCGCCTGGCGCCGGCGTTGAGCGCACGGATCGCGTTGGCGCTGAGCGCGCCGAAGCTCATCGCCGAAATGTTGAACAGCGAAGCGGAATAGGGTTTGGCGCAATGCTGGCCGATCAGCACGCGCGGATCGGTGTCCACGGCGGCGGCCGGCGCGATCGAATGCCGGGCGAATTCGTAGCCTTCGGCGTAGACGTCGTATTCTGTGCCGAACGGCCGCTTGTCGAGCTCCTTCTTGGCGCGCTGGTAGACGATGGCGCGCGCGTCGCGGCTGAAGGGCGCGCCTTGTTTCTCGTCCTCGAAGAAATACTGGCGGATGGCCGGGCGCATGTCCTCCAGAAGAAACCGAAGGTGCGCCGAGATCGGATAGTTGCGCAGGACGGCGTGGCGCGTCTGCACGAGATCGCGCACGCCGAGCGCGACGAGCGCGATGCAGGCGAGCGACAGAAAGGCGAACAGGTCGCCGAACACGTCCGAACCGGTGAATCCGGCGAACACGAATATGCCGGCCGCGCTGAGCGTGAGGGCGATGTAGCGCGGCCCGAAAGCCATTCGTAGATAGCGCATGGGCGGCTCCGCCGTTCCAATTATTCTGCAACCGCGCGGAGGGCGCCCTCAGCGCGGGGTGAGCGTCATCGGCATGCCGCCTTCCGGCCGCAGCGTCACGCGCTGGAGGGGGCGCACGCGATGGCCGCGTGCGAGATCGAAGCGGAACGCATGCAGAAGATGGGCGAGCACGATCGACATTTCCTGCATGGCGAACCCCATGCCGATGCAGACGCGCGGACCCGCGCCAAATGGAATGTAGGCGAAACGGTCGATGCGTTCGCGGTTCTCGCCGAAAAAACGATCTGGATCGAACGCATCGGGATCGCGCCACAGTTTGCGGTGGCGATGCAGCAGGAAGGGCGCGACCATGACGGTCGTGCCGGCGGGTATTTTCTGGCCTGCGATCTCGTCGTCGGCGATCGCCTCGCGGCTCAGGATGGCGGCCGGCGGGTAGAGGCGCATGGCCTCTTCCACGATGGCGCGGATGACCGGCGTGCGTTCGGCGAGCGTCTCGATCGGCCCGGCGTTCAGTTCGGCGTCGGCCTCGGCCTGCGCGCGCGCGCGCCATTCGGGCGATTGCGAGATGAGATAGAGCGCCCACGTCATGGCGTTGGCGGTCGTCTCGTGGCCCGCCCCGATGAAGGTGGTGATGTTGGCGCGCAGATCGTTCTCGCTCATGGCGAGCCCGGTTTCGGGATCCTGCGCCTTCAACAGCAGCGTGAGAATGTCGTTGGGGGGCGTCTGGCCGCGCGCCAGCAACTCGCGCCGCGCCGCGATGATGGCGTCGACCGTCCTGCGGAACCATTGCAGCGGCTGGCGCGCGCGGGCGCGGCCGATGCGCGGCACAAACTGCGGCACGCCGAATAGATCGAGCGGATCGACGCGGCCGATGGTGTCGAAATAGCGGTTGACCGCCTGCTGGAAACCACTCGCGTCCTGGCCCAGTCCCTGTGTGAACAGCGTGTGCTCAAGCACCTCCAACGCGAGTCGCGCGAGATGATCGTGCATGTCGATGATGCGGCCGGGGCGCTGGCGCGCAAGCCGCTCCACGTCGCCGCGCATGACTTCCGCCATCGGCTTTGCGAAGGCGACCACCTGTCGCGGCGAGAACAGCGGCGCGAGCGAGCGGCGCTGGGCGCGCCAGTCCTCGCCGTCGGTCGTCAGCAGGCCGCGCCCGAGCGCGGGCTGCAGTATGCGCAGTTGCCGCGCGTCTTTTCGATAGTTGGCGACGTTGTCGAGAAAGATGCGACGCACGCCGGCCGGATCGCAGACGGCGGCGTTGCGGCCGAGGGCGGTGTGCGCATAGAGCACCTTTTCCTCGTAGTGCCGGCGCGTCCAGACCTCGATCGGATTGCGGTAGAGCGTGGCTATGGCGCGCACGAGACCGAGCGGCGCCTCGTGCGGCACGGGCGCCGGGGGGCGGAACAGGGAAGGCGACAGGCTGGCGATTGCTGCGGACATCGATTTCTCTCGAACGCACGCTCCCGGGCGCCTCATGTGGGGCTGCGACGCCTGCGAACTTACGGACGGTTTGTGTTCCTGGATTGACGTGTTTCTTGATTGACGCGGAACGCGCGGCGCGCCGGAACTCTTTGCTGGCCCGCGCGTTGACCATAGTCGCTCGCAGGCGAACAGCAACCCGTGCGCTTGCCCGAACCTTGCGACGGCGGGCGTCAGGCGGGCGGACGCGCCTGCGCGAGGTCGGCGCGCGCCGTCATGAATTCGAACACGAAGGCGCTGTCGGGTTCGCGTGCGCGCATGAGGTCCATCAGATCGCGTGCGACGAGCCGAGCGTGGCGGGCGCTGAATGCGCCGGCCAGGACATGCGTGCGTTCCGTCTCGTCGTGCAGAAGCACGCTGTATTCGCCGATCTGGGAGTCGCTGCTGATCGAGATGCGATAGGACGTCATGGCTCCCTCCCGGAACCGCACGACGGAGGCAGCATGGGACCGGGCGTGGCGAACATCAATGCGGATTCGTCGCTGCGGCGCGTCAATTCGACGACGGCGTGTCAGCGGCGGCGCGGGGTGGAGACGATGTCCTCGTCCGGCGGCTCGAATGCCCCGTCCTCGCGCAGGCTGGCCGAGGGGCGGGGGAGAGGGTTCGCGGCGAATGCGCGCATCGGCGGAAGGGGCTGCGGCGGCGTGGCGAAATCGGGGGCCGCGCGCAGGTTGGGAGCGTCTGCGCCCGGCAGGGTCTTGACCTGCGCGATGTCGGTTTCTTCCTCCACGTCCGGCGCTTCCGGAAGGTCGTCGCGGCGCGGCGCCGGCGCCAAGTTCTGCGGCGCGGGCTTGCAGATCCGGCGCGGGCCGCGCGAGGAATTGCCGTGCATCGCCAGATCGACGTGGATATGGTCGTAGTGGAAGCCGTTGGACCCCGGCGCGAGAACAGTGGTGAAGATTTCGCAGGCGCCGCGCTGCGTGTCGCGCAGAAAGGCCTGGGTCTGTTCGTCGCCGCGCGTCCAGTCGCGCCGGATGACGATCTTGCGGCCGTCGGCGAGCGTGAAGCCGCCGATGTCGAGCGCGTTGCCGAACGCATGTTCGGAAAGGCGCGCGCCGATCTGGTTGTTCATGCCGCGACAGGAGTAGGAACCCATCGTGTCGATCTGCACGATCGGCATGCCGAACCGCGCCTGCGCCGCGGGCTGGACCGTCTGGCTCACCCAGTTGTCGAGTTCGGCGACCATCGAACAGTCGAGGGTGGCGGTGGTGTTGAACTGCACGGCGCCGCCTTGCAGCGCCACCACTTTCAGCGGGCGGGTGAGCCCGCAGATGGAGGGGCCGGAGATTTCGCGCGCGGGCTGCACATAGGCCGAGAACTGCACGCGCTTCTGCGCGAAGCAGGCGTTCTCCGCCGACGTGCGCCAGGCCGGGCGCTGCGGCTTCTGATACAGCGAGCACCCGCCGAGCACGGCGAGCGGCCCCAGAAGAACAAGGAATGGCAATACGCGACGCGCCATTCGCAGAGCTAAGCGCGCGAGCCGTTAACGGCCGTCAAACTTTCTGGGTTAACGCGCGCGAATGTTTGCGGCGTGATCCGGGCGCCTCATCCGCGGCGCGTCGCGCCTGCGAGCAGGCCTGGCGCGAGCGCCTCGGCCGCCTCCGCGCCGGAGATCGCGACCGCTTCCACGCCCGCGCCGTAATTGCCGCCGCCGGCGATCAGAAGGCCGGGAATGGGGGATTTCGATCCCTTCAGGCGACCTTGCGGCGAAATGCCGTAAATCGCCCCGCCGCTCGCCCAGTCGTAGCGCGCGTAGGTGACGGGGCTGGCGTCGGCGCGATAGACGATGTGGCGCGACAGATCCGGCAGCACGCTCTCCATGGTCGCGATCATGCGATCGCCGATCCCGGTCTTGCGCTGTTCGTATTCGTCGGAACGGCGCCATTGCTTCCAGTCGCTGGCGAAACCCTGCGCCTCGTCGTCGGGAAACCATTTGCGGGCTTCCTCGAAAGGCATGAGCATGATCAGCATCATGATCGAATGGCCGGGCGGAGCGGCGGAGGGATCGAGCAGGGACATGGTGGCGGCGCCGACATGCAGCGGTCCCGCAACATGGGTCGAGGGCCTGATGTCCGGCACGTAGTCGAGCCCGAGATGCACGCTGAAGCAGGAGGTCGCCGGGGCGGCCTTTTCAATTCGCGCGCGGAAGTCGGCGGGCGTGTGTTCCTTCGCCACGAGTTCGAGAAAGGTGCGGCGCAGGTCCGCGTTGGAGATCACCGCATTGGCGCGAATGCGCGCCCCATCGGCGAGTTTCACGCCCGCCGCGCGACCGTTCTCGACAATGATTTCGCTGACCGGCGTCTTCAGCCGCACCTGGCCGCCACGCGTCTCGATCGCGGCGACGAGCGCGTCCGACAAAGCGCCCGAGCCGCCGACCGGATAATAGCCGCCCTTGAAATAATAACCGAAGATCGGCGCCATCTGCGCGCAGCTCAATCGCTCCGACCCGTCGCCGAGATAGCCTGTCAGCGCGCCGAGAATGGCGCGCGCGCGTTCGTCGCGCACATTCTGCGCGACAAGTTCGTCGAATGGCTTGTCCATCCATTCGAAGGCCAGCGGATGGTCTGCCGGAAAGGCCAGCATCTCCTCGAGCGTGGCCGGCGCGCCCGGCACGCCGCCGCGCCCCGCGCCGGTCGCATACATGCCTTCGAACACGCCGTGCAGCGTTTCGAACACGCGCATCAGTCCGGCCGCCTCGGCCGGAAATCGTTCGCCCAACATGCGGGCATAGGCGCGCCAGTCGCGCGGCGGGTCGATCGCGTCGTCCGCCATGCGGTAGGAATGGTCGATGCGGCGCCATTCGAGGCGGTCCGCCACCCCCAGCCGCTCCAGAATGCGGTCGATCGGACCGCCCTTCCACACGCCGGAGAAATCGTGCGGGCCGGCGTCGAACCGGTACAGGCAGGGGCGGCCTTCGTGGCGCGCCTTGCGCAGATAGGTGTGGCAATAGCCCCCGGCTGCGACGTGCTGATCGAAGACGATGGTCTTGTAGCCGGCGTCCGCCAGCAGGGCGGCTGCGGTCAGGCCGCCGATTCCGGCGCCGACGATCGCGACGTCGCAATCGCGGTCGCCTTGTTTGAGCGCGGGCGCCGGCCAGTGGAACTCCTCCCGGCCGCGCCGCATGCGGTTGAAGGCCAGGCGCAGCGCCGCGCGCGGACCAAAGATGGACACAAGCGCGCCGCCGCCGACGATGGCTGTGACGACGACGGGCGAAAGCTGTGCGTAGCGCGCGGCGGCGATGGCGAGAAACAGGGCGCCCCACAGGCCGGACATGGCGGCGTTGACCAGAAAGAACTGACGCGATCCGGCGCTCGCGGCGAATGAAGAGCGTGCGTAGTCGGCGGTCCACGGCCGGCCCATCGCGAGGCCGAGAAAACTCGCGACGCCAAGACCCGCGAACGACATCCACAGCGCGTTCGCCGCTGTCCAGACGGGATCGACGAACCAGAGGGCCGCCAGCGCGGCGAGCGTGACGAGGCCGCCGATTTCGAGGAGGAAGGTTTCGCCGCGTGTCCGCCGCCAGAGCGCCGCTGCGACCGAAAGCGAGAAGCCGGTCGCGATGGCGCCGCCAGGCGCGCCATAGGCCAGAAGCGCCCAGAATATTGCGAGCGGCGCCAGACCGATCTTCACAAGCAGAAAGGTCTTCATTGGCGCCCCCCCAAAAAACAGGCGCCGGCCTTTGCAGCCGGCGCCCGGTGTCGTTCAGCGCGCCGTCATGCGCGGTTCAGATGTTTGCGCTCTGGTCGGACGCGGCCTGCGCGGCGCGGCGTTCGGCCATGAAACGTTCGAACTCCTCGCGGTCGCGCGCCCGGCGCAGCTTGTCGAGGTGTTCGGCGAACTCGCGCTCGGCCTCGACGAGCTTGCGACGCTCCTCCTCCAGACGCGCCAGTTCGGCCGCGCGCCAATCGTCGAAGGCGGCGTTGCCGCTCGACGGCATCTCGCCGAACGGCCGCCAGGGCTGCCCGCGCCAGACGGGCCTGGCGAAGCCGCCGGTCGCGCGGTCCCATTGCGCTTGCAGGTTCGGACCCACATGTTCCTGCGCAAAGGCGACGAGGTCGCCCTGGTGGCCTTCCTTGCGCTGCCAGATCTTGAAGAACAGGATCGCCAGCCCGATCGGCCAGAATACGATGAACCCGAGGACCATCGCGACGATTTCGAGGGGCTTCCAGCCCATTCGTCCGCACCGCCGCCCGCCGCGGGGGCGAGCATCGCCGGACATGGTGGTTTCCTGATAGGTCATAGGCTCCTCCGACCGGCTCAACCCCATTCCGGAGCGCCGATGTAAAAGTAATTTAGTTTTACATTCGGTCGCCGTCCAGAGGGTTTGATGTGAATTTTTGTTCATGAAGCACAACGCCGCGCTGTTATGCGCGGCGTTTCAAAGGCTTGTGGAATTTCACGGCGCGCGGCGCGCCTCAGTGCCGGTTGTTGGCGCTGTGGTTGGCGCTGTGGTTGGTCTGGCCGCCGTGCTGGGCGACGACCGTGTCCGCCGCCTTGCCCACCATTTCGGCCAGATGGTCGAACTCGGCGGTGAAAAAGCCGACGCCCGAGGTCGCCGAACGCAGGTCCACGATCAGCCCGCGCATTTCAGCCTCGGGAATTTGCGTGTCGAGCACCTCCCAGCCTTCCCAGCCGGGGCGTCCGTCGTAGCCGAGAATCTGCCCGCGGCGGCCGGTGACGATGCCGGTCGCCCGGGACATCGCCTCGCTCGGCACGGCGATCTTCACCGATAGGATCGGCTCCAGCAGCACCGCCCCCGCCTTCTCCAGCGCCTCGCTCATGCCGATGCGCGCGGCGGTGCGGAAGGCCATGTCGGAGGAATCGACCGTGTGATACGAACCATCGGTGAGCGTGGCGGCGACGTCCACCACCTCGAAGCCGAGCGGGCCTTTCTCGCACGCGTCCCGACAGCCGGCTTCCACGGACGAGAAATATTGCCGCGGCACTGAACCGCCGTGGACCGTTTCGGCGAACTGGAAACCCTCGCCGCGCGCGCGCGGCTTCACGTCCAGCACCACGTCGCCGAACTGGCCGTGACCGCCCGACTGCTTCTTGTGGCGGCCGCGCACGGAGACGGGATGGCGGATCGTCTCGCGATAGGCGACGGCCGGCGGGTGCGTCTCGAGCGCGATGCCGAACCGCCCCGCCAGACGTTCGATGGCCACGCGCAGGTGCATCTCGCCCTGGCCGAGCAGCTTCATCTCGCCGGACGCCTGATCCTGCACGAACTGCAGCGAAGGATCTTCCTCCACCAGCTTGGTCATGGCGGCGGCGAGTTTGGCCTCGTCCTTGCGGTCCTTGATGGCGAGCGCGAGCGCATGCACTGGCTGCGGTGGATGAATCGTGGCGATGACCGGTTTCGGCTTGCCGTTCCTGGCGTCGCCGAACGTCTCTCCGGTGGCGATGTGGTCGAGCCGGCCGAAGGCGAGCGTGTCGCCTTCCTCCGCGCGCGTCAGGCGCACGGTGGTGGAGCCGGCCATGCGCGCGATGGAGGCGATGCGATCCTCCTCGCCGCCGGCGCCGACGACGGTCGCGTTGTCGACGAAGGCGCCGCGCAGCACGCGCGCCAGCGTCAGCTTGCCGCCGTGCGCCGTGTGCACCGAGCGCAGCGCCTGCGCGAGCGGCGCGCCCGTATCCGAAACGCCGAGGCGCTTGCGCGTGGCCGCGACGCCCGCCGACTCGTGGCGCAGCGCCTTCAACAATCGCGTGACGCCATTCCCGCGGTCGGCCGAACCGATGAGCAGCGGCGCGACGAGACCCTCGCGCAATTCGCGCGTGAGATCGTCGAACACCTGGTCGCGCGGCGGCTCGATGTCGGAGATCAGCTCCTCCATCAGCGCGTCGTCGTAGTCGGCGAGTTTCTCCAGCATCGAATAGCGCGCTTCCTTCTCGCGCGGCAGTTCGCCGGCGGGCACGTCGATGACGGCGGAGGGCGCGTGTTCGCGATAGACAAAGGCGCGTTCGAGCGCGAGATCGATGAAACCGGTGGCGATGCCGTTCTGCCAGATCGGAATCTGGCGCAGCAGCAGCGGCGCGCGCGAGGCGGGCTGGAGCATCGCCAGCGTCTCGCGCACGCGCGTGGTGGCGATGTCGATCTTGTTGAGAAACAAAATGCGCGGCAGGCCGATCTCTTCAAGTTCGCGCAGAATGAGCTGCAAGGCCGGTAGTTTGCGCGGATCGGCCTCGCACACCACAATGGCGACGTCGCAGAAGGGGGCGATGTTGCGAAGGTCGTGCGAGAATTCGATTGAGCCGGGACAATCGACGAAGGTGTAGCGGTCGCCGAGATAATCGATGGAGGCGACGTTGGCCTCCACGCTCATGGCGTGGGCGCGCGCCTCGGGGCTCGAGTCGCCGATGCTCGATTTGTCGCGCACCGATCCCTGGCGCGACAGGGCGCCCCCGCGCACCAATATGCTCTCCAGCAACGTGGTCTTGCCGCTCTGAAAGGGGCCGACGATCGCGATGAGCCTCGGCCCCTCGATTCTTCTGTTCTCCGGCATTGTCGTCTCCTTTCAGCCTGCGCGTCCCCGCATGGGGACGGCCGGGTCGGGGATCGTTTCACCGCCCGGCGCAATGCGCAAGCAGTTGAAGACGCGACATTTGGCGGGAGCTCGCGCGCCGCGAAACTTGACCTGAGTCAGAGCGGCGCGCGTGAAGCCGGCGTAAAGATTTCCGTTCTTGCGCGCGCAGTCCTAGCGATGGCGGCGTGCGCGGATCTGGCGTGGCGGGGGCACGTATTCGAGTTCCATGCTCGTGACGCCGGCGGCGACGTCCACGCCCACCTGCGCCTGCACGGAGAACGGTTGCAGACTGACCGTTCGGTTGGAGCCGCCGAGAAGCGCATTCGCGCCCACGCCCACGCCCGCCGTCGCCGAGGCGCCCACGCCGCCATAGTCGCCGGCCAGCGCGCCGGGACCGATCTTGCTGGTGGATGTCGCGACCAGCCAGTCGAGGTGGCCCGGTCCCGTCGCGCCAAGGTCGACGCCAAAGCGCTTGATGGTCCCCACGTAATGTTCGGGCGGGGCGCCGTCGTCGCGGAAGAACAGGCAGTCGAGAGCCTTGCTCGATGTGATGATCATGCCGACGCCGCCGGACACATCGCATTCGAGCGAACCGGCGCGGCCCATCTGGGCGGCGGCGGGCGTGGATGCGGTCAGCGCGACGGCGGCGGCAAGGATGAGATGTTTCATGAGGATCTCCCGTGCGGCCGGATGACCGTCCGGCCGTCGGGAGACAACGCGCGATGCGCCGTCAAGGTTCCGCTGCGCCGCGCGGCGGCAGACGCGACGCGCGCGAAAGCCAGCGCGGCGGCGCTAGCACCCGCGCGCATCAAGGTCGAAACCTCCGAAAGGCGGGACACAGGGGCCTCCTCAACTGGGTCGCCCCTGCCGCCCAAGGTGAACGCAGGTTTTTTTGCCTCTAGCCGAGGCTGGCGCAGAACCTCTGAATGCGCGCGCAGGCTTCTTCCAGCAGCTTGTTCGACGTCGCGTAGGACACACGGAAGTTCGGGCCCGCGCCGAACGCCGAGCCCTGCACGGTGGCCACGCCTTCGGCCTCCAGCAGCGCGGTCACGAAATCCTGGTCGGTCTCGATGGTCTTGCCGTCCGGCGTCCGTCTGCCGATCGCCTGCGCGCAGGAGGGAAACACATAGAACGCGCCTTCAGGCGTCGGGCATTCGAGATATTTCGCCTGATTGAGCATGGAGACGACAAGGTCGCGCCGTTCGCCGAACACCTTGCGGCTCGCGGGAATGAAATCCTGCGGACCGTTGAGCGCCTCCACCGCCGCCCACTGGGCGATGGAGCAGGCGCCGGAGGTCTGCTGGCCCTGGATCATGTCCATGGCGCGGATGAGGTGTTCGGGGCCCGCCGCATAGCCGATGCGCCAGCCGGTCATGGCGTAGGCTTTCGACACGCCGTTCATGGTGAGCGTGCGCTCGTAGAGACCGGGCTCGACCTGCGCGGGCGTGACGAATTTGAAGTCGCCGTAGGTGAGGTGCTCGTACATGTCGTCGGGCAGCACCCACACGTGCGGGTGGCGCATCAGCACGTCCGTCACCTTCTTGAGTTCGGCGCGGGTGTAGGCCGCGCCCGAAGGGTTGGAGGGCGAGTTGAGCACGACCCATTTGGTCTTCGGGGTGATGGCGCGCTCCAGAACTTCCGGCTGGAGCTTGAACCCGTCCTTCATGTGGGTTTCGACGATCACCGGCGTGCCGCCGCACAGCGAGACCATTTCCGGGTAGCTCACCCAATAGGGGGCGGAGATGATGACCTCGTCGCCGGGGTTCATCGTCGCCATGAAGGCGTTGAACAGGATGTGCTTGCCGCCCGTGCCGACGATCACCTGGCCCGGCTTGTAGTCGAGTTCGTTCTCGCGCTTGAACTTGGCGCAGATCGCCTCGCGCAACGGCTGTATGCCGGGCACGGGCGTGTATTTCGTTTCGCCACGCCGGATCGCCGCAATGGCGGCCTCCTTCACATTGTCGGGCGTGTCGAAATCCGGCTCGCCGACCGACAGGCTGATCACGTCGCGGCCCTGGGCTTTCAGGTCGCGGGCTTTCTGCGTCACCGCGATGGTGGCGGAAGGCTTCACGCGAGAAAGGGCATCGGCGAGGAACGCCATCGGTTCGAACTCCTGTGTCTGGCCGCCGTTCTTGCGGCGGGGCGGGACCATAAACGCGTTTCGGGCGCGAAGGAACCGCATTGCGGCGCCGGAACGCGGATTTCGGCCGATTTCGGCGCGGCGCCGCCCGGGCCGGGCGCGAGCAAAAAATTCCCGCTGGAGCGCGGAACCGGCGCTCGCGCGCGCGGTTATTTCCGAGCGGACGGCGCCGTGTGCGCCAACGCACGGAATGCGGGGGCCGGCAGCCTTAACCAAATTCCGGGGCGCGAGTAACCGCCGCCCGCAGGCAGGGAGACAGGCAATGGCGACCAACCTTCGTCAGATCGTACGAGACGATGCAGGCTTCGCCGGTCAATGGAGCCCGGCCGCCGCACGCCGTCAGTTCAACCTGTCCGTCGGGCTTCTCGCGTCGCTGGCGATCGCCGCGGCGCTGATGACCGTCGTCCTCCGGTTCGACCCGCCGTCCGTGCGGACACAGCTCGCCGTGAAGGACACAGCCGTCGTGATGGAGGGTCGTTCGGCCGCGACCGCACACTCGCCCTACGGCGCTCTGATCGTCCCCAACCGGTAGCTGGCGCGAGAGCAGAAGCCTGCTCGCAACGCCGCAAAGCGCCGCTCCTGCGAATGGAGCGGCGCTTTCGTTTGCGGTGTCGAATATTAACGGCTTGTCGCCATCCTGAGGCGCATGGCGGGTTTTGTGGATTCGATACGGAGGGGCGCCTGGCTCACGCCGCAGCGCGCGCGGGCCTACGCCGTCCTGCTGCTGGCGGCGGGGGCTGTCGCGCTGGCCGCCGGCATGCTCGCCGACGGGCTCGGCCACGGCGTCGCCGGGCGGCAGCCCGGAACGGATTTCACGCAGGTCTGGGTTGCGGGGCTGGAGGCGAACGAGGGCGCCGCCAGCGCGCCGTTCGACCCGGCGACTCATTTCGCCCGGCAGCGCGCGTTATTCGGCGCCAACGCGCATATCTACGGCTGGCACTACCCGCCGTTCTTTCTGTTCATCGCGGCCGCGCTCGCGCTCCTGCCCTATCTGGCGGCGCTGGCGGTGTGGCTCGGCGCGACGCTCGCGGCCTATCTGGCGGCGTTTCGCGCCGCGGTCGGCGCGCCGCCGCCGGCGGGCTGGTGGCTGCCCGCGCTCGCCTTTCCCGCGGTGTTCGTCAACATAGGCCACGGACAGAACGGGTTTCTGACGGCGGCGCTGCTGGCCGGCGGGCTGATGCTGGTCGACCGGAGGCCGTTTCTGGCCGGCGCCATCCTGGCGTGTCTGGCCTACAAGCCGCAGTTCGCGCTGATCGCGCCGCTGGCGCTGCTGGCCGCGCGCGAGGGCCGGGCGCTCGCCGGCGGCGCGGCCGGGCTCGCGGCGCTTTGCCTGGTCACGCTGGCCGCGTTCGGTCTGGCGCCATGGCTCGCCTTTCTGCGCAGCCTCGATTTCACCCAGCGCGTGGTGATCGAGGGCGGCGCCATCGGCTTCGAGAAGATCCAGAGCGTATTCGCCGCCGCGCGGCTCCTCGGCGCGTCGACGACGGCGGCCTATGCCGCGCAGGCGATCGTCGCGGCGGCCGCGTTCGCCGGCGTCGTCCGGCTGTGGGCCGCGGGCGCCGACCGGCGGCTCGCGATCGCGGCGGCGCTGACGGCGGCGCTCATGACCACCCCATACTGCCTCGACTACGACATGGTCGTGCTCGGTCCGGCGCTGGCGCTGATGTATGCGCATGGCCGCGCGCGGGGGTTCGCGCCTTACGAAAAATCGGCGATGGCGCTCGTGTTCGTCACGCCGCTGATCGCGCGTCCGCTGGCGGGTCTGTCCGCGCCCGTCGCGCCGTTGATCGTGTGCATGTTCTTTGGCTTCATCGTGTGGCGCGCGAGCGCGTCGCAACCCGCCGCATCGCCCGCCGCAGCTTAAGATCGGCGAGGCTTTGACCGGGGCGAGACTCGCCCCATATTCCCCCGATGATCCGACCGCCCAAACGGAAAGCCTCGCGCGCGAAAGCCTCGCGACCCGACGTGACTCCGCTCGACGAACATTTGTCGGCGCTGCTCAATCCCGCGTTGAGCGCGCCGTCCGCCCGGCCGCGCGGCTTCGAGGAGGCGCCGCAGGCGACCTATCTCGCGCGCGACGGGCTGGTAGGCGCGACCGCGACGGTCGAATCGCTCAAGCAGCTTTTGGAGTTGGGCGATCCGAATCTGCGCGCGAAGACGCCGTGGATGCCGCATCGGCCCGAGCGCCCGCAGAAATCGGAAGGCGGGCGCACGTTCCGCATCGTGTCCGACTACGAGCCGAAGGGCGACCAGCCGCAGGCCATCGACGAACTCGTCGCCGGCCTCGCGCAGCACGAGCGCGATCAAGTGCTGCTCGGCGTGACAGGATCGGGCAAGACGTTCACGATGGCGAGCGTGATCGAGCGCGCGCAGCGCCCGGCGCTCGTTCTGGCGCCGAACAAGACGCTCGCAGCGCAACTGTACGGCGAGTTCAAATCGTTCTTTCCCGACAACGCGGTCGAGTATTTCGTTTCGTATTACGACTACTACCAGCCGGAAGCCTACGTTCCCCGGACCGACACCTATATCGAGAAGGAATCGTCGATCAACGAGCAGATCGACCGCATGCGCCATTCGGCCACGCGCGCGCTGCTCGAACGCGACGATGTGGTCATCGTCGCCTCGGTGTCCTGCATCTACGGCATCGGCTCGGTCGAGACCTACACGGCGATGACGTTCTCGATCGAGGTCGGCGAAAAGATCGACCAGCGCCAGCTCATCGCCGATCTGGTGGCGCTGCACTACAAGCGCTCCGGCGGCGATTTTTCGCGCGGCCTGTTCCGCGTCCGTGGCGACACCGTCGAGATCTTTCCCGCCCACTACGAGGATCGCGCGTGGCGCGTCGGCTTTTTCGGCGACGAGGTGGAGAGCATCGCCGAATTCGATCCGCTGACGGGCAAGAAGACCGCGGACCTCGGGTTCGTGAAAATCTACGCCAACTCGCATTACGTCACGCCGCGCCCGACGCTGCTGCAGGCGATTTCCGGCATCAAGAGCGAACTCAAGCAGCGGCTCGCGGAGCTGAACGCCGGCGGCCGGCTTCTGGAGGCGCAACGGCTCGAACAGCGCACGATGTTCGATCTGGAAATGATGGAAGCGACCGGCTCGTGCGCGGGCATCGAGAACTACTCGCGCTATCTCACCGGCCGCAAGCCGGGCGAGCCGCCGCCGACGCTGTTCGAATATCTGCCCGACAACGCGCTCGTCTTCACCGACGAGAGCCATGTCACCGTGCCGCAGATCGGCGGCATGTATCGCGGCGACTTCCGCCGCAAGGCGACGCTCGCCGAATACGGGTTCCGCCTGCCCTCGTGCATGGACAACCGGCCGCTGCGGTTCGAGGAATGGGAGGCGATGCGCCCGCAGACCGTGCACGTTTCGGCGACGCCCGGAAGCTGGGAGATGGAGCGCGCGGGCGGCGTGTTCGTCGAGCAGGTCATCCGCCCCACCGGCCTGATCGATCCGCCGGTCGAAGTGCGGCCCGCACGCGCGCAGGTGGACGACCTTCTGGGCGAAGCGCGGGCGGTCGCGCAGCAGGGCTATCGCGCGCTCGTCACCGTGCTCACCAAACGCATGGCCGAGGATCTCACCGAATATCTGCACGAGAACGGGGTTCGCGTGCGCTACATGCATTCCGACATCGACACCATCGAGCGTATCGAGATCATCCGCGACCTGCGGCTCGGCGCGTTCGACGTGCTGGTCGGCATCAATCTTCTGCGCGAGGGGCTCGACATTCCCGAATGCGGGCTCGTCGCCATTCTCGACGCCGACAAGGAAGGTTTTTTGCGCAGCGAGACGTCGCTGGTGCAGACCATCGGCCGCGCGGCGCGCAACGTCGACGGCCGCGTCATCCTCTACGCCGACAGCGTCACCGGCTCCATGCGGCGCGCGATGGACGAAACGGAACGACGCCGCGCGAAACAGCAGGCGTACAACGAGGCGAACGGCATCACGCCGGCCTCCATCAAGCGCGGCATCGCGGACATTCTGGGCAGCGTCTACGAGCAGGACCACGTGACGGTGGACGCGGGCCTCGCCGCCGCGCCGCTCGTCGGGCACAATCTCAAACTCACGTTGGCCGACCTCGAAAAACGGATGCGCGAGGCCGCCGCCAATCTGGAGTTTGAGGAAGCCGCACGCTTGCGCGACGAGATCAAGCGGCTGGAGGCGACCGAACTCGCCATCGCCGACGATCCGCTCGCGCGGCAGGCCGAAATCGAGGACGAGGCGGGGCGGTTCGGCGGCAACCGCAAGTATGGGGCGGCGGCCAATCTACCGAAGTCTTCCGCGCAAGTCGGGAACACCCGACTTGCGAAGACTCGCGCGCACAAACCGACGGACGCCGACATGGGGCCGCACAACTTTGGCGGCGGCGAAGCGCGGCCGCGTTCGAGCGCGGGCAAGGGCGGGACGCGGGCATCGAAGGGGAAGCGAAGAGGGTAGGTTGCGCGTAGCCGCGCCGCGTCTTCCTCCCCTTTCATGGGGCGGCGCGCGACCCCCCTCTCCCCGCGAGCGGGGAGAGGGCTGGGGTGAGGGGCGGCAACAGGCGGTCCGGGTGCGGCGGGGGGGGGGGGGCGGCGGCGCG
>CALMZV010000146.1 GCA_937870755.1 uncultured Methylocystaceae bacterium
TGCTCGAACGCCTCGGCGAACTGGCGGAACGCGGCGTCGAACATGGCGCCCATCAACAGGCCCAGCGCGCGGCTGCGGAATTCGTAATCGATGAAGAACGACACCTCGCTGCCGCGCTCCAGATCGCGAAAGCTCCAGCGATTGACGAGGCGGCGGAACGGCCCGTCCACATATTCGACGAGGATTTCGAGCTTCGGCCGGTCGAGGGTGACGCGGCTGGTGAAGGTTTCGCGGATCGCCTTGTAGCCGACCGTCATGTCGGCGATCAGCACCTCCACCCCCTCCTCCCGCGGCTCGCGCCGGCGGATGCGCAGGGCGCGGCAGAGCGGAAGAAACTCCGGGTATTTCTCGGCGTCGGCGACCAGAGCGAACATGTCGGCCGCCCGATGGCGGACGCGGCGCGTGGTGCGGTATTGCGGCATCCGGCGCTCAGCGGACGACGAGGCAGGTCTTCCAGCCTTCGTAGGTCGGATAGGCGCGGCGCATCGCCCGCAGCCAGGCGGAACATTCGCCGAGCGAGGCGAAACGCTGCCGGACGTCCACCCAGTCGAGCGGAATCGGATCGGCGCCGGGGGCGAGATTGCGGCCGCCGGAGAAATGGCCGAGCCAGACGGACGGCGGCGCCACGACGACCGGCTCGCGCAGCACGATTCGGCTGACGACCGTCGGCCGCGCGCCGAGGTCGGCCGCGAAGGCCGGCGCGGCGCCGAAAAAAGCGCCGGAAAGGGCTGCGACGGCGAGGCTGGCGAGGACGGGGCGGTGCATGGCCGTCTCCTGACGAAGAATGTGATGTGGATTTAGCGTTTCGCGGCTGAAAGGTCCATCGGCGTGGCCGCCGATGCTTGCGCGCTGAAAATACAGAAACTCCGCTTGCGGAAAGCGCGGGAGGCCGGCGGAATCGTTCGTATGCATATGTTGCCGTTGCGCAACGCCTGGCGCCAAACGCCCGGCAATCCGGCCCATTGCGGCGATTTTCCGTGGCGTGAGCGGGCGATCTCCCCTAGCGTCAGCCCACGGACGCATACGTCCAGACATTCGCCGGATCGCGCATCGCGGCCACAGCAGGCGCGCATTGCGAATAACAGGGGGATATAAATGCACATCAAGTCGATACTTGCCGCCTCCGTCGCGGCCGTGGCGCTCACGGGTTCCGCCGTCGCCGCCGACCTGCCGTCGCGCGCCGCGCCGGTCATCGTCGCGCCCGCGCCCATTCTGACCTGGACGGGCTTCTACGCCGGTCTCAACGCCGGCTACACCTGGAATGACGTGCGCACCACGTCTTCGGGCTTCGGCTTCTTCCCGTTCGCCCCGCTCGGCAACGTGGTGCCCTACACCAACGCCAGCGCGGCGCTCGCCAATACGTCGCTCTCCCATAAGAACGACGGCTTCATGATCGGCGGCCAGCTCGGCTTCAATCTGCAGGTCAGCCCGATGTTCCTGCTCGGTCTCGAGACCGATCTGCAGGGCGTGATCGGCAAGAGCTCGGGCGGCGCCTCGTTCGGCGCGCTGGCGCCGATCGCCGGCGAAGCGATCGTCAGCACCGCGATCGCCCGCAGCCGTCTGGACTATTTCGGCACGTTGCGCGCGCGCGTCGGCGTGGTGGCCTCCCCGGCCTTCCTCGTCTACGCCACCGGCGGTCTCGCCTATGCGGGCGTGCGGTCCAGCGTGCTGTTCCAGCAACAGATCCTCGGCGCTCCCGCCGTGGTCAACCCGTGGTTCGCCAACACCAGCTACAACGGCATGCGCGCCGGCTGGACCGTCGGCGGCGGCGTGGAATACAAGTTCTCCCCGCGCTGGAGCGCCAAGGTCGAGTACCTCTACTACGATCTCGGCCGCGTGAGCTCGACCGGCCTGCTGACGAGCGCCAACAACGCCGGCGCGCCGTTCACCGCCGCTCTGGTCAACACCTCGACCCGCGTCAACGGCCATATCGTTCGCGCCGGTCTGAACTACCACTTCGGCGGCGGCATCAGCCCGGTGGTCGCCAAGTACTGAGACCGTCGCTGATAAGCTGATCCAGCCTCGCTTCGGCGAAACGAAAGCCCGGCTCGCAAGAGCCGGGCTTTTGATTTGCGGCATGCGCGTCGATCTCCGCTGATGCTTAACATTACCCTAACGGAAACCGGCGCATTGTTACGATTCATCAACTGAACGGCTGAATTTCACCGGCAAAACGGGCGCCTGTTGCGCATTTGCACTAGTTCCGCCGCCGGTTGGCGCATAAAGAACAGGCATCAGATTTCGGCGGAGCCATCCCGATTCGGGAGCTTGGTCGGATTGCACGGTCGCAGTCCAAATTCGCCGGCGTTCAATTCGACATCGAACGAGGAAAAGCCAATCATGCGTCATCTGAAAATTCTCGCCGCCGCCCTCGCCGCCTCCACGATCGCCGGCTCCGCCTTCGCGGCCGACCTGCCGTCGCGCAAGGCCCCGCCGGTCGTCTACGCCCCGGCCCCGATCTTCACCTGGTCTGGTCTCTACGTCGGTCTGAACGCCGGCTACACCTGGTCCGCCAAGAATGACGTCGCCGTTCTGGGGACCGATCCCCTGTTCGGTTTCGCCGCCGTTCAGGTCAGCGGGCAGCTTCCGTGGCAGGTTTCGCTGAAGAACGATGGGTTCATCGGCGGCGGCCAGGTCGGCTTCAACTGGCAGACGGGCGCCTTCGTGTTCGGCCTGGAGGCGGACATCCAGGGCGTCGCCGGCGCCAAGTCCAATGCTGCTTTCGCCGGCCTTGCCCCGCTCCAGCCGACGTTCTCGAGCTTCAGCCGCAGCCTCGACCTGTTCGGCACCGTTCGCGGCCGCCTCGGATTCGCGGTCACGCCGACCTTCCTGCTCTACGCCACCGGCGGTCTCGCCTATGGCCAGACGAAGCTGAGCTATTCGGCGTTCGGCCCGACCTGGGCGCCGCCGATGGCCGTCGCCGGCTCCACGTCGAAACTGTCCACCGGCTGGACGGTCGGCGCGGGCGCCGAATACGCCTTCTCGCGCAACTGGTCGGCGAAGGTTGAGTATCTCTATTACGATCTCGGCCGCCTGACGGCTCCGACCGCGCTTTATGTCGTCCCCGGCGTTTCCGCTTCGACCCTCACGACGTCCGTGCGCAACACGGGCCACATCGTGCGCGCCGGCGTGAACTATCGCTTCGGCTGGGGCGGCGGCGCGCCGGTCGTCGCCAAGTACTGAGTGGTCAAGTACTGAGTCAGGGTCTCAACAAGTCCTGATCTCGCATCGGCGAAAGGAAAGCCCGGCTCGAAGGAGCCGGGCTTTTCGTTTGCATACATCTTAAATGTTACCAGCAAAACACAGTCGTGCCCGAAAATCGCGGTTATGCCGCGAAAAGGCCGGATTTCCTCGCGTTCCGCAGCGGCGAGCGCTAATGTGACCTTGTTATTCGGGACATCCGGACGGGATTGCTCTTTGATGGATGTAACCGCCTGTATGCTGTGATGCTCAGGCCACAGGCGCCGGGTTTCAGAACCGTGCGGACAGATCGCCGTTGGACGAGGTCGGCGCGTGGAATATTGCTACGGTTGCAAACCAAACCTTACGCCGCTTGGGCAGAGCGCGTTCGGGTCCGGCAACAGGGGTCCTGAATGAACATCAATCGTATCGCCGTCGCTCTGGCGGCCACCGCCATCGCTGGCTCGGCCATGGCGGCCGATCTTCCCTCGCGCAAGGCGCCTCCCATCGTGGTCGCGCCGGCCCCGATCTTCACCTGGACCGGCTTCTATGTCGGCGCCAACGTCGGGTGGGCGGGCGTGCGCGCCAGCAACGATTACTATACGCCGGGCGACCCGGCGGCGCCGTTCTTCCTCGTGCCCGACGCCATCGCCATTTCCGCGGGCGGCTACAATTCGTTCCGGCAGGACCGCGTCACCTTCGGCGGCCAGATCGGCTACAATTATCAGATGGGCATGTTGGTTCTCGGCCTCGAGGCGGACATGAACTATCTCGGCGCGTCGCGCAGCGCGTTCGCCGCCGTTCCGACGCCGGCCGCGGGCAATGTCTTCTACGGGACGAGAGCCGGCGCCGACTGGATGCTGACGGTTCGTCCGCGCCTGGGCGTCGCGGTCGGCCGGTTCCTGCCCTACGTGACCGGCGGCCTTGCGCTTGTGAAGAACCGCTACGAGCAGTCGGTGTTCTTCCCCGGCGTGTCCGCGAGCCCCGACCTGTTCGTCGACAATTCGACGGAAGCCGGCTGGACGCTGGGCGGCGGCGTGGAATGGGCGTTTGCGCCCAACTGGTCGATCAAGGCCGAGTATCTCCATGTCTTCCAGCCCAAGAAGACATTCACGACCTTCACGACGTCCCCGTACGCGGGCGATTTGCGCCTCATCCCATATACGAGGCGGATCAGCCGCAGCATCGACACGGTGCGCGTGGGCGTGAACTACAAGTTCGGCTGGGGCGCCCCGGCGCCGGTGGTCGCGCGCTACTGATCGGCTTTCGCCTCTCGGCGAACCAGGCCCGGCTCTCGCGAGCCGGGCTTTTTTCTTGCCTCCATCGGCCCCCTTCTCTATGCCCGCGCGATGACCGAACGGCCTGCCCCGAAAATCTCCTTCGTCTCGCTCGGCTGCCCGAAGGCGCTGGTCGATTCCGAGCGCATCGTCACGCGCCTGCGCGCGGAAGGCTACGAGCTTGCCAAGACCCATCGCGGCGCCGATGCGGTGATCGTCAACACGTGCGGCTTTCTCGACAGCGCCAAGGCGGAATCTCTGGCCGCGATCCGCGCCGGGATGGAGGAAAACGGCAAGGTGATCGTGACCGGCTGCATGGGCGCCGAGCCGGAGACGATTTCCGAAGCCTTTCCGGACGTGCTGTCGGTCTCCGGTCCGCAGGCGTTCGACACGGTGATGGCGGCGGTGCACGTGGCCGCGCCCGCGCCGCACGACCCGTTTCTCGATCTGGTGCCGGAACAGGGCGTGAAACTCACGCCGCGCCACTACGCCTATCTGAAGATTTCCGAAGGCTGCAACAATTCCTGCTCCTTCTGCATCATTCCGCGCCTTCGCGGAAAACTCGTCTCGCGGCCGATCGTCGAAGTGCTGCGCGAGGCGGAAAAGCTGGTGAAGGCGGGCGTGAAGGAACTGCTCGTGATCTCGCAGGACACCGGCGCCTACGGGATCGACGCGCGGTTCGCGCAGACGCAATGGGCCGGCCGCGACGTGCGCACCAAGTTCATCGATCTCGCGCGCGAACTCGGCGGCCTCGGCGTATGGGTGCGGCTGCACTACCTCTATCCCTATCCGCATGTCGACGAGATTCTGGAGTTGATGGCGCAGGGCGCCATCCTGCCCTATCTCGACATACCGTTTCAGCACGCAGCCCCCTCCGTGCTGCGCGCGATGAAACGGCCCGGCAATCACGAACAGGTTCTGGAGCGCATCCGCGATTGGCGGCGGCAGGTTCCCGACCTCGCGATCCGCTCGACCTTCATCGTCGGCTTTCCGGGCGAGACGGAGGAGGATTTCCGTCTGCTGCTCGACTGGATCGCGGAAGCGAGGATCGACCGGCTGGGCGCGTTCAAATACGAGCCGGTCGGCGGCGCGCCGGCCAACGACCTCGGCCTGCCGGCCGTGCCGGACGACGTGAAAGAGGCGCGCTACCGCCGGCTGATGGAGGCGCAGCAGAAGATTTCCGCGCAACTGTCGCGCGCGAAAGTGGGAACGCGGCGTAAAGTCATCATCGACGAAGCGGGGCCGACGGTCTCGCGCGGCCGCTCGATGGCGGACGCGCCGCAGATCGACGGCGCGGTCCATGTCGCTTCCGCGCGGCGGCTGCGCGCGGGCGATATCGTAGACGTGAAGATCGAGCGCGCGGACGCATACGATCTCTACGGGCGGGCGAGCTGAGCGCACCGGAACGCCGCGCCGCATCGCGGGGCCGCGACAATTGCGCGGTCTTGCTCCCTGCCCGGACCGCGCCCAATATGCGCGCCGATTTTCAGGGGTTGGGAGCAGGGACATGGTGAAGGCGATACGGGTGCATCAGGCCGGCGGGCCGGAGGTTCTCGCTTACGAGGACATCGATCTCGCAAAGCCCGGCAAGGGCGAGGTGCAGATCCAGCAGCGCGCGGTCGGCGTGAATTTTCTCGACATCTACTACCGCACCGGCCTCTATCCGATGCAGCCGCCGTTCGTCATCGGCAACGAGGGCGCCGGCGACGTGATCGCGGTCGGGCCGGGCGTGAAGGATTTCAAGGTGGGCGACCGCGTCGCCTATGCCGGCGGTCTCGGCGGCTACGCGGAGGCGCGCAACATTCCCGCCGCCATGCTCGTGAAACTGCCGAAGTCGATTTCCTACGACACGGCGGCGGCGATGATGCTGAAGGGGCTGACCGCGCAGTATCTGCTGCGCCAGACCTACCGCGTGAAGAAGGGCGACACGATCCTCGTGCATGCGGCGGCCGGCGGCGTCGGTCTCATCCTGTGCCAGTGGGGCAAGGCGCTCGGCGCCACGGTCATCGGCACGGTGGGTTCCGACGAAAAGGCGAAGTTGGCGAAAAAAGCCGGCGCCAAACACGTCATCAATTATTCGACCGAGGATTTCGCCAAGCGCGTGCGCGAGATCACCAAGGGCAAGCTGTGCGACGTGGTCTACGACGGCGTCGGCAAGGCGACGTTCGCCGGTTCGCTCGACTGCCTGCGCCCGCTCGGCATGATGGTGTCGTTCGGCAATGCATCCGGCCCGGTCGATGCATTCAACCTCGGCGTGCTCGCGCAGAAGGGCTCGCTGTTCGTCACGCGGCCGACGCTGTTCACCTATTCCTCGCTGCCCGGCAATCTCGCGAAGATGGCGCGCGATCTGATGAAGGTCGTGGCGGACGGCAAGGTGAAGATCGCGATTTCCGGGCGTTACCCGCTGGCGCAAGCCGCCGACGCGCAGATCGCGCTCGAGGGACGCCGGACGACGGGCGCGCTCGTTCTCATCCCCTGACCGCACAACGACACGGAGACCGTCATGCAGCCGCCGATCGAAACCGACATTCTCGCGGTCGGCGCCGGCGCGGCCGGTCTGATCGCGGCGATCGCGCTCGCGCGCACGGGCCATCGCGTGGCGCTCGTCGGCCGCAAGCCGCCGCCCCTGCCCGGCCGCACGGTCGCGCTGTTCGAAGGATCGTTGCAACTGCTCGAGCAGTTCGATCTGCGTGCGATGCTCGATCCGGCCACCTCGCCGATCAGCGCACCGGTGCGCGCCATGCGCATCATCGACGACACCGGCTCGCCGTTTCGCGCCGCGACCGGGTATTTCGAAGCGGAGGAGATCGGTCTCGACGCGTTCGGCCTGAATGTTCCGAACGACGACATCGTGCAGGCGCTCGCGCGCGTGGCCGAAAACATCGACAACCTCGAAACGCTCGAGGCGTTCGTCGCAGACTATGCGTTCGGCGACGACGGCGTCGTGGCCACGCTCGACGACGGACGGCGCGTGCGATGCAGGCTGATCGTCGCCGGCGACGGACGCAATTCCCTCGCGCGCAGAACGGCGGGAATCGAAGCGACCGAATGGTCCTATCCGCAGACGGCCATCACGCTCATCCTGCGCCATCGTCGCGCGCATCACGACACGACGACCGAATATCACACGCGCAGCGGCCCGTTCACCTTCGTGCCGATGCCGCCGCTGCCGGACGCGCCGTATCGCTCCAGCCTCGTATGGCTCGTCGGCCCGGGGGAGGCCAAGCGCCTGCTCGCGCTGCCGCGCGAGAAACTCGGCGAGCGTATCGCCGATCAAGCGCATCACCGCTTCGGCGCGTGCGAGATCGAAGGCGACATCGGCGCGTTTCCAATGGGCGGCATGCGCACGAAGGCGGTGAGCGCGCCGCGCCTGATGCTGGTCGGCGAGGCGTGCCACGTGTTTCCGCCGCTCGCGGCGCAGGGTCTCAACCTGGGCATTCGCGATAGCGTGGACGCCGCGCGCGCGCTCGAGGGCGTCGACATATCCGACGCCAGGGCGCTGTCGCAGGCCATTCAATCGTTCGAGGACAGCCGACGCGCGGACATCGATCTGCGCACGCAGGCGGTGGACCTGCTCAATCGCTCGCTGATCTCGGGCCTGCCGCCGGTCGATTTTCTGCGCGGCTTCGGCATGTCGGCTGTATCGGCGATCGGTCCGTTGCGGCGCGCCGTGCTGCGCGAAGGCGTCTCGCCGCATCTGTCGCGATTTCTCGGGCCGCTGATGAAACTCGCGCCGGTGGCGCGGCGTTAACCGTGTCGCGGCGCCGTTCTTGAATGCGATCCTTGCGGTCGGAGTTCGAGAATGGGCAGGCTCGTCGGTCAAGTTCCTGAAGCGCGGCGCTATTACGCGCTCGACGGCTATCGGTTCATCGCCGCGAGTTTGGTCGCAGTGTATCATTACAATACGGATTTTCGATTGGGGCTGGAACAGCTGTCGCCGGCCGTGCCGCAACTCGGCGTGATGGTCGACTTCTTCTTTCTGCTGAGCGGTTTCGTCATCGCGGTCAGCTACATGGGGCGCATGAACGACGCGAGCGACTACGCCCGCTTTCTGCGCGCGCGGTTCGCGCGGCTCTACCCGCTGCATCTGCTGACGCTCGCGGCCACCCTCGCGCTGATGGGCGCGGGCCTTGCGTTCGGCGTCAGGCCCAACCATCCGGAAGCCTTCGCGCTCTCGGCGCTGCCGGCCAATTTCGCGTCGCTGCACGCCTGGGGTCTGGTCGATCACCTGTCTTTCAACGGCGGGTCCTGGTCGATCAGCGCGGAATGGTTCGTCTATCTACTGGCGCCCCTCGCCTTCCTCGCCGCACGGCGACTGCCGCTTGCGGCGAATGTGCTGTTGCTGGCGGCGATCGTCTGCGCGCTGACGTTCGTGCGCTCGGCGCTCGGGCTGCGGCCGTGGTGGGATTCGAGTTACGATTTCGGCGCGGCGCGCGCCGTGCCGACCTTTTTCGCCGGCGTGCTGATCGCGGTCTGTCTGCACGCCATTCCCGACAGGTTCGCGCCGCGCTGGACGGCGGCGCACGCAACCTTCGCGCTCGCGCTGCTGTTGCTGCATTTCGGCGCGCCGCGCGAAACCGTCATCGCCACGTTCGCGCTGCTGCTGACGATGGCGGCGCTCGCCGAACGCGCGGGGCGCCCGACCGTGCTCGCCGGCCGCGCGATGACGACGGCGGGCGATGCGTCCTATGCGTTCTATCTCACGCATGGACTCGTCGCGATCGTCCCGCTGTTCGTCCTGCGTCGTTTCGGTCTCGTTGGCGGCCCGGCCGCCTGTGTCGTGGCGATCGCTGCGGGGGGCGCCACGCTGTTCGTGTCGGTCTGGCTCTATCGCCGCTTCGAGCAACCGACGAAACGCTGGATTCTCGGCGCCGCGCGGCGCGCGCCGATGCTGCGCGACGCAACCGCGCGCTAGATGCTCAACCGGCCTGTCGCTGCCCCGACATGTGACGCGACAGCAGCCCGAACACGTCGCGCAACGCGGCCTGGATTTCGGCGCCGGTCTCTTCCAGTCGCGCCATGCGCGCTTCAACCTGCGGATCGAGCGCCGGCTTGCCGAACTTCACGTTCAGCATTTCGACTTCCAGATTCGAAATGCGGTCGAAGGCCTGTTCGAGCGCATCCGCATCCCGATGCGGCGAAACCGGCGCGGCGCGGTCGCGCAATGCTTCCTCGTGCGCGGCCAGTCGTTGCGCGAGGGCGGAAATATCCGCGGAGAAGTCGGGGGCGACGGGGCGCGCGCGCAGCATGTCGATCTCGGTCGTCAACGCATCGAGCCGCGCGAGCAGCGCCCGCGACGGTTCGGGTTGCGCGGGCGCAGGGGCGGGTTCGCTCGCCTCGCAACGTTCGTTCTCGATCGTCGCAAGCCGTTGCGACAGCGCGGCGATCGCATCGCCGTAGTCGGGCGCGCGGCCTTGCGCGGCCATGTCCTCCAATCGCGTTTCGAGCGCCGCGAGGCGCGCGCTCCAGTCGGGCGCAGGCGAAAGTTCGCGCGTGCGTTCGGCGAAGGCCGGCTCCTCGCGTGCGATGCGTTGCAGGCGCTCCTCGAAACCGGCCATGCGCGCGGCGAGTTCGAGCGCGGCGGGATCGGGCGCATGGTCGGCGGGAGGCCCCGCAAGGCGGCCTTCGAGCGCTTCCAGCCGCGCGCGGATCGCCTTTTCGAGATCGGCGGTCGCGTCGGCGGCGATGATCTCCACCGCATCGATGCGCGCGCGAATTTCGGCGGCGCTTTCGTCCGGCAGGCCGAGCGTGGCGCCTGCCGGCGCGTAAGGCGCGGTGTGGGGCGCGGGATGGTGGGCGGGCTGCGCATGGGACAGCGCCGCAACCGATTTTTCCAGAGCGTCGAGACGCGCGAACAATTCGGCGATGTCGGCGTCGTGCGACACGCCGGTCGAATATTCGACGCCGTATTCCTTGCCGTTGCGCCAGCGCACGGCGACGTGTTTCGTCTCGGGCCGCGAGGGGATGAACAGGTCGAAGCGCTGCGGCAGTTCGATCGGTTCGCGAAAGCGGATGCGCGCGCCGGACGTCGAGAAATTGACGATGAGGCAGTCGATGGGCGCGCGTTCCGAACCGAAGCGCGCCTGCGCCCGCACGTGGCAATCGCGGCGTTCCGCCTTTCGTTTGCCGACCGAACCCGGCGCCATGCCAACCTCCAACGCACAAACCGCAACGGCGGAAGTCTAGGCCGCACAGGTTAAGGCCGAGTGACCTGCCCGGTCAGGCCAGAAACCACAGCAAGGCGGTGACGGTGAAGACGGAGGCGAGCGTGCCGGCGAGCACGATGTTGGAGGCGCGCTCGACATAGACCCCGTACTGGCTCGCCAGAACAAACACGTTGAGCGCCGGCGGCAGCGCGGCCATCAGCACCCCGGCTTTCGCCCAGGTTCCCGTCACGCCGGCCAGAGTCAGAAACGTCCATGCCAGCAGCGGATGGACCAGCAGTTTGATGGCGACGAGCGCCGGCGCCTCGCGCGCCAGACCGCCGAACGGGCGCAGGCCGACCGTCACGCCGAGCGCGAACAGCGCGCAGGGCGCGGCCGCGCCCGACAGCGTCGTCACCATGCGGCCGATGGCGGGCGGCGGCTGCCAGGCGAAAGCCGCTGCGGCGACCGCCACGGCGGTCGCGATGTTGAACGGATGGACGGCGATGCGCCCGAGCGCATGCAGCGCCGCCCTTGGCGCGCCCCTTTCGTCGGAGCGGGCGAGCGCCATGGCGAGCGGCACGGCCGTGAACAGGAACACCGTGTCGGTCACGAACACCAGCGCGGCAGGCGCCGCGGCCGCGGCGCCGAGCGCCGAGATGGTCAGGCCCGGCCCCATGTAACCGACATTGGCGTATGCGCCGGCCGCGCCCTGGATCGCGGCTTCCGCGATGTCGCCGCGTGCGGCGATCCAGCCGATGGCGAACGCGATGACGAAGGCGGCGGCGGTCGCCGAAAGCGTCGCCAGGACGAATCGCCAATTGGCGAGCTCATGGATCGGTGTCCTGGAGACGAGAGTGAAAAATAATGCTGGCAGAGCCAGATAGACGATGAAGATGTTAAGCCACTTCAAGCCCGCGCCGCCGATTGCATCGCCTGTGTCGAACAGCCGGCCACAGGCGAAGCCGAGGCCGATCAGGCCAAAGAACGGCAGCGCCATGTCGAGGACGCGGGCGAGCGCGGGCGCGAGCGCGCCCAGCCCCATGAGGCCGAGATAGGCGGCGGCGACGACCGCGACGGGCGTCAGGCGCCGCGCGCGCGGCGTCATCCGCCCGCGACGTCCTTGAAATAGGGCTCGACCTTGCCGGTGATCTTCAGCGTCAGCGGATTGCCGTAGCGGTCCTTGCTGGCGCCGACCGCCACGCGGATCCAACCCTCGCTCACGCAATATTCCTCGACATTGTTCTTTTCGACGCCCTTGAAGCGGATGCCGACATCGCGCGCGAGCACGTCGGCGTCGTAATAGGGGCTGTCGGGATCGACGGAGAGTCGATCCGGGGGCGTGTCGGCGGTCATTTGAGTGCCTCGCGGGAATCCTTGCGGGCCTGTTTAATGCGTTTTTCGGGACGTGGAAACGGCGTCAGGCCCCTTCCCGCGCGCGGGAGGGACGGCCGCCGCCGATAGTCACTCCAGCGCCTCGTCAAGCAGTTCCAGCGCGGCGCGGGCGAAGCGGCGCATGTTGCCGGGCCGGTCGGCGTCGCCGGTTTCCAGCGTGCGCGCGAGGGCGCGGCGGCCGCTGACGGCCAGACACGAGTGGCCAGCCGCATCGCCATAGGGATTGCCGGTCGGGCCGGCCGCGCCGGTCTCGGCCAGACCCCAGTCGGCGCGCATCAGGCGGCGCGTGCGGTCGGCCAGAAGCGCCGCATAGGGCTCGCTCGCCGAGCGCATGCCCTCCACGTCCAGCCGGTCGATCTGCGCCATCGCCGCGCGGGCGCGGGCCGTGTAGACCACCGCGCCGCCGATGTAATAGGCCGAGGCGCCGGGAACGGACAGCAAAGCGGCCGAGATCAGCCCGCCCGAAGAGGATTCCGCAACGACGACCGTCTCGCGGCGCGCCATCAATTTACGCGCGATCTCGTGCGCCAGCGGCTCCAGCGATTTCATCCTGCCCCCATCGTTTCCGTGTGCGGCGAACAATGTATAGGTTTCCCGGTCCTTTCGGGAGCCGCACGCGGATGCGAATCGCAAGCTGGAACGTCAATTCGGTGCGCCTGCGCCTGCCGGCGCTCGTGGCCTGGCTGCGCGCCGCCGCGCCGGACGTGGTCTGCCTTCAGGAACTCAAATGCGTGGACGAGGCCTTTCCGCGCGCCGAGATCGAGGCGGAGGGCTACAATGTGCTCGTCCACGGCCAGAAGACTTTCAACGGCGTGGCGATCCTGTCGAAGGCGCCGCTGGAGGAAACGCAACGCGGCCTGCCGGGCGCCGACGACGAGCAGGCGCGTTATCTGGAGGCGATCGCGCCGGATGGCGCCGGCGGCGTCGTGCGCGTCGCCTCGATCTATCTCCCGAACGGCAACCCGGCCGGCTCCGACAAATACGCCTACAAGCTCGCGTGGATGGCGCGGTTGCAGGCCCATGCGCGCGAGCTTCTGAAACTGGAAGAAAAGCTGGTGCTCGCCGGCGACTACAACGTCATTCCCGACGAACGCGATGTCTACGATCCGGCCGCATGGCGCGAGGACGCGCTGTTCCGGCTCGAAACCCGGCAGGCGTTTCGCCGGTTGCTGGCGCTCGGGCTGACGGACGCCCTGCGTGCGACGAGCGATGCGGCGGGCCTTTACACGTTCTGGGACTATCAGGCGCTCTGCTGGCCCAGGAACAAGGGATTGCGCATCGACCATCTCCTGTTGTCGCCGCAGGCGGCCGACCGGTTGAAAACGGTCGCCATCGACAAGGAGACGCGCGGCGGCGAGAAACCGTCCGACCACGTTCCCATTCGGCTCGACCTCGCGTGAGGCGCCGACTGCCAGCCCTGTTCGGCCTGCTGCCGACGCTGGCGGCGATCGCGGCGGGGCTGGTTCTTTGCCTCGGTCCGTTCGCGTCGATGGAGCGGGCGCGCAATCTGCTGTTCGACGAATACCAGCGCCTGTGGCCGCGCGTTTGGTCGCCGGACCTGCCGGTGCGCGTGCTGGATGTCGACGACGAGAGCCTGGCCGCCTACGGGCAATGGCCGTGGCCCCGCGCGCGACTGGCCGACATCGCGACGCGGCTCAGGGGCCAGGGCGCGGCCGTCGTCGCGTTCGACATGCTTCTGTCGGAGGAGGAGCGCGCCGCGCCCGAAACGGCGCTCGAAAGCCTGCCCGCCTCGCCCGAGCGCGAAGCGCTGATCGCGGCCTTGCGCGCGCAAGGCCAGTTCGCGGCCGATCCCCTGCTGGCGGC
Organism: uncultured Methylocystaceae bacterium; assembly: GCA_937870755.1. Classification (GTDB taxonomy): domain Bacteria; phylum Pseudomonadota; class Alphaproteobacteria; order Rhizobiales; family Beijerinckiaceae; genus JAJXWB01. The sequence continues at coordinate 13,820 of CALMZV010000146.1, forward strand.
GCTGAAGCGCGGCGGCGTGGCGCTCGCTTTCGCGCTGCGGCCGGAACCGGGGCCGGCGCCGCCGATCAAGGCCGGTTTCGTCACGCTGGGCGACGATCCGCGGTTGTTCGTTCCGCATTTTACGGGCGCCACCAGCCCCCTGCCCGCGCTCGCCAAAGCCGCGCCCGGCCTCGGCGCGATCAATTTCATTCCCGACCGCGATCTGGTGGTGCGCAAGGCGCCGCTGATCTTTTCGATCGGGCCGAAAACGACGAATGCGGAGCTTGCGCCCTCGCTCGATCTGGAGGCGCTGCGGCTCGCGCTCGGCGCGACCACCATCGAGATCAAATCGTCGAACGCTTCCGGCACGCAGGCGTTCGGCGCGCAAAGCGGCGTCAGCGCCGTGCGCATCGGCCAGTTCGCCACGGCCACCGACCGCGACGGCGCCTTGCGCATACGCTACGCCGGCTCGCGCAAGGAGCGGCGCATCTCGGCCATGCGCCTTTTGTCGGGCGAAGACCTGCGCGGCGAGGTGGACGGGCGCATCGTGATCGTGGGCGCAAGCGCCATCGCGCTCGCCGATCTGCGCTCCACGCCGCTCGAAGGCGCGGCGCCGGGCGCGGAGATCCACGCCGAAGTTCTCGAACACATCCTGTCCGGCGCCAATCTGGCGCGGCCCGACTATGCGCCGGGACTGGAGGCGGCGCTGGTGGTCGCAGGCGGGCTGGCGCTCGCGTTGCTGGCGCGCGCGGCGGCGCCGGCCGTCGCCGCCTTCGGCGCGCTCGGGGCGCTGGCGGCGCTGTTGGCCGGCAGCATCGCCGCCTTCCTGCGCGCCGACACGCTGATCGATCCTCTCGCGCCGGGGGCGACGTGGCTCGTCGCATTCGCGACCGCCACGGTCGTCCGGTTCCGCACGGTGGAGCGCGAACGGCGGACGGTGCGCGACGCCTTCTCGCGCTATCTGTCGCCGACCGTCGTCGCGCGGCTGGCGGCCGACCCGCGGCAGGTGAAGCTCGGCGGCGAAGCGCGGGCGACGAGCGTGCTGTTCTGCGATGCGCGCGATTTCACGCGCCGGTCGGAGAGCCTGAGCGCGGAGGACGTCGTGGCCTTTCTCAACGCGCTCCTTACTCCGCTCACCGACTGCGTGCTGGCCGAAGGCGGCACGATCGACAAATATCTCGGCGACGGGATGATGGCGTTCTGGAACGCGCCCATCGACCAGACCGATCACGCGCTGCGCGCCTGCCGCGCGGCTCTCGCCATGCAGGCGGCCGTGCCGGCGCTCGCCGCGCGCATGACGGCGCAGGACGCGGCGGCGGGCCGGCCGCACATTCCGCTGCGGATCGGCGTCGGGATCAATACCGGGACCGGGTTCGTCGGCAATATGGGATCGGCGCAGCGGTTCGATTATTCGATGGTCGGCGACGTGGTGAACACGGCCGCACGGCTGGAGGCGGCGACCAAGACGTTCGACGTAGCCATCGTCGTCTCGGATCAGACGCGGCGCCAGGCGCCGGGCTTCCTGTTCGTCGATCTCGGACCGGTCGAACTGAAAGGCAAGGCCGAGCGCACGCATGTCCACGCGCTCCACGGCGGGCCGCAGGACCGGACGCCGGAATTCGCGGCGTTTCTCGAACTGCACGAAAGCGCGATGGCCGCAGCGCAGGCGCGCGCGCAGGACGCGCGCTCCCGGATCGCGGCGGCCGCCGCCGATCCGCACGGCGCCCGCTACGCGGCGCTCTATCGGCGGCTCGTCGCCGAACTGGACTGAAAATCAGCGCCGCCGCAGATAGGATTCCAGATTGGCGAGCGCCGTCCTGCGGTCGGAATCGCTCGCCGCCGCCATCGCCTTGTCGTAGAGGGCGACGATCCATTCCTCCTTGGTGGCGTCGCTGGCGGATTCGCGGGCGAGCGTCAGATACATCAGGCCCTCCGCGCGCCGGCGCCCGACGCCTTCCTCGCCATTGAACAGCATGTGTCCCAGCAGCGCCTGCGAGGGCGCGTGGCCCTTTTCGGCGGCCAGCCGCAGCCAGCGAGCGGCCTGGCGCGCGTCCTTCTCGACGCCCGCGCCGTCAATATACATGCGGGCGAGATTGTATTGCGCGTTGGCGTCGCCGAAATTGACCGCCGCGTACTGGAACATCGACAGCGCGCGACGCGTGTCGGCATGAATATCGGTCTTGGGGATGCCGTTGAGGCTGTAGACGCCGACCGCGACGAAGGCGCTCGCCACGAGCGAATATTCGCGGCGGGGCGTGCGGTCCTCGTCGAAGTTCTGCACGATCTGGAGAAAATATTGATAGGCCTTGCGGTCATCGGCGATCACGCCGTCGCCGGCGGCATACATCTTGCCGAGTTTCCACTGCGCCAGCGCCGCGCCGCCCTGGGCGGCGTAGGTCAGCGGGGCGACCGAGTTCTGCGCGTCGCCCGCCTGATAGCGCTCGATGCCGGCCTGCAACGCCTGCGCCGGATCGGCGAAATGCGTGCGCGCCGACTTTTCGGCCGCGCGGCCGAGCGCGCGTTCGGCGGAATTGGCGTCGCCGGCGCCGAGATCGGCGCGCACGGCGGGCTTTTCAGCTACACGGATTTCGTCGGCGCGCACCGGCGCCCACCACCCGGCAAGGCTCAACGCCACGACAACGCAAACGCACCCGCCTGTCCGCATGAACCTGATTCTTTCCGGTCGCGCCGGGGCGCATGCCCCCGCGCCGCCCGTCTTACAGCGGGAAGATTAGCTCACCGTTTATGGCCTAAAAACGGCTCTTTGATCGCCGTTCGGCGACTGTCCGCGTTTCGTTGCGCGTGTTGCCGGAACGCAACAAACGCGCGCGTCACTTGCGGTTGAGATAGCGCGCGAAGGCGGCGAGCGTCTCGTCGGACACGTGGTGTTCGATTCCTTCCGCGTCGGCCTCGGCGGCCGCGCGCGGCGCGCCGATGGCGACGAGCAGGTCGACGACCAGACGATGGCGCGCGCGCGAACGCCGCGCGAGATTTTCCCCGGCCTCGGTGAGGAAGACGCCCCGATACAGTTTCGACGTCGCGAGTCCTTCGCGCTTCAGCCGCGCGATGGATTTGATCGCCGTCGCATGGCTGACGCCGAGGCGGCGCGCGATGTCGGTCGGGCGCGCCTCGCCTTCGGTGGCGATGAGATCGGAAATCAGCTCCGCGTAATCCTCCAGCACAGCGGTCGCCTGCGCGGAGCGCGCCTTTTCGAAACGCTCGGCCTGCGCCTGCTCGGGCGGCAGGGTCGGCGGCGGGCTGCGATACTTGTCGGGCATGGTTCTGCATAGCGCCGTCCACGCCCGCGCACAATGGACAGAGATTGGCGCTGGACAGAGATTGGCGCGGCGCGCCTTGCGTTTTGCAGCACGGACCTAATTTATGCCTTGTGTTCGAAATGTAGCCGAGGCTACAAATATCCATGCTCGACTCAAGGACGTCGCGAGACTCGCCGCCCGTCGCGCCCCATGGCGGCATTTCGGGGTTTGGCCGTCAGGTGCCGGTCGTCGGCACGCGCATGGCGCGTTTCTTCGCTTTTCTCGGTCCGGGCTATCTGGTGGCGACGGGCTACATGGACCCCGGCAATTGGGCGACGTCGCTCGCGGGCGGATCCAAATTCGGCGCGACCCTCCTGTTCGTGGCGGTGCTGTCGAGCCTGATGGCGATCGTGCTGCAGGCTCTGGCCGCGCGCCTCGCGATCGCCACGGGCACGGATCTGGCGACGCTGTGCCGGCGCGAATATCGCAAACCCCTGCCCTTCCTGCTGTGGATCGCGGCGGAGGGCGCGATCATCGCGACCGATCTGGCCGAAGTGATCGGCACCGCGATCGGCCTGCAACTGCTGTTCGGACTGCCGCTATGGATCGGCGTGACGGCGACGGCGCTCGACGCGTTTCTCGTGTTGTGGCTGGAGCGGTTCGGCTTCCGCAAGCTGGAAGCGTTCGTCATCTCGCTTGTGTTCGTGATCGCGGCCTCGTTCGCCGTCCAGCTCGCCATCGCCCGGCCCGACTGGGGCGCGGTGGCCGGCGGGCTCGTGCCGAAACTGGAGGTCGCGACCAATCCGGAGATGCTCTATCTCGCGCTCGGCATCATCGGCGCGACCGTCATGCCGCACAACATCTTCCTGCATTCGGGCGTCATTCATTCGCGCGCCATCGGCGAGACCCGTGCGGAGAAGCGCGAGGCGATCTTTTTTTCCATCGCCGATTCCACCATGGCGTTGATGATCGCGCTGGTGGTGAACGCCTCGATCCTCATTCTGGCGGCGGCGACCTTCCATCGGACCGGCCATACCGAGATCGCGGAACTGGGAACCGCTTACAACCTCATCGCGCCGCTGCTGGGCTCGGTGCTGGCGGCGAAACTGTTCGCCATCGCGCTCATCGCCTGCGGCCTCAACTCCACAGTCACCGCGACGCTGGCCGGCCAGATCGTGATGGACGGGTTCGTGCGCATGCGCCTGTCGCCGGTGGTGCGGCGACTGATCACGCGCAGCGTCGCCATCGCGCCGGCGATCGCGGTCACTTTGTGGATGGGGGAATCGGCGACCGCCAGGCTGCTGGTGCTCAGCCAGGTGATCCTCAGCATGGCGCTGCCGTTCGCGGTCATTCCGCTCGTGCATTTTTCGCTGTCGCGACGGCTGACGGGGGCCTATCGCGCCTCGTGGCCGTTGCTCGGCGTGGCGATGGCGATCGCCGCGCTGATCGTGACCCTCAACCTGAAATTGTTGTTCGACGCCTTTGCCGGATAAAGAAAAACCGTTCGGCTCCCGAACGGGTCTGGCGCGGGAATTGAGGGCGGGTCGGACGCGTCCGCCAATGCGGTCAGCGATCTTTCGGCGGCATCAGGCAGCGGGTGGCGACCGCCACCAGAACGCCGAACAGGCCCAGCCCTAGAAGAACGGTTCGCGCAGAAAGAAGCTGCGGCCGTGATGGACCATGTCCACGGCGTCCGCGACGCCGGCCGGCGGGCGTAGCGAATACATGGCGGCCAGCCCCAGCAAACCGATGGCGATCAGCGCCATGCACCTGTTCATCACATGACTCGCCGGCAAATATTGTTCGTTCTGGAAATCGGTTCGACGCTCCGCGAACCATAACCCATACGGCCGCAGACCGCGACATTAGGTCGAACATTTCGCCAAACAAAGTAAAGCTCCCGCGCCATGGGCGCGAGAGCTTGTTTTTTCTGCGTCAAGCGTCGGCCCCAGGAGGCGGCGCGCTCAGCCGACGATTTCGTTGCCCGAGAACCACTGCGCGATTTCGATCGCCGCCGTCTCCGGCGCGTCGGAGCCGTGGACGGAGTTCTCGCCCATGTTGAGCGCGCATTCCTTGCGGATGGTGCCGGGCTCGGCCTTCTCGGGATTGGTGGCGCCCATCACGTCGCGATAGCGCTTGATGGCGTTGTCGCCTTCGAGCACCTGCACCACGACCGGCGCCGCCGACATCTGCTCGACCAGTTCGCCGAAGAACGGGCGGTCCTTGTGGACGGCGTAAAACGTCTCGGCCTGTTTGCGCGTCATGTGCACGCGCTTCTGCGCGACGATGCGCAGGCCGGCCGCCTCGATCATGGAATTGATCTTGCCGGTGAGATTGCGGCGCGTCGCGTCCGGCTTGATGATGGAGAAGGTGCGTTCGAGGGCCATGGTCCGCCTGTTTGCTGGGGGAAATCAGGCGCGCTTATAGCGATGCGGGCGTGCGCGGGCAATCGCTCGGCCGGGGGCGCTCGGGAACCATTTCGCCCCTCGCCGCGTCAAACCCAGCAAAGAGCGTCGCCCGAAAGGAACGCCTCATGCACCCGAGCAGCCGCCGGTTTCATCCCAACATGCGCGGCCGCATCGTTGTCGCGCCGAAATGAAACGGGCGGCCGAAGCCGCCCGCTCTTGCCTGATTTTCGCGCGGCGGGATGGTTCTGGACGCCTGCCTCGCGATCCGCGCCCCGAGACGGGCTAGCGGGCGATGTCGAACCGGTCGAGGTTCATCACCTTGGTCCAGGCCGCCACGAAATCCTTCGCGAATTTCTCCCGTGCGTCCGCGCTGGCGTAGACTTCGGCCAGGGCGCGCAACTGCGAATGCGATCCGAAGATGAGATCGGCGCGCGTTGCGCTCCACCGGATTTCGTCCGTCTTGCGGTCATGGGCGATGTAGACGCCTTCCTCACCCTGCGAGGGGCGCCATTGAACGCCCATGTCGAGAAGGTTGACGAAGAAGTCGTTCGTCAGCGTCTCGGGCCGGTCGGTGAAGACGCCGTGCGTCGAATTGCCGACGTTGGCGCCGAGCACGCGCAGGCCGCCGACGAGAACCGTCATCTCGGGCGCGGTCAGCGTGAGCAATTGCGCGCGATCGACGAGGTTCTCCTCGACCGACAGGCGTTGCCGCCCGCGCGCATAGTTGCGGAAGCCGTCGGCGGTCGGCTCCAGCGGCGCGAACGACTCGGCGTCGGTCTGGTCCTGCGACGCGTCGGTGCGACCCGGCGTGAACGACGCCTTCACGTCGACGCCGCCGGCGCTCGCGGCCTTCTCCACCGCGGCCGCGCCACCGAGCACGATCAGGTCGGCGAGCGAAACCTTCTTGCCGCCGGTCTGCGCGGCGTTGAACGCCTTCTGGATCGCTTCGAGCTTCTCCAGAACCCTGGCGAGGTCGGCCGGCTGGTTGACCTCCCAGTCCTTCTGGGGGCTCAGACGGATGCGCGCGCCGTTCGCGCCGCCCCGCTTGTCGGAGCCGCGGAACGTCGAGGCCGACGCCCAGGCCGTGGACACGAGCTGCGCGATCGACAGGCCGGAGGCCAGTATCTTTTCCTTCAGGGCGGCGATGTCCTCCGCGCCGATCAGTTCGTGGTCCACCGCGGGAATCGGATCCTGCCAGATCAGTTCCTCCTTCGGGACGAGCGGACCGAGATAGCGGGCGACCGGTCCCATGTCGCGGTGGGTCAGCTTGAACCACGCGCGGGCGAAGGCGTCCGCGAACTCGTCCGGATTCTCATAGAAGCGCCGGGAGATTTTCTCGTATTCGGGGTCGAACCGCAGCGCCAGGTCCGTCGTCAGCATCGCGGGCGCGTGGCGCTTCGATTTGTCGTGGGCGTCGGGGATCGAGTTCGCGCCGGCGCCGTGTTTGGGTCGCCACTGATGCGCCCCGGCGGGGCTCTTGGTCAGCTCCCAGTCGTAGCCGAACAGGTTCCAGAAGAAATTGTTGGACCATTTGGTCGGCGTCGACGTCCAGGTGACTTCGAGTCCGCTGCCGATCGTGTCGCCGCCCCTGCCCGAGCCGAATGTGCACGCCCAGCCCAGCCCCTGCGCCTCGATCGCGGCCGCCTCCGGCTCAGGGCCCACCTGCGCCACGTCGCCCGCGCCGTGGGTCTTGCCGAACGTGTGGCCGCCGGCGATGAGCGCGACGGTCTCCTCGTCGTTCATCGCCATGCGCGCGAACGTCTCGCGGATGTCGCGCGCGGCGGCGATCGGGTCCGGGTTGCCGTTCGGCCCTTCCGGATTGACGTAGATGAGGCCCATCTGCACCGCGGCCAGCGGGTTGTCGAGGTCGCGGTCGCCGCTGTAGCGCTCGTCCGCCAGCCACTTGCCCTCCGGCCCCCAGTAGATGTCCTGTTCGGGCTCCCACGTGTCGACGCGCCCGCCCGCGAAACCGAACGTCCTGAAGCCCATCGACTCCAGCGCGACGTTGCCCGACAGGATCATGAGGTCGGCCCAGGAGATCTTGCGGCCGTATTTCTTCTTGATCGGCCACAGCAGCCGGCGCGCCTTGTCGAGGTTCACGTTGTCCGGCCAGCTGTTGAGCGGCGCGAACCGCTGCTGGCCGGCGCCCGCGCCGCCGCGTCCGTCGGAAATGCGATAGGTGCCGGCGCTGTGCCAGGCCATGCGGATGAACAACGGGCCGTAATGGCCGAAATCGGCCGGCCACCAGTCCTGCGAATCCGTCATCAGCGCGCGCAGGTCCTTGACCAGAGCGTCGAGGTCGAGCGTCTTGAATTCGGCGGCGTAGTCGAACGCCTCGCCCATCGGGTTCGACAGCGTGGAATGCTGGTGCAGCACCTGAAGGTCGAGCTGGTTCGGCCACCAGTCCCTGTTCATCGCCCTCTGGCTCGCGCCCGGGAACGGGCATTTGGATTCGCTGGTCATCGTCGTCTCCGGTGTTCTGCGTTTGCGGGAACGCTGTCCGTCGCGCGCATGCGTACGCGGAGCGGGTGAAACGCGTTCAAAACCGGCGCGACTTTATGCGCCTCTATTTCATAGTTGAAATCGATTGTTTCGAACGTCATGATCGGCGTTCCCTATCGTTGTGCGAAAACGCCGAAAGACGCCCATGAATCTGCGCGACCTCGAGTATGTGACCGCCGTGGCCGATCACGGGCATTTCGGCCGTGCGGCGGACGCCTGCGCCGTCAGCCAGCCGACCCTGTCGGGCCAGATCCTGAAACTGGAAAAGGAACTCGGCGTCGCGATCTTCGAGCGCGACGGGCGCAACGTGCGGGTGACGCAGGCGGGCGAGGCGATTCTCGGGCACGCTCGCGCGGCGGTGGAGGCCGCCGCAATGGTCGTGGCGGCCGCGCGCGCCGCGCGCGATCCGCTCGCCGGGCCGTTACGCATCGGGTTGATCCCGACCATCGGCCCCTATCTGACGCCCATTCTGCTGCCGGCGGCGACGGTCGCCCTGCCCGCCGCGCCGATCCGATTGTTCGAGGACGTGACCGAACGGCTGCTGGGTCTGCTGGGGGACGGCAAGATCGACGCGGCGGTGCTGGCGACGGATCCGCCGCGCGGCGGCCGGTTCGAGAGCCTGCACCTCTACGACGAGCCGTTTCTGCTGCTGGTCGCGCGCGATCACCCGCTGGCGGGCCTGCCCTGCGTCGACCTTCGCGATCTCGATCCGAAATCGCTGCTGCTGCTGGCGGACGGCCACTGCCTGCGCGATCAGGCGCTCGATCTGTGCGGAGGGCCCGACTTCGGCGCGGCGGGCGCCGACATGCGAGCGACCAGCCTTGAAACGCTGCTGCACCTGACGGCCGCCGGACAGGGCGTGACGCTCGCGCCGCAACTGGCGATCCGCAGCTGGAAGGCGCTGACGCAAAGCGTCGTCGCCGTTCCGCTGGCGCGCGCAACGGCGTTGCGTAAAGTGCAGCTCGTGTTTCGCAAGGACATGCCGCGCCGCGCCGCGCTCGAACGGCTGGCGCGGGCGGCGCGCGACGCGGTCCGGACGCAGTCGCCCGCCGCGCCGCCGCCGGTGGGCGTCAGGCGGCCAGGTTCGCGGCTTCCAGCGCCACCGCCGCCGCCTGAATGACGGAGGCGTAGCGCACGGCGGTCTGGATGGCGTCCGACGTGACACCCGCCTCCACGAGCGCCTTCTCGTGCGCGTCGATGCAGGCGCCGCAGCCGTTGATGGCCGAGACGGCCAGACACCACAGTTCGAAATCGGCCTTCGGCGCTCCCGGATTGGCGATGACGTTCATGCGCAGCCGCGCCGGCATCTTCGCGTATTCCTTGTTCGACGCCAGATGCACGAACCGGTAATAGACGTTGTTCATGGCCATGATCGCGGCGGCCGCGCGCGCCGCGTTGCGCGCGGTCTCGTCGAGCCGGGCGTCGGCCTCCGCCTCGACCGCCGCGCGCACGTCCGGGTTGCGGGTGGCGATGGCGCAGGCGAGCAGCAGACCCCATTTCGTCTGGTCGGCGAGTCTGTCCTCGTTGACGATGGTCGAGAGGTTGAGACGAACGTCCTTGGCGAATTCAGGAAGCTTTCCGCGCAAAGTTTCGATCGACATCACGCCACCTTCAGCACCGCGCCGCCGACCTCGCGGTTGCACGGGCACAGTTCGTCGGTCTGCAACGCGTCCAGCACGCGCAGCGTGTCCTTGGGCGCGCGGCCGACATTGAGGTTGGTTGCGTAGACGTGCTGGACGATGTTGTGGGGATCGACCACGAAGGTGACGCGATAGGCGACGCCGTCGGGCGAGCGCACGCCCAGCCCGTCGGTCAGCGAGCCGTTGGTGTCGGCGAACTGCCAGATCGGGAGCTTGTGCAGGTCCTTGTGGTCGCGCCGCCAGGCGAGCTTGACGAATTCGTTGTCGGTCGAGCCGCCCAGCACCACCGCGTCGCGGTCCGCGAACTCGGCGCCGAGCCGGGCGAATTCCGCGATCTCGGTCGGGCAGACGAAGGTGAAGTCCTTCGGGTAGAAGAAGATGATCTTCCACTTGCCGGGGAAGCTCGCCTCGGTCAGCGCCTCGAACGCGCTCTCGCCGTTCTCCTCGTGGAAATGGAACCCGGGCTTCACGCCGGTGATCGAGAAGGAAGGAAGCTTGTCGCCGATTCCGAGCATGAATGTCTCCGCGGTTGAGATTGTTGCATTGCGATAGCGCGGATGTAGCGTTCGAACGCTTTGATTTCAACATCGTCGCGGCCGACGCGACATAACGACCCGGCTCGGCCGTTGTGCGCCGCACCCGCGCCGGCGGCGCAGCCTCTTGCCGGGCGGCGGCGAACAGGCGAAAAGCCCCCGCCCTCTTGCGAACAGGTCCTTGCGAACAGGCTTATGCTCTCGATCCAGAATCTCACCTACCGCCTCGGCGAACGGTTGCTGTTCGACGAGGCGAGCGCGCAACTGCCGGACGGCGCGCGCGTCGGATTCGTCGGGCGCAACGGCACGGGCAAGACGACGCTGTTCCGGCTGATCGCCGGCGAGATCGCGGCCGAGGGCGGCGAGATCGGCCTGCCGCGCCGCGCGCGCATGGGGCGCGTGGAGCAGGAGGCGCCGGGCGGACCGCAGCGTCTCGTCGATTTCGTGCTCGACGCCGACACGGAACGCGCGAGCCTGTTGCGCGAGGCCGAAACGGCGTCCGATCCCGCGCGGATCGCCGACATTCAGATGCGTCTGGCCGATATCGACGCGCATTCGGCGCCGGCGCGCGCGGCCCGCATTCTGTCGGGCCTCGGGTTCGACGAGGCGGCGCAGAACCGCGCGTTGTCGGAATTCTCCGGCGGCTGGCGGATGCGCGTGGCGCTCGCCGCCATCCTGTTCCTGCAGCCCGACCTGCTGCTGCTCGACGAGCCGACCAACTATCTCGATCTCGAAGGAACGCTGTGGCTGGTCGACCACCTGAAAACCTATCCGGCGACCGTGCTGGTCATCAGCCACGATCGCGACCTGCTCGATGCGGTATGCGATCACATTCTGCATCTCGACCGCGCGAAGCTGACGGTTTATCGCGGCGATTACTCGGCTTTCGAGCGGCAGCGCGCCGAAGCGCAGGCGCTCGTCGCCAAAGCCGCGCGGAAACAGGAGGAGCGGCGCAAACATCTTCAGGAATTCGTCGACCGCTTTCGCGCCAAGGCGACGAAGGCGCGACAGGCGCAGTCGCGGTTGAAGATGTTGCAGAAGATGGAGACGATCGACGTCGCCGTCGATCAGGACGTCCTGCCGATCCGCCTGCCCTCGCCCGAAAAGCCGTTGTCGCCGCCGATCGTGGCGATGGAGCGCGTCGCCGTCGGCTACGACGACAGCCCGGTGCTGCGCAATCTGTCGCTGTTGATTTCCGAGGACGACCGCATCGGCCTCATCGGCGCGAACGGCAACGGCAAATCGACGCTCGCCAAACTCATAGGCGGGCGGCTGGACGCGCAGGCCGGCCGGGTGGTGCGCGCGCCGAAGCTGGAGACGGCGTTTTTCGCGCAGCATCAGGTGGACGATCTCGACGAAACCGACACGCCGTATCGCGCGGTCGCGCGACTGATGGCGCAGGCGCCGGAATCACGCGTGCGCGCACGCGCCGCCCAGATCGGCTTCGCAGGCGTGAAGGCGGACACGCCGGTCGCGCAATTGTCGGGCGGGGAGAAAGCGCGGCTGCTGCTGGGTCTTGCGACCTTTCACGGCCCGCATCTGATCATTCTCGACGAACCGACCAACCATCTCGACATCGACAGCCGCGCGGCGCTGATCGAGGCGATCAATGATTATCGCGGCGCGGCGATCCTGATCTCGCACGACCGCTACCTGCTCGAAGCCTGCGCGGACCGTCTGTGGCTGGTCGCGGACGGCGGGGTGCGCGAGTTCGACGGCGATCTCGACGACTACACCAGACTGGTCCTGGAAAAGTCGCGCGGCGAGGCGCGGAAAACAGCGACGCCGCAGAAAGCCGCGCCGAAGGCGCAGGCCGCGCCGGCGAAGGCGCCGCGCCGGCGGGAGCAGGAAAGGAAGCTGCAATCGGTCGAGCAGCGGATCGAAAAACTGAACGTGCTCATCGCGCGGATCGATGGGCTCCTGGCCGACGGCGAGACCTTTCAGCGCGATGCGCGCAAGGCCGGCGAACTGGCCGCCCAACGCGGCGAACTGGCGGCGGCCGTGGCCGCCGCCGAGGACGAATGGCTCGAAATCTCGAGCGCGCTCGACGAGGTCTGAAGCGTTTTCGGGCGAAATGGGAACCGGATCGCGCGAAAAACCGGCTCCCGAACGCTCACCAGCGCGGCGGCCGGCCCCAGGCGCCGGGCGGCGGCGGTCCCCACCGACGCGGCGGCGGACCCCACATACCGGGCGGCGGAGGCGGCGGCGGGCGGTAGTAGCGCGGCCGCGTGCGCCAGCAGCGGCCCCACTGATCGCAGACCACACGCGCCTGTTCGACGCCGCCGTCGAAATCGATCGCGCCCGACGCTCCGGCGCCGAGGACCGGCGCGGCCGTTGCGCCGCCCGCGGCCAACGCCCCGAGCGACAATGTCGCGGCCAGCGCGATTTGCAGCGAAGTTCTCATATGGCTTCTTCTCCTCAACTCCCCACTTTGGACATAGGCGTGGCCATAAGGGGAGCCAATCGCCGCGACCTGCGACAAATTCGGCAGCCATCGGAAAAAGAAACGGCGGCTCCAAGCCGCCGTTTCGTGGAGGGCTCACCAGCCGCGATAGAAGCGCGGCGGACCGTAGTAGCGGCGCGGCGCGTAATAGCGGCGCGGCGCATAGTAGCGATACGGGCGATAGTAGCGCGGTCCGGTGCGCCAGCAGCGGCCCCATCGATTGCAGACGACGCGCGCCTTCTCGACGCCGGCGGCCAGATCGGCGGCCGAGGCGACGCCCCGATCGACCATCGGCGCCGCCGAGGCGACCGACTGCGACATCGCCAGTCCACCGAAGGCGAACGCGCCGGCGAGAGCAAGCTTCAAGGATGTTTTCATGCATCGCTCCTTTCGAGAACCGCACATTGCAAGACTGTGGAATCCGAGACTGCAGATTCCGATAGTGCAATGACCGTATCAAACCACAATGAACCGCCGCTGAACGCACGACCGCCCAACATGATTAAGGGCCGCGGACGAAACCGGAAACAGCGGGGCGTCCCGCCGTGTTCGTCCGTCCGCGACTCACCCCAAGTCTACCAGCCCGGACCCCAGTGACGACGATGCCCCCATCCGCCGCCGTAAAAATGACGCGGCCCGCCCCATCCGTAGCCCCAACGGGGCGGCCCGTAATATGGCCCATAATATCGCGGGCGCGTGCGCCAGCAGCGTCCCCAGGCGTCGCAGACGATGCGCGCCTTTTCCACCCCGTCGGCGCGGGCGTTGGCGGTCGCCACGCCGGGGTCGATCATCGGAGCGGCGGAGGCCGCGCCGCCGACCGCCAGTCCGCCGGCCGCCAGAGCTGTCGCCAGGGCGACCCGAAGCGCTGTCTTCATCCCAGGAATCCTTCTTCCAAAGGCGCCCCCCGGTCAAAGATAGTCCATGTGCGCCCATGAACCAGCGGTGAACGTCGATCGCCTCATTCCGTCGACCGCCCCGCCAGCCCGCGCGCGGCCATCCACAGCGCGAACGCCAGGTTGAGCGCGGCCAGAACCAGCATGACCGTCTCGTAATCGGTGGCGGCGATCAGCCAGGTCGCGGGCAGCGGCATGGCGAACAGGCCGAAGTTGAAGAACCCGTTCAGCCAGGCCTGCGGGCCGGCCCGCCGCTCGGGCGCGACGCCCTCGCTCATCCAGGCCGAGAGCATGGGATAGGTCAGCGAATAGCCGAAGCCGAACACGATTCCGCCGGCGACCACCGGCCAGACGGTGCGCCCGGCCAGCGCCACCGCCACGAAACCGGCCGACAACAGCGCCAGACCGCCGGCCACAAGAATGCGCGGATTGACCGCATCGACCCCGCGCAGCGCCAGCACGCGGCTGGAGAACATCGTGACCAGCGAGGCGGTGAAGAAGGCCGCGAGCGGCAGGCCGCGCGCCTGAAAGGCGGAGGCGAAATAGGCGGTGGCGTAGCCGAACATCGTGCCGTTGAGCAGCACCGCGGTCAGCGGTTCGAGATGCGCGGGCCGCCAGCTCGCGAACAGGTCGAGACCGCGCGTCTTCAGCGGCCGGTCCAGCGGCCGCAGCGTGAAGGTGAGCGCGATGCCGACGAGCGCGGGAACCGACACCAGCAGGAACAGAAACCCGTCGCCCCAGCGCCCGATGATCCATTCGCCGAACGGCGGCGCGATCGCCTGCGTGAGCGGCATGACGGCCGACAGGACGCCCAGCAGGAACACGAAGCGCGTGGCGTTCAACCGGCTCTGCGCGTAGGTGATGACGGCCGACAGAAACAGTCCCTGCCCCACGCCCTGCACGGCGCGCGACGCGTAGGCGGCGGCGAAATCGCCCTTGGTGAACTGCAGCGAGGCGAAGCCGAGCGTCGTGAGCGCCATCGCAATGCGCAACGTCCACAGCACGCCGACTCGCGCGGCCACCTCGCTCGAAAATAGCGCGCAGACGATGACGGGAACCGCGATGGCGGTGATCAGCAGGCCGGTCGCGTGCAGGTCGTGGCCGGCGCGCGCGAATATGACCGACAGCAGCGTCGAATGCGCGTTCATGAACGCGACGAGAAAACAGCCGATCGCCAACCGCGCGTATTCGCCGCGTGCGCGGGCGTCCATATAGCCGGCGATCCTGGCGGCCCCGTCCGCCTCGCCCGCGCTCACGGACGCAGCGGCTGCGGCGCGGAATGATGTTGCGAAATTCGCACGTTTTCGCCGTGCGCGGCGCGCGTCCCGTTCAAGCGATCTTCTCCCAGCGGCGCTGTTCGTTTTGCCGCCAATAGGACAGGACAAACCCCTTGTCGCGCAAGGCCCGGAACTGCGCGCGCGCCGTCTGGAGCGCGCTTTCGTCGGCGCCGTCGAAAACAACCATGGCGCGTTCGCGTGGCGCGGCCTGCGGGTCGGCGAGCGCGCTCACCACGTCCGCGCCGTCGACGAACAGGCGCACCGCGCAGGCGTTGGGATTGTCGGCCTGCGTGGTCAGGAAGACCGGCTGCATGGCGCCGTCGCCGTCGTGCGCCGCGCCGTGCGCCAGAAAGGAATCCTCGCTGTAGGTCCACAGCAGTTCGTCGAGCGCGGCGATCCGCTCAGGGTCGGTCGCCTGCACCACCGCCGTCCAGCCGTTGGCGCGCGCGCGTTCGAGCAGCAGGGGGAGCGCGCGTTCAAGCGGCTGGCGTTCGAGATGATAGAACCAGACTTCCATTGCCCCGTTCGATTCTGCGGCGGCGCCTTCCGGCGCGGATTTGTGGCGGCCTTCCGGCGCAGGTTTGTGGCGCTGCGCGCGCGCGATTGTTAGCCTGTCCGCAAATCGGGACAATCCCGATGCTCACAGGAAAGGCGTGCGGTCTCATGCGCAAGCGCACCATTGTTTTCGGCGTCCTGGCGGCCGCGGCGATCGCGGCCGGCGCATTTTTCGCGACTCTCGACCGCGAGACGCGCGGCATTCTCCTGTTTCTGCCGACCAACGGCGACGTGCTGACCTGGTCGCAACCGCAGCGCGACGCCGCCTTCCGCGCGCTGGATCGCCTGCCCTTCATCGCCAGATCAAGCGAAATCGCGCCGGCGGCCACGCCGCTGCCGCTGCCGCCCGGCAAGCCGCTCGCGATTCCCGGCCTCGACGAATATCTGGTCGCCCAGCGTGCGGCGGCGATCGTGATCGTGCAGGACGGCAAGGTTCGTCTCGAACGCTACGGCCTCGGCTTCGACGCGGCCGGCCGCTGGACCAGTTTCTCGGTGGCGAAATCGTTCACCTCCACGCTCGTCGGCGCGGCGATCCAGGATGGCGCGATCAAGAGTCTCGACGACAGGCTCGGCCAATACGTCCCCGGCCTGCGCGGATCGGCCTACGACGAGGTGACCGTTCGCCAGCTGCTGACCATGAGCTCCGGCGTCGCCTGGAACGAGGACTACGAGGATCCGAACTCCGACGTGTCGCAGTTCAACAAGGCCAGCCCCGAACCCGGCATGGAGGCGATCGTCAGCTACATGCGCAAGCTGCCGCGCGCGAACAGGCCCGGCGAGACGTGGCGCTACAACACCGGCGAAACCAATCTCGTCGGCGTTCTGGTGTCGTCGGCCACCGGCAAGACCCTGTCGCAATATCTGGAGGAGAAAATCTGGCGGCCGGCCGGCATGGAGGCCAAGGCGACCTGGATTCTGAACAAGACCGGACGCGAGATCGCCGGCTGCTGCATTCAGGCGGCGACGCGCGATTTCGCCCGGTTCGGGCTGTTCGTGCTCGCCAATGGCGTGGCGCAGGGCAAGCAGATCGTCCCGCCCGACTGGTTCGCGCAGGCTACCGCCAAGCAGAAGGACATCGGCCGGCCCGGCAAGGGCTACGGGTTCCAGTGGTGGACCTACGACGACGGTTCGGTCGCCGCCCAGGGCATTTTCGGCCAGGGCGTCTTCATCGACGCCAAGCGCAAGCTCGTGATCGCCTCCAATGCCGACTGGACGCGCGCCTCGAAAGGGCCGGAACCCGCCGCGCGCGACGAATTCTACAAGCGCGTGCAGGCGCTGATCGATGCGGGCGGGTGAGCGGGCTCCTCACCCTTCGTAGTGGTCGCGCACCAGCCGGTCGAGCAGCCGCACGCCCCAGCCCGACGCCCAGCTCTGGTTGACGTCGCCGGCGGGCGACCCCATGCCCGTGCCCGCGATGTCGAGATGCGCCCATGGCGTGTCGCCCACATAGCGCTTGAGGAACTGGGCGGCGGTGATGGAGCCGCCGTAGCGGCCGCCGGTGTTCTTCATGTCGGCGAATTTCGAGTCGATCATCTTGTCGTAGGCGGGCCCGAGCGGCATGCGCCAGACCTTCTCCTCGGTTTCGCGCCCGGCCTGTTCGATTCGCGCGGCCAGTTCGTCGTCGTTGCAGAACAGGCCGGCGTATTC
Organism: uncultured Methylocystaceae bacterium; assembly: GCA_937870755.1. Taxonomy (GTDB): domain Bacteria; phylum Pseudomonadota; class Alphaproteobacteria; order Rhizobiales; family Beijerinckiaceae; genus JAJXWB01. The sequence continues at coordinate 30,954 of CALMZV010000146.1, forward strand.
CTGCCCGAGCGCGACCATGATCGCGCCGGTGAGGGTGGCCAGGTCGATCATGAATTTCGGCTTGAAGGTCTCCTTCACGTGCCAGAGCACGTCGGCCAGCACCAGCCGGCCCTCGGCGTCGGTGTTCACGATCTCGACCGTCTGGCCCGACAGCGAACGCACGATGTCGCCGGGGCGCTGGGCGGCGCCGTCGGGCATGTTCTCGACCAGACCGACCGCGCCGATCACATTCGCCTTGGCCTTGCGTTGCGCGAGCGCCTGCATCAGGCCCACCACGCAGGCCGCGCCCGCCATGTCGCCCTTCATGTCCTCCATCGAGGCCGCGGGCTTGATGGAGATGCCGCCGGAATCGAAACAGACGCCCTTGCCGACGAAAGCGACCGGCGACTCGTCCGCCTTGCCGCCGTCCCAGCGCATGATCACCACGCGCGGCTCGCGCATCGAACCCTGCGCCACGCCCAGCAGCGCGCCCATGCCGAGATCGGTCAACGCCTGTTTGCCGAGAACCTCGACTTGCACGCCAAATCGTTCGAGCGCCTGGGCGCGGCGGGCGAATTCCTCCGGGAACAGCACGTTCGGCGGCTCGTGGACGAGATTGCGCGCCAGCACCACGCCGTCGGCCACGGCGTCGATGGCGGCATGGGCGGCGCGCGCGGCCGCCGGATCGAGCACCGAAATGCCGACCTCGCCGGTCGTCGGCTTGTCGTCGTCCTTTTTCTTCGTGCGATAGACGTCGAACCTGTAGGAGCGCAGCGCGACGCCGAGCGCGAGATCGGCGGCGGCGCGGGCCGGATCGTCCGGGGCGTTCGGCAAATCGAACAGGATGGAGGCGCTGGCGCCGGCCCCGATGCGGCCCATCGCCTGCCCGCCGAGCGCCACGAGAGTCGGCGCGGGATCGCCCTTGGCCGGCGCCGCGCCCAGGACGATCAGCCGGTCCCAGCCGAGCCCTTCGGGCGCCAGCAGTTCCAGCGCGCTGCCCGCGCGCCCCTTGAATTTCGCCGCGCGGGCGGCCCGCTCCACCACGGGGGCGGCCGCGCCCAGCAGGCTCCGGGTGCGCTCGCTCATGACGCCGGCGTCGCCGGCGAAAACGACGAGCGTGGACGCCCGGTCGGAGTCGGCGACGGCGGGGCCGGCAGCCTTCACATCGTCGTAACCGACAAATCCGACCGAGACGTTCTTCATGGATGTCCTCTCGCCGCCCGATGCGCGCCGGCCGGCACTATTGGCCGAGCGTTCGGCCCCGGTCAATCGCGCGCGCGGCGCCCGCATTTCGCCGCAGCGCCGTGCGACGTGTCGCGCCGGCGACACCCCGGCGGAAAAGGCCGCGCGCGGCCCCTGCGCGATTGAAGCGGGCCCGCGATCCGGTTAGCCAGATGCAGGGGAACGGTTCGGCGCGCACATGAAGACGACAGCGGATATGGCGCGCCAGGCGTGTCTCGATCGCGCGAGGGCGCCGGCATGATCGGCATGACGCTCACGCGCTACCTTTCGGGGCGGTTTCTCGAACAGATTCTGATCGTCTTCGTGTCGATCAGCGCGCTGTCGTTCCTCATCGACTTCGTGGAAACGCTGCGGCGCACCTCCGACACCCCCAAGGCCACCGCCGGTTTCGTGGCCCTGATGGCGTTTCTGCGCACGCCGACCGCCTCCGAGCAGATCCTGCCGTTCGCCGTGCTGTTCGGGACGATGGTCGCCTTCATCAATCTCACGCGCCGGCTGGAGCTGGTGGTCGCGCGCGCCTCGGGGGTCTCGGTCTGGGGCTTCCTCATCCCCCCGCTCGCGATCGCGGTCGTTCTGGGGCTCATTTCGGTCACGCTCTACAATCCGCTGGCCGCCGCGATGAAGCAGCGCGCGGATGCGATGGAGATCGACCTGTTCGGCAAGGCGGGCGCGGGCGCCAAGGACGGACGGGTGTGGCTGCGCCAGCGCTCGGTCGACGGCCGCGCGACGATCAGCGCCGCGCGCATTCTGGAACGCGGCCAGAAGCTGGACGACGTCGTCGTCTATCTCGATGACCCGCACGGGCATTTCGTCGAACGGGTCGAGGCGCCGCGCGCCCGGCTGGCGCCTGGCGCGTGGCGGCTGGAGAACGCGCGCGTCATCCGCCCCGGCGATGCGCCGGAGGAGACCGCCGTTTACTATCTCGCGACAGATTTGTCGGCCGAGGATGTGTTGCGCGATCTGTCGTCGGTCGATTCGGTCGCGTTCTGGGATCTGCCGGAATTCCGCGAAAAAACCGGCGAGGCCGGGCTCGACGCCACGCCCTACGACCTGCGTTACCAGACGCTGCTGGCCCGTCCGCTCCTGCTGATCGCCATGGTTCTGATCTCGGCGGCCTTTTCCTTAAGATTTTTCAGGTTTGGTGGCGTGGGCAAGATGGCCGCGGGTGGCGTCGTGGCCGGGTTCGTGCTTTACGTGGCGACAAAGTTCGTGGGCGACATGGGCGGTGCGGGGCTGTTGAGCGCCCCGGTGGCCGCCTGGTCGCCGGCGCTTGTCGGGAGTTTGTTGGGTGCGCTCGCATTGTTGCACCAGGAGGACGGCTGATGGGGCGGCGCGCCTGCCCCGCTGAGCCGCGTGCGGACGGCTTTGGACCGCTGGCGACCCGTGTCGCCGGCGCGTTTGCGTTCGGGCGCGTGGTTGCGCTCGCCATCGGCTGCGGCATGGCGTTCGCCGCGCTCACGCCCGCCCGCGCCCAGCCCGCCGAAAGCGACAAACGCATGGTGGTGGAAGCGCGCGAACTCATTCAGGACGAGAAGCGCAACACCGTCACCGCGCGCGGCGCGGTGCAGATCTATTACAAGGGCCGCATTCTGGAGGCCGATCAGGTCGTCTACGACCGCAAGACCAATCGCGTGCGCGCCGAGGGCAATGCGCGCCTGACCGAAGCCGACGGGCGCGTGAGCTACGCGGACAAATTCGAGCTGACGGACGACCTCAAACAGGGGTTCGTGGATTCGCTGCGGGTGGAGACGACCGACAAGACCTATATGTCGGCCGCGCGCGGCGAACGGCAGGGCGACACGACCGTGTTCGACCTTGGCACCTACACCGCCTGCAAACCGTGCGAGGACGCCAGCCGCCCGCCGCTGTGGCGCGTGCGCGCCAAGCGCATCATCCACGACGCCGAAGAAAAGAACATCTACTATCAGGACGCGAGCCTGGAATTTCTCGGCGTGCCGATCGCCTATGTGCCGTTCTTCTCCTCGCCCGACCCGAGCGTGAAGCGCCGGTCCGGCATTCTGGCGCCGCATTACCTCTACAAGCCGCAACTGGGCTATGGGCTCGGCGTTCCGCTCTTCTGGGCGGTGCAGCCCAACATCGACCTCGTCGTCACGCCGACGGTGCTGACGAAACAGGGGTTCATGGGCGAGATCGAGTGGAAGCACCGGGTCGCCAACGGCATCTATTCGATCCGCGCCGACGGCGTGTGGCAGTCCAATCGCACCCTGTTCGCCGATCCGCCGCTCGGCGCCGGCGACCGCAAGTTCCGCGGCGCCATCGCCAGCATCGGCGATTTCGCGATCAACGATAAATGGAAGTTCGGTTGGGACGCCACAATCATGTCCGACCGCTATTTCCTGCAGGACTACAAACTGTCGAATTCGCTGCTGTCGAATTTCTTCTTCCGCGAAACGTCCTCGACCGTGTTCCTCACCGGCCAGAGCGATCGCGCCTGGTTCGACCTGCGCGCGCTGTTCTTCCAGGGCCTGTCGCCGCGCGACTACCAGCCGCAGCTCGGCATCGCGGCGCCGGTGCTCGACTACAATCGACGCTGGTCGATCGATCCGGCGAAGACGGGCGGCGTCGGCGGCGAGTTCGAACTGGACGTCAACGCCGCGCATGTGACGGCGCAGGCCGCGCTTTATGAATCGCTGCTGCCGCGCACGTTCGACAGCCTGACCGGCCTCTACAACGTCTGCCAGGTCTACGCGCCGGCGGCCAATCCGGCGGCCGGCTCCAACTGTCTGTTGCGCGGCGTCGGCGGCGATTATGCGCGCGCGACCGCGCAGGCGTCGTGGAAGCGCACGTTCATCGATCCGATCGGCCAGACATGGACGCCGTTCGCGTTCGCGCGGTTCTCGGGATCCTATCTCAACTACGACACGTCGCGCGTCTACGGCCTTTACAATGCGTTCGGCGCGCCGCTGACGAACGCCGCGCAGTCGAATTTCCTGGGAACCGACAACGTGCTGCGCGGAAATTTCACGCCCGGCGTCGGGCTGGAATATCGCTATCCGCTGCTGGCGCGTCTCAACTTCGGCACGGTGACATTCGAGCCGATCGTGCAGATTGTGGCGCGACCGAACGTCATCGGCTCCAACTCGCTCGTCAACATCGACGCGCAGAGCCTGATCTTCGACGACACCAACCTGTTCTCGTGGAACAAGTTCTCCGGCTACGACCGGTTCGAGACCGGCGTGCGGCTCAACTACGGCGCGCAGGCGACCCTCAATTTCAACAACGGCGGGTTCGTCAACGTGATGGCCGGCCAGTCCACGCAACTGGCGGGTCGCAATTCCTACGCGAGCGTCGACGCCGCCAATGTCGGTCTTTCCTCCGGCCTCGACACGCGCCGGTCCGATTACGTCGGGCGCATCGCGTTCTCGCCCAACAGCATGCTGTCTTTCGTCGCCAAGGGGCGGTTCGATCCGGCGACGTTGCGCGCCCGACGCATCGATCTCGTCGCCGGCCTGACGTTCGGCGCGCTGACGGCGACGGCGCAATACGCCAACTACGAATCCCAGCCGCTGATCGGTTTCGACAAGCGGCGGCAGGGTCTGGCGCTCGGCGCGCGCTACGAGGTGACGAAGAATTATTTCGTGAACGGCGCGGTGCAGTTCGATTTGTCGCGGCACCAGTACAACAACACCGGCGCGGTCGTGTGGGGATCGGCGCCGGTATTCTCGATCGCTGGCCTGTCGCTGGGCGCCGGCTATCAGGACGAGTGCACGACCTTCATGGTCAATTACTCCTCGATGTATCAGGTCAATTCGTCGACCGGCCTGCCCGGCCGCAACCAAACCATCCTGCTCACCCTGCAGTTGCGCACGCTCGGCGAAGCCAAAGTGGGCGCGAGCCTCGGCTTCCTGCCCGTCAACGACGGCGTCAAGCAACAGCCGTGACAGCGCCGCTCGCGCTCACGTCCGGCGATCCGGGCGGCGTCGGCCCGGAGATCGCGCTCAACGCGTTCGCGCGGCGTGCGGAGCTCGGTCTTGCTCCGTTCATCGTGTTCGCCGATCCCGCGCTGATGCGCGCGCGCGCCGCCGCGCTCGGTCTTTGCGTGGATATCGTCGAAAGCGATTGCGCCGCGGCGCACGACATCTTCGCGCGCGCGCTGCCGGTGGCGCCGCTCGCCGCGCGCGCGACCGGCGCGCCGGGCGCCTCCTCGCCGGCGGACGCGCCCGCGATCGTCGAGTCGATCGAACGCGCGGTCGCCGCCGTGTTCGCAGGCGAGGCGCGTGCGGTCGTCACCAATCCCATCTCCAAACAGGCGCTCTACGCCGCGGGCTTTCGCCATCCCGGCCATACCGAGTTTCTGGCCGATCTCGCGCAACGCCATACCGGCGCAGCCGCGCGGCCCGTCATGATGATCTGGTCGCGCGAACTCGCCGTCGTTCCGGCCACGATCCACATTCCGTTGCGCGATGTCGCGGGCGCGCTCACACGCGCGCTGCTGGTCGAGACGGGCGAGATCGTCGCGCGCGACCTGCGCGACCGGTTCGGACTGGCGCGGCCGCGCCTCGCGTTCTCCGGGCTCAATCCGCACGCGGGCGAAGGCGGAACGATCGGGCGCGAGGAGATCGACATCATCGCGCCGGCGGTCGCCGACCTGCGTGCGGCAGGCTTCGAGGCGGCGGGGCCTTTGTCGGCGGACACGATGTTCCACCCGGCCGCGCGCGCGCGCTACGACGCCGCCATCTGCATGACGCACGACCAGGCGCTGATACCGGTCAAGACGCTCGCCTTCGATACGGGCGTCAACGTCACGCTCGGGCTTCCGTTCGTGCGCGCCTCGCCTGACCACGGCACGGCGTTCGATATCGCGGGCGCGGGTCGCGCCAGTCCGGCGAGCCTTATCGAAGCGCTGCGGCTCGCCGCGCGGCTGACCGCGTGATCGAGGCGCTGCCGCCGCTGCGCGATGTCGTCGCGCGCCACGGCCTGGCGCCGAAGAAGTCGCTCGGTCAGAACTTCCTGTTCGACCTCAATCTCACCGGTCGTATCGCGCGCGCCGCCGGGCCGCTCGCGGGCGCGACGGTCATCGAGATCGGCCCCGGTCCGGGCGGGCTGACGCGCGCGCTGCTCTCGGAAGGCGCCGCGCGCGTGGTGGCGGTGGAGCGCGACGAACGATGCATCGCCGCGCTCGAGGAGATCGCCGCGCATTATCCGGGGCGGCTGGAGATCGTGGCGGGCGATGCGCTCGCGTTCGATCCGAATGCGCCCGCCCACGAGGGGCCGCTGCGCATCTGCGCCAACCTTCCCTACAATATTTCGACCGCGCTGCTGACGCGCTGGCTGGAGACGCCCGGCTGGCCGCCGCAATGGGACCGGCTGACTCTGATGTTCCAGCGCGAGGTCGCCGAACGCATCGTGGCGACGCCGGCCAACCGCGCCGCCTATGGCCGCCTGTCGGTGCTGTGCGGCTGGCGCACGCAGGCGCGCATTCTGTTCGATGTTTCGCCGGCGGCGTTCACGCCGCCGCCGAAAGTCGTGTCCTCGGTCGTTGAACTCGTTCCGCGCGCGGCGCCCCTGCCCTGCGATCTCGCCGCGTTGACGCGCGTGACGCAGGCGGCGTTCGGGCAGCGCCGCAAGATGCTGCGGCAATCCCTGAAAGGATTGGGCGCCGATCCGCTGGCGCTGCTGGACGCCGCTTCCATTGCGCCGACCGCGCGCGCGGAGGAGATCGACGTCGGGGGTTTCGTGCGGCTGGCGAACGCGCTCGCAGCGTCGCGCTAGACCTTTCCCGACGCATCATCGTGTCGCAGGGGCTACGCGGCGCGAAGGGAAGATGCTCAGGCCGTCTTTTCGGCTAGCAGTAGCGCGACGAATGTTTCGATGCCCGATTGCAGGCGCGGACGGCGCAACCGTTCGGCGGCGACGATGGCGATGAGATCGTCGAATGTGCGCTGGATGTCGTCGTTGACCAGCACATAATCGTACTGCGCCCAGCGGCGGATTTCGTTGCGCGCGTTATCGAGCCGTCTTGCGATGACTTCGGGCGAATCTTCCGCGCGCCGTTCGAGCCGCGCGCGCAGCTCCTTCATCGACGGCGGCAGGATGAACACCGACACCACGTCCGCCGGCGCCTTCTCGCGCACCTGCTGGGCGCCCTGATAGTCGATGTCGAACAGAACGTCGCCGCCGGCGGCCAGCGTCTCTTCCACGGGGCCGCGCGGGCTACCGTAGAAATTGCCGTGCACCTCCGCCCATTCGAGCAACTCGCCGGCGTCGCGCAGCCGTTCGAAATCCTTGCGGGCGATGAACTTGTAATGGATGCCGTCCACCTCGCTGGAGCGGCGCGCGCGCGTCGTCACCGAGATCGAGAGTTTGAGATCGAGCTTCGGCGTCTGCAGCAGCATCCGCGTCAGCGTCGTCTTGCCGGCGCCGGACGGCGAGGACAGGATGAGCATCATGCCGCGGCGGCCGAGCGCCGGCGTTCCTTCGCGTTCGTTCGCCATGGTCGCGCCGCGGCTTTCCCGGTTATTCGACATTCTGGACCTGCTCGCGAAACTGTTCGATCTCGACCTTCAGGTCGAGGCCGATGGCGGTCAAATCCGCGTCGTTGGATTTCGCGCACAGCGTATTCGATTCCCGGCCGAACTCCTGCGCCAGAAAATCCATCCGGCGGCCGACGGCGCCGCCTTCGCCCAGCAGCCTACGCGCGGCCACGGCATGGGCGGCCAGTCGATCCAGCTCCTCGCGCACGTCGGCCTTCGCGGCGATCAGGATCGCCTCCTGATGCAGGCGCGCGGGATCAAGCTGCGGCTGCTGCGCCAGCTGGTCGATGGCGCGGGCGAGGCGCGCGCGCACGGCCTCCGGCGCGCGGCCGGGCGCGGCCTCGGCGGCGCGGGTCAACTGCTCGATGCGGTCGATGCGCTGGCCGAGAATGACGGCGAGCGCGGCGCCCTCCGCGCGACGGGCGGCGACGAGCCCGTCGAGCGCCACGCCCAGGCCATCCAGCATCGCGCGGTCGCGGGCGGCGGTCGTATCCTCGTCGTCGGGCGCCTCGCCGTAGTCTATCACGCCCTTGAGCGCGATCAGGCCGTCGAGCGACGCCGGGCGCAGATTGGCGTTGAGGGGCGTTTGCGCCAGTTCGGCGACCAGCGAGTCGAGCAGCGGCCGGTTGATGCGCGCCTGCGTGGCGGCGGCGTCGCGCTGCGCAGTCAGGGTCGCCGAGCAGGCGCCGCGCCTCAGCCTGGCGGCGATCGCAGCGCGGGCGGCGATGTCGAGCGCATCAAAGCCGGGCGGCGCGCGCAGCCGCAAGTCGAGGCCCTTGGAATTGACGGAGCGGATTTCCCACGCCCATGTCCAGGCGCCGACGCGCCCCTGCGCGCGGCCAAATCCGGTCATGCTGTGCAACGGCATCGGGAACTCGCCAGAATGGGCCGGCGGGCGCCGGCCGCTCCTTCTCGTTCAGGTCGTCGCGCCGCGCAAGGGCGGCGCGCGGCTACCGGTAGGAAAGAACGTTGGCGGGAACGGTCTTGGGACTGTTGAGATCCCATGTCTTGTTGCGCAACGGGTCGAGCGGCGTGCCTTCCGAAGCGTCGAACGCGCGGGGACGGCGCGGTTCCCCGGCGGGCGGGGCGGCCATGGCGTGTTCCTCGCGCGGGGCGGGTTCGACCGCGGCCTGAGGCCCGTCGAGCACCGGATTGAGGCCAAGACGACCCGCGCGCGCGCGCTGCTGGGCGAGCGCGCCGGCGGCCACGGGATAGGTTTCGCCCGGGCCGTCGTCCTGCCCCGCATCGGCGAAATCGAGACCCGGATCGACGCCTTTCACCTTGACGGCGATGTTGTCGAAATCCGGCAGGATGGTCAGTTTCGATCTGGGCCGGGCGGGGACGGCCGCGTCGGGCGAATCGTCGCCGGCGGCGCCTGCGCGCGCGAGATTCCTCAGTTCCTCGGTCGAGGGCATGACGGGCGCGACGCGGGCGAGCGCCTCCCTGACCGGCGCGAGCGCGACCGTCCGGTCGATGACGCCGCGGGCCGGTTCGAACGCGCCGAGCGCGCCGAACACCTGTCCGCCGCGGTCGCTTCGGCGGCCGGGCGCGGGGGTCGCGGCGGCCGGCGCGTCCTCTGCCGGCGCGGCGCGGTCGGCGGCGGGCTGGGCGCCCTTGTCGCGCGCGTCCTTCTCGATCTGGCGCCAGCGCACGACGTTGCGGTTATGCGCATCGAGCGAATCGGCGAACACGTGGCCGCCCGTGCCGTCGGCCACGAAATACAGTTCCTGCGTGCGCGATGGATTGGCCACCGCCTCGATCGCCGCGCGGCCGGGGTTGGCGATCGGTCCCGGCGGCAGGCCGTCGATGGCGTAGGTGTTGTAGGGCGTCCATTTGGTCACTTCCGACCGCAGGATGCCGCGCCCGAGCGTGCCGCGGCCGCCCACCAGCCCGTAGACGATGGTGGGGTCGGATTGCAGCCGCATGCGCTTCTGCAGGCGGTTGATGAACACGCCGGCGACTCGCGTGCGCTCGTCCGCCCGGCCCGTCTCCTTCTCGACGATGGAGGCGAGCGTCACCAGTTCGAGCTGCGATCGCAGCGGCAGGTCGCCGGACCGTTTCGTCCAGATCTGGTCGACCAGCTTCTTGTGGTCGTTCTGCATCTTGCGGATGAGGTCGGCGCGCGCCATGCCGCGCGTGACCTTGTAGGTTTCCGGCAGCAGCGTGCCTTCCTTGGGCGGCTCGCGAATTTCACCGGCCAGATACTCGTTCTCGCGCAGGCGCTCGACGATCTGCTCGCTGGTCAACCCTTCCGGAATCGTCACCGAATGGAGGACCTGACGGCCGTTGACGAGCGTGTCGAGCACTTCACGCATCGTCGCATTTTGTTTGAACAAGTACTCGCCGGCCTTGAGTTTTCCGCGCGCCTGCTCGATCAGCAATTCGATATTGAACAAGGTCGGATTGTCGATCACGCCCTCCCTTTCGAGGATGGCGATGATCTCCGGCACATCGGTCCCCGGCGCGATATAGACGACCTTGTCGGCTGGCAGCGGACCGGGCTCGCGCAGATGTTTCTGCATCGACACGATGCCGAAACCCGCCATGACGAAGGCGATCAGCAGGAACGACAGGAAACCGGAAAAGGCCGACAGGCTCCCCTCGCGCCGCTTCTTCTTCGGCGGCGGGGGCGGCGGTGGCGCGGCCTCCGGCTGGAGCGCCTCGTTGGGGCTTTTCAGGCTGCGGCGGCGCGCGAAAAAACCGCCGCGCGCGGACGGCTGTTCGTTGCGTCCCGACTCATCGGGGCGCTCGTTCTCGGGCGTGGTCATGGCCGGGCAACCCTAACCGCTTTTGTGGCGAAAGATGGATGGGGCGGATCGCCGCCGTTTTCGTCGCCTGCCTTGCCGGCGAATTCACCGGCGAAATCACCGAATCGCGGATCAGCGGTCATGCCGCGCGAAGATCAGCGAGGCGTTGGTTCCGCCGAAACCGAACGAGTTGGACAGCGCGACGTCGATCTTGCGATTGCGCGCCTTCAGCGGCACCAGGTCGATCGCCGTCTCGAACGCGGGATTGTCCAGATTGAGCGTCGGCGGCGCGACCTGATCTCGCATGGCGAGGATCGAGAAGATCGCTTCGACCGCGCCGGCCGCGCCGAGCAGATGGCCGATCGCCGATTTGGTGGAGGACATGGACACGCCGCGCGCGGCGTCGCCCAGAAGCCGCTCGACCGCGCCCAGTTCGATTCCGTCGGCCATGGTCGAGGTGCCGTGGGCGTTCACGTAATCGATGTCGCCGGGTTTCATGCCGGCCCGCTTCAGCGCCGCCGCCATGCAGCGGAACGCGCCGTCGCCGTCCTCGGACGGCGCGGTGATATGGTAGGCGTCGCCCGACAGGCCGTAGCCGACGATTTCGGCGTAGATCCTGGCGCCGCGCGCCTGCGCGTGCTCCAGCGATTCGAGCACCAGCGCCCCGGCGCCCTCACCCATCACGAACCCGTCGCGGTCGCGATCGTAGGGCCGCGAGCCGGCGGACGGCCGATCGTTGAACGAGGTGCAGAGCGCCTTGCAGGCCGCAAACCCGGCGATGCCGATGCGGCAAATGGCGGATTCGGCGCCGCCGGCCACCATCACGTCGGCGTCGCCAAGCGCGATGAGGCGCGCCGCATCGCCGATGGCGTGGGCGCCCGACGAACAGGCCGTGACGACCGCATGGTTGGGCCCCTTCAGCCCGTGCTCGATCGACACGTAGCCGGACGCCAGATTGATCAGACGGCCGGGAATGAAGAAGGGCGACACGCGGCGGGGACCGCGCTCCTTCAGCAGGAGCGCGGTGTCGGCGATGCCGGAGAGGCCGCCGATGCCGGCGCCGAACATGACGCCGGTCGAAATCTGCTGTTCGTAGGTTTCGGGCTTCCAGTTCGCGTCGCGCAGCGCCTGGGTGGAGGCGGCCATCGCATACAGGATGAAATCGTCGACCTTGCGCTGTTCCTTCGGCTCCATCCACGCATCGGGATTGAAGGAGCCGCCGGCGCCGTCGCCACGCGGAATATAGGCCGCGATCTGGCACGGCAGGTCGGAAGCGTCGAACGTGTCGATCCGGCGAAAGCCATTCTCGCCGGCGATCAACCGCTTCCAGCTCGCCTCGACGTCGCCGCCCAGAGGCGTGACCATGCCGAGGCCGGTGACGACGACCCTGCGCATCGGGACCCCGCGTCGCCGCCGCTTACGCGGCGGAAGCCTTCTGCAGGAACTTCACCGCGTCGCCGACGGTCTGGATGGTCTCGGCCGCGTCGTCGGGAATCTCGACGCCGAATTCTTCCTCGAACGCCATGACGAGTTCGACCGTGTCGAGCGAATCGGCGCCCAGATCCTCGATGAAGTTGGCGCCTTCGACGACCTTGTCAGCTTCCACGCCCAGATGTTCGACAACGATCTTCTTCACGCGCTCGGCGACATCGCTCATGTTCTTATCCCCTGATAACCCGTTGAAGACGGCGCGTTCGCAGCGAACCGCCGTCGCGTTTTCCCGGCAGGGTCCCCATCGGGATCGCCCTGCCCGAGCATTCCGGCCGAGGCCGATAACACACTTCCCTTAGCCCCGCCAGAGGCGCGGGCGCGAGCGTCAGATCATCGCCATGCCGCCGTTCACGTGCAGCGTCTGGCCGGTGACGTAGCGGGCTTCGGCGCTCGCAAGATAGACCACGGCCCCCGCCACGTCCGCCCCGTCGCCGAGCCTGCCGGCCGGCACCTGGCCGAGGATGGCTTCCTTCTGCTTTTCGTTCAGGGCGTCCGTCATCGGGCTTTCGATGAAGCCCGGCGCCACGCAATTGACCGTGATGCCACGCGAGGCGACCTCCGCGGCGAGCGATTTGGACATGCCGATCATGCCGGCCTTGGAGGCCGCGTAATTGCCCTGCCCCGGATTTCCGGTCACGCCGACGACCGACGTGATCGAGACGATGCGGCCGTAGCGGCGGCGCATCATGTTCTTGATGGCGGCGCGGGAGAGACGGAACGCGGCTGTCAGATTGACCGCCAGCACCGTGTCCCAATCCTCGTCCTTCATGCGCAGGAACAGGCCGTCGCGCGTGAGCCCGGCGTTGTTGACCAGAATATCGAGGCCGCCGAGCGCGGCTTCGGCAGCCGGGACCAGACCCTCGACCGCCGCCTTGTCGGAGAGGTCGCACGGGCAGACGACCGCGTTCTCGCCAAGCTCGCCCGCAAGCGTCGCCAGCGCGGGCACGCGCGTGCCCGACAGCGCCACCTTCGCGCCCTGCCCATGGAGCGCGCGCGCGATGGCCGCGCCGATGCCGCCCGAGGCGCCCGTCACCAGCGCCGTTTTTCCAGTCAGATCGAACATTCGAACACTCCTTCCGGCGCGCGGCCGTTCAACCCTGCCCGTAGGCCTCCACATCGGCCGGGGCGCCGACCGAAAGGCCGCTCGCGCCTTCGGCGATGCGCTTGAGCAGGCCGGTGAGCACCTTGCCGGACCCCACCTCCACGAACCGCGTCACCCCCTCGCCCGCCATGAAGGCCACGCATTCGCGCCAGCGCACCGTGCCCGTCACCTGCCGCACGAGCAAATCGCGGATTTCATCCGGGTCGATCGCCGGGCGCGCGGTCACGTTGGCGACGACCGGAACCCTGGGCGCGCTCACCTTCGCGTCCGCCAGCGCGGCGCGCATGGCGTCGGCCGCCGGCTGCATCAGCGCGCAATGGAAGGGCGCGGAAACCGGCAGCAGCATCGCGCGGCGCGCGCCCTTCGGTTTGGCGAGTTCGATCGCCTTTTCGACCGCCGCCTTCGCGCCGGAGGCCACCACCTGTCCGCCGCCGTTGTCGTTGGCGATCTGGCAGACGAGGCCCGTCTCCTTCGCCGCCTCCGCCGCCACGGCGACGCCCGTGTCGTAATCGAGGCCGAGCAGCGCGGCCATGGCTCCTTCGCCGACGGGAACGGCCTGTTGCATCGCCTTGCCGCGAATGCGCAGCAGCCGCGCGGCGTCGGAAATCGTCAGCGCGCCCGCGCCGGCCAGCGCGGAATATTCGCCGAGCGAATGGCCGGCGACGAATCTGGCGTCGCGCGCCAGATCGAGTCCCTTTTCGGCCTCCAGCACGCGCAGCGCGGCGAGCGAGACCGCCATGAGGGCGGGCTGGGCGTTGGCGGTCAGCGTCAGGTCGGCTTCCGGCCCCTCGAACATCAGCGCGGAGAGTTTTTCGCCAAGCGCGGAATCCACCTCGTCGAACACCGCGCGCGCGGCCGGAAAAGCGTCGGCGAGCGCCTTGCCCATGCCCACAGCCTGCGAGCCCTGACCGGGAAATAGAAACGCCGTCGCCATGCCGCCTCCTCGATTGTGCCGGCGTGGTGACGCAGGCGCGGAGCCGAGTCAAGCTTGCGCGCGCCGGCCGGGCGCGCGACAGTGGCGCATGCCCTTCGTCTGCGACATTCCCGCCGTTCCCACGCTCCAGCATGAAGACGAGAGCGTGCGCATCACGCGCTGGGATTTCGAACCCGGCGCCGTCACCGGCCTGCACCGGCACGGCTGGCCCTATTTCGTGGTCATGCTGACGGACGGCAATCTGCGAGCGGAGGTGGACGGGGTGGTTCAGGACCGGCCGATGACGGCGGGCACGAGCTATGCTCGGCCGGCGGGCGTCGAGCACGACATCCAGAACGGCTCGCCGCACCCGATCGCCTTCGTCGAGATCGAGGTGAAACGGCCCGATCTGTTGCAGATGGATCCGGCCTGAACGAGGCCCCATGTTCGACGCGACGCTGCGCGAAATCTGGTCGGCGCTCGATGGCCCGCCCGCGCTCGCGGCGGGCGTGCGGGCGACCGCGCAGGGTGCGCTGCCGTCGGTTTTCGCCGTCACCGATCTTGCCGCCGCCTCGATCGCGGCGGCGGGACTGGCGGTCGCCGAATATCGTCAGGCGGCCGGAGACGCGGCGCGCGAGGTCGTGGTCGACCGGCGGCTGGCGTCGTTCTGGTTCCAGTCGAGCCTGCGCCCTCAGGGATGGACGCCGCCGCCGCTGTGGGACCCGTTGGCCGGCGATTATCCGACCCGCGACGGATGGATAAGGCTGCACACCAACGCGCCGCAGCACCGGGCGGCCGCGCTCGCCGCGCTCGGTTGCGCGGAGGATCGCGCGGCGGCTGACGCGGCCGTGAAGAGCTGGCGCGCGGACGACCTCGAAACGGCGGTCGTCGCGGCCGGCGGCTGCGCGGCCGCAATGCGCCCGGCCGACGCATGGCGCGCGCATCCGCAAGGGCTGGCGGCGAACGCCGAGCCCTTGATGGCGACGCAGACGACCGGCGCGGGGCGCGCGCGCGGGCCGGCGCGCCCGGATCGTCCGCTCGAAGGCCTGCGTGTTCTCGATTGCACGCGCATACTGGCCGGCCCCGTCGCCACGCGCTTTCTGGCGGCATACGGCGCGGACGTGCTGCGCATCGATCCGCCCGGCTGGGAAGAGCCCTCCGCCGCGCCCGAGGTCGCCCTCGGCAAGCGGTGCGCGCGGCTCGATCTCAAGACGGCGGACGGACTTGCGCGATTTGGCGCCCTCATGGCGCAGGCGGATGTGTTCGTGCACGGCTACCGGGCGGACGCGCTCGAACGCCTGGGGCTCGGCGCGGCGGCGCGACAGGCGCTGCGGCCCGGCCTGATCGACGTTTCGCTCGACGCCTACGGCTGGCGCGGACCGTGGCGCGACCGGCGCGGTTTCGACAGTCTGGTGCAGATGTCGTGCGGGATCGCGGAGGCCGGCATGGTCGCCGCGCGGACCGGCAGGCCGCATCCCCTGCCCGCGCAGGCGCTCGATCATGCGACCGGCTATCTGATGGCGGCGGCGGCCGTGCGCGCGCTGACGCGACGGCTGCGGACCGGCGAAGGAACGATCGCGCACGCGTCGCTCGCGCGCACGGCGTCGCTGCTGATGGCCCGTCGTGTCGAAAACGGTCTCGCGGCGTCGCTCGCGCGCGAGACCGACGACGATCTCGCGCCCGCCGTCGAGGCGAACGGCCGGGGACCGGCGCGGCGGCTCAAACCGCCGCTGGCGATCGACGGCGCGCCGATGCGCTGGGCGCTGCCGGCGCCGCTTCTGGGCTCCTCGCCGCCCGAATGGTGAAGCGACGCTTGCACGCGCGCGGCGCTGGACCAAGATAAGGCGCGCCGATTCGGGCGCGACGGAAGGATCGATGCTCCAGAAAGCGCCCGGAAAATCCTGCGGCTCCTGCACCATGTGCTGCAAGTCGCTCGAAATCGACGTGTTCAAGAAGCCGATGGGCGTTCTGTGCACGCATTGCGTGAACAATTCCGGCTGCACCATCTACGAAACGCGGCCGGACGTGTGCCGCGATTTCCTGTGCGAGTGGATCATGGACCGCACGATGTCGCCCGTGCTGCGGCCCGACAGGATCGGCACGATCTTCATGGAAGATCCCGACAACGACGACTATCAGGCCGTGTGCGATCCCTCCAAGCCCTACGCCTGGCGCAATCCCCTGGTGTTCAAACATCTCGTGCAGATGGCCAAGAACGGCCATACGGTCATCGCCAAATCGGGCCTGCGGGCATGGCGCGTCTATCCGGACGGACACGCGACCGAATGGTCGTGAGGGCGGCGGCGCTCATTCTCGCCGCGCTCGCCTGCGGCGGCGCGACCGCGCAGGAAAGGCGCCTCACCTTCGCCACGCCCGACGGCGATCGCTTCGCCATCGTCGACAATATCGGCGCGGGCGCGCGCCCGGCCGTCATCGTGCTGCACGGCGCGACCGTCGGCGCCTACGCAACCCTCGTCTCGAGCGGTTTTCGTGCGGCGGCGCGCGCGCACGGCTTCGTCTCCGTCTATCCCGAAGGCGTCGACCGCATCTGGCGCGACGGGCGCGGCATGAGGCGGGGCGTCGACGATCGCTCGTTCCTGCTGTCGCTCGCCCAGCGTCTCGTGGTCGAGGGGATCGCCGACCAGAAACGGATATTCCTGGCGGGCGTGTCGAACGGCGGGATCATGGCGCTCGACATGGCGTGCGGCGCCCCGGATGTTTTCGCGGGCGTGGGAACGGTCATCGCCGCGCTCGCCGCCAACACGGGCGCGGCGTGCCCCGGCGGGCGCCCGCTGCCGGTCGTGATGGCGTCGGGCGACGCCGATCCCATCGTGCCTTACGAGGGCGGATCGGTGAATGTCGGCTTCTTTCATCCCCGGCAGGGCGAGGTGTGGGGCGCGGAGCGCACGGCCGCCTTCTTCGCCCAGCGCGCCAGGTGCGGCGACCCGACGCGCCAGGCGGTCGCCTCCGCCGAAGCCGACGATCCGAAGGTGACGAAGATCGCCTGGGCCTGCGCGCCCGCAACGCCGGTCGCGCTCTATCGCGTGGAAGGCGGCGGCCACCAGATGTTCGGCGGCGTGGCGCTGCCGGCGCTGGCGTTCGGCCGCACCACGAAACGGTTCTCGGCGGCTCAGACCATCGTGTCCACCTTCGCGGGGCTGCCCCGGTGAGCGCCGAACCCTCCGTATGGCGCACGCGCGCGAGCCGCCTGGTGCACGCCGACAAGTGGATACGTCTGCGCGCCGACGATTGCGTGCGCGCCGACGGCGTGGAGATCGCGCCGTATTACGTGCTCGAATATCCGGACTGGGTTCAGGTCGTGGCGATCACCGACGACGAGCGGATCGTCGTCGTGCGGCAATATCGGCATGGCGTCGGTCGCGTGACGCGCGAACTGCCGGCCGGTTGCATGGATGCGAGCGACGCCGATGCGTGCGCGGCCGGCGCGCGCGAGCTGCTGGAGGAGACCGGCTACGCCTGCAGCACGCTGCGACAGGTGGGCGCGAGTTTCGTCGATCCGGCCCATTGCACCAATCGCGTCTTCATCCTGCTCGGCGAAGGCGCCAGGCGCGTGCGCGATCCCCGACCGGATGCGACGGAGGAGATCGTCGTCGAGACGATGACGGTGGCCGATGTCGTCGCCGCCGCGCGCGCGGGCGACCTGCATCACGCCACGCAGGTCGCCTCGCTGTTTCTGGCGCTCGGCGCGCGATAGATTACTTCGACAGATGCAGTTTCGACGTCTGGATGGCGCGATCGATGGCGTCGAACGCGGCCATGATTTCCGTCTTGTCGGTGGCCGAGAAATACCAGCCGGGCGACGCGCAGGCCTTCAGCGCGGGTTCGAGCTGGTTCTGGATCGGCTGCACCGTCTGCTGATAGGCGGGCTCCGTCGGCATGGGGATGTATTTCGTGTTCAGCACGATCAGCGTCACGCGCTGGCCCTTGATCGTGTCGCAGAGCCTGGCGTCGAACGGCTTGAAGCCGCCCACGCGGTCGCGCCGGCCCTGCACGCCGTCCGACACGATGATCGCGAATTTCTCGGGCGTGGCGTGGCCGTCGCCCTGCGAACCGACGTCGAAATTGTAGGTCGGCATCGCGCCCGAGAACGAGGTGTTATAGCCGAGCTGATAGTTGGTCAGGAACGATTTCGCGGTCACGAGATCGGTCGTCAGCGGCACGGAGCGATGGGGCGCGTCGTCGAACGTGTCGATCGCCACGCGGAACGTGTCGAGCGGCGACTTGCGCGCGATCATCTTGTCGATCATGCCGCCGACCGCATCGCGCAGCACGTCCACGCGCGTCTGAACGCCGTTCTCCTGCGCGACCTGGAGATTGCTCTTCTTCTGGCCGCCTTCCGGATCGTGGCAGGCGAAGGCGCAGCCGACGAGCCTGATGAGCTTGTCGCGCCCGGCCGTGGTGGCCGCCAGCCCCATCGATGCGGAGCGGTCGAGCAGGAAATACAGGTCCTGCTTCTTGCCGGACCGTTTGGGCACGGCGGCGGTCGTCGCCAGGTCGACCTCGGACCGGCCGAGCAGGCCGCCGAACATGGTTTTCGAGGTGGCCGCGACGCGCAGCACGATCTGGTTGTTGACGGTGGAAAGGGTCACCGACCTGACGGTGGTCCCCGGCCGGCGCGCGAGCGCGGTGCGCACCATCGATTCGGCCCCCGTGCGCAGCGTGGCGTCGGAGGCGCCCGTCAGATCGAGGCCGGCCGCGAGCACGGCCGCGTCGGTGGCCGCCTGCAAGGACGCGCGTTCGTTCAGCATGCGGCCGTAGTCGACGCCGGCGCCGAGCATGGCGAGCGCCGGCAGGGCGGCGAGCGAGAAAATGACGGCGGCCGAACCGGAACGGCTTGTGGCGAAATGGGACAGTTTTTTCATGGCGCGTGCTCCTGACGCGCTTTCCCGCAAGCCTCGTTCCGCGGCCGGGCGCGGGTGTGCGCGCAGGCCGTGGCGCGGTTTGGGGGCGACCAGCGCGGAGCGCCCGTGTTTCAAGCGGTTGTGCGCGCGTTAACCCTGTCGCAGGGTCGGGCGCGGGCGCCGCGGCGCCGTCCCGCCCCGGCGCCGGGCGCAGCGTGGAGCCGCCCGCGCTGTGTCATTTCGCGGCGCGGCCGCAAATGTGGGCGCGCCCGGTTGCATCGGCCGCCAACATCGCTATAAAGCGCGCTTCGCGCCGTTCCGGCCGGGGGCTGAACGGAGGGTCGCTTGCGCGACAGGGCGAAAGCCCGTCCTCCCGTGTTCCCGCCTTCGACGATTCCGCCGAGCCTTTCCGCAGGCTCGAAGGGCTCCGCGCCGGGCCGCGATGAAACGAAAGGCAAGCTCTCATGGCGCTCTACGAGCACATTTTCATCGCTCGCCAGGATATTTCCGCCCAGCAGGTGGAAACCCTGACCGAGCAGTTCAAGAAAGTTCTCGCCGGTCTCGGCGGCAAGGTCGAAAAGACCGAATACTGGGGCGTGAAGTCCCTCGCCTACCGGATCAAGAAGAACCGCAAGGCGCATTTCTCCCTTCTCAACATCGACGCGCCGCACGCGGCGGTCGCGGAAATGGAACGCCAGATGGGCCTCAACGAGGACGTGCTGCGCTTCATGACCGTGCGCGTCGAGGCGCTGGAGGAAGGCCCCTCCGCCATGATGCGCAAGCGCGACGACGACGGCGAGCGCGGCGATCGCCGCGGTCCGCGCCCCGAGCGCGCCGGCGAACGCCGCCCGCGCCGTGACGACGCCATCGAAGGAGCCAACTGATGTCCGCCGCAGCCCGTCGCCCCTTCTTCCGCCGTCGCAAGACCTGCCCGTTCTCCGGCCCCAACGCGCCGAAGATCGACTACAAGGACACGCGCCTGCTCTCGCGCTACATTTCCGAGCGCGGCAAGATCGTGCCCTCGCGCATCACGGCCGTGAGCGCCAAGAAGCAGCGCGAACTCGCCCAGGCGATCAAGCGCGCGCGTTTCCTGGGCCTGCTGCCCTACGTGATCCGCTGATCGCCGCCCGTCCTGCAAGGACGGAGGCCGGGGCCGTTTTCGAACGGCCCGCATGAAGAACGCAAAAGGCCCGGCGGCGCGATCCGCCGGGTTTGGCTGAGGCCCAGGCCTCTAACCGCCTCCGCGACGCGCGTCGTTTGCGGAGACCTGCGGGACAGCTCGTCGATGAACCAGAATCGCGAAACGATATTCGGCGTCCTGATCGCGGCGGCCTCCGGGCTCGCGGCGGCGCTGCTGTTCGTGCTTGCGGCGCGCGGCACGTTCGCCGCGCTGGCGCTCGGCTATCTCGCGCCCGCGCCGCTGATGATCGCGACGCTCGGCTTCGGCTTCTGGACCGGGCTCGTCGGCGCCATCGTCGGCGCCGGATTCATCGGCGCCGTCCTGCATCCCGCCATTGCGCTGTTCTATGTCGTCGGCATCGCCGCGCCCGCGCTCATCCTGTGCGCGCTGGCGCTCTATGCGCCGGTCGGCGGACCGGGCGCGCGCGACGAGGCGCCGGGCCGCGCCGTGGTCGGCGCCGCCGCGCTCGCCGCGCTGTCGGCGCTGTTCGGCGTGCTGGCCATCGTCGTGTCCGCCGGCGGCTACGACGAGGCGTTCGCCGCGCTCGTCCGGCGCGCGACGCCGGTCGTCCAGCACATGACGCAAGGCGCCAAACTGCCGGCCGACCTGACGGTCGAGGACATCGCGCGCAAGCTCGTGCGGTTCGCGCCGCTGATGATGGCCGCTTCCGCAACCGTCATGCTCGCCTTCAACCTGTTTCTGGCCGGCCGCGCGACGATGATCTCGGGCCGGCTGCCGCGCCCGTGGCCGCCGATCGCCGACGATCTCGTGCTGCCCGCTTCGCTCGGTCCGGCGTTCGCGATCGCCTGCGCGCTCATGCTGGTCGACGGACCGATCGGCGTCGTGGCCGGCGTCGTGGCGGCGGCCCTGGGGGCGGCGTTCGCCCTGCAAGGGCTCGCCGTGGCCCATGTGCTGACGCGCGGCTCGCCATTCCGCCCCGGCCTGCTGGCGGGAATGTATGCGCTGGCCGCGCTCATTCCGCCGTGGCCGATGATCTTCATGGCCGCCGGCGGGCTGATCGATTCCGCTTTTCATCTGCGCGCCCGCGCGCGCGCCCGCCAACCCGACTGATCTTACGAACCATCGAGGAGAAACATCATGGAAGTCATTCTTTTGGAACGCGTGCCGAAACTCGGCCAGATGGGCGACAAGGTGAAGGTGCGTCCAGGCTTCGCCCGCAACTTCCTGCTGCCGCGCGGCAAGGCGCTGCGCGCCACGGACGCCAACATGAAGCGGTTCGAGACGCAGCGCGCCCAGCTCGAGGCGCGCAACCTCGAAGCGCGGTCCGAAGCCGAGAAGGTCGGCGCCAAGCTCGACGGCAAGAGCTTCGTCATTCTGCGACAGGCCGGTGAATCCGGCCAGCTGTACGGCTCGGTCTCGACGCGCGACATCGCGGATGCGATCACCGAGGGCGGCTACAGCGTGCATCGCAACCAGATCGCGCTCGTGGCGCCGATCAAGGGCCTTGGCCTGCACACGGTGCCGGTGCGGCTGCATCCGGAACTGGAATCGAACGTGACGATCAACGTCGCCCGTTCGGCCGAGGAAGCCGAGCGTCAGGCGCGCGGCGAAGCGGTGACCGTGCGCGAGGAGACCTCGATGGACGATCTCGGCCTCGAAGTCGGCGCCGCGCTCGCGGAAGCGGGCGGCGAAGCGTAAGCCGTCGCCATTCGCGTTTTCCAACAGCCTCTCCGGCGCCGCCGGGGAGGCTTTTTCGCGACGGTCCGGTAGGATCGCGCATGATTCCGCCTTCGCCCGCCGCCATCGCTCCCGCGCCGCCGGTCAACAGGCGCGCGGTGACGTCGCTTGGTCTCAGCCAGATCTACGCCTGGGGCGTCGTCTATTATCCGATTTCGCTGACCGCCGAGCCGATCGCCGCCGACCTGGGCCTCTCGCGGGAATTCGTCTTTCTCGGCTTCACGCTGGTGCTGATCGTGAGCGCGCTCGTCGCGCCATGGGTCGGGCGCGCCATCGACCGTCTGGGCGGGCGCAGCGTCATGTCGATCGGGGCGGCGGTCGCGGCCGCCGCGCTGGCGGCGCTCGGCGCGGCGCAGGGGCCCCTCTCCTATCTGGCGGCGAGCGCGCTCGCGGGGATCGCCTCAGCGCTCACCCTCTACGACGCCGCGTTCGCGGCGCTGGTGCAGGTCGCCGGTCGCGACGGCCGGCGCGCCATCACCTATGTCACGTTCTTCGGCGGGTTCGCGTCCACGCTGTTCTGGCCGCTGACGGCGCTGGCGATGGAGCAGTTGGGGTGGCGCGCGACGTATTTTCTCTACGCGGCCGGCGCGCTCGCGCTGTGCCTGCCGCTCAACTGGTTCGGGCTCAGACCCGCGCGCGACGACGCCGCGCCTGCGCCCGCGCCGGCGGCCGAACACCCGGACGATGCGCCGCCGCTGCGGGGCGCGGCGCGCCGGCGCGCGTTCGTGCTGCTCGCCATCGCGATCTCCGCACATCAACTCGTCATTGCCGGCGTGACCGTGCATCTCGTCGGCGCGATGAGCGCGGCGGGGCTGACGACGCGCGAGGCGATCGTCGCGGGCATGATGTTCGGGCCGGCGCAGGTCTTGAGCCGCGCAGGCGAAATGCTGTTCGGCGCGCGACTGCCGGCGGTCGCGGCCGCCCGCGTGTCGGTCGCGCTGCTGCCGCTGGCGCTCGCGCTCGTTGTGTCGGGCCATGTCACGCCGCTGCTCGCCTGCGTTTTCGTGGCGGGCTGCGGCCTGTCCAACGGGTTGATGACCATCGCGCGCGGCGCCGTCACGCTCGCGATTTTCGGACGCGACGGCTACGGCGCCTCGATCGGCGATCTGGCGCTGGCCAATCACCTGTCGCGCGCGGTGGGGCCGCTCGCGTTCGCCTTCGCACTGACCAACGCAGGGCTGCACGGAACGTTTCTCGCCAGCATGGCGTGCGCGCTGGTCGGCGTCGCGGGGATGGAAGCCGTCGCGCGAATCGACGCGCGCCGGCGCGCGGCGCCCGCGCCAGGCCGCAATTCAGGCGCAAGATGATTTTTTTCGCGCCCTGTGGACAATGGTGGATAGCGGGGCAAGGCGATTCGTTTTCGTTCCCGCGCAGCGCGTGCGGTGGACTCGCAGCTCGCGCGGCGCGACAAGCGGGCGCTGCAGCGTTAACGTTCTGTTAACCGTCCTCGCATCGCAGAGAGAGCCGCAATGGCCGCCGTCGAACACCTGTCGGAACGTCGTTTCGTCGTCGCCCAGAACGAAGCGTCGCTGCGGGCGCCGCCCCAGAATCTGGAAGCGGAACAGGCGCTGCTCGGCGCCATGCTGGTCAACAATGACGCCTTCGACCGCGTTTCGGACTTCCTCAGGCCCGAGCATTTCTCGGAGGAGATACATCGCCGTATCTACGAGGTGGCCGCGCAGTTGATCCGCGCCGGCAAGATCGCGACGCCGATTACGCTGAAGACCTTTCTCGGCGACGCCGATCTCGGCGGCGTGACCATCAGCCAGTATCTCGCGCGGCTGGCGGCCGAAGCGACCACAATCATCAACGCCGCCGACTACGGCCGCACGGTGCACGACCTCGCGTTGCGGCGCGAACTGATCGTCATCGGGTCGGACATCGTCAACGCCGCCTACGACGCGGCGGTGGACGCCGCGCCCGCCGCGCAGATCGAGGAAGCCGAGCGCAAGCTCTATTCCATCGCCGAAACGGGCCGCTACGACGGCGGCTTCCAGCGGTTTTCGGACGCGCTCACGATCGCGCTCGACATGGCGGCCAAGGCCTATCAGCGCGAGGGCCATCTGTCGGGGCTTGCGACCGGGCTGGCCGATCTCGACGCCAAGATGGGCGGCCTGCAACCGTCCGATCTCATCATCATCGCCGGCCGTCCCGGCATGGGCAAGACGGCGCTCGCCACCAACATCGCCTTCAACATCGCGCGCGCGCACAAGTCCGTCACGCAGCCCAACGGCGATGAGGAGACGATCGACGGCGGCATCGTCGGGTTCTTCTCGCTCGAAATGTCGTCCGAACAACTGGCGACACGCATCATCGCCGAGCAATCGGGCGTGGCGTCCTACAAGATCCGCCGCGGCTCGATCACGGAGCAGGATTTTCACGCCATCTCCGACGCCGCGCAGGAGATGCAGCGTATTCCGCTCTACATCGACCAGACCGGCGGCATTTCGATCGCGCAACTGACCGCGCGCGCGCGGCGCCTGAAGCGCCAGAAAGGGCTGGACGTGCTGGTGGTGGACTACATCCAGCTTCTGTCCGGCTCGAAGTCGAAGGGCGACAACCGTGTGCAGGAGGTGACCGAAATCACCACCGGGCTGAAGGCGCTCGCCAAGGAGCTGAACGTTCCGATCATCGCGCTGTCGCAATTGTCGCGACAGGTGGAGGCGCGCGACGACAAGCGCCCGCAACTGTCGGACCTGCGTGAATCAGGCTCCATCGAACAGGACGCGGACGTGGTGATGTTCGTCTATCGCGAGGAATATTACCTGAAGAACAAGGAACCGCGCGAAGGCACCGAAGAACATGTGAAGTGGATGACCGAGATGGAGCGCGCGCACGGCCGCGCGGAAGTCATCATCGGCAAGCAGCGCCATGGTCCCACGGGCTCCGTGCCGCTCGCCTTCGAAAACGAGATCACGCGATTCTCCAATCTCGCCGAACCCGACAATCTGCCGGCCCGGATGTGAGCGCGCCGCGATGATCGCCGAAGCGGCGGGCGCGACCGCCGAACTCGTCATCGATCTTTCGGCGCTGCGCGCCAACTGGCGCCTGCTCGCCGACAAGGTCGCGCCCGTCGAATGCGCGGCGGTGATCAAGGCCGACGGCTACGGGATCGGGCTGGAGCCGGCCGCGCGCGCGCTCTGGGCGGAAGGATGCCGCACCTTTTTCGTCGCGCGTCTGTCGGAAGGCGTGCGCGCGCGCGCGACGCTGCCGCAGGCGACGATCTACATGCTCGACGGTCTTACGCCGGGCGCCGCGGCGACGCTGAAGGCGCATGCGCTGCGGCCCGCGCTCGGCGCGATGGAGGAGATCGCGGAATGGGGCGACGCGGGGCCGGCCGCGCTGCATTTCGACACGGGCATGAACCGGCTGGGCCTCGCGCCGTCGGAAGTGGGCGTCGCGCTCGCCGCGCTCGGCGCCAAACCGACGCTGGTCATGAGCCATTTCACGTCGTCGGAATTTCCCGACGCCACCGACAACGCGCGGCAGGAGGCGGCCTTCGCCGCGGTTGAGAAAGAGATTCGGGACATTCCCGCATCACTTTGCAATTCCTCGGGCATTTTCCTCGCATCGCATCCATGGCGCGACATGGTGCGGCCAGGCTATGCGCTCTACGGCGGCAATCCGACGCCACACGACACGAACCCGATGCGCGCGGTCGCGCATCTGACCGCCACGATGCTGAAGGTGCGGACGGTGCCGCGCGGCGATTGCGTCGGCTACAACCGCACATGGACGGCCCGGCGCGACAGCCGCATCGCGATCGTCGGCGTCGGTTACGCCGACGGCGTGCCGCGCGGCGCGATGGGAACGGACGACAAGCGCGGGCCGGACGTGATGATCGGCGACGCGCGCTGCCCGATCGTCGGCCGCGTCTCGATGGATCTGATCGCCATCGACGCGACGGACGCGCGCGCCGGCGATGTCGGCCGCGGCGCGCCGGTCGAATTTCTGGGCGCGCGGATCGGCGTCGACGAATTCGCTGCGCACGCCGGAACGATCGGCTACGAAATTCTCACGGGCCTCGGACGGCGCTACCGGCGCGTCTATCGCGGCGGTTGAAGCCGCGCCGGCGCGCGTCGTTGCGCGCCACTTAACATGAATCAGTCGGAATTCGCATGCGAAGCGCCATTCAGGCCTTTACGTTTGCGTGCGTCGGTAAACGGTGGGGGCGAATATCGTGGCCGTCGAACAGGTTCTGCGGTCGCGCAACGTCTGGACGCGCGAGGAGCGCGCAATTCTCGAGGCGGCCGTGAGCGAATACCGCTCGTTCGACGCGCGCGCCACCATCCTGCGTCGCGGGGCGTCGATCGAGGTTGCGACGCTTCTGCTGGAAGGCTTCGTCAGCCGCCATGTGGACGGCCGCGACGGGCTGCGCCAGCTCGTCGCGATGCAGGCGCCGGGCGATTTCGTCGATCTGCACGGCTATCCGCTGAAATCGCTCGACCACGACGTCGGATCGCTCACCCCGGTCAAGCTCGCCGTCATCCCACACTGGAAATTGTGGCAGATCCAGAACGAAAATCCTGATCTGGCGCGTAAGCTCTGGTTCCTGACCGTCGTCGACGCCGCCATTCATCGCAAATGGATGTTCCGGCTCGGCCGGCTGAAAGCGGTGCAGCGGCTCGCGCATTTCCTATGCGAAACCAATGCGCGGCTGTTCGCCATCGGGCTTTCGGACGGGCGACGGTTTGCGCTGCCGCTCACGCAGTTCGACCTCGCCGACGTGTGCGGATTGACGAGCGTGCATGTAAATCGTGTGATGCGGGAACTGCGGGAGCGCGGCTTGTGCACGATGCGTGCAGGTTCTGTCGAAATTCTCGACTTCGCCGGGCTCATGCGGCTCGGCGCGTTCGAACCGGGATATCTTTATCTCAACGATGATGTCGTCAAACGCCTGTCGGCCGGCGAAAAAATGGAGTTGAGCGAAGATGGCTGAGTGGAAGGAGCCGTTTCAGCCGAGCGACGACGCCGGCGCGGCGAGCGCGGAGGAAGGCGTCGTCATTCTCGACGGACCGTTCAGTGTCGCCGTCACGTTCACGCCGGAGGCCGCGCTGCGGACAAGCGAAAACCTCCGCCTCGCCGCCAAGCTGGCGCGCGAGCAACGCGAGCGGGCGTTGCGCAAGGAGGTGAGCGGCCTGTAGCTATTGGCCGCACTTCTTGTCGAGCATCGCCGAATACTGGTTGTTCTTGAACCAGAAACCCCAGTGGGTCAGCCCACCCGCCTCGACCGGGATGACCTGCACCCACGTGCCGTCCGCCTGTTTCGACCAGACCTCGCACGGGGTCTTGTCGATGTCGCGCGGCCAGACATCGACGCCGGGATAGCGCACGGCCAGCGCGGCGCCGGGCGCGAGCACGCTGGCGGCGCCGAGGACGATGGCGAAAAGCTTGAGCATGGCGAATCTCCTGCGCGCATGACGTTCGATAAACGATAGCACGCGGGCCTGCGCCCCGCCCTGCGACACAATCGCGGGCGCGCGCCTTCAGGCGCCGAGCATCAGCTCCAGATTCTGCACCGCCGCCCCCGAGGCGCCCTTGCCGAGATTGTCGAGCCGGGCGACCAGCAGCGCCTGTCGGCGCGCCTCGTTGACGTAGACGTGCAGATCGAGGGCATTGGTCTGGTTGAGCGCGAGCGCGTCGAGCCGGCCGCTGGCGTCGACGGGCGCGACCGTCACATAACGCGCGCCCTTGTAGTGGGCGCGAAAGGCTGCCTCGAAATCGGCGCCCTTCGGCTTTGCCGGCAAAGCGTCGAGATGCAGCGGCGCGCAGACCAGCATGCCCTGCCGAAAATTGCCGACGGACGGCACGAAGATCGGCCGCGCCCTCAGGTTCGACCAGCGCATGATTTCGGGAATGTGCTTGTGTTCGAGCCCGAGGCCGTAAATCTCGAACAGAGGCGCCTTGTGCGTTTCGTATGCCTCGATCATCTGCCGGCCGCCGCCGGAATAGCCGGAGACGGCGTTGATGGTCAGCGGAAAATCGGCCGGGATCAGGTTCGCGTCGATCGCCGGGCGCAACAGCGCGATGGCGCCGGTCGCGTAGCAGCCGGGGTTGGAGACCCGCCGTGCGCCGGCGACCGCCTCGGCCTGTCCGGGCGCGAGTTCGGGAAACCCATAGGTCCAGCCGTCGGCGACGCGATGGGCGGTGGAGGCGTCGAGCAGGCGCGGGCCGGCGTCGCCGAGACTTGCGACCACATCGGCGGTTTCGCGCGCGGCCTCGTCCGGCAGGCACAGAACGGCCACGTCCACGGCGGCCAGCAGCTCGGTCTTCGCGCCCATGTCCTTGCGCCGCGCCGGGTCGATCGAAACGAGTTCGATCTCCTTATGTCCGATCAGCTTTTCGCGGATTTCGAGGCCCGTGGTGCCCGCCTCGCCGTCTATGAAAACCTTGAACGCCATATCGCTGTCCCTGCCGCCGTCCCAAGCCGTCGCCGCGTCGCCGGACGTGGCGCATTCATCGCCCGAAGTGCGATCGGCGTCGTTCGTGCGGGGCGGAGCTGTTCATGGCGCGTTGAATGGCCCCCGCCCCGCCGCTTGTCAATGTCGCGCGATCGTCGTGCGCTTGCCATAAGTCCCGAACCATGTTGCGTTGCCATAAGACGCCGCACATCACATTCGGAAGATCATGAACGGGCTTTTCATCGGACATACCTACATCGACGTCACCATGATCGCCGACCGCATGCCGCAGGGCGACGAGAAGGACGTGGCGCGCGACTACGCCGTCTCGTTCGGCGGCAATGCGGTGACGGCCGCCTTCGCGGCGGCGCGGCTCGGCGCGCGGGCGGATCTCATCTGCCCGGTGGCCGAAGACTGGCTCGGCCATATGTTCACCCATATGGCCGCGACCTATCGCGTGCGGCTGCATCCGGTGAAAGTGAAGCGGTCGTCGCTTTCGTTCATCCTGCCGCGCGAAGGCAAGCGTGCGATCCTGCGCGCGCGCGACAGCAACTTCAGCGAGGACTGCGCGCTGCTCGATCCCTCGCGGTTTCAGGCGCTGCATCTGGACGGGCACATGCCGGAGGCCGCGTTGCACTACGCCAGATCGTTCCGCGCGCGCGGCATCCTCACCTCGCTCGACGGCGGCGGCCTGCGCGACAATACCGAGGAACTGCTTGGCCATATCGACGTCGCGGTCGTGGCCGAACGTCTGTGCGAGCAGATGAACCTGTCGGAAGAAGGAATGCTCGACTATCTCAAATCGCGCGGGTGCAGGATCGGCGGCGTGACGTCCGGCGAGCGCGGCATGCTGTGGTACGACGAGGAGGGCGAGGTGCAGCGGCTGAAATCGCTTCCCGTTCCGTCGGAGAAGATCATCGACACATCGGGCGCGGGCGACGTGTTCCACGGCGCCTATGTCGCCTCGTATCTGGAGCGGCCGCAGGCGCGCTGGCGCGACCATTTCCTGTTCGCGCGCGCGGCTTCCGCCTACAAGATCCAGCATCTGGGCAACGAGGCCGGCCTGCCGACGCAGGCCGACATCGAGCAGATGCGCGCGCTCTACGAAAGCGCGGTCGCGTCATGAGGCTCGCGCGGGCCCTTCTCGGCCTTGCGCTCGTCGCGGGCGGCGCGCGCGCGGCCGACTTCACGCTCGACGACGTGTCGGTTACGGCCGGCGCCACGACCTTCCGCGCCGCGCGCGTCGAGGTTTCGGGCAGCCCGCTCGATCGCGCGGCGGCGCAGGCGCTTCTGTCTTCGGCCGATGCGCGCTCCATCGGCGAGCGGCTCGCGGCGATCAAGGCGCGGCGCATCGTCATCCCGGAACTGGCGGCGCGCTCGGAGGTCGCGGGCGTGACTCAGACCGTGGTCTATCGCGACCTCGCGCTCGGCGAGGTCGACGCCGGCCGCGCCGCATCCATGACGGCGGCGGGCGCGCGGTTCGACAGCCGGCGCCGGGGCCGCGACGTGAACGGCGCCTGCGGCGCGATGGACGCCACGGGGGTCGATTTCGTCGCCATCGCGCGGCTGATGGGCGAGGGACGCGGCGAGGGCGAGGCTGCGCCGCAGACCAAGGCGCGCACCTTTTCCATCGCCGATTGCGCGTTCACCTCCGCCGACGGCGTGCGAATCTCCATCGGCCGGTCGCGCGGGCGGGATATCGGCGGGCGACCGCTCGTCGCGCCTGTGGCGAGCCTGATCCAGTCAGGACCGGACGGTGCGAGCCAGCCGGATTCGCCGGCGACGCAGCGCGCGGTCGCGCTGCTCGCCGCCGATCTCATCGACAGCATGGCCTTCGGCGCCATCGAAGTGGACGATGTACGCGCGGCCGGCGGGGAGGCCGGCAAGGGCGTCGACCTGAAAATCAGGCGCGTGGCGTTCACGGGCGCCAGGGACAGCCGCATCGCCGACATCACGATCGAGGGCCTTTCGGCGGACACGCCCGACGGGCCGGCGTCGTTCGACAGGGCCACGCTTGCGGGGCTGGACGTGAAGCCGGTGTTCGCCGCCGCGCTCGCCCAGCCCGCGCGGCAGGCGACGCCGCGGTTCGACGCGTTCGAGATCACGGACCTCGCCGTCCGGGGTCTGGGGATCGGTCGGCTGCGCGTGGACGCCGGCCAATGGTACGATCTGGCGCCCAGCCTGCTGGCCGCGACGGCGGAACGCGCGAAGATCGACGTCGCTGCGTTCGGCATGACGGCGCTCGCCGCCCTCGGCTATGCCTCGATCGAAGCGCGCGGAGCGTTCCGCATGCGCTACGACGTCGAGCGACGCACGCTCGCCTTCGCGGAAATCTCGAGCGAGGCGCCCGGCCTCGGGCGCACGAACTTCAGCGCGGAATTCTCGAAAGTGCAGCCGGAGGTTTTCTCCGGCGACGCGCAGGCGCTCAAGAGCGCCCTGCCCGCCATCTTCTTCTCGCAAGCGGCGCTGCGGCTGGAAGATCTCGGCGTGTTCGCGCGGATGGCGGCGCGGCCGGACGGTCCCTCGCGCGCGCAGCTGGGGCAGACGGCGCGGCTCGTCGCGCGCGGACTTCTGGGCGAGGGGCCGGCGGGCGCCCCCGCCGTCGACGCCATCGGCCGGTTCTTCGAGAGCGGGCGTTCGCTCGCCATGAAGATCGAGGCGCCGCAGCCCATCGGCATGATCGACCTGATGATGGCCGGCCGACTTTCGGGCCTCGCCGACCGGCTGAAGATCGAAACAAAAACCGAATGAATGCGTTGGTGTGTCGCGGCGCGCCGCCTCGAACGCGGGCTTGACCCGCCGCAAAGCCGCCCTAACCTTGGCCGAGAGTGCGCCGGAACGGAACGGAGATCGCTCCCATGAATTATCGCCCTGTCCTCATGACGCTCGGCGCGGCATGCGCCCTGACCTTCACGGTTCCCGCCCAGGCGCAGGACGCGCTGATCGGCGGCCTGCTCGGGGCGGGCGCGGGCGCGGCCATCGGCGGCGCGGTGTCCGGCCATGCAGGCGGCGCCATCGCCGGCGGCATCATCGGCGGCGCGACCGGCGCCATCATCGGCAACGAGGCCGAGCGGCGGCGCGGCGGCTACTACGCCTACCGGCGCGGCTGCTACGTTCAGGTGGGCTATAACAAGTACAGGCGCGTGCATCCGCGCAATTGCTACTGACCGCAGGCCCCCGCGCAGAGAGCCGCCCCGCACGGGCGGCTTTTTGCTGTCCCCTCCCCCTCGGAGCCTCTCCATGATCCGTCCGTTCGCCGCCCTCCTGACGCTGCTCGCGCTCGCCCAGCCCGCGACGGCGGGCGATTCCGCCATCGCGACCCGCCAGGCGCTCGAAACCGGCGCCGGCGCGGCGACGCTGCCGGCGATGCAGGCGCGCGGCGATGACGAATCGCTGTTTGGCGCCGCAATGTTGCAATTTGCGCAAGGGCTGGAGCGCTATGCGCAGGCGCAGTTTCGCCATGGCTTGCAGCCGCCGCGCGGGCTGGCGCTACCGTTCCTGCGGCTGCCGCTGCCGCCAAACCCGGCGCCCGAGGAACTGACCTACGAGAAGCAGCGCGCGACGCTTCAGGCCTTTCTCGACGATCTGCGCGCGGTGGACGCGAGACTCGCGCGCATGAAGGGCGGGGAGGTGAAAATTCCTCTCGATCTCGACGCCATTTCGTTCGATCTGACGGGCGCGGGCGGCGGGCAGCGCGTGAAGCTCGGACAGATCCTCGCGCAAATCCGCATGACGCCGGGCGGCGCCCAGGGCGAGGCGTTCGAGGTCGGGTTCGATCGCGCCGACGCGCTCTGGCTGCGCGGTTATGCGAACCTTCTGTCGGCGCTGCTGCAGTTTGGGCTCGCCCATGACTGGCGCACCTCGTTCGAAACCGCCGCGCCGCTCTTCTATCCGCGCGTGTCGCCGGACGTATTCGCCGGCGTGCGGCAAAGCGCGGAAGCCGGACGCGCCGAGTTCGTCGGCCGGCGGACCGACATCGCCGACATGATCGCCTTCGTGCATTCGATCCGCTGGTCCGTTGCCGAACCAGAACGGCTGAAAGCCGCGCACGGCCATCTCAAACAGGCGTTCGCGCTGTCGCGCGAAAGCTGGGCGGCGATCCTGGCGGAGACCGACGACGACCGCGAATGGATTCCCTCGCCCGCGCAGAAGAACGCCGCGATCCGCACCCTCGGCCCCATCACGCAGGCGCAGGTGGACGGATGGCGCGCGGCGCTCGACGAGATGGAGGCCGTGCTCGACGGCCGCAAGCTGATGCCGCACTGGCGGTTCGCGACCGGGTTCAATCTGAAACGGCTGTTCTTCGAGCCGCGGCCGTTCGACGTGGTGGGGATCGCGACGGGCCATGCCCTTGCGCCCTATGTCGAACAGGGAGAGGCGATTTCGTGGGACACGTGGAACAGCTGGCAGCGCGTGTTCGGCGGCAATTTCCTCTCGTATGCGGCGTGGTTTAACTAGGGCCGATGCTGAAATACGGATTGACGCCCGGACTGACGGTTTTCCTGCTCGCCGTGCTGTGGGCCTATTCGCTCTGGCGCTTCAACGCTGCGCGCACATGGACGAAGCGCACCGGCGTGGCGATCAAGGTCGAAGCGGATGCGGGCTGGCGCAAATGGCAGGTGAAGCTGCGCTACCGGATCGGCGACCAGACGTTCGAGGAGCCGCCGGCGTTCGGACAGGGATTTGGCGCGGCGGCGGGAACCGGCGAGACGGTCCCCATCCTCGTGCATCCGGACAATCCGCGGCTGGTGCTGTTCGACAACATGGCGCCGGGCGCGTTCATCGCCGTGCCGGTGGTGGTGACGGTCGCGCTGCTCGCGATCTTCGCGGAGGCGATCAAGGCGATCTTCGCGACCTAGAAAGGATTTCAACCCCGGTCGTCCGGACCTCACCCGCTCGTCCGCTCGCGCGGACGAGCGACCTCCCCATGTAGGGAGGCAGGCTGCTCAGCTTTTCTCGGGCAGGTTGAGCCGGATGTGCAGTTCGCGCAACTGTTTCGCGGACACGTCGCCAGGCGCGCCCATCAGCACGTCTTCCGCGCGCTGGTTCATCGGGAAGAGGACGATCTCGCGCAGGTTTTCCTCGCCCGCCAGCAGCATGACGATGCGGTCGACGCCCGGCGCGATGCCGCCGTGCGGCGGCGCGCCATACTGGAACGCGCGATACATGCCGCCGAAACGCTCGATCAGCACGTCCTCGCCGTAGCCCGCGATCTCGAACGCGCGCTTCATGATGTCGGGGCGATGGTTGCGGATGGCGCCCGACGACAGTTCCACGCCGTTGCAGACGATGTCGTATTGATAGGCGTTGATCTCGCGCGGGTCTTTCGAGTCCAGCGCCTCCAGCCCGCCCTGCGGCATGGAGAACGGATTGTGCGAGAAGTCGATCCGCTTCTCGTCCTCGTTCCACTCGTACATCGGAAAGTCGACGATCCAGCAGAATTCGAACACGTCCGTCTTCGACAGGCCGAGTTCATTGCCGATGCGGATGCGCGCGGCGCCGGCGAGTTTGGCGGCCTTGTCTTCATCGCCCGCCGAGAAGAACAGCGCGTCGCCGGCGCGCACGCCAGCCTTCGCGGCAAGCGCGGCCTGCACGTCGGCCGGGATGAACTTGGCGATCGGTCCCTTGCCCGTCAGCGCGCCGCCATCCTCCTCGAACACGATGTAGCCGAGGCCAGGCGCGCCTTCCGAGCGCGCCCAGTCGTTCAGCTTGTCGAAGAAGGAACGCGGCTGGCTCGCAGCGCCCGGCGCCGGTATTGCGCGCACGACGCCGCCCTTCCTGATGACGTTCTTGAAGGCGTTGAAGGTCACGCTCTCCTGATTGAACTCGTCCGACACGTCGCAGATGACGAGCGGGTTGCGCAGGTCCGGCTTGTCGGAGCCGTATTTCAGCATCGATTCCCTGTAGGGGATGCGCGGGAACTGCTGCGTCACCGGCTTGCCGTTCGCAAATTCCTCGAACACGCCGCGCAGCACCGGCTCGATCGCCTGGAACACGTCTTCCTGCTCGACGAAGCTCATCTCTATGTCGAGCTGGTAGAATTCGCCGGGCGAGCGGTCGGCGCGCGCGTCCTCGTCGCGGAAACACGGGGCGATCTGGAAATAGCGGTCGAAGCCCGCCACCATGATGAGCTGCTTGAACTGCTGCGGCGCCTGCGGCAGCGCGTAGAACTTGCCGGGATGCAGACGCGCGGGCACCAGAAAGTCGCGCGCGCCTTCGGGCGACGAGGCGGTGAGGATCGGCGTCTGAAACTCGAAGAACCCGCCTTCCTTCATGCGCCGGCGCAGGCTGTCGATCACCGCGCCGCGCAGCATGATGTTGGCGTGCAGCTTTTCCTTCCGCAGGTCGAGGAAACGGTATTTGAGGCGCGTCTCTTCCGGATACGGCTGATCGCCGAACACGTTCAGCGGCAGTTCGGCGGCCGGGCCGAGCACTTCGGCGTCGGTGACGTAGAGCTCGACCTGGCCGGTCGGCATGTCGGCGTTTTCGGTGCCGGCCGGGCGCAGGCGCACCTTGCCGTCGAGCCGCACGACCCATTCGGAACGGAAAGTCTCGATCAGCCGGAAGGCGGGCGAATCCGGATCCGCCACGCACTGGGTCATGCCGTAGTGGTCGCGCAGGTCGATGAACAGCACGCCGCCATGGTCGCGGATGCGGTGGCACCAGCCGGACAACCGGGCGGTCTGGCCGGCGTCGGCTTCGCGGAGGGCGCCGCAGGTGTGCGTGCGATAGCGGTGCATGGGGTCGGGCCTGTCGGATCAAGGAAAAGTCGCGCAGGGGATAGGCGTTCGGGGGGGCGGATGCAAGGTAGGGGCGTGTTGCGGCGCGCCGGGGGCTTCCCTCCCCTTCCTGGGGCCGGTGTCGGCGAGGCCGACGGGCGGGGTGCGCGCCGCCGCGCACGGCTGTCGAGCGTCCTGTCCTCCCGAACCCGCGCGCGCTCCTTCAAGCGCAAGGAAGTCGGGGCCTCGCCCTGCCCTCTCCCCGCACGCGGGGAGAGGGTTCACCGCTCACATCCGGTCCGCGCCTTTGGCGTAGCGCAGCCCGTTCTGATAGTAGAACTCCGCGTTCATGCGGTTGGCGGCGCTGTTGTCTTTGGTCTTGATCAGTTTGGCCGGCACGCCGGCGATGATCGAATTTTCCGGAAACACGGCGTTTTCCGTCACGATGGTATGGCCCGCGACGATGGAATTGGCGCCGATGACCGCCCCATCCATGATCGTGGCGTTGATGCCGATGAGACAGTCGTCGCCGATCGTGCAGCCGTGCAGCGTGACGTGATGGGTGATGGAGCAATTGGCCCCCACGATGGTCGGCGTCGTACCGCCGACATGGATCATCACGAAATCCTGAATGTTGGTGCGTTCGCCGATAACGATTTCGTGCATCTCGGCGCGCATCACGGCATAGGGCCAGATGGTGACGTCCTTGCCGATTGTGACCTTGCCGTAGATATACGCCGTCTCGTGAATGTAGGCGGGGTCGTTCAACGCGACCGATTTGCCGATATGCGCCATGGGCCGTCTGTTTCCTTCCGTTTGCGCGCCCTTTATTCCAGAGCGCGGCCCGGATTTCAAAACGGCGTCAGCGACCCACGGTGAAGACGAACCGCCCCTGTGTGTCGTCCCCATCGTGGGAGCGCGCTCGCCAGACGACCGTGTATTCGCCGGGCGCCAGGGGCTTCAGCCGCACGATCATCCGGTGGTGCAGGCGCGGGTCGATCCGCATGTCACGGTCGACGCGCGCGCCGCCGCGGTCGCGCACCTGCGCGGACGATCCCTCATGCTCGACGTCCTCGGAGAAATCGAGGGTCAGCACGGACGGCGGCGCGGCTACGGTCGCGCCGACGCGCGGCTCGGCGCGATCGAGTTCGGCGAAGCCGAAGGCGGCGTTCGGCGCGGCCAGCGCGAGGGCGAGAGCAGTCGCGATCCTCATGTGCGGCCTCAGAACAGCGGGCGCGTGAGCGCGGGCGGGAGGATCTCGTCGAGAATGAGATGGAGTTGCGCCTGCACGCCCACGCCCTTGCCGCTCGCCCGGTTGATCGGAACGATGGCTTCGACGCCGAACTGCCAGGCTTTCGTAGCGTAGACGACGCCCGGGTTGACCGTGCCCAAGGTCCTGCGGCCGGAGGTCAGCGTGTTGGCGAGCGGCGTCTTGAAGTTGAACTCGACGATGGGAATGAGCCGGTTGACGGTGGTCGGCAAGTCGAAATCGCGCACGTGCTGGCGAAGGTAGGACATCGAATACTGGACCGAGAAGCCCCAGTTGAGCACACGCGGGTGGCGGTCGATGTCGAAGGCGAGCGCGCCGCTCTCGTCGAGCGCGGGCGCGACCGTGCGGCGCCAGCCCGGGATCGCATAGCCGACCTGTCCGGTCACGGCGAAGGGCCGCAGGAAGTTCAGGTCCGTGGGCAGATCGCCGAAACCTTTGCCGAAAAAGAACGTGGGCGTGTAGGTGTTGAACCGTTCGGCGCCGAGCGACAGTTTGCCGGTCTTGCCCCATTCGGTGAAAAAGCCGACGGACATGACCAGTTCGGGATCGGGCAGCGTCAGAAATTGCCATTTCACGCCGGTTTCCAGAGCGCCGAAGCCCGCGCGCGCGCCGCCCGGCGTCGACAGCCGCGTCCAGCCGCGGTCCACCATCAGCGCCACATTGCCGAAGACGCGCTTGGCGTAATGGGCGGAGACGTCGATCTCGCGATTGGCCGGCCGGTCGCCCGTGCCGAACACGGCGAGGGCCGGAAAGGCGATCTCGTCGTTGACGCAGGGATCGTCGATGGCGAGCGTGGAGGGAAACATCCGTCCGCCGACGAGGCAATGCGCCTGGGCGCCGCCCGCCGCAAACAGCGCGACGCCGAACGCGCATGCCGAATGGAAACCGATCCGCATCAGTCGTCCCCTGCCCTGTCACGGCGGCGTGATAGCGAACGCCGGATCAGCCGTTAAGCGCAAGCGCGCAGTTTGATAATTGGAAAAAATCCAAACTCCGGATGGCGACCCTGCAAGGGCGCGCGCGGCGGCGCACACCTCAAACGCGCGCCGCGCGACGCATATTGCGACAAACGCCCGGGCGTTCCGCCCGCAAAACCAACGCCCGGGCGTTCCGCCCGCAAAACCAGCGCCCGGGCGTTCCGCCCGCAAGGAGAAACGGTCATGAGAAGAGTTCTGGGAGTTTCGCGCGCGCCGGCCGGCCATTGGGTCGGCGACGGTTTTCCGGTTCGCTCGCTGTTCTCGCACGAGAGCCACGGCGAACACGTCAGCCCCTTCCTCCTGCTCGATTATGCAGGTCCTGCCGAGTTTCCGCCGACGGACCGGCGGCGCGGGGTGGGCGAACATCCCCATCGCGGATTCGAGACGGTGACGATCGTGTTCGACGGCGAGGTCGAGCACCGCGACTCCACCGGCGCCGGCGGCGTGATCGGACCCGGCGACGTGCAGTGGATGACGGCCGCCGCCGGCATCTTGCATCAGGAATTTCACGGCGCGGCCTTCGCCCGGCGCGGCGGGCGTTTCGAAATGGCGCAGCTCTGGGTGAACCTGCCGGCCCGGGACAAGATGTCGGCGCCGCACTACCAGACGATTGCGGCCGGCGACATTCCGGTCGCGACCCTGCCGGACGACGCCGGAACGGCGCGGGTTATCGCGGGCGCGGCGTTCGGCGCGCAGGGGCCCGCCCGCACGTTCTCGCCCGTCGAGATCGTCGACCTGCGTGTGAACGCCGGCAAAGGCGTCACGCTCGCCCTGCCCGAAGGCCACACGGTCAATCTCGCGGTCCTGTCCGGCGAGGTGGTGGTCAACGGCGCGACAAGGGCCGGCGCGGCCGATCTGTTGACGCTCGCGCGCACGGGCGGCGACATCCGCATCGAGGCGGAAAGCGACGCCAAAATCCTGGCGCTCGCGGGCGCGCCGATCGACGAGCCGATAGCCGCCCACGGACCGTTCGTGATGAACACGCGCGAGGAACTCGTGCAGGCGTTCGAGGATTTCCGCAGCGGGCGGTTCGGCGCGATCGCGCCCTGACGCCCGCCCACGGAAGGAGCTTTCGCATGAGCTGGAACCCTGCCCTCGACCCCGGCTGCCCCGATGCCGTCGGAGTCGATTCGATCGAGACGCTGATCGTGCCGCGCGCGCGCGACATCGGCGGGTTCGAGGTGCGCCGCGCCCTGCCCGCGCCCAAACGCCAGATGGTGGGGCCGTTCATCTTCTTCGATCAGATGGGGCCGGCCGAATTCATCACGGGCCAGGGGATCGACGTTCGGCCGCATCCGCATATCGGGCTCGCCACCGTCACCTATCTGTTCCGGGGCGCGTTCCACCATCGCGACAGCCTCGGCAGCGACCAGACGATCACGCCCGGCGCCGTCAACTGGATGGTGGCCGGACGCGGCGTGACGCATTCGGAACGCACAGGTCCGCAGACCCGCGCGGCGCCGCACGCGCTGTTCGGCATCCAGACATGGGTGGCGCTGCCCGAAGACAAGGAGGAGGCGCCCGCGAGTTTCGAGCATCACGGAAAGGACGCGTTGCCCGTGATCGAAAGCGACGGCGTGAAACTGCGCCTGATCCTGGGGCGCGCCTATGGGCAGACCGCGCCGGCGAAAGTGTTTTCTGACACGTTCTACGCCGACGTTGCGCTCGCGCCCGGCGCTCGCCTGCCCCTGCCCGACGACCACGAGGATCGCGGGCTTTATGTGGTGGAGGGCGCGATCGGCGTCGCCGGGCGCACGTTCGAGGCCGGCCGCATGATGGTGTTCCGTCCGGGAGACCGCATCGCCGTCGCGGCAGGTCCGCAGGGAGCGCGGCTGATCGTGCTCGGCGGGGCCACGCTCGGCGGCCCGCGCTACGTGTGGTGGAATTTCGTGGCCTCCAGCCGCGAGAGGATCGAGGCCGCCAAAGAAGACTGGCGGCGCGGCGCCTGGGGACAGGGCCGCTTCGATCTGCCCACCGGCGACCGCGACGAATTCATCCCCCTTCCCGAACGATGAGGAGAGACGCATGACCCACGCGATCCGGATCGATAAGGAAACCGGCCCTGAGGGCGGCCGCTATGTCGCCCGCATCGCCGGCGTCGTCGGCGAGGCGGAAATCACCTACACGGCGCGCGCGCCGGGCCTGATCAGCGCCGACCACACCCACGCGCCCGACAGCATGCGCGGCACGGGCGTGGCGATGGCGCTGGTCGAACACATGATCGCGGACGCGCGCGCGGGCGGGTTCCGGATCGCGCCGGTCTGCCCTTACATCCAGGCCCAATACCGGAAACATCCCGAATGGGGGGACGTGATGGCGGCGCCGTGAAGCCGACGATTTTCGGTTTTCCGTCAAATCCGCCTTAACGCACCGGGCATACGATGCGCGGGCGCGCGGATCGTGCGGCGCGGAGTGACGGTTATGGCGTGTTTCGTCGGGTTCGACCCTCTCAAGTCCCATCGCAGGGAGATCGCGCGCGTCGCATCCCTCTGCATCGCGCTCGGCGGCTCGCTGGCGCTGATCGGCTATTCGCGCTTTCTGGCCTGATCCTCTCGCCTGACGCCGCCGGCGTAGTCTGGCTGATCGATCACACAGGCGTCAGGCCGATGAGTTTGGCGACGAATTTGTCGAGCGCGCGGTCGGGCAGCAGGCGCGGCACGGTCCAGTTCTTGAACCGTTGCGGGACGATGGCCATGCGGGCCGGCGGACGGGCTGCGGTCAGCGCCTTGAACACGGCCTCGGCGATCTCGGCGACATCCAGCCCCTTGCGGCCTTCCGAAATCATCAGATCGCGCAGCGCGGCGAAGCTCTTGCGGTAGTCGGTCGTCTCGTAGGGCGAATAATCGGCCTGTTCAGCCTTGTCCCAGATGGGCGTGACCACGGCGCCCGGCTCGATCACCACGACATCGACGCCATAGATCAGCAATTCGCGGCGCAGGGCGTCGGAAATGGCCTCCATCGCATGTTTGGACGCACAATAGGCGCCCAGAAACGGCGTCGCCAGCCGCCCGGAGGTGGAGCTGATGTTGACGATGCGGCCGGGCTGGCCGACGCGCCCGCGCTCCGTTCCGATGAGCGGCGCGAACGCCTGTGTGACGCCGACCTGCGCGACGACGTTGATCTCGAGCTGCTTGCGCAAGTCCTCCAGCGAAAGGTGCAGCAGCGGGCCGGGCGTCGCCACGCCCGCGTTGTTGACGAGACCCGACAGCCGCCCCTGTCCAAGCGCCGCGCCGACCTCGCCGGCCGCGCGCAGCACGGCGTCGGCGTCCGTCACGTCGAACACGAGCGGCGTGGCGCGCTCGCCGAACTTCGTGCGGAACGCGTCCGCGTCCGACGCGCGGCGCACGCTGCCGAAAACGTGAAAGCCCTCGGCGATCAGCCGGCCGGCGATCGCCTGCCCGATGCCGCTGGAAACTCCCGTGACCACGCACGTTCTGCTCATGTAGACCTACTTGGCGCAAACCGTTTCCGCCATTGGTGCGTCGCGCGCCGCGATTTTGCAAGACGTCCGAGCTTGTGCGAAGGCGGCGAATCCCTTTATAACCGTTCATGGTCCGTTCTCGCCCTTCCTTCGTCTGCCAGTCCTGCGGCGCGGTTTCGAACCGGTGGCAGGGCAAATGCGAGGCGTGCGGCGCGTGGAACGCCATTCAGGAAGAGGCGCCGGCGGGCGGCGTGGCCGCGCATGCGGCGCGCGGCAAGGGGCGGGCGTTCGCGCTGGAGGGGCTGACCGGCGACAGTGCTGAGGCGCCGCGGCTGAAAAGCGGCGTCGCCGAATTCGACCGTGTGACGGGCGGCGGTTTCGTGCCGGGGTCGGTGCTGCTGATCGGCGGGGAGCCGGGCATCGGCAAGTCGACGCTGCTGATCCAGACCTGCGCGGCGCTGGCGCGGCGCGGCGAGCGTGTCGTCTACATTTCCGGCGAGGAGGCGACCGGCCAGGTGCGCATGCGCGCAGCGCGACTGGGACTGATCGACGCGGCCGTGGAACTCGCGGCCGCCACCCATGTCGAGGACATTCTGGCGACGCTCGGCCAAGGCCGGCGCCCCGCCCTCGTCGTCATCGATTCCATCCAGACCATGTTCACCGACGCCGCCGATTCGGCGCCGGGGACTGTGACGCAGGTGCGCGCGGCGGCGCAGGCGCTGATCCGTTTCGCCAAGACCGGCGGCAGCGCGGTCGTGCTCGTCGGCCACGTGACCAAGGACGGTCAGGTCGCCGGTCCGCGCGTGGTGGAGCACATGGTGGACGCCGTGCTGTCGTTCGAGGGCGACGGAGCGCACCATTTCCGCATGTTGCGCGCGTCGAAGAACCGCTTCGGCCCGACCGACGAGATCGGCGTTTTCGAAATGACCGGCGCGGGCCTGGCGGAGGTCGCCAATCCCTCCGCGCTGCTGCTCGCCGGCCGCGAGACCGGGGCGCCGGGCGCCGCCGTGCTCGCCGGCATGGAGGGCGTGCGGCCGATGCTGGTCGAAATCCAGGCGCTGGTGACGCCGACGACGCTCGGCACGCCGCGCCGCGCGGTGGTCGGGTGGGATCCCGCGCGCCTGTCGATGGCGCTCGCGGTGCTGGAGGCGCATGGCGGCGTGCGGCTCGGCGGGCACGACGTCTATCTGTCGGTCGCCGGCGGCATGACGATCGACGAGCCCGCGGCCGATGTCGCCGCCGCCGCGGCGCTCGTCTCGTCGCTGACCGGCGCGGCGCTGCCGGCCGATTGCGTGTTCTTCGGCGAACTCGGGCTGTCGGGCGCGGCGCGTCCCGTCATCCACACGGGATTGCGGTTGAAGGAGGCCGCGAAACTCGGTTTCAAACGCGCGGTCGCCCCGCCCCCGCCCGGCGACCGGCTGGACGATGCGCCGGCGGACATGCATGTGGGCACGTGCGGGCACATCTCGTCGCTGGTGGCGCGAATCGCCGCGATGGCGCCGGCGCGCGAGACCGAGACGCGCGCGCTGAGGCCGGCATGAGCGCGCCGGGCTCAAGCGCGGCGAGCCAAAGCGCGCCTAGCCCAAGCGCGCCGAGCCCAAGCGCGCCGAGCCCAAGCGCGACCGTTTGTTGCGCCGCCGTCTGTCGCCCCGCCGTCTGTCGCGCCCACTTCGCGCGAAGCGGTTTCCCCTTCGATCGAAAACGCTATATAAGGCGCGCATTGAGACCGCAGGTCAGCGACGCCGACCGCGGACAGGATCGCCGGGCGAAGCGGCGTGCGCGATCCTATTCATTGGCTGGCGCGGGACTTCGTTAATGCCTTCCTATCTCGATCTCGGTTTGATCGGCGTCATTCTGATTTCGTCGCTGCTGGCCATGCTGCGCGGTTTCACGCGCGAGGTGCTGGCGATCGTTTCGTGGGCGGCGGCGGCGCTGGCGGCCTATTATTTCCACCCGCTCGTTCTGCCCTACGTGAAGCCCTACATCTCGAAGGACGCGGTGGCGCTGGCGGTGGCGGCGGGCGCGGTGTTCTTCGTGGCGCTGGTGATCGTGTCGATCCTCACCGTGCGCATATCCGACGCCATTCTCGATTCGAAAGTCGGCGCGCTCGACCGCTCGCTCGGCTTCGTGTTCGGCGCGGGACGCGGACTGCTTCTGTGCGCGGTCGCCTTCGTGTTCTTCAACTGGCTGGTGCCGGAAAAGACACAGCCTGATTGGGTGAAGACCGCCAAGATGAAGCCGCTGCTCAACGTCACCGGCGACCAGATCATGGCCATGCTGCCGGACGACCCCGACAGCATCATCGCCAAGATCCGCAAACCCAAGAGCGCTGCGCCGGCCGAGGAACAGCCGGCCGACGACGATCAGAAATCGACGCCCACGCCCGCCCCGCGCCCGCAGCAGAATGCGCCGCGCGCGACCGGCCGCAGCGGCGAGGCGCCGCGCGAGACGCCGAAGGTTGGCGTGGCGACGGGGCGGTAAGTACGAATACGCGTGGGGCGGGTTCTCGCGCGGTGGAGCGACAGGCGATGACGCAGCAAGGGAACGGATTGCGCGACTCTTACGACGCCGGCCCCGCGGACACCGGCGAATTCGACCTGGACGCGGACCGCCTGCGCGAGGAATGCGGCGTTTTCGGCATCTTCGGCCATAATGACGCGGCCACGATCACCGCGCTTGGGTTGCACGCGCTCCAGCATCGCGGACAGGAAGCGGCGGGCATCGTCTCGTTCGACGGCGTGCGGTTCCATTCGGAGCGTCGTCTGGGACTGGTGGGCGACCATTTCTCGCGCGCCAGCACCATCCAGGGCCTGCCGGGCGACACGGCGATCGGCCACGTGCGCTACTCCACGACCGGCGAGACGATCCTGCGCAACGTGCAGCCGCTGTTCGCCGAAATCTCCTCCGGCGGTTTTGCGGTCGCCCACAACGGCAACCTCACCAACGGGCTCACGCTGCGGCGCGAACTGATCAAGGACGGCGCGATCTACCAGTCGACGTCGGACACGGAGGTGGTGCTGCATCTCGTCGCGCGCAGCCGCAAGCAGCGCATCATCGAGCGTTTCATCGAGGCGCTGCGGCAGATCGAGGGCGCCTATTCGCTGGTCGCGATGACCAACAAGAAACTGATCGGCGCGCGCGATCCGCTCGGCATCCGCCCGCTGGTCATCGGCGAACTGGACGGCAAGTACATCCTCGCTTCCGAAACCTGCGCGCTCGACATCATCGGCGCGCGCTTCGTGCGCGACGTGCAGAACGGCGAAGTGGTGGTGATCTCTGAAGACGGGCTGGAGAGCCTGCGGCCCTTCCCGCAGGTTCCGGCGCGGCCGTGCATCTTCGAATACATCTATTTCGCGCGACCGGACTCGATCGTGCACGGGCGTTCGGTCTACGAAGTGCGCAAGGCGATGGGCGCGCAGCTTGCGCGCGAGTCGGGCGTCGAGGCCGACGTGATCGTGCCGGTCCCCGATTCCGGCGTGCCCGCGGCGCTCGGCTATGCGCAGGAATCGGGCGTGCCGTTCGAACTCGGAATCATCCGCAATCACTATGTCGGGCGCACCTTCATCCAGCCGACGCAGAACATCCGCGAGATCGGCGTGCGGATGAAACATTCCGCCAACCGCGCGGCCATCGCGGGCAAGCGCATCGTTCTGATCGACGATTCGATCGTCCGCGGCACGACGTCGGTGAAGATCGTGCGCATGATGCGCGAGGCCGGCGCGCGCGAGGTGCATTTCCGCATCTCCTCGCCGCCGATCACCCATCCCGATTATTACGGAATCGACACGCCGCAGCGCGACAAGCTGCTGGCCGCCACCCATTCGCTGGAGGACATGCGCCGCTACATCGGCTGCGACAGTCTGGCGTTTCTGTCCGTCGACGGCATCTACAAGGCG
This sequence comes from uncultured Methylocystaceae bacterium, assembly GCA_937870755.1. GTDB lineage: Bacteria > Pseudomonadota > Alphaproteobacteria > Rhizobiales > Beijerinckiaceae > JAJXWB01. Next base: position 75,346 of record CALMZV010000146.1, read on the forward strand.
ATGGGCGAGAACGGCCGCAACGACCAGCGCCCGCAATTCACCGACCATTGTTTCACCGGCGATTATCCGACCTCGTTGACGGACGTCGCCGGGGCGACCGTCAAACAGCAGCTCTCGCTGCTGGCGGAGACGGGCTGAGATCGAGACATTCCCGATATGAGCGACAGTCTTTCCGGGCGCATCGCGCTCGTCACCGGCGCTTCGCGCGGCATCGGCTATGCGACGGCCATGGAGCTTGCGCGGCGCGGCGCGCATGTGGTGGCGCTCGCGCGCACGCAGGGCGCGCTGGAGGAGCTCGACGACGAAATCCGCGCGCTCGGCGGCGAGGCGACGCTCGTTCCCTGCGACATCACCGATTTCGACGCGCTCGACCGGCTGGGTCTGGCGCTCTACGAACGGTGGAAGAAGCTCGACATTCTGGTCGGCAATGCGGGCATGCTCGGCACGCTGTCGCCGCTCGGCCATCTCGATCCGAAGGAATGGGACAAGACGTTCGCCACCAACGTCACCGCCAACTGGCGGCTGATCCGCTCGCTCGATCCGCTGCTGCGGCAGTCGGATGCGGGGCGTGTCGTGTTTCTTTCGTCGGGCGCCGGCCATCGCGCGGACCTGCGGCCCTACTGGGGCCTCTACGGCACGACCAAGGCGGCGCTCGACGCGCTGGCGCGGTTCTACGCGGCCGAAACGCTCAACACGTCGAATGTGCGCGTGATGCTGGCGAACCCCGGCCCGCTGCGCACCGCCATGCGCGCGCGCGCGATGCCGGGCGAAGATCCGCAAACGCTGAAGACGCCCGAGGACATCGCGCCGAAAATCGTCGATCTGTGCGCGCCGTCGTGGACGCAGACCGGCCAGCTCTACGATTTTCCGCTCGACCGCGTTCTGAGCTTTCACGCGCCGTCGTGATCACGCGCGGAACGCGCGCGGCGCGGCGAGCAGGAGCGCGCGCTCCACTTCGTCGTGGGCCGCCGCCAGCGCCTGCGCCTGCGGGGAGTTTTCCGGCGCCTCCGTGAAGGCGTCGGTCAACCGCGCGCAGATCGCGGGCCGCAGCAGAAAGCGCACGACGCGGCGCTCGCAGTCGGGCGCGCAGTCCCAATGGGCGTCGCCGAGCGCGCCTTTGTCGAGGCTGCGCGCAACCGCCGTCCATGCATGCACGGTCGCGCTCGCGACAAGCGAGGCCAGATGGTAGTCCGCGCTCGGCGCGTCGCACGCGTCCCAGAGCGCCAGCATCTCGTCGAGATCGCCGCCGGCGCGCGCGATCATGCACAGCGCCTCTTCCGCGCGATGCCCGTCGAACAGCCATTCGCCCGTTTCCGAATGCCGCAAGATGGACGTGGGCGCGTGCAGCGTCTTCAGCCAGTAGGCGCGGAAGAACGCATCCAGCGCGGCGATCTCGCGCGCGCTCCAGCGCAGACGGTAGTCGGCCTGCGGCCAGTCTTCCGGACCGGGACCAAGGCGCTGCAGCGCGCATTCAAGCGAGACGGGGCCGATCTCCCGGTCCTGCGCGATCAATTCGAGCACGCGCGGCAGAAAGTGCCGGAACTCGCGCAGAGCGATCTCGTCGCAATCGTGCGCGGAGCCGAGATAGGCGGCGAGCGCCTCGCCGGTCAGACATTCGCGCGGCGTGCGCACGAGTTCGCCAACCGCCTCGTCGCTCACGCAGCAAGGGCATACGCGCAGCCATGGGCCGATGCGCGGCAGCGGCGGAAAGACGCGATAGGCGTCGCGCACGGCCTCGAGAAGTTCGCGTTCGAAAGCGGGCATGGTCGCTCCCTTTGGAGCGAGGCTAAGGGTTGCGCGCGCCCGCGCTGTGCCGGCGCGCACATGGCGCGCATCAGCGCTTTCTGCGCCCTTCGTAGGGATTTTCGCCCATGCGACGCGACATGCGGATCGGAACGCCCGGCAGATCGAACGCATCGCGCAGACCGTTGATCAGGAACCGCTCGTAGCTCGTCGGCAATTCGTCCAGCTGGTTGCCGAACAGCACGAAATGCGGCGGGCGCGCCTTTGGCTGCGTCATGTAGCGCAGTTTTATGCGCCGGCCCGAGACGGCGGGCGGGGGCGTCGCCTCAACCGTCGCGGCCAGCCAGCGGTTCAGCCGCGCGGTGGCGATGCGCCGGTTCCAGGTCTCGTGAACGGCCACGACCGCCTTCATCAACGCATCCAGTCCCTCGCCCGTCGCGCCGGAAACGGCGACCACCGGAGCGCCGCGCACCTGCGGCAACAGGCGGGCGGCCTCCTCGCGCAGATGTTTGAGGGTGGCGGCCTTGTCCTCGACCAGGTCCCATTTGTTGACGCCGACGACGAGCGCGCGGCCCTCGCGCGCCGCCAGATCGGCGATGGTGAGATCCTGTTTTTCGAACGGGATGGCGGCGTCCAGCAGCAGCACGACCACCTCGGCGAACTTCACCGCGCGCAGCGCGTCGGCGGCGGCGAGTTTCTCCAGCTTGTCGACCACTTTCGCGCGCCGGCGCAGGCCGGCCGTGTCGAACAGTTTCAGCTTGCGGTCGCGCCAGACGAAATCGACGCCGATGGAATCGCGGGTGATGCCCGCCTCAGGTCCGGTCAGCAGCCGGTCTTCGCCGAGGATGCGATTGATGAGCGTGGACTTGCCGGCGTTCGGGCGGCCGACCACCGCGATTCTCAGCGGCTTGGTGGGATCGAGTTCGGAGCCGTCCTCGTCGTCGGCGAAAACGGGCGCGACGCCGGCGTCCTCCTCGACCGGCAGTTCGGTCTTGCCCGGGAGGGCCTGGCGCACCGCATCGTAGAGGTCGGCGAAGCCGTCGCCGTGTTCGGCCGACAGCGGCACCGGATCGCCCATGCCGAGCGCGAACGCCTCCAGCGCGCCGGATTCGCCGACGCGACCCTCCGCCTTGTTGGCGATGAGGACAATCGGCTTGCCGGCGCGGCGCACGAGGGATGCGAAATACTCGTCGTCCGGCGTCACGCCGGCGCGCGCGTCAACGACAAACAGCAGCGCGTCGGCGTCGGCGATCGCGGCCTCGGTCTGGGCGCGCATGCGGCCGGGCAGCGAGGCGGAATCGCCTTCCTCCAGCCCCGCCGTGTCGATGACGGAAAAGGTCAGGTCGCCGAGCCGCCCCTGACCCTCGCGGCGGTCGCGCGTGACGCCCGGCCGGTCGTCGACCAGCGCCAGCTTCTTGCCGACCAGCCGGTTGAACAGTGTCGATTTGCCGACGTTGGGGCGGCCGACGATGGCGAGGGTGAAAGACAGGGGATCAACTCAGCTCTTGCGGCCGGACCGCACGATGGCGAGATAGGCCTCCGCCCGCTGCTTGACGGCGGGGCTGGCCTCGGCGTCGGTCACGATCTGGTCGAACCAGCGGCCCGCGGCCTCGAAATCGTCGGCCTTGAGCGCGGCAAGGCCCAGAAGTTCGCGGGCGCTCGCGCGGAACGGCTGACCGGCGGCGGCGAGCGGGGAAAGCCGCGCCTCGATCTCCTTGCGGTCGGCGACATCCACCCGCAGCAGCGCCGCCCGCAGCCGGGCGATGTCGCGGAACAGGCCGTCGGCGCCCGCATCGGCGGCTACCGCCTCGTACGCCTTTACGGCGGCGTCGCGATCCTTGACGGCGAGTTCGGCGGCCGCGCGCAGGCGGGCGAGTTCGGCGTAGCCGCGCGGGGCGTCCTTGGCCAGCGCCTGCAACGCCGCCTCCGCCTCCGCCTCCTTGCCCTCGCGCGAGAGCGACATGGCGACCTGATAGCGCCCGCCGGCCGCCTCGGCAGCCTTCTGGCGCTGGTAATCGTAGAGCCGATACCCGCCGACGCCCAGCACGATCAGCGCCGCCAGGCCGTAGACGAGGCCCGAATAGCGTTTCCAGAGTTCGGCGGCGCGATCCTGACGAAGTTCCTCGTCTATTTCGCGGTCGATGTCGGTCATGGGTCGAAAATCTCGTTCACCTGTTCGGCGGGGGCGCGCCGGGCGGGGGAGCCTTACCAGAGGGGCGGGCCAAAAGCGAGTTTCCCGACCGGTCGACATGTCGAACAACGCGCGAGGCGTTCGATTTTCTCGCCACGCACGGATGCACGCTGACGCAGGGTTTCCCGCTCGCGCGGTCGATGACGGCGGCCGAACTGGACCGGCGGCAGGCCCAGCTCGATTGCGCCCACGGATCGGCGCGCGTGGCGTGAGCCTCAAATCAGGTTCATCTGCCTGGCCTCGTAGAGCAGTTCCTCCCGGAACTGCGGCGCGGCGAGCTTGACGAGCGCGAGCGCGCGTTCGTCGGACGACAGGCCCTTGAGGTCGACCGCGCCATTCTCCGTGACGACGATATGCGTGTCGATGCGCGGGGTCGTCACCGGCCCGTCCAGCCGGCCGACGATGCGGCTGACCTTGCCCTTCCGGGCCGTCGCATGACAGGCGATGATCGATTTGCCCCCGCGCGAGGCATAGGCGCCGCGCACGAAATCGAGCTGGCCGCCCGATCCCGAGAAATGGGCGCCCATCATGTGCTCGGAATTGCAGGCGCCCGTGAGGTCGATCTGCAACGTGGCGTTGATGGACACGACATTGTCGTTCTCCGAGATGACGCGCGGGTCGTTGACGTAATCGACCGGCGCGCTTTCGACCGATGGGTTGTCGTGCAGGAAATCGTACATCGCCCTGTCGCCGATGGCGAAGGTGAACACCGTCTTGCCGCGGTTGAGCGTCTTGCGGCTGTTGTTGACGACGCCCGCCCTGGCGAGATCGACAAGGCCGGTGCATAGCGCCTCCGTGTGCACACCCAGATCGTTATGGCTGGCGAGATCGGCGCAGACGAGATTGGGAATGGCGCCGACGCCCATCTGGAGACAGGCGCCTTCCGGCGTGAGCGAGGCGATCGTGCGGGCGATGGCGCGCGCCTCCTCGCTCGCGCCGCGCATCGGAATTTCCAGCAGCGGCTGGTGGTTCTCCACGATGGCGTCGACATCGTCGACATGCACCTGCGCGCCCTGCCCGAACACGCGCGGCATGTTCTCGTTCACCTCCACGATCACCTGCCGCGCGGTGCGGATGACGCCGCTCGAATAGTCGTTGCCGCAGCCGAGCGTGAAATAGCCGTGCCGGTCCATCGGCGAGACGGTGACGAGCATGGTCTCCACGCCCACGTGTTCGATGAGAATGCGCGGCGCCTGATGGAACGTGTTGGGCACGAAGAACACGACCTTGCGTCCATCCTCCCTGCCCCGCTGGATGAGATCGCGCTCCACGCTCGTATAGAACATGCAGTGCGGGCGAATGGCGCCCATCAGCTCGTAGCGCAGGATGGTTTCGGCGGCGTAGCGCGAGGAGTGCAGGTAGTAGACCCAAAGGTTGTCGACATCGCCGGCGGCGGCGCGCTCGGCGAGCGCGGCCAGCAGCGCCGGCGGCTCGGCCACCGCCATGCCCATCGAGATTTTCGAACCCGAAGCGATGCGCGAGACCGCGTTGTGCGGCGTCATCAGTTTGGCGGCGTAGAGGGCTTCGACGTTTCTGGACATGTCGGCGTCTGTCTCGCGTTGGCCGGCGCTTTATAGCGCAGACATGCGAAACTGGCATGATGAAATGCGCCGGTTGCGACGGATCGGCGCGCGCGTCAGCGCCCGCGCCAGGCCGACGGCGGCGTTCCGACCACGTGTTTGAACGCGCGGCTGAAGGCGGCCTCGGAACCGTAGCCGACCGCGGCGGCGACCTCGGCCATCGAGGCGCGGCCGCAATTGAGCAGGCCGGCGGCGACCTGCATGCGCCAGCGCGCGAGATACTGCATGGGCGGCATGCCAACGACATCGGCGAAACGCTGGGCGAGCACGGAACGCGACAGGCCGACCTCGCGCGCGAGCTGTTCGAGCGTCCAGGGGCGCGCGGCGTCGCGGTGCAGAGCGGCCAGCGCCTTGCCGATGAACGGATCGCGCAGGCCCGCCAGCCAACCCGATTGCGCGGGCGGCAGCGCCTCCAGGTGACGGCGCAGCGCCTCGATGAACATCAATTCGCTGAGCTTGGCGAGAACGCTTTCGGCGCCGGCGCGCTTGCTCGCCGTTTCGAATGTCGCGACGCGAATGAACCGCGCGAGCCAGTTCGCATCGCCTTTGGCCGGCTCGCCGGCGACGATGACGGGCGGCAGGTTGTCCAGCAGCGGATTGAACGGGTGCGCGTCGCAGGCCAGGAACCCGCACACGAGCCGCGCAGTGACAGCGGCGCCGTTTCCGTAGCTGGCGTAGAACGGCAAAGGGCCAGCGGCGATGGCCGCGATCGTTTCCGGAGGCAAAGGGTCGGCGCGCATGCCGGGACTCGACGACAGAACATGCGGATCGCCGCGCGTGAACACCACCACCTCGCCGGCGCGGACCGCCACGGGCGTCTCGCCCACGACGCCTGCGAAACATTCGCCCTCGACCAGCACGTGATACGAAATGAGATGGCTGGCGCCGGGCAGGATCTTCGGCAGGACCAGTTCGCGCGCCGGCTGTTCGGCGACCCAGGGCGCCGAAGCCGCCACATCGAAATAGGCGGCGCCCGTCAGGCGCACCGTCTTGAGAACGTCCGAGAGCGCGTCGCCGGTCATGAGACCTCCACGGAATGTGTCGCGCCGCACATCCCGCGTTCAGGGTCGGGAATTCCGGACGCCGCGTCAAGCGAGGCGGACGCGCGGTCATTCAAGCGGGCGGCGCCGTCATCTAGCTTTGCGCGCAGGATGGCGGCGCTGTCGCGGCAAGCCCGGCAGGCGAGCGGCGCGATCCGTAGGGGATTGGCGCGGCGCCGGCGCGAACGGCGCCGCTCCAGGCCGGCCACTTCGAGAGGGAACGAAGCCATGAACATCCAGACCCCCATGCCCACCCCGGATTTCGTCGCCATCAAAGGCCGCCAGAAGATGATGTGGGGCGCGGGCGACTATGCGCGCATCGGCGTGACGCTGCAGATCGTCGGCGAAATGCTGTGCGAGGCCGTCGACCTGCGCAGCAACGAGCGCGCGCTCGACGTGGCGGCCGGCAACGGCAACGCGACCATCGCCGCCGCGCGGCGGTTCGCGGACGTCGTTTCGACGGATTACGTGCCGGCCTTGCTGGAACGCGGCCGTGCGCGCGCCGAGGCCGACGGGCTCGACATCGTCTTCCGGGAAGCCGACGCCGAAGCGTTGCCGTTCGCGGACGAGAGCTTCGACGTGGTGATGTCGACGTTCGGCGTCATGTTCGCGCCGAACCAGCCGCAGGTGGCGCGCGAACTGCTGCGCGTCTGCCGCAAGGGCGGACGCATCGGCCTTGCCTCGTGGACGCCCGGCAGTTTCATCGGCCAGCTGTTCAAGACCATCGGCGCGTACATTCCGCCGGCGCCGGGCCTGCAATCGCCGGCGCTGTGGGGCGATGTGGCGCATCTCGAGAAATTGTTCGGCCCGAACGCGGCCATCGCGAGCCAGATGCGCACGTTCAACTTCCGCTACAAATCGCCGGCGCATTTCGTCGACATGTTCCGCAACTGGTACGGACCCGTCGCAAAGGCCTTCGAGGCGCTGGATGCGGAACGCGCCGGCGCGCTGGAAGCCGACGTCCTTGCATTGATCGACGCGTGCAAACGCGGCGGCGACGGCGGCCTGGCGATACCGGGCGAATATCTCGAAGCGGTGATCACGAAGGGCGCGTGACGGCGAGCGGCGAGCGCGGCGGCGGTCGCGCTCGTTCGTTCTCAAGTCAGGCGTTTTTCGATCGAGGAGACAGGAAACGGGCGGCCATGCGCCGGATAGATGGTCGCGACGCCGAGTTGCAAAAGCTTTCGCCAGCTCGCGCGGACCGTCTTCATGTCGTCCGCGAAGATCGGCAAGTTCGGTCCGAAGGTCAACGGCAGGCCATTCATCGCCAGATCGCCGACGCAGGCCTCGCCGGAATCCAGAACCACGCTGATCGATCCCGGCGAATGGCCGGGCGTATAAACGACGCGCGCATTCACGCCATAGGGCGCGAGATCCATCCCATCGTCGCCGATTTCGATGTCTACCGCCACGGGCTCAACCTTTATGAATGGCAGGAACGCACGCAGGACGGCGCCAAAAACAATGCCCCAGAGCGTCGAGGCCGGAGGCATGCTCTTGCGTCCATTCACGACGATGTCGCGTTCGCGACCATGAACCGCAAGACGCGCCCCCGTCGCCTTCGTCAAGGCGCGCGCGCAGCCGATATGGTCCCAATGCGCATGCGTGAGGACAATCAGCGATATTCTCTCTGGCGGCACGCCGAGCGTGGCCATCTGGTCGAAAAATCTGTGTTCCTGTCCCGGCGCGCCGCCATCGACCAGCACACAACCGTCGCCTTGCAACAGATAGCAATTGTCGATGCCGAGCGGCAGGATATGGACGCGGGTCGCGCTCATCGGTCGCCGAGCCCGGGAAAGAGCCGGAGAAACCACGCGAGCAGTCGGGCGCCGCCGACAAACGCCACGTCCTTGTCGCGTTCGACGGCCCGAACGATGCTTGCCGCCGCACGATCGGCCGAGATCTTCCATTTTCCGCGTCCGGCTGTCATGGCCGTGTCGACAATCGGCAATACGATGTCGACGACGCGGACGGCCGAACCGGCCCCTTGCAACTGATGGCGCAACGCTGTCGAGAAGGTGCGCAGGCCGGATTTCGTCGCGCAATAGACCGGCGCCGACGGTTTGGGGGAGATGGCCAGCGCGGATGCGACATTCACGATCGCCGCTTCATCCTGCGCGTGCAATAAGGGCATGGCGAGCGCCGACAGGCGCAGTGGACCGACGAGATTGATCGCGATTTCGGACTCGATCGCGCGCGCCGTCGCAGCCGCATCTTCGGCGAGAAAGTTCGACGCGTATTGCACGCCGGCATTGTTGACCAGCAGATTCAGCCCGCCGAACCGTTTTCGGACATGGGCGATGAGTCGGCCGGCGTCATCGGCGTCGCCGACATCGCAGGCGAAGGCTTCGACGTTTTCGAGCGCCGCGCGAGCATTTTCCAGCAGCGCGGGATCGCGTCCGCAGATCATGACACGACAGCCGCGGCTTGCGAGCAAGCGCGCGACAGAAAAGCCGATCCCGCGCGACCCTCCGGTCACCAATGCCGTGCGCCTGTCCAGCCTCATCGCTACCTGCAGAGCGCCGCCCCAACCGAAACGGCTTGGAGCTTCGGGCAGTCAAACGCCGGGATCGACAGACGTCCAGCCGGCGGAGCTGCGGCATAGTGACTGACTGGTCGAGGCGCCGGAAATCGCGCTCCCGATTTGCGCGCGATCGAAACGTGTGTCTTATGGCGGGCGATTCCGCGCCCGTCGAGGCGCACGTCGGAAAGGTTCGCCATGGCGCTGCGCATCGCACTCGCCTGCCTCGCCCTGCTCGCCGCCGCGCCGGCCGAGGCGCGGCCCCTTTTCAGAGGATGGTGGGTGGTTCTGGCGAGCTATCCGCTCGAGCCCTGGGAGCGGCAGGCGCAGGACGCGGCGCGCGTCGCCACGAAGGCGCGCGCCTGCGGGGCGACGACGTTCAACGACTTCTCAGCCAAGTTCAAAGGTTTCGAACCGGGCGTGAACGTCTTCGTCGTCTCGGGCGCGTTCGCCACGCGCAGGCAGGCCGAGCGCAAGCTGGCGACAATGCGCCCGTGCTTTCCGGAAGCCTATGTGAAGAAGGGCTGGCATCTGGGCGAGTGAGGCGGCGCCGCTATGCCACGACCTTCGCGTAGTCCTCCGGCTTGAAACCGACCAGAATAGTGTCGCCCGCCTCCAGCACCGGCCGCCGTATCATGGAGGGATGCGCCAGCATGAGCGCGAGCGCCTTCGCCTCGGTGAGGTTTTCCTTGTCGGCGTCCGGCAGTTTCCTGAACGTCGTTCCGGCGCGGTTGAGCAGCGCCTCCCACCCGACCCGCTTCGCCCAGTCTTTCAGCTTCGCTTCGGGCGCGCCCTGCGTCTTGTAGTCGTGAAAGGCGTAGTCCGCGCCGTTCGCGTCGAGGAAGGCGCGCGCTTTCTTCATCGTGTCGCAGTTCTTGATGCCGTAGAGCGTGAGGTTTTGCGGCATGGCTGTTCCTGTTTGCGGCGTCGCGCCGCCTTGCGCGTCAGCATGGGCGGCGCCGTTCACAGAGCGCGCGCCCCATTGCGACCACCATTTTCGGTTCGCTTAACCCATCCCAACCCTTTCGGAAAGGAGGCGGTCGTGCCCAACTCCGTTCGTCTGCACCGCGTTCTGGCGACCAGCCCCGAGAAAGTCTATCGCGCGTTTCTAGAGGCCGACGCGCTCGCGAAATGGCTGCCGCCCAATGGTTTCTCGTGCACCGTGCACAAGCTCGAGCCCAAGGTCGGCGGCGCGCACCGCGCATCGTTCCGCAACTTCACCACCGGCAAGAGCCATGCGTTCGGCGGCGAATACCTCGAGCTCACGCCCAACGCGCGTTTGCGCTATACGGATCGTTTCGACGATCCGAACCTGCCTGGCGAAATGCAGGTGACGGTTCAGATCAGGAAAGTGTCGGTCGGCGCCGAAATTGAGATCGTGCAGGAAGGCATCCCGGACGCCATTCCCGCGGAAGCCTGCTATCTCGGGTGGCAGGAGTCGCTGCGCAATCTGGCGAAGCTGGCGGAGCCGGATATACCGGATTGAGGACAGGCCCATCCGCGCGCCAGACGGTTGGCCATCGACGGCCGCGTCGTTGCGAGGCGCGAAGCGACGAAGCTATCCGGCGCCGCCGGAGAATGCAGGATTGCTTCGCTGCACGCGCGATGACGACGGGGACCCCCTCATTCCCACTCGATTGTCTGAATTCCCCATAAGTCTTTGAAAACTCGATGGTAAGCGCCCATTCTGACGGCCATTCTCCGACTGTGAGGCCGTCAAAATGCTACGATCTTGATTTCATTCAGAAAACTGCCAGAAAAAATATTCTCGCGGTTCCAGCATCTATCGACTTCGATTGCCTCTCCGGGCACCTCTTCGGGCCAAAAGCGGCGTCGGCGCAGGACCCCTGAAAGTACCGTCAGCGGCATAGCAAAGTTCCTCCTCGTGCGCGAGAATCTACTCAACCGCCTTCTCGATGAACCCGAGCGTATTGGCGTTTTCTACCAACGTCCGCACCTTTGCCCGGTCGAGTCCCGATGGAACTTCGGCGTCGATCTCTAGCTTCAGCTTCACCGAACTCCCCGGGATCGTCGTGAGCTGCTCGACGATCGCTTCGACAATCTGATGGATTTCGCGGGCTGGTCGTTCCGAAGAGATCATCACGCTGCCGGTGAAGCGAGTTGGCTTCCTCTCAGCAGGCGGAGGCTGAGGCGTACCGCCGTCTGGCTGTGCCCCTGTATCCGGCGACTTCTCGCCTGGGCCTTGCGTACCCCCGCCACTACCAGGCTGCACAGGAGCCGGTCGATGGGCCTCGGCCACAGCTGGCTTAACAATGACACTGTCGCTGTCGATCACGACTGCCGCGTTCGCGGCGCGCTCGATGGCAAGGCCCAGATAGATGTCCGACTTCTCGTCCCATCGTTCGGCATAGGCGAAGGGTCCCGGGATCATCCCGCTTACCGAGGCCTGCACGGCCTTGATCAGAACCTCCTGGTTCTTCAGACGCGGCAGATAGATGTAGCGATTGAGATACTCCCGCAGATCCTTGAGCGAGAGATGCGGCTTACCGTTCCAGATGTACTTCTGGAGGTCACGATCGAGGCGCGTAGGCCCGAGTTCCGTGAGCAACCCTTCCTCGGCCACGAGCTTCTTGCTAGCCCGCACCAGCAGCCCGTCCTGAGCCGGAATCTTGCCCGAGACCCATTCGACATCGGCTTGCGCGCTTTCCTGCGCCGGATAGTGAAGATAGCACCACGCCTCTTTCAGGCGTGTCTTCATCGTCTCATTCGATTCAGCCAGCTTGGCCTTGGCCAGCGCGCTGTCGCTCTGCGTCAGGTTGAGCCGCTCGGTGTCGCGGACGATCTCGCCCCAGGCGAGAGACGCTCGCACCGCATCTTTCAGATTGTCGAGCTGGCGGGAATCCGCGGCGATAAACACCAGCATGTTGCGATAGACACGCGGCGTGCTGCCACGCTGCATCAGGATGTCCTTGGCTTCGACCAGCGCCTCGGAACCCTCGCGGCCGTTATGCGGATGCGCGACGCCCAGCACGACTGCCCGCACGCCTCCAGCTTCATCCGGCACCTCTGCCGACGAGGCCGGCGCCACCTGAACGGCATCGAAGTGCCCACGATCAGCGAGGCTGTTCACATACTTGCCCAGCTCGGTGTCGATCGTCATCAGGACGAGCGCGGTCTCGATCTGTGCTGCCTTGTCGGCCGCGATGCGATTGAGGCTCGCCGACATCGAGTACCAGTAGCGCCCGAGATCGGCGTGCATGAACTTGGCCTGGTTGGTCAGCCGTCGCAGCGCGTCGCCGAAGATCGCGGGCCGCTCGCCCGGCTGCACGACGCCAAGGTTGATCTGCTTGTCGTCGAGACCGGTGTTCTGTTGCTGGTGAGTCGGTGCCGTGCCCATGAAAATCGCACGCGCGACGCGCCGCGTCGCGGAATAGCGGTTCAGGTTGGGGGCCGACTGATCGATCTTGTAGGGCGTCGACGCGGTGCCATCCACATCACCGGCGATGATCGACTGCCAAGTCACGTCGAGATAGTGGAGCAACTCCGGCTCAACGCGCGGCGAACTCACCGCAACGCTGCCCGGCATGATCATCACCGACGGGTCGCCGTTCATCCAGAGCTCGTGGATCGCCTGCGCCATCAGGCGCAGCACGCCGCGCGTGCGCTGGAACTTCTCCAGCGATCCCCAGCTCGTATAGAGCTGGTCGAACAGCTCGGGATGGATCGGATAAGCCTTCTCCAGCTTGCGCCGGTAGTCCTCGTCGGCGCAGCCCTGCGGAAAGTCGTTGGCGTTCTCGCGATAGAGCTTCGCGAACTGCTTCAGCGTGTTGTCCCGGTGATGGAACTTGTCGCCGGAAATCTCCTTGAACAGCCGCCGCCGGACAATCTCATAGCTCTCCTCCTGGCTGGCGGGGCGCCATGACGATTCAACACGGCTGAAGGTCTGCTTGAGACGCGCCAACGCCTCCTGACCGCCCTCACCGCCGACCTCGATCTGCGACGCCGGCAAGGACGCGACCAGCAGCGTTCCGGGGCTCGCCTTGACCGCTTCGGTGAGCGACTGGACGAACGAGAGGTTCGCATCGAACGAACCCGACGGCAGCCCTTCGACCCGATAGATCTGACGCAGATACGCCACCCACTCGTCGATCAGGATCAGGCATGGGGCGTACTTCTTGAAGATCGTCTCGAGCAGGTGCGAGCCTGGCGCGATGCCGTTGGCATCATTCTCGGCGATCATGTCGAAGGCTTCGGCGCCGCCGAGCTGCCATGCCAGTTCACCCCAGGTCGTGCGGATCTTGCGGCCGCCCTCGGCATTGAGGACGTCCTGCGGCCCGCGTGAGGTGCCAACCAGCACCGCGCGCTTGATGTTCTTGGGCACGGTCAGTTCGTGCCTCTCGAGCAGCTGGTCGAGGCCCGACAGGTCCAGAACCGGCGTCGGCCCCGCCATGTGGTAGAGGGCCAGCATCGAGTGCGTCTTGCCGCCGCCGAAGTTGGTTTGCAGTTCGACGACCGGATCGCCGCCGCTGCCCGACAGCCGCTTGGCGGCCCCGACCAGAAGCGCGCTCAGCCCCTCGGTCAGATAGGTGCGGCTGTAGAACTGGCGCGGGTCACGATACTCGGCCGGCGCGCTGCCCGAATGCACCTTGGCCAGATCGGCCGCGAACTCGGCCTGCTGAAACTCGCCGGTCGCGACATCCTGGTGCGGCTCCACCACCTCGCGCCAGGGAAGCAAGCCCGCCACCGTCTCGACGGAGATTTCCAGGCGCTGGGTCTTTCGCCGTTCCTCGTTGCGCTGGAGCTCGGTGAACTTCGTGCGAAGGATGGTGTCGCGCATCTTTGAGAGCTGCTCGGCGGTCTCGCCGGCGCTGATAGCCTCCATCAGACGGCGCATGGAATCGAGCGCGCGCTCGGCGTCGTCGTAGCTGAAAGTCTCATTGTGCGAGAGCTTGTTGCGGACGTCGCTCAACTCATTGACGAGCGAGCGCTCAGCCCGCCCAAGTACCGCCTTGAAGGCTTCGCTCCAAAAGCGGTCCATTGCGTTGAACAGAGCGGCCTGGTCCCAGCCGACCTCGCCGTTGCTGTTCGGGCGCAGGCTGGGCAACTTCTCCAGTACCTGGACCTGCCAATGCCCCTTCAGCGAGCTTTCCAGTCGCTTCTCGACGAACGGAATGAGGGCTGCGGGCAACAGCTCCATACCCTCGAAAACATATTGGCGCGTGCTCTTGGCCACTGTCCCGTTCCCCCTCAGATATCCAGGCGGATCTGACGATCCCCGCTCGTGTCGTGGATGGCCGCGGCCTGCCGTGTCAGCTCCGTCCAGTCGGCGATGAGGGCGTTGTAGGCCGTGGCCTCCTTCGCATCCTTCCGCTTGTTGGCGCTGATGTCGTAGAGGCAGTAGGCAAGGTCCTTCACGGCCTCGGCCTTATCGCTCCCGAGCTTCTTCAGGAGGAGCCCTGTGGCATGCGAAAGGCCGTCCTGCTCGTACTGGCGCAGTAGATAGTGGCAGCATTCCCAGATCGTGACGTGGCGGTCGCTCGCTGGATCCCAGTCGGCCTCAAGCTCTTCTCGCTTGTAGATCCGTACCCTTCCAGCGGATGACTCAGCGATTCCGGCGTGCTTCACGTCATCGACCGAGATGCCGCGCGCCCGCGCCAGGTTATCAGCGTCGCCAAACGCGCCTTTCTCATACCCGTGCTGGGTGAACCAGCTTACAGCGAAGCGGGTCTCTGGATCGAAGTCACCTTCTTGAGACGACAGATACTGATCCAGCTCTTCGTTAATGATCTGCAATGCGGTCTTGACGGACATCGGCTTGTCGTCGCGCTCGATCACCGCGCGATATCGACTGAAGATCGCGATACCGGGTCCGATTGACGCCTGCGGGATATCCACCGGCGCGATGTTTGCGCGGTGCATCTCCTTCAAGGCGTCGGGCAGCTCCTTGCGAAGCGCTCGGATGAACTCAATGCGCGAGATCGTTTCCGCATCCGTCGCGCGAGGCCGGCACGCCATCACAACGGACGTGGCGAGCGCGTTCTTGTTCTTCTTGAGATTGCCGACCAGCTCCGTCCGAACGGGCCACGTCGCGCCGATCGAATAACCGGCGTCGACAATAGCCTGAAGAAAGGTCGCCCAGCCCTTCACTGAGAATCCGCTTTCGTCGACCTCGCCCTGCCGGAAGGCATAGTAGATCGCAGCGGGAACATCGGCGCGGCCCTGCGTAGCCATGTGGCGCATGACGGTAGTCATGCCCTCAAGAAAGAAGCTATCCGCCTCGTCCTTGCCACCGTGGCGCTTGTAGTCGGCAACCAGTTCCTCTTGCTTGGGAACCAGCATAGTCGAAAACAGATCAGGATAAACGCCCGCCAACCCTTTCCTCAGCCACACATAGAAAAAGTCCGACAAATCAGCGTAGGGCACGTTGTCGTAGTACGGCGGATCAGTCGAGATAACGAATCCCGAGAAATCAACATTTTGTGCGTTAATCTGACGAAGTTTACCTGCTTGTCCGGAACAAGGCAGAGCAGCCACGGCTTTAGCTAGATACTCGACCTGTCCCATAAAATTCCCAGATGAGGTCGAGAAGGGATTTCCTTCAGCTGTATCCCAGCGCATCGGCAGGGCCTGCATAGCAAAAACCTGCTCCACGTTTTCTCGGGAGGTATGCCAGAAGGTACTCGTGGACTGTCTGTTTGCGAGACGGCTGACGCAAAGCACCAAGTATGAAGATAGTATATCCCGATAGTGCTGATCTGATATTTCAGCAACGACTTTAGGGATAAGGTCCATAAAGGTGTTCAGGGCAATAGTCTGGCGATCCATGAACAGATCGGAGATGTTAGTTGGCCCGTAGTTCGTGACGCTCATGTACTGCGGATGCTGTGAGAGTGGAAACTCGGGCCGCCAATCTGGCTTTTCGCTAAAGGCAAGAGCCTCATGCTCCTTGGAGGGGGCAACATACCCACGTCCACCCCTTCCCTCGACCACGATTGACAGCAGGCGCCAGCCCATCCGGCCAGCCATGCCTTCGGCTTTGACATAGTCAGCCGTGATCGCATCGCCGGTTAATAGGCACCGGAAGTTAGCCCCCCTACCTGCCTTCGTCCCGGCGGACACAGCATCTTCGTCAGCAGGTGTTCCAGTCTGCACCTCAAAGGAAATGTCGGTGCCGTTGACAACCGGCTCCACCCACACCGACTTCTTCGGCTTGTTGCAAAGCCAGTAGTTGGAAATGAGAGGAACATGGGCACCTCGTAGCGCCGGATTTGGGCTAGCAACTGTACGAGCCCA
Organism: uncultured Methylocystaceae bacterium; assembly: GCA_937870755.1. Taxonomy (GTDB): domain Bacteria; phylum Pseudomonadota; class Alphaproteobacteria; order Rhizobiales; family Beijerinckiaceae; genus JAJXWB01. Next base: position 91,675 of record CALMZV010000146.1, read on the forward strand.
CAGCCAAGCGAGGACTGTTGCATTTCCACCCCCAGCCTTCTTCGGAAGACTGACCTGAGGATACAGATGACCAATCTTCTTCCAAGCCCGGTTGCTTAGATCCCTTGCATACCAGAGGATATCTTCCGCAAGCCCTTCCGCCCCGCGATAGTGAAGCCGTTCCGGCTTACCCGGATGAGTTGGCTTTTTGTCGTGAAAGTACGCGGGCAGTTCAATCATGGCCTTGCCAATGACGACTGCAACGGGGTTCAGGTCAGATCCATTGGCGGAAAGGCCGAGCCGAAGCGCCTCGAGCGGGATCGAACCACCGCCCGAAAACGGGTCATAGACCGGCGGCAGACCGTCTGGAAAATTCTTCCGAATTTCTGCCCGTGCTCGTTCCAATACTTCCTGGTTTGTCGAGCTCTCCCATTCAACCAAGTCCTCAATGATCTTGAAGAGTCGCTGGCGTTCGGCCTCAACCGCCTCATCGGTTGGAAACTGATCTGGGTGGCTCGATGGGTCATCAACAAGCTGAGCAAAGAGAACTGCGCGACATGCAGCCAGCGGCCGCCGCGCCCACCACAAATGAAGTGTGGAAGGGTGCCCGTGCCGGATCGACTTCTCTCTTGCCGAGGCTTTGTTGATCGCTTCGAGAGGAATGGCGACCTCGATGAGTTTCTTTCGGTACTTATTGGTCGAGGTCATAGACGAGCCTGTATGTTGCGGGGTGAATGGTGATCTCGCCGCCATCGCGCAGCGCGCGCAGGCGAGCGCCCGTCATTTCGACGGGTTCACCCTCCGGGTTGACGAGAATGAATGAGTAGGCGTAGGGCTTCTGGTCGAGCAGGCCCCAGACGTCAGCCTCGATCTGAAGCGGTTCCCGCTCCAGGCAGTGCTCTTTCGGATAGTAATGCCGCTGCACCTCGCCGCCCGCCGAGCGCCGCTCCCATGGGAAGCGCGCGCCGTTGGCGCGGCCGATCCAGCTTCCATCCGCATGGTAGAAGCGATCCTCGCCATCGGGCATGTAGCCGAGCGCCGATGCGAAGCGGGCGATGACGCTGGGCCGCGCTGGCTTCTGCGGCGGGCGCGGACGGCTGACAATCTCCGGCTCCAACAATCCGCCGTCGGCCTCCTGGGGCGGTGCCTCTGGTTCTGGCGGGTTCGTGGGATCCTCGTCCTCGGACAAGTCCTCGTCGATCACCGACCCGGCCTCGCCTTCGTCCGACGCCGCCTGCTGAACGTGCTCGGCCGACTCATCGACCGCGTTGCCTCCGACAGGGGCAGCCGCAGGCGGAACCTCCACCACAGGCGCGACCGTCGTCTGCTCTGGGCCGAGCGTGAAGTTCTCTTCGAGATAGTCCTTGATGTCAGCAGGCGACCGCTCGAACGCATAGGCCAGCGCGGCACGAATATCGGCGCTTAGGCCCTTGCCGATCTCTTCCGGCACGCGCTTGGCAAGCTTCGCCTTCGACAGCGGGCTGACGAACAGCTTGCCGTCTAGCCACAGAATATCCGTGAGCCGCGCCGTCCCGGCAGGCACACCGTCGAGATAAGGGATCACTTCCAGCTTCGGGGCGGCGACCCAGCTTGTCGCCGCGATCGCCGCTGCCACCGTGCGCACGCGCTCAGTCTCGCCAGGGTCGGCCAGTTCGATCCGCGCAAGCTGCGTGCCGAAAGCCGTGAGCCAGGCACGCCGGTCTTCCAGACCCGGGAACAGGGGCGGCTGGTTGAAGCGCTCCTCGACTAGATCGGACAATGCATGAAGCGACGCGAATGGCGAATTGCGCACCGTTTCAGCCGAGAGCTGCCGGAAATCGGCTGTCTTGCGCTTCACCCAGTCGTGGAGATGCCCGTAGGTGAACAGGCTCTGCATGCTGAGCCCATAGGCGAGCGCGTCGGTTTCGACCCATTCGCCGGACAGGTTCACCCAATGCCCGCACTGTTCCCAGATGCGGGTCGGGTATCGGGACATGAGTGTCCGCACACGGCGCGCGTCATCAGGCGAGAGCGCCTTGCCCGAGGCAAGCGTACCCAGCCATTGCAGCGCGAGATCAGCAGAGGGCCGTTCGGCGACGCCTACGCGCCGCCACAGGCTGAGATCGAGCACCGAGGCCCGGATCACCGCGGCGCCCGGGACATCCTCCTCGTCACCGGCCAGGAACACCGCGCCCGATGTCACCCAGGTCCCGTCCTGTGCGAGGATCAGCTTCTCTGCCTTGAACGCGTCCTTGATGCTCTGGGCGTCAGGCGTGGAAGCGGCATCGAGCATCTGGTCGAGGCGGCGATACCATTTCTCGACCTCATGGGCCGGCGCCTTATCCGACTTCGCCAGTGCGCGTAGCCGGTCGAGCAATCGACCTGGCCCGCTCGGCGAGCTGCGGACGCCGAGCAGATCGAGCAGCGGACGAGTCGTCTCCCGGTCGAGGAGACCATGCACGAATGGCTCGACATCCATGAGCGATTCCGTCTCCGGCGTCCTCCGGAGCAGATCGGCAGGGACATGGATCATGTCGCGCGTATCGGGAAGGCAGGGCTTCGACCTGAGCTTCAGCAACCAGTCCGCCAGCAAGGGCTCTGACGTCAGTGAACGGGTCGATCCCGTGGTCGCGACCTGGGACAGGCGCGCACTTGAGGCGCGGGACCAGTAGGTGTCCCGCTGCTCCAAAACCCGCCCGGCGACCTTGGCCCAAATCCGCGGGTCGGACTTCGATAGCGCCTCCCAGTGCCGCCAGTACTCCGCTGGGAAATCCCAATCCTCAACGACGAACTGGCTCGTCACATAGGGGTAGTAGAGCGCGCCGCGAAGGCCGCGCTTTTTGGCCTCGGCGTCGACCTGCTGGCGCCCATAAACGTTTGTCCGCTTCGCGGTCAGCGGCGCGAAGGTCTGTAGTCCCGAACGGCCGGACGACACCCACCGCAGCCAATCCTCGCGCGAACAAGAGGTGAAGCTGGCCACATATTCGGGGTGCAGGAGCTGCGTCTGCTGGGCGGTCTCCGGCAACAGGGCTTCAAGCGCGCCGTCTTCGTCATACAGAATCGCCTTGGCGATCGGTCGAAGCTTCAGATCGGCGCATGCATAGCGGAATGAATCGCCCGCCGTCGCACCGAGCTTTGCGGCGATCTGGGCAAGCTGGACGCACTCGGCCAGCTTGATGCCGCTTGATCCAAAGAAATCAGCAGCAACTCGTTCGATCACCGCATTGACGTCGCTCGTGTCGTCGAGGCCGATTTTCTTGAGCACCGCAAAGGCGGCTTGGGTCGGGTCAGCTCGGCCATCGCCGTCGCCCTTGTCCCGGCGTTGCTCCGCCAGAAAGCGGGTCCAGTTCTGATTGAGGACAATCAGATGCCCCGCGAGAAACTCCCAGTCATCATCGGACTGGAGCAGCTTCTTCTCCCCGAGCCGCACCACCTCAGACGCCGAATAGAGCACTTCCTTGCCCTGGACGGGAACGATGCGGAGTCGCTCAGGTTGATGGCTCTGCCATCCCGTCATCTCGGGCGCGATGTAAGTCCAAAGGTTCAGCAGATGCCGCCATGTGGACGGCCGAGGCAGGTGGCTTGTGCGGAGGCGCGCGAGAAGATCGCTCTTCGAAAACTCCTCGACCAGGTTCCAGTGAGCCAGCTTGGTCCGGTCGGCAGCCGAGACATGCCGACACAAGGCCGGGCGCGACTTCTCATCCAACAGAGCCATCGCCTGCTCCGCCGGCCAGATATCGAAGATCGGCAGCGGGATCATGATCGCCGCGTCGGCGGCAACCAGCTTACCGTCATCGGTCAGCAGGATCGGCCGGTTCTCGACCGCATCGGCGAACGCCAGCTCGACGATGGCCGCGCAAGAGCCCTCAAGCGTGCTGGCCTCTCGGTCAACGTCAGGCAGCAGGCCATAGGCCGCGGCTCGATCCAGAACACCGGTCTTGGATTGTTCGAGCCATTCCACCATCGCCTTGGCCGCGAGTTCGCCGGCGCGTTTCAGCAGCCAGCGGTTTGTCGGCGAGGTCTCGGGGTCCTTGATCTTGAGGCGGGCGGGATCCTGGATGAACGGAGCGTTGCAGGCGAACGGGAGCGGCGTCTCAACTCCCGTTGGCAGCACGACATAGAGCCGGCCCTTGGCGCCCAAGACGATCTCGACCCGGCAGGGCGGGAAGTCGCCGCCGTCCTCGGCACCGAGCATCCGTTCCTTACGGATTTCGTCCAGCGCATCAGCGGGGAACGCTTCTTCGGCCGACCGGACCAGGAGGAAGGCGTCATCGCCCTTGTCGTCCAGCGACATCCACTCGCTCTCGGCGACAGGGCCTGGTCCGAGGCTTTGCCAGTGGACCACCCGATCGCCAATCTGAAGACGGCGGATTTTCTTGAAGAACAGCAGCGAAACCGGGCTCTTTAACCATTCTTCGAGGTTCTTCTCAACCTCGCGGCAGAGAAGAGGGTTGGCGATCGCCACCTCGACGCGCGTGACCCCCTGCGTCGTGCGGCGGCCGTCAATCCAATGCGGCTCCGTGAACCGGTTACGCTCGAAGGCCACAGACAATGTGGGGGTGAACAGCTCGACGCGATCACCCAGGCTGAACGTGCTTTTGAAGCCGATCCCTCGGAACCCGATGGTGTGAAGGGCGCGCTTGTTCGAGTAGCCGAACCGGCAGATCGAGGCGAAGTGCGCTTCGACAAAATCTTCGCCGTTATGCTCAAACACGAAACGCTGGTCTTCGATCGAAACGCGCGCCTCGGTCGCGCCGGCATCGTCGGCATTCTGTAGCAGCTCGGACAGGATATGGCGCGGGCTCTGCACCTGCTTGAACAGTTGGTGCCAAGGCCCGGCAAGCTCGGGGTCGGCCTCAAGCTGATTCCAGCGCTTCGACGCGCCGTCCCTGATCGGATGGAAGTAAGCCGGTGGCTCAGCCACAACAGGCGCGGATTGGCGCTCCGCACTCATGATGGCGGCACCGCGCGTTCGAGCAGACGCCGCAGGTCAAACTGAATCGCTGTCTCCAGGAAGGACGGCTCCCGATCAATCAGCGGCCCGCGCACATATCGCGGCTCGTGCGCAAACCCGCCGTTGACGGCCACGACCGCGAGGATGAACTTTTCGGGCTCATGCAGTGACGTGATGATTTCCTGGCGCGTGATCATCAGAGAATCCGCGCCGTCGATCCGGCCCTTGACCTCGATGAAGCGAAGGTGCCCGGACTTCGGATTGTGCGAAGCGATGTCGTAGCCAATCTTTTGGGCGGAAACATCGAGCGGTTCGTGCCCAAGCGCTCGCTCCGCCGCCATCACAGCCTGCATGGCCGCGAGCTCGATCTCTCTCCGCGCCGCCGGATCTTCGGCAAAATGATTGGGCACCGACGGATTCTGCCGGGCGCTGAGGAGCCCGCGCGGAATGACGACCATGCCGCCGCGGACTCGCGGCGGCTGCGATGAGATGAACCGCTCCCGTTCGAGCTGATCCATCCGACGCTTCTGCCGCTCCGCCAGATCCTCGGCGCGCCGCTGCGCGTTCTGCCAACTAAGCCGCGTCTTCTTGCCAGCCTTCTCCTCTTCCTTCAATTCGAAGGCCCTCGAGTCCCAGTAGTTGATTTCCTTCTTGAGGCGGGCACGTACCTCCTGCTCGACCTTCTCGATTTCAGGAATTCGGCGCGCCTTCACCTCCGCGACATGTCCTTGCGCCAGCTCCACGGTGGCGAAGCGGATCGCCGTTTTCTCAAGCTCGGTGGTCAGCCAATCCTCGTCCAGGAGATCCCGAACTTGGTCGACTTCTTCTCGCGCGGCGGGACGAAGATTGAGATGAGGTGCAATGCCCGCGTTGCTGGCATTCCCTGACTTGTCGATGGCAGCAAACTGCAAGCGTTGAGAAATCACGTGCGGCTTCCCCGCACTCGTCGTGCGGGCGTCCTGAACCGTGTGCTCCAGCAGGAAGACAGCTGACAGCGCCTCGCCAGCATCGGTCTCGTCGACGAGGATCGCGCCCTGTCGCATGATCTGCTCGTACTGCTCCCGGATGAGGCTGATCACAGCCTCCAGCAGCGGATGCCCCGGGCAGATGAATGCGGCGACCGGCTGTTGATTGATCTTGCTCTTCTCGAAGCAGACCCTCTCGTACTGCTTCTGGATGGGTGCGCCTGTGCCGATCTGGCGATCGCGCTCCCTGATCCGCACTGGCACGTGCGTGATTTCCCAGCGACCCTCTTCACGGCGCTTGAGACGGCCGCCCAAATGCTGGAACGCCTCGACGAAGAAGCTCTGAATGTGGTGCGGCTGCAGGCGCAACGCTTCGGCTCGCTCCATCTCGAGCCGCAGCTCTTCGACCTTGGCCTGGGGCATGGTGTCGTTTGTCAGCGCGCGTCGACGCAGAAGTTCCAAAAGATGCGTCTGATCGACCGCGCCATCGACTTGGCGGAACAAGCGCGCCCTCACCTCCTCCTGCTCGCCATACTGGATGGCCTGGAACAAGAGGTCCTTCAGCGCGGTCCCTTCGAAGAGTTCGCCGAGCACATCATAGACGCGCCCACCCAGAGCCTCCCGCGCCGCCTCAAGCTTCTCGAGCAGACGTCCATAGACTTCGCCCTCACGCGTGTCGGCCGCCACAAGATTCCAGAGGTGGCAAACTTCGGTCTGCCCGATGCGATGGATGCGGCCGAAGCGCTGCTCGATCTTGTTGGGGTTCCAAGGCAGGTCGTAGTTGACCATCAAGTGGCCGCGCTGGAGGTTCACGCCTTCGCCCGCCGCATCGTTGGCGATGAGCACCAGCAGCTCCTTGTCCTGCATGAAGCGCTCGATCACCTTCCTGCGCTCCTCGCGAGAAACCCCGCCATGGATGACGTCCACGGCTTCGGGGCTTCCGAGACGCGCGCGCACCTTGTCGAGAAGGTAGTGGAGCGTGTCCTTGGGCTCGGTGAAGATGATCAGCTTCCGGCGATTTCCAGCGCCGTCGATCATGAGATCGTCGTCGAGAATGCGGTTCAGCTGGGTCCACTTCGTGTCGACACCGGAGCGCAGAACGCCGAGCGCCATCGACTCCAGCCCCTTGAGCGTGTCGACTTCGAGCGCCAGCTGCTCGACAGTCTCCGCCGTCGTCGCGCCGGTCGAAATCAGCTCTTCGAGCTCATCGATCTCCTCCTGTCCGTACTCGTCGATGTTGCCGAGAACATCGGAGCTCACCGACGGCTCGCCGATACCGGCACGCCGTCCCTTGGCCGCTAGCCTCGCTTCGCCCAGCTCGGTCTCGAGGCGTTCACGGCGACGTTTCAGCGACTGGTAGATGGCAGCCGGTGAGGAAGCGAGGCGACGCTGAAGGATCTGCAGGGCGAATCCGACATTATTGCGCTTCTTGCCATCTCCCTCGGCAAATCGCTGAACCCGGTTCATCTCGGTTCGCACATATTCGGTGACGGCCGCGTAGAGCGCGGCCTCGCCTTCCGAGAGCTGGTATTTGACCGTGCGGGCTCGGCGCTCGGGAAAGAGCGGTCGACCGTCGAACCTCAGCAGCTCCTCCTTCGTCAGGCGCCGCATCATGTCTTCCGTATCGGCATAATGGACGCCATCACGGAAACGCCCCTCGAACCGGTCGCCGTCGAGCAGCGCCATGAAAAGCTGAAAGTCCTCTTCCTTGCCGTTGTGCGGCGTCGCCGACATGAGCAGCAGATGCCGGCAGACTTGGCCGAGCTTCTGACCTACCTGATAGCGCCGCGTGTATTTGACCTCGCCACCGAAATAGGTTGCCGACATCCGGTGAGCTTCGTCGCAGATGACGAGGTCCCACTCACGGGCGCTCATGAGCTTTTCTTGCAGGTCTTCGTTGCGGGCCAGCACGTCGAGGCGGACGATGAGTCGGTCGCGGTCGTTGAACGGGTTCCCCGAACGAGACGTCTCGATCATGTCCCGCGTCAGGATGTCGAACTCGAGATTGAACTTCTGACCCAGTTCGTCTTGCCACTGCTCGACCAGGCTGCCGGGGGCGACGACAAGGCAGCGTTCCAGGTCGCTGCGTGCGATCAGCTCCTTTATCAGCAAGCCGGCCATGATTGTTTTGCCGGCGCCAGGGTCGTCCGCGAGAAGGAAGCGCAGAGGCTGCCGCGGCAGCATCTCGCCATATACAGCCGAAATCTGATGAGGCAGCGGATCGACGAGGCTGGTGTGGATGGCCAGATAAGGATCGAAAAAATGGGCAAGCTTGATGCGGTTGGCTTCGGTCACCAGCCGCAGCAGCGCGCCATCGGCGTCGAACGACCACGGCCGCCCGTCCTGCTCAACCTCCAGACGATGCTCGTCGTCCCTGTAGAGAACAGACTCCGCGACCGAGCCGTTGTGGTCGCGGTAGACGACATTGATCGCCTGATCTCCGATCCAGTCCACGGACACGATCTGCACTGGCTGCGCGGAGGCGATGCCGCGGACGGAGGCGCCGTTCTTGATGCTTTCAAGCTTGGCGGTCATCAGCCGGCGCTCCCCCACAATGTCGTCATATCAGAAGCTCCGCTTTGTTGAGCGCAGCCTCGGTTTCCTTGCGGTTTAGCGCGACAATATGCTGTGTGCGAGCACTCTGCTTTGCCGCATCGCCGAGCAAGCCAAGTCGCTTCAGAACATAGAACAGCATCGCATACCGAACGGACAGCACACCATTGCCCTGGTCCAGCCCATAGTCCTTGGCGACCACCTTCTTCTGACTTTCCGTCAGATCCGGATGGGGTCCGATGACTACATCGAAGAAGTTGTTCCAGAGCCAATCTTGCTCGCCGGTTGCGCCGGGCTTGCCCTTACCCCGCACATCGAGGATCCGTGGGAGCAGGAAGTCCTTGAACCTGTTCTCGAGGTGGCAATAGGCACGCGCATGCCACCGGAAGCCGTCAAAGCCGAAGGCATGCGGTGTAATTCGGCGCCAAATGGGATCTGGTCGAACCTTGTTCATCGACTGATAGAAGATTTCCACCGACGCGCTCTCGCGCACTGCGTCGAGCACACGCCGCAAGACCTGAATATCGATGCCCCGCTTGGGCGTCAGCGCCACGTCGGCGTTCGGCAGTGTGGCGATCCAAGAATCGTGGGTCGGGACCGCGCCTTCGGCGACGGACCGAAGCTGCGCAAGATAGACATACGGGTCGGGATCAAGAAAACGCAGGACGAACTTGTCGGCCGCTACATAGCGCTTCCCGCGCGTGTCGTAGTCCATGTTTCCAGGCGCGCGCTCCTGATAGAGGGTCAGGTCTTTCGAAGCCTGGGGCACTGAAACGCCAAAGAACTCTACGATGTCGGCACGGTTGATCGAGCCCTCCCAGAACAGGCGAAACTCAATAAACTCAAGCCTTTGCTCGACGCCCCAGCGCACCACCAGCCCTCCAATGAGGATAAGAACTACACGGACCTTGACAAGGCACGCGTATAGTTCATATATGCATCCCATCGTCGAGTCAATGATAAGGAGGTCCGCCATGCCCGACAGATATGTCACCAAGCATCCGAGGGGCTGGGCCGTGAAGGCGCCAAGCAGCGAGCGCGCTAGCAGTGTTCATCCCACGCAGCGCGAAGCCGAGCAGGCTGCAAAGCAGACCGTTCGCAATCTCGGCGGAGGCGAGGTCCGCATTCAGGGCCGTGACGGCCGCTGGCGCGACTCCGACACCGTTCCGCCCGGCAACGACCCCAACCCGCCGCGGGACAAAAAGTAAAGACAAGACCGTGCCGTCCACACTTCGCGCGGGAGCGTCCGATGATCCTAACCGACAATGAGACCAAGGTAGATCTTCTCAATAACGAGGCGATCGCCGCGACGATCATCAGGCTGCTCCGGGACCGGCCGGAACAGCCCGTGACGGTCGGCGTCCATGGGGATTGGGGTGCCGGAAAGTCGAGCGTTCTTGAGATGATCGAGGCCGGCTTCGAAGGCGAAGGGAAGGTCCTTTGCCTGAAATTCAATGGATGGCGCTTCCAAGGCTTCGAAGACGCAAAGATCGCCCTAATCGAGGGCATCGTAACAGGCTTGATTGATAAGCGTCCCGCCCTCACCAAGGCTGGAGAAGCTGTAAAGAACGTCTTCCGGCGCATCGACTGGCTCAAAGTCGCAAAGAAATCGGGCGGTCTCGCTTTAACGGCCTTCACCGGGTTCCCCACGTCGGAACAGATACGATCCGTGGTGGGCACTTTAGAAGGCCTTCTCACTGATCCAGCGAAGCTCGCTACGAAGGACAACATCACGGGTGCCATCGAGAGCGTGCAAGGCTTGTTGAAGCCGGCGGGTGAGAATGACTCCACCAACGTCCCAGAAGAGATCAACGCCTTTCGCCGGGCGTTTGACGAGCTCCTGGAAAAAGCTGGTGTCGAGCAGTTGGTTGTCCTCATCGACGACCTCGATCGCTGCCTTCCGGACACGGCCATTGAAACGCTCGAGGCCGTCAGACTGTTTGTCTTCACGTCCCGAACCGCCTTCGTCGTCGCCGCAGACGAGGCTATGATCGAGTATGCAGTCCGCAAGCATTTTCCTGACTTGCCGGACACAACCGGGCCGCAAACCTATGCGCGAAACTATTTGGAAAAGTTGATCCAAGTTCCGTTCCGTATCCCGGCGCTCGGCGACACGGAAACTCGCATCTACGTCACCCTACTGCTTGTGGGCGCGGAACTTGGCGAGAACGATGCGGCTTTCAACAGCCTGATCAGTGTAGCCCGAGAGCGGCTGAAGCGCCCATGGACCTCCGGAGCGCTCGATGTAGCGACTGTGAGAGACGCGCTCGGGGAGAAAGCTTCGCGAGCCAACATTGCCTTGGCGCTGAGCGATCAGATCGGGCCAATTCTGGCCAGCGGTACGAAGGGCAACCCCCGCCAGATCAAGCGCTTCCTCAATACGCTCGTCTTGCGGCAGCAGACAGCCGAAGCTCGCGGTTTCGGAGAAGACGTTAAACTTCCTGTTTTGGCAAAGCTCATGCTCGCGGAGCGTTTCCTTCCGCGCTTGTTCGATCAGATCGCTGCCGCATCCGCGGCCGCCCCAGATGGGAAATGTCCCGACCTGGCGGCACTGGAGGCTGCCGCCACCGGAAATGATGATGGCAGCATTTCCGCCAACTCAGCGAAGGCGCCCGCGGCAAAGGGCGAAGCAGCGCAGAGGCCGGCAGCCAAATTGGTAGCTTCAAAGGCGACCGAGCGCGCGATGTTGGGCGAGTGGCTTTCGTCACCGGCCATTAAGGCCTGGGCTGCAGTGCCGACCAAAATCGGCGACGACGATCTCCGCCCATATCTGTTCGTCGCCAAAGACAGGAAGGATTATTTTGGCGCGGCTTCTGTGCTTGGACATCTGGCCACCGTCGTCGAGCAGCTCTTCGGCGGGAAATTCGCGGTCCAGGGGCTCGAAGGCGACCTGAAACGGCTTGCGGCGCCCGAAGCCGCGCAAGTCTTCGAAGCGGTGCGCGGCCGGATCGTTGGTGGCGACAGCTTCGACATTGAGCCGCCCGGCGTGGCGGGCTTGGCAATTCTCATCAAGGCTCATCCTACGCTTCAGGGCAATCTCCTCGACTTCCTCGAAGCACTCCCTAGAGACAACCTGGGCCCATGGGTCTGCAGTGGCTGGGAAGGCGTACTCAAAGACCCCGATTCCGCACAGCGATTTGATCGCCTCCTGCAACTCTGGGGCAAGGACGGTGGTGCCATGCTGAAGGCTGCTGCGAACGCCGTGTTGCGCACGCGTACGGGTACGCGCTGATGGGCACGTCCACCGCATTCAAGGGTCAGGGTGGCGGCACACCGCTCGTCCCAAGCTGGTTAGATGACGAAGGGGCCCCGCCGGCAGCGACGGACGGGGCCGCGCCTTCAGATGGATCGACGCCCGCCAACCCAGCCGACGGCACGCTCCCACCTGCCGGATCCCCGGTGCCGCCCACGAGACCTCCCATGCCTGCGCTGGCCGATCCGATGCGCTTTTCCGCGGCCCGAAACAACTTTTCCCGTTTCGCGAGCTCCGGTGGAGACGACCGCCGAGCCCTCGGACGAGCCGTGTCAAACTACGTCGGATCTTCTTCGGGCGGTGCGCGGACCGCAGCTGCCAGGATGGGATCAGCTCGCGGAGCCGGCAGTCGGCTCGTCGGCTTTTTGTCGGACGCAACTTCGCGGGGAGCTACCGAAGCGCTCCGCGCTCTCAATCTTGGAGCTCTCGCCGGTCGTCCGATAGAGGAGATCTTCCTCGGGCTGACCGACTATGTTTGCCCGGACGGCGGTACCATCGATGAAGGGATCGCTCGAGAAGCGTTCATCGAGACCATCACCGATCTTGCTGGCGCTGGAATAACCGACCTCGACGGGCTCACCCACGACCAGATGCAGACCATCTTCGAATTGTTTGCAGCGAATGCAATCGAAGCACGGCTCTGCAATGACATCGGCACCAAGACGGTAACCCTACCCTCCGACAGCCGCCAAGCAGCGCGGGTCCAAGCCCAATTGCATGATTTCATCAGACGTGCCGTCGCGGACGCTCTCACAACCGCGCGTGCAGCGATGACCGCCCTAACGCCTGATCGCGCACTCGCCTTCGTTGGACGCATCTACGAACAGGCATTTGGAATCTTGCAAATCATGGGCGACACCGAAGCGGAGGGTGCATGAAACGCCATGTAATTATCGGCCGCTACGGGCCAGGCGACCGCAGCCGACTACCTCTCGGCGACAGTGAGTTTGCCACTCGCCTCGACCTAGTCGTTGGCGAGCGGACGCTCGACCATGGAATCGGTCGCGCACTTAGTGACCTGGCTCGAGTCGGCGTCTTTCCAACTGAGATCGGACTGGATGTCCTTGTCCTTGCGGCGCACGTCCATGCCGCCGACACCCGCGTGTCGCGCGACAGCGAGTCCCAGGACGGTTGGACGCGCGAGCTGCGCTTGATTGTGCCGGTTTCCGATCCAGACCGTTGGGCCGCTGCAGCGCCGATTTTTGTGAGGATGTTAAATTTCTTGACCGGGGATCGCTGGTCGCTTGGCTTCAGGGCGCGTCCGCGTCGCTTCACACAGTTAGCTCCAACAGCACCCAGCAGGCTCATCGGCCCGCCCTTCAATGACCTGGCGCTTTTCTCCGGCGGTCTCGACAGCTTAATTGGCGCTATCGACGCTCTCGAAGCTGGCCGCACGCCGCTCCTCATAAGCCATGCAGGCGAAGGCGCGACGAGCGACGCTCAGACGACGATTTTCGATGCTTTGAAGACGCAGTATCCGGCCAATCCGATTCAGCGTCTGCGCCTCTGGATGGCCTTCCCCGAGGGCCTTGTTCTTGGATCAGCTGGCGAAAACACGACACGCGGCCGATCTTTCCTATTCTTCGCGTTAGGCGTGTTTGCCGGAACTGGCCTTGATGGTACGTTCACGTTGAATGTGCCGGAGAATGGGCTGATCGCGGTGAACGTGCCACTCGATCCGCTGCGTCTTGGTGCGCTGAGCACGCGCACCACACATCCATTTTACATCGCCCGCTGGAACGACGCACTTGCCGCGTTGGGTGTCGATGGCAACATCGCAAATCCATACTGGGATAAAACAAAAGGCGAGATGGTAGCGACGTGCGCGAATGGTACGCTATTACAGCGCCTCACAGCCACTTCGCTGTCATGTGCAGCGCCCACCAAAGGACGCTGGCAGGGCCACAGCACGCAGCATTGCGGATATTGCCTGCCGTGCCTCATCCGACGCGCATCTCTCCTTAAGGGATTTGGTCCCGGCGCCGATGAAACAGTTTATACTATCGATGATCTCACCTCTCGGCCCCTCGACACACGTCAATCCGAAGGCGTGCAAGTGCGGTCTTTCCAGCTTGCGATTGAGCGACTTCGCGCCAGGCCCAGCTTGGCACCAATCCTCATCCACAAACCCGGACCGCTCTTCGATGAATCGCCTCCCCGACAAGCCGCGCTTGCTGAGGTTTATCGCCGTGGGCTGGAGGAAGTAGGCGCTCTGTTGGCGGGGGTAAGGACACATCCCGGATGAGCGACATTTCATTGCTAAGAGGCGTCGATTTCCATTGCCATCTCGATCTCTATCCAGACCTGAAGATGGCGATCGAGAAGGCCGAAGAGGCAAAAATCTATACGCTTGCAGTCACCACCACGCCGAAGGCATGGCCACGCAATTACGCGCTCACGCAAGGCACACGCTTTGTCCGGGCGGCGCTCGGACTTCACCCGCAGCTCGTGGCCGAGAGGGCGGACGAATTGGCCTTGTGGGAACATTACCTTCCACAGACGCGCTACGTCGGCGAGGTCGGCCTCGACGCGGGTCCGCGCTTCTACAGGTCTATCGATGCACAAAAGGTTGTGTTCCGCACAATCCTCGAGCGATGTGCGAAAGCCGGAGACAAAATTCTAACGATCCACAGCGTCCGTAGCGTGCCGCTGGTACTCGAACTTATCGAATGCCATCTTCCGCGCGCTCGGGGCATAGCTGTGATGCACTGGTTCACTGGAAGCAAATCGGAAGCCCGACGAGCAACGGATCTTGGGTGCTATTTCTCAGTAAACGCCGAAATGATGCGTACTGAGCGCGGTCGCGACCTGGTAGGGGGGTTACCGTTGGAACGGATCCTGACTGAGACGGACGGCCCTTTCACGCAGGTCGACAGCCGACCCGCGGAACCCTCCGACGTAGGTAAAGCGATCGAAGCAATCGCAGCAGTGCGCAGCATGGACCCGGAAGCGGTCAACAATGCCGTACGGAGCAACTTGCAGCAGATGCTTCGGTAAACTCAGAAATCCGAAGAGCCGCATGCCTCGGCGCTCGGCATGAGAGCAGACCCTTCGGTCGGCTAATTGGTAGTCGCGAGCCCGCCAATTGAGAATCATCGGCGATCAAATGCCAGATAAACCATTGAAGGGGAACGCATTCCCCTGCGGCTGAGCCATGTCTCAGCCGACCCCTTCTGCGGGAAGCGCCCCCGCAACGGCCCCGAGAGTGAGAGTGCAGGCCGGGTGTTCCGTGACGGGTTGAAGGCTGGGAGAGAGGCTTCCGGCGCCCGTCGCGGAGACCCGCGATGTCGAAACGTGATCCACGCGGCCGGCCGAGCGCCGACCGGACGAGCCTGTATGACGAAATCACCGGCAAGATCCTGGCCGAACTGGAGGCCGGACGGTTGCCCTGGGTCCAGCCCTGGGGGACGGCCGCGGCCAAGGCGCCGCTCGCCATGCCGACCAACGCCGCAACCGGGCGCGGCTACTTGGGGATCAATGTGCTGATCCTCTGGGGCGCGGTGATCTCGCACGGCTTTCCGAGCCAAGGCTGGCTGACCTTCCGCCAGGCCCTGTCGCTTGGCGGCAATGTCCGCAAGGGCGAGCGCGGCACCACCGTCGTCTATGCCGACCGCTTCGTGCCGGACGATGAACGCCGTCGTGCGCGAGAGACCGGCGACGAGGCACAGGCGATCCCGTTCCTGAAGCGCTTCACGGTCTTCAACGCAGCCCAGTGTGACGGCCTGCCTGAGGACCTCGTGGCCGCCGTGCCGGCGCCCGAACCCGGGCTGATCGAGCCCACGGTCGACGCGCTGATCCGCGCGAGCGGGATCGACTTTCGCATCGGCGGCGACCGGGCTTACTACGCGCCGGCACCTGACTATGTGATGGTGCCGCCGCCCCAGGCCTTCTTCGAGCCCATCAACTGGCATCGCACGGCGCTGCATGAATGTGCCCATGCCAGCGGCGCGGCCCATCGGCTGGGACGCGATCTCACAGGATCGTTCGGCTCCAAGAAATACGCGTTCGAGGAACTGGTGGCCGAGATCGCCTCGGCCTTCTGCTGCGCCGCCCTCGGCATCGCCCCGACCGTCCGTCACGCCGACTACATCGGATCCTGGGCCGAGGTCCTGCGCGAGGACAATCGCGCCATCGTCCGTGCAGCCAGTCAGGCAAGCAAGGCAGCGGACTGGTTGCTGGCCTTCGCCCCACATGCGGGCGAACCGGGTCAGGCAATTGCCACCACCCCCAAGGCCGCACGCCAGGCGGCCTGACCCACTCGTTATCGCTCCAAGCATCGGCGCAGTACCGTCTTTCCGGCTCTACGGCGTTCCGGCTTTCCGGAAGCGATGAGAGGAAGAGGGCTGCGCCGATTTTCGTGACGGGTTGGAGGTCGGGAGAGAGGCTCCCGGCCGCCCGTCGCGGAGACCTGTCATGGCCACTGCCATTCAGAAGATCACCCTGTCGCCGTCGCGCGACATCCCCTTCAACAAACTCACGCTCTCGCAGGCGAATGTCAGGCGCATCAAAGCCGGCATTTCGATCGAGGAACTGGCCGAGGACATCGCGCGCCGCGGTCTCCTGCAGAGCCTCAACGTCCGGCCCGTCCTCGATGCCGACGGCGCAGAGACCGGCCTGTACGAAATCCCGGCCGGCGGGCGGCGCTACCGGGCGCTCGAGCGCCTGGTGAAGCAGAAGCGCCTCGCCAAGACTGCTCCCGTGCCGTGCGTCGTGCGCGATCCCGCTACGCCGATCCTGGCCGAAGACGACTCCCTCGCGGAGAACCTTCAGCGTGCCCCGCTCCACCCGCTCGATCAGTTCCGGGCGTTCCAGAAGCTGCGCGACAAGGGCCAGTCCGAGGAAGACATCGCCGCGGCATTCTTCACCTCCGCCCATGTGGTGAAGCAACGTCTGCGCCTTGCGGGCGTCTCGCCGAAGCTTCTCGACATCTATGCCGAGGACGGCATGACGCTGGAGCAGCTGATGGCCTTCACGGTCAGCGCAGACCATGCAAGGCAGGAACAGGTCTGGGAGACAATCGCAGGCTCCTGGTCCAAGGAGCCCTATCAGATCCGCCGCATGCTGACCGAGAAGACGGTGCGCGCGTCGGACCGTCGCGCCATGTTCGTCGGGCTCGATGCCTATGAAGCCGCTGGCGGCACGGTCCTGCGCGATCTCTTCCAACAGGACGATGGCGGCTGGCTCGCCGATGTCGCCCTGCTCGATACCCTGGTTGCCGCCAAGCTGAAGACAGAGGCCGAAGCCATCGCGGCCGAAGGTTGGAAGTGGATCGAGGTCGCTGCCGACTTCCCTTACGGTCACACCCACGGTCTGCGCCAGATCGAGGGCGTCGCCGCCGAACGATCGGCTGACGAGCAGGCAACGATCGATGCACTCAACGCCGAGTATCAGCGGCTCGAGGCCGAGTATGAAGATGCGGACGAACTGCCCGACGAGGTCGATGCGCGGCTCGGCGAGATCGAGGCCCTACTTGGCGAGCTCGACAACCGGCCGGTGATCTTTGATCCGAGCGACATCAACCGTGCAGGCGTCTTTGTCAGCATAGGCGCGGACGGCAGGCCCGTGGCCGACCGCGGCTATGTTCGCCCGGACGACGAGGCGCCCCTCGTCCTACCCGATGCCGAGACCGATGGCGCTACGGCGGCGACCAGCGCCCGAGCCGGCGAACCCGGACCGAGTGGCACATCCCGCACCGTCATCACGGTCGGCGGGCAGCCGATCGAAAACGAGGACGACGAGGACGACGTGATCAAGCCGTTGCCCGAGCGCCTGGTGATCGAACTGACCGCCCATCGCACGCTTGCGCTGCGCGATGCCGTGGCGAGCAACCCTGAGATCGCGTTGACGGCGCTGCTGCACAAGCTCGTCATCGACACGTTCCAGCGCACCAACACCGGGGGCGGATGCCTCGAAGCGTCCGTGCGGCACGTCTTCTTCCCAGCGCAGGCCGCCGACCTCAAGGACAGCCCCTCCGCACGCGCGATCGCGGAGCGTCAGGACGCCTGGAAGGCCGATCTTCCGCACGACGATCGGGCGCTCTGGGACTGGCTGTCGGCACTCGACGATGCGAGCCGACTCTCGCTGCTCGCTCATTGCGTGAGCTTCGGCGTCAACGCACTTTACGAGAAGCCGAACCCCTACGGGGGGAACGGCGTGTCCCAGCACGGGCTCCAACGCCGTCTCACCCAGGCCGACCGGCTCGCGCGGGCGACTGGTCTCGACATGGTGGAGGCCGGATGGCGTCCTTCGGTCGACAATTATCTCGGCCGGGTGCCGAAGCGTCGCATCGTCGAGGCCGTGCGTGAGGGCGCGGGAGACCGGGCGGCGCAGCTCATCGAGCAGCTGAAGAAGGCTGAGATGGCCAAGGAAGCCGAACGCCTTCTCGCCGACGCCCGGTGGCTCCCCGAGCCGCTGCGGCTCGCTGAGACGGACACATCGTCCGAAGCGGGCGAACCCGAAGCTCAGGGAAGCTCCATGGATCTTCCGGCGTTCCTGTCTGGCGACGAGGAAGTCTCGGACGAGGATGCGGAGCCGCTCCCGGCCATTGCCGCCGAGTAGCCGATCCAGGCGGGACCGCTCCGGCGGTCCCGCATCTTTCCTCACACGCCCGTTCCATCAGCCCGGTCGCCACGCCGGGCTTTTCCATGTTCGTGGGAGACTGTCATGGCAGACTATTTCACGCACTTCTCGTGCCTGCTCGACGTCGGCACGCCACAAAATGCCGCGCGTGCGCTCGATCTCTACAATGCCTTGTCCGAGGCTGGCGCGTCAGAAGAACCGCCGTCGGAGGGCTTCCTTCTCTCCATCCAGCCGGAGCACGGCGGCTCGCAGCTCTGGCTACGGGATGACGTCTCCGGGGATCCCGAACGGCTGATCCAGTTCGTGAAACTCTGCGCGGCGGAATTCAGCCTGAAAGGCCGTTGGGGCTTCCAATACGCCAATACCTGCTCGCGGCCCCGGCTCGGTGCGTTTGGCGGCGGCGCGCACGTCCTCGACCTCGGGACGGGCGAGACCGTCGGATTGATCGACACCGATGGCTGGCTCGCCGCAACGGTGGATGGAGGTGATTCCGATGCCTGAGATCATCGAAACCATCGTCTATCGCCTCGACGAACTTTCCGATGCGGCGAAGGGCGCCGCGCGCCAATGGTACCGCGAGGGCGGCTTCGATTATGACTGGTTCGAGTTCGTCTATGACGACTTCGAACGTATCTGCGCGATCCTCGGCATCAGCCTCAGGACGCGCTCCGTCCAGCTGTTCGGCGGCGGCACCCGCTCGAAACCCTGCATCTGGTTTTCGGGCTTCTGGAGCCAGGGCGATGGGGCCTGCTTCGAGGGCGACTACAGGCATACGAGATCCGCCGCCCGCCGCATCCGGGCCTATGCGCCAACGGATACCGCGCTTCACCGGATCGCCGACACCCTCCACACCGTTCAGCGGCGCAACTTCTACCAGCTCCGGGCCACCCTGACCCACCGGGGGCGCTATTATCACGAGCATTGCATGGCGATCGCGGTCGATCGCGACAGTCCCGTGGGTCAGGACATGACCGCCGATGCGGAAGATGCCGTCTCGGAAGCGCTCCGCGATCTGGCCCGCTGGCTCTACCGCCAGCTCGAACGGGAGTACGAGCATCTGACCTCGGCCGAGGTGGTCGACGAGGCGATTGCGGCGAACGGCTACACCTTCACCGAAGCGGGCCGGCGCTTCGGCTGATTCAGCCTGCCGCTCTTACGTCGAGAGGCAGAGGAGGCCGGGACGGGTTTGAGCCCGGACGGTCGAGAGAGAGCGCCCAAGGGCTCGCCCTTTTCCCGCTCTCCTCGAGGTCTTCCCCATGCACGATCGTTCCGCATCTTGCGCGCAAGAACATATGCCGGCGTCTTATCCGCAACGTGTCGACCGGGCGGCCGCCCTGCTCGATGCCGCCCGATCCATTCTCGTCCATCTCGAAGCAGGCCGACGTGTCGACGCCACCCTGCTTCGTGACGCGATGGAAGCGAGCTTCAACGCGAGCGACGCAACCGGAGCCTGGGACTGGAAGCTGGCCTACGACGCCTGCGAGGCAGCGACTGTTCTCTTCCTCCGCAAATACGGCAAAGTGCTTTTGCACAAAGCCGGCTCTCCGGCAGCAGCCCTGCCGCTTTTCGCGAAAGTCGCCGGCCTGCTCCCCACGCATACCCGCCGCTCCCTCGAAAGCGAGACGTTCCAGCAATTCTCAACGCCCATCCCCCTCGGATTCATCGCGTTGCGCGCGGCAGCTATCTCACCTGCCGACCATGTGCTCGAACCGTCCGCCGGGACCGGCCTGCTCGCCATCCTGCCCGAGATTGCGGGCGCGACGTTGATCCTTAACGAACTGGCGGAGACCCGCGCCAGCCTCCTCTCCTCCCTCTTCCCGGCCGTCGGAGTCACATGCTTCGACGCGGCGCAGATCGACGATCATCTGCACCCGGCCGTGGTCCCATCGGTCGTACTGATGAACCCGCCATTCTCGGCGATGGCGAACGTCTCCGGACGCATCGCCGACGCAGCACTGCGACACATCGCATCCGCGCTTGCCCGCCTCGCCGAGGGTGGCCGCCTGGTGGCGATCACCGGCGCCAATGTCAGCCCGGAGCATCCCGCCTGGCGCGATGCGTTTATCCGCCTGCAGGAGCGCGGGCGCGTCGTATTCACCGCGAGCATAGACGGCGCCGTCTATGCCAAGCACGGCACCACCATCGAGACGCGGCTCACCGTCTTCGACAAGCTGCCGGCAGACGATCCGGCCCGGTTTCCCGCGTCACAGGGTCAAGCACCCGACACGCAGACGCTTATGGACTGGGTCACCGAGCACGTTCCCCCAAGGCTCACACTGGCCGGTTCCATTGCCCTTCCGGCGCCGTCGGCAATGGCGCAGAAGCGGGTTGCCCGTCCGATCGCGCGCGGCACTGTGAACGCGCCGCAGAGGTCAGCACTCGAAGAGCCGGGTTACCTGGACCTCGCCTATGAGACCCTCGACTGGAAGCCGGCCGAGGGTGCTCGGCTGACCGACGCCATCTACGAGGAATACGGACTTCAGACGATCCGCATTCCCCGCTCTCAGGCCCATCCGACCAAGCTTGTGCAATCGGCGGCCATGGCGTCGGTCGCGCCGCCCAAGCCAAGCTATCATCCACGCCTGCCCGAACGGCTTATAACTGAGGGCGTATTGTCGGACGCCCAGCTCGAAACCGTGATCTATGCCGGCGAGGCCCATACTGCCTTTCTCAGCGGCGCCTGGACCGTCGACGGGACATTCGATGTCGTCTCTGCCGCACCTGACAGCGCGGCATCTGCCGTGCGCTTCCGGCGCGGTTTCATGCTCGGCGACGGCACGGGCGCGGGCAAGGGCCGTCAGTCTGCCGCCATCATCCTCGACAACTGGCTGCACGGTCGGCGCAAGGCGGTCTGGATCTCGAAGTCGGACAAGCTGATTGAGGACACGCAGCGCGACTGGTCGGCCCTGGGCATGGAGCGCCTGCTCGTGACGCCGCTCTCCCGCTTCCCGCAAGGACGATCGATCACACTGCCGGAAGGCGTCCTATTCACCACCTATGCCACGCTGCGGTCCGACGAGAAGGCCGACAAGGTTTCGCGCGTCCGACAGATCGTCGATTGGTTGGGCTCCGATTTCGACGGGGTGATCATCTTCGACGAGAGCCATGCCATGCAGAATGCCGGCGGCGGCAAGGGAGAACGAGGCGATGTCGCGCCGTCGCAGCAGGGCCGTGCCGGCTTGCGGCTCCAGCACGCCCTCCCCGGCGCTCGGATAGTCTACGTTTCAGCGACAGGCGCCACCACCGTCCACAATCTCGCCTATGCCCAGCGTCTCGGCCTGTGGGGCGGCGAGGATTTCCCGTTCGCAACCCGGGCCGAATTCGTCGCTGCCATCGAGGCCGGCGGTGTCGCAGCGATGGAGGTGCTGGCCCGCGATCTTCGCGCCCTCGGCCTCTACACCGCCAGATCCCTGTCATATGACGGGGTCGAGTACGAGCTCGTTGAGCACGCGCTCACCGACGAGCAACGCCGCATCTATGACGCCTATGCTGGCGCGTTCTCCATCATCCACAACAACCTCGATGCCGCGATGCGCGCCGCGAACATCACCAGCGAGACCGGCACGCTCAACCCGCGCGCCAAATCTGCCGCCCGTTCGGCCTTCGAAAGCACCAAGCAGCGCTTCTTCGGGCACCTGCTGACCTCGATGAAGACCCCAACGCTGATCCGCTCGATCCAGCGCGACCTCGATGACGGGCACGCGGCTGTCGTCCAGATCGTCTCCACCGGCGAGGCACTGATGGAGCGGCGACTGGCCGAGGTGCCGACCGAGGAGTGGAACGACGTCCGCGTCGACATCACGCCGCGTGAATATGTGCTGTCTTACCTTCAGCACTCCTTCCCGGTGCAGCTCTACGAGCCGTTCACCGACGCGGATGGCAATCTCTCTTCGCGACCTGTCACCCGCGACGGCCAGCCCGTCGAAAGCCGTGAAGCGGTCGCCCGGCGTGACCGGCTGATCGAGAAACTCGCAAGCCTGCCGCCGGTGCCTGGCGCGCTCGATCAGATCGTCCAGCGCTTCGGAGTGGACTTGGTTGCCGAGGTGACCGGGCGATCGCGGCGCATCATCCGCAAAGGTGATCGGCTCATGGTCGAGAGCCGTCCGGGCTCCGCCAACCTCGCCGAGACCGCTGCCTTCATGGATGATGTCAAGCGGATCCTCGTGTTCAGTGATGCTGGCGGCACCGGGCGCAGCTATCACGCCGATCTCGCGGCGCGTAACCAGCGCCTTCGCGTCCACTATCTCCTCGAGCCGGGCTGGAAAGCCGACGCCGCCATTCAGGGCCTTGGTCGCACCAACCGCACCAACCAGGCGCAGCCGCCACTGTTTCGCCCCATCGCGACTGACGTGAAGGCCGAGAAGCGCTTCCTGTCCACCATCGCCCGCCGGCTCGACACCCTCGGGGCAATCACCCGCGGCCAGCGCCAGACCGGCGGACAGGGCCTCTTCAGACCCGAGGACAATCTCGAAAGCCCCCACGCGCGCGACGCGCTGCGCCAACTTTACCTGCTGATCGTCCGCGGCAAGGTCGATGGCTGCCCGCTCCAGCTCTTCGAGAGCGCCACCGGCCTCAGCCTGATGGACGACACGGGCATCCGCGACGAGCTGCCGCCGATCACGACCTTTCTCAATAGGTTGCTGGCGCTGACGATCGACCTGCAGGGCATATTGTTCATCGCCTTCGAGCAGCTTCTCAATGCCCGGATTGCCGGAGCACTGGCCAGCGGCACCTATGACATCGGGCTGGAAACGCTGAAGGCCGAAAGCTTCGTCGTCACCGACCGGCACACCATCTACACGCATCCCGCCACTGGCGCGGAAACCCGCTTGCTGACGATCACCCAGCGCGAGCGGAACCGGCCCCTGTCGCTCGACCAAGCCTTCGAGCTTCTCGCCGATCCACGTGCAGCTCTGCTGATCAACGAGCGATCCGCCAGGGCGGCGGTTCAGGTGCCTGCCCCGAGCATCATGCTGGATGATGGCGAAATCGAACGCCGGGTGCGCTTGCTCCGGCCGATGGAACATCACCATGCATCGCTGGCGTCGATGGCGGAAAGCCATTGGCGGGCGGCCGATCACGAGGTCTTCGCGACGGCGTGGCAGCGCGAACTGGGGCAGATCCCCGAGTTCACCGACAGCACGATCCATGTCGTCGCCGGGCTCCTGCTCCCGATCTGGAAGCGTCTCCCGGATGAGTGCACGCGTGTCTATCGCCTCCAGACGGACGACGGCGAACGCATCATCGGGCGACGCGTGTCTCCAGCCTGGGCGACCAACGCGCTCGCGACCGACGCGCCGACGCTGACGGCTGCCGATGCCTTTGCAGCCTTGGTGGCAGGCAGCACCGTCCTCGATCTCACTGAGGGCCTCCAGCTTCATCGCGCGCGGGTGATGGGCGTCCACCGCATCGAGCTATCGGGCTTCTCCGACACGATGCGCGATCGCCTCCGGTCCTACGGCCTGTTCCACGAGATCATCTCCTGGAAGCTCCGGATGTTCGTTCCCACCGACGCGACCGGCGTGGCAATCCTTGCCAAGGTGATGGAGCGCTATCCGGTCACGCGGATTTCTGAACGGGAGGCCGCGTGATGGCCAGCTTTGACGCATCCGATCTCGCGGCCCGCCTCGCCGGCCAGGCCGAAGCCGTGTGCCGGCACTATCTGTCCAACGGCACAAGGCAGGGAGGCTACTGGCTGGTCGGCGACGTTCGCAACACGCCGGGCCGCTCAATGTTTGTGCGGCTCAAGGGGCCGCAGACGGGTAAGGGCGCCGCCGGCAAGTGGACCGACGCCGCGACTGGCGAGCATGGCGATCTGCTCGATGTCATTCGCGAAACCTGCGGCCTTCCTGACTTCAAGCAGGTCGCCGAGGAGGCGCGGCGCTTCTTGAGCCTCCCGCATCCAGAGCCCGCACGAGAGTCGCGGCGGGCTAGGACGTCCGTGCCGCCAATGGGTTCGCCAGACGCCGCGAGGCGTCTCTTCGCGATGGCACAGCCGATCAGCCGTACACTCGCCGAGACGTATCTGCGCGCACGCGGCATTACGTCTTTGCACGAAGCCGGATCGCTGCGCTTTCATCCCCGCTGCTTCTTCCGCCCCGAAGAGCATTCCCCGACTGAGACCTGGCCGGCGATCATCGCCGCCGTCACGGATCTCAATGGCGAGCTCACCGGCGCACAGCGGACCTGGCTGGACCCCGACGGCTTCAACGAAGCGACCTTAGGCAAGGCGCCAGTCGAGACACCGAGACGGGCGATGGGCAATCTCCTCGGGTCTGCCGTGCGCTTCGGACTGCCAGGCTCGGTGATGGCGGCCGGCGAAGGCGTCGAGACCATGCTGTCGCTGCGCTGCGTCCTTCCGACCATGCCGATGGCGGCCGCGCTGTCGGCGGCGCATCTCGCTGCTATCCAGTTCCCCGACACCCTACACCGGCTGTATGTCGCGCGTGATGACGATCCCGCCGGCGATGCAGCGGTGACGACCTTGATGACCCGCGCGGAGGAAGCGGGCATCGAGGCGGTCATCCTGTCTCCGACCCTTGGCGACTTCAATGAGGACCTACGGCTGCTGGGACTCGCGGCGCTCCGGGCGGCCATCCGTGTTCAGATCGCGCCCCAGGATGTCGCACGCTTCATGGAGCATGCAGCCTAACCGGGATGGAGGCAGGCGGCTGCCGGTCGAGCACTTCGATCAACGCTCGCATCCGGGATGACCGTTTCGCCAGAGGACCGCGCCCCGGCCTTCCAGAGGGCGATCGGCCATCAGACGGTCCATCCAGGCAACCTTGTGGCCGACTATTTTCCGGCGGCCCGCTCCACCCCACGCGGTCAAGCCGCGCGGGGACCCCGGCTCGGGCCTTTCCATCGCGAGACAAAATAGCCGGCCCCTGCGGTCCTTCGCTCACGCTGCGGCCCCTCCCTGTCGCTCGGGGTGCCAGTCCAGCCCGTCCGACGGCTTCGTCGCCATGAAGGCCGCGGCGGTCGCGGTCCAGCGAACGGAGCTTCCGATGAGCGAGCACGACGAATTTGAGCCCGACCACATCTCTTCTCCCACCGACCACGTTCTGACCGAGCTTCAGCTCTACGGCTTCCATCCCCGCGATGATGAACCCGATCCTCGACCAATCCCGGAAGAGCGAGTGATCACCGGCGCCGTCGCCGACATCTTCGACGCGCTGATTGCCACCATGGCCGATACAGGCCTCGATGCAGATCTCGACGACCTGCTGTGGTCAACGGTCAACACCTTCCACCGCGCCGTCGAACGGGTCGAACGCACGCTCGACGACAACGAGCAGGCGCAGAAGCAGGGGCAGCGCGAACAGGATGGCTCCGAGGTGAAGGCCGTGCAGCTCGAAGCGCTGATCGCCACCGGACAGCGGCTCATCGAACGCCGCGACGCCCTCGAACTCTTTCGTGACACCGGCGCCGACCTTTACCGGAAAACGACCGGCTCGAACTGGTCGCCCCGCCACGGCTCACGCGTCAACCATCGCCAGCTCACCTCTGCGATGATCGACAGCCGCGACTTCATCGCCGCCCGCAAACGTGCCGATCGCGAGGTGCTGCTGCCCGCCGGACCGAAGATCGCGCTGACTGGCGGGCTCGACTTCAACGACCATCAACTGATCTGGTCCAAGCTCGACCAGGTCCGCGCGAAGCACCCCGACATGGTGCTGATGCACGGCAAATCTCCGAAAGGCGCCGAGAAGATCGCTGCCCGCTGGGCCGACCACCGCGGCGTCGCGCAGATCGGTTTTGCCCCCGACTGGACCAAACACGGCCGCTCCGCCCCGTTCAAGCGCAACGATCAGATGCTGGACGTGCTGCCGATCGGGGTCATCGTCTTCCCCGGCACCGGCATCCAGGACAACCTGGCCGATAAGGCGAAGAAGCTCGGCATCCCGGTCTGGAGATTCGGCGGCGCGTAAGCGCCGCTGCCCTCAAACCGTGGCGACGGTTACATGATCGCGCAGTCGCGCGGTAATGATCGCCCGATCTCGGTCTGTGCGAAGAAGGCGCCCCGCGCGGGTGTGCCCGAACTCCGAGTAGTCGAACACCACCAGCGCGCAGCCATGCAGAGGCAGCAAAGTTCGCCGATAGTCGTCATACCGAAGTCTCTGTTCACCGCGCGGGACGCCCGAAACGGTTGGATGATCATCGAAGAAACGCACATGTCCGCTGTGCTGCCGCTCGTGATATTCGATCACCAACCCAAGCTCCGGATAGAAGGCGTCGACTGGAAGCTGCACCCTTCGTCCCGAAGCCCCAGCATCCCCTAATAGAAATGGAAAACGGTGCTGGCGTATCGCCTTTTTTCCCAGAACGGCATCGCACAGGTCGATAATCCATGCTTCGTCGCTCGAAGACCTGGCAACCGATGGCGGTCTGGTCCGCACCTGTTCGACCGCCGGGGCGACACTCGCAGCCGACGCAAGGGCGGCTAGAATGTGCTCCATATCCCTGTGTTCTGGGCTGCCAAGGCGGACTTCCCAGCGCTCATTGTGGGAGTGCCACCGCAAACTGGCTCGGCGAAGCGCGGCCCGGAACCGCTTGGGATCAACGCCGTAGGACCGCGCCATTTCGGCGGCGGTCGTGACACCCTCACTCCCGACTGTTCCACTCACGGCGCAAACATTTCGATGATTGCCTGTCCGTGTGCTGCAATGTTGCTGTCGAGCCCACGCCAAGTTCCGAGCCACTCCCGGTAGCTCGCGGAACGAAATGCCACTTCGTCGCCCGCGACCGCTTCGCTAAAGCGGGCAATCTCGTCCCGATGTCGCGCAAGGTCATCCGGCGCAATGGCACGACCATTCCTCGCGGCGGGTTCAGCGAAAAGGTAGAACAGAACTGGCGCCCGGTTCCGGCGGCGCCCTTCAGTCACTAGACCAAACGCATGCTTGACCAGTTGCGCGGCATCGAGCTGCACAAAGCCAGCCTGCCCTGAACGCAAACCATCCCGCATGCGCTCGTACCCCTCCATGTTGTCACCCCAGACAGGTCGGTCGTAGGCATCCGACAAACTGACGGACTTCACATCCCTGAAGGGCTCAAAGCGCTTGCTCTCGATCCCGATGAGGGTCGTCGGCGTCTGCACTACGGCATCGAGCCAAGGATGGCGCCCACCGGACCAAGGAAATCGTGCACAGAACTCGACGTCTACCAGTTCTGGAGTTCCGGCGGTTTCGACGCCGTTCAAAGAGGGAAGCTGTTCGGGCCGCTCGATGAACCACCCAAAGCAGTTCACCGCGAGGGCTGCAGAGCTTTCGGGGCTCAAGAGCTTCCCGGACTCAACTTCCTTCCCGCCGGCCTGCGCGAGGCGGGCGAGCACGTGGCTAGCAGGAATGCCGGGCAGGAATGGCGGGCCGCTCACACATCGTTCTCCATCTGAATAGGAAAGTGCCAATCTAAAGAGTGCATCACAATTGTAATCTCGCACGGCCGCCGCCTAATCCAGCTCGATGTCCCAGAATTTCAAGACGCTGAGCACGTCCTCCCTCGGATAGTGAAGTAAATCCCCGTTCAGAAGGTCGGCCTTGATCTTTTGTTTGCGCTTGGAAATCTCACGTTCGATGCGCGCGCTGAATGGTGCGACACCCGGAGGCAGCACGCCGGGGCGGTCGGGGCTGGGCCAGCTCTTGGGATAGCCGTCAGGAATCCAACCCGACCTGACTTGGGTAGCCTGTTCGGCAACCGATGGATGCTCACATGCCCATCCATACAGATGAAATGCGCAGACACGCAGCATAGCCTTGATCTCGGGGAGCGTGTCGGTGAAGCCTTTGAGAGGTGTCGGCAGCCAAACCATGTTGGCGACGCACGAGAAATATCGAGGGTCCTGAACCACGCTGCTCTGCTGCGCGAAGGACGGATCGTCGTAACCCCAGATGTGGCAGACGGTCCAATTCTTCGGCTTGGGCGATGCGACATCTAAGGCTGAGACCAGTGCGTTAAGAGCCGCGACATTGCCCTCGAATTTCTCAGC
Source organism: uncultured Methylocystaceae bacterium (assembly GCA_937870755.1). Taxonomy (GTDB): domain Bacteria; phylum Pseudomonadota; class Alphaproteobacteria; order Rhizobiales; family Beijerinckiaceae; genus JAJXWB01. The sequence continues at coordinate 119,922 of CALMZV010000146.1, forward strand.
AGTGACGCCAGTCGCTTTTCGCGTGTTGGTATACCGGCGGTTCCAGCCAGCGTCATAGAGCGGCCGACCCCGCGCCGTGTGCGGCGCCCACACCGGCAAGCGCCGGAATGTCTCCGGATTGACCCACCGTGCCGTCCGCTCGATGAGTTCAACGACGGCAGGAATATCCGACCTCAGGGCCTCGTTGCCATCCGGCACATGGAAACCGCTTGCCATTTTCCTCCCAGACGCAGTTTGTCGCCTCGTCTGCGCGAGACGTCCGGTTGAGGTCTTGGCGGCAAGGCTGCTGAGACCATCACAGCTACCATTTCAGACCGGCCGACACACCCCCGCTTATCTGCGCTGATCCTTGGTCAGACTAATCGCCTGACGCCATCAACCCGTAAAGGGTCGGCTATGCGAGCATGCCGCCGCTTCGGCTGCGCCTGCGCGGTGATTGCAGCGTTCAGTCCGACACTTCGGGCGCCTGTCAGCGGGGGATGGTCCTCCGCTCGGAACAGGAGCCGGACCGATGTCCCTCGACGCCGCCTATGCCTTCGCAAACAGCCTCGCTGGCACCCTGATGGTCGCCATCATCATCTTCCGAGCGGGCGACGGAACGCTGTCCGTCACTCCCTGCAACGAGTTCGACGGCGATGCCGAGGTCGTGGCCGAGATCGATCCGTTCGACGTCTGACGTCTGGCGGAACAGCTTCGCGGGCGGAGACCGGTTCGATTTCCGCTCCCGAAGCACGTCGAATTTGGCTATACTCTGCATCGCGCCTTGGTGGTGGTGGTTGGCGCACCCGTCAGACCTATTGTCACGGAGGCCACCACCATGATCGTCTTCGCCATTCTCGGTTCGCTCGCCGCCATCGGCATGCTTTGCTGGTTACTGTTCACGCTCGCCGTCTTTGCGCTTCCAGCTTTCATCGGCGTCAGCGCGGGCATCTGGGCGCATCAGACCGGCGCCGGCCTGCTCGGTGCCATCGTCATCGGCGCCGTTGGTGCCGGTATCGCACTCGGCGTCGGCCAGCTTCTGCTCGCCGTTCTGCGGCCGGCCTGGCTGAAACTCCTCGTCGCATTGGCTTTCGTCGCGCCCGCAGCCATCGCGGGCTTTCACGCGACCCATGGCATCGTGAAGCACACCATGCCGTCGGAAACCTGGCAGCTCGTGTTCTCGGTCATCGGGGCGATTGCCGTTGCCGTCACGACCTTCATCCGCGTGACGTCGCTCACCCCGCCAGGATCGACCAGCCGGGGCGTTGCCAATGCCTGAATGCCGAACTGACCGCAGAGCCGGACCAGAAAGCGGACGTGCACCACGCACCAACCATCGACCGACCTGATGTGGGATCGGGCGAAAAGACGCGCACGGCAGCGCGCAACCTGTCATGGCGCAGGGCTCGCTGATCGTCTGATCCCAGGCTGCTCATTCGCCGACTAACCAAACTCAGGCTGACGGGCGTCACCGGCCAGGCGCCCCTCATCAGCAATACAAGACGTGTCAGCTCAGAGCTCAAAGACGCCGATCGCGTGAACCGCGCGTGCCATTCGGCCGATGCCTTGCGCCGCCACGTCATCCCCTCGGGATCTAGCCAGATCGAGCGCACCCGAGCGGCCTCTTCAATGGCCTGATCTGGCCGAAGACCGGCTCACGCCTCGCTCGCCTATGGCGCAACAGCGGCGTCACAACTTTCTTCCCCTGCCGGCTGCGCCGTCATTCCTCGCGCGACAAGAAAGTTCCTCCTTTGCTGTCAGGCCCCAAGCCTACCCCAGCGAACTGGGGACCCCAGGCAGGGGTGCGCCGTCGATCGTCTCCGGCCCGTCGATCGCCATCGAGGCCGCAATGGTGCGGGCTCGAGACTTCGGATCGAGGAGAAATGACATGGCCACCATCGGCACCTTCAAGAAGACCGGCACGAACGAGTTCACCGGCGAGATCGTCACCCTGAGCGTTCAGGCCAAGAACGTCCGCATCGTCCCCGAGACCCGGGCCACCGGCGAGAACGCCCCCAGCCACCGCGTCCTGGTCGGTCGCGCCGAAATCGGCGCCGCCTGGTCCAAGCGCTCCAACGAGGGCCGCGACTATCTTGGTCTCAAGCTGGACGACCCGAGCTTCAACGCCCCGATCTACGCCAACCTGTTCGACGACGAGGACGGCGAAGCTTTCAGCCTCATCTGGTCCCGCCCCAGCCGCCGCAACGGCGACTGAGGCTCCGGCGACGCCCCGTCCGGTCGATCCGGACGGGGCCTTCGTCAGCCAAAGCATCCGAATCAGGTTGCGGCCTGAACTACTCGAACGACCGCAATAGACGCTCTTCAGTCTGGCCGGAAAAGCCAAGAGCGGCTATTATAGTCGTAGTTCTGGCGTGCGCTGAGGTCCGAGTGGAGGTGATCATGCATGATCACCGCCCGACTGTCGCGGGCCGCACGCGCGCTGCTGGGTTGGACACAGGAGACGCTCGCTGACGAAGCCCGTGTATCACTGACCGCGCTCAAGCGCCTCGAGTCGGAGAGCGACTTGAAGGTCTACGAGAGCACGCGCGATCAGGTGCGCCGGGCATTTGAAGCGCATGGCATCGTCCTCTTGCAGTCCGACCAAGGTGAAGGGGTGATGCTCGTCCATGGCCGAAAAGCCGCCAGCGACATGCGGAAGAGAAACTAGCGCCGTTCCACGACGGCCGACCCGCGTTGCGAGCCAGCAGCCATACCAGTTGCCGTCGAAGTCGGGCTTGGTTAACGCCATGCCGACACGCAGGGGCTCTGTGATTCCAGGTGGGGCGTCGTGACCAAGGCAGACTTCCTCGAACGGCCGCCGGAGAGCGCGTCGATCACCGACTATGATCGGGCGCACATGACGCTCTACCTCCGTCTCCTTGATGCCGCGTCGGACGGCGCTGCTTGGGAAGAGGCCGTGTCAATCCTGTTCGGCATTGACCCGGCCGCCGAACCGGAGCGTGCCCGCCGCATCCATGACAGCCATCTCGATCGTGCCAAATGGATGACCCAGCACGGCTACCGCGAGCTCGCACACGAGCACCCGCGTCGTTGATGCGGGGGTGATGCCGCAGCGGCATCGCCCGTTTCCCATTCTCCGGCTTCCGCTGGCGCTCGCATGGCGGAATCCTGCGCAGCGAAGCTGCTGCAGGTTCGCTGGCGGAGGATGCATGACCCCCGACATCTCGCATTGGCGATCATCCGAGCGCTACGAATACGTGCAAGACCTCGTCTCGCCTGAACTCGCCTGGGAATGGCTGCGCCGGAACGAAGACTATCAGCGCGACTTCGTGGCCGCTCAGCTGGAACCGAACGCCGACACCGCCGCAACCGAGGCCGCGAGGTCTCGATGGGGGCTGCGATTTCCTGTTGTCGCCGGCCCTCGACGCCAAAGAGGCCGCGCCCATCTGGGCGCCCGCAGTGAACACCGGCGCTGTGATTCTGGCCGCGCCACCCGCCATCTTACTGGAAGACTCCGGCCCGCCTGTCATTGAGACGCAGGCACCCGGTCAGTCAGACGCGCAAGGCTCCCACTTCGTCCACACCCTCGTGAATGGCGAACGGCTCCAGATCCTGCGTCTCGGTGGATCAGGCGCGGACGAAGGCGCGGCGGCCGTCATCCCGCTAGGCCCCGAAGGCTTCGATCGGCTCGAGGCCGTCGCCCGTCTCCTGAGTTCGCTTCATGGTCGCGCAATCCCTGCCGACACGCGGCTGACGAGGCAGCAGCGTCACCGTGCGCGACGGATGTTGCAGGCCGTGGACGGTCGTCTCAGCGGCGCCAGTTACCGCGAAATCGCGGTGACCCTGTTCGGCACGCGCGACCTCGCCGATGAACCCTGGAAAACATCCTCGCGCAGGTTTGCGACGATGGACCTCGTGCGCGGCGGCCTCGCCATGATCGCCGGCGGCTATCGACGCCTGCTGAGCCATCGCCGTCGACGCTAGCACGCCTGGTGTGGGGATTTGCTCCCGCCAGCTTCCCACTCCCTCCGCAACTTCGCGCTCCGCCAGGGTAGCCGCCAACCGCCGCTGTCCCCCTGCGGCTCTCGCGCAACCTCGGAGGCTCGATCATGTCACCCAATGGCGCCGGCGTGCCGCAGCGCTTTCTCCGCACGCCTGAAGCGGCCCGCTTCCTCGGTCTCTCGGATCGCACGCTCGAGAAGCACCGGACCTACGGCACCGGTCCCGCCTATCGCAAGCTCGGCGGGCGCGTCGTCTACGCGCTCGAGGACCTGAAAGCCTGGGCCGACCGCGGCTTCGTCACCTCGACGTCCGATCCGCGCGGGAATGTCCTTCCCGCCAAGCGCCATGCCGCCGTCACGTCTGCCTTCGGCGGCGGCCAAGCCCGCTGAGCCGTCCGACATGTCCCCGCGGCAGCGCCCCCTCTCCTTGAGCGAACGATCGCGGCTCGACCCGTTCGTCGTCGCCACCGGCGACGCCAGTCCGCGCGACCAGCGCGATCTGATGGAGCGGCCCTTCTTCTCGCTCGCCAAGGCCAAGCGCACCTCACCGATCCACTACGAAGCCGGCGACGTCCGCGTCGAAGTCTTCGCGGTCCCCGAGCATGGCATGGCGACCATCTGGGACGCCGATATCCTGATCTGGGCCGCGAGCCAGATCGTCGAGGCCGCAAACCTCGGCTTCCAAACGTCACGCTTCCTGCGCTTCACGCCGTATCAACTCCTGACCGCCATCGGGCGCCAGACCGGATCGCGCGACTATCGGCTCCTCAAAGGCGCGCTGGCGCGCCTTCAGTCCACAGTCATCCGCACCACGATCCGCAACGGCGAGCATTGGCGGCGTCAGCAATTCTCCTGGATCAACGAGTGGGGGGAATGCACGACGCGCGACGGCCGCGTGGAGGGCATGGAATTCGTCCTGCCCGACTGGCTCTATCGCGGTGTCATTGACCGCTCGCTCGTCCTCGCCATCGATCCCGCCTATTTCCGACTGACCGGCGGCATCGAGCGCTGGCTCTATCGGGTCGCCCGCAAGCATGCCGGCCGTCAGCCAGCGGGCTGGACCTTCGAAATCGCGCACCTGCACTCCAAATCGGGCAGCCAGGCGCGTGTTTCCGACTTTGCCATCGACATCCGCCGCATCGTCGCCCGCCAGCCGCTGCCCGGCTATCGCTTGGCTCTAGAGCGCGCCGGTCGTCAGGAACGCCTGCACATCCGCCCCATCAATTTGTCCACAGGCCCTGTGGATGGCGCTGTGGATGCGTTCGGGACTTCGGGCGCAAATGGTATCGGGATTTCGGGCGCAGCCGCCTCGGGACTTCGGGCGCGCGGATCGCAACTAACCCTCTGGCCTGAAACGGCGATTCCGAGCCTTAACTTAGAGTCTAACAAGGAATCTAACTTCTTGTTGGAGCGGGGCGACGGTGGAAAACCACCCTGCGGCCGACGGAGCGCGCGGTCATGATCGTCGCGTTGCTCAATCAGAAAGGCGGCGTCGGCAAAACGACGCTCGCCCTCCATCTCGCCGGCGAATGGGCGAACCGCGATCAACGCGTCATACTCATCGATGCCGATCCGCAGGGTTCCGCACTCGACTGGTCCGAAGCGCGCGCCCGTGAAGGCCTGCCCCGCCGGTTCGCCGTCATCGGACTGGCGCGCGACACCTTGCACCGCGAAGCGCCCGAACTGGCGCGCGGCGCCGATCATGTGGTGATCGATGGTCCCCCGCGCGTCGCCGGCCTCATGCGCTCGGCCCTGCTCGCCGCCGATCTCGTCCTCATCCCGGTTCAGCCGTCGCCCTTCGACGGATGGGGGTCGGCCGAGATGCTGGCGCTGCTCCGCGAAGCACGCCTGTTCCGCCCGTCGCTTGTCGCCCGGTTCGTGCTCAACCGCTGTGGCGCGCGCACCATCATCGCACGCGAGACCGCCAAGGCGCTCGCCGAACACGATCCGCCGGTGCTGGCTAGCGCGATCGGCCAACGCGTCGGCTTCGCGGATGCCGCGCAATCCGGCCGCCTGATCTCGGAGCTCGATGGCCAGCGTGCCGGTGCGCGCGAGATCACAGCGCTCTGCGCCGAAGTTGGAAGGCTCGCACCATGACCAGGCGCAGCTTCGCCGCACGGCCCGGCGACCCGGACAACTGGATCAAGGCCGCCGACGATCCGCGCGGCCGCAGGGCTGACGCCATCGCCTACACCGCGCGCCTCACGATCGATGTCACGCCCGACCTGCGCGGCCGGATCAAGGTCACCGCGTTCCGGCGCGGCCAGACTGTGGCGGACATGCTGCGCGATCTCCTCGCGGACGCGTTTCCTGCCGAGGGGGACGCGCCATGAACGAACCGGCAATTCATGGCGCAGCGGGCGTTCGGCCGTCATCACCTTCCGGTCGGCTCACCGAGGTCGAACTGGTTTGGCGCGAGAAGCAGATCGAGCACTGGATCCGCTTCGGCCATGCGGTCCACGAGCAGATCCTCGACCGACGGCGCCGCGTCCTCAGCTTCCCCGCTGGCGCCGCCTTCGCGTTCGTCCGCTGGGCATCGAATGGCTTTGGCACCGTCGTCTCGCGCATCGACATCCTGCGCGCCGTCAGCGCGGGCGAAGGCTATCAGACGCTACCCTCGGTGCGGCCCGGTGGTGAAATCCTGCTGCAAACGAGCGGCTGGCCGAGCGTTGAGCAGGTGCTGCTTTTGATCGACGCGATCGAAGCGCTCGACATCGACCCCGCCGAAGCTGCGCCTGACTATTGGCGCCATGTCCACAACCGGCTCGCCGCCGGGGACGCCCCGCGATCCTACTCCCGACAGCAGCACCGCGCCTGGCGCCTGCGCCAGAGGGCCGAGCCATGACGCGCGCCGGCTACCTGTTGACCACCACGAGCGCCGTGCTCCTGCTTGTCACGCTGGCGGTGATCCACGTTGCACCGCGGCTCGTCTGGAACGCATCGGCCAGCGTCCCGGTCGGCCTCTATGAGATCGGTTCGGCTACGCCGCTCGATGTCACCGACCTTGTCGCGGTCGATGCGCCGGAGCCGCTTGCCGCCTTCCTCGCGGACCGGGGTTATCTGCCGCGCGGCGTGCCGCTCTTGAAGCGCGTTGCCGCACTCCCGGGTCAGACGGTCTGCCGTACCGGCGTTGACATCGCCGTCGATGGAAACACCGTTGGCGATGCGCTCGACCGCGACCGTCTGGGGCGCACGCTGCCCATCTGGCAGGGCTGCCACCGGCTCGGCGCAAACGAACTCTTCCTCATGAACATCGGCGTCCGAGACAGCCTGGACGGCCGCTACTTCGGGCCTCTCGCCGTCACCACCGTGATCGGGCGGGCCACGCCTCTCTACACCGACGAAGACGGCGACGGTCGCTTCGTTTGGCGCGCGCCGACGCGGTGACGGCGCAGCCATGACCCGTTCCACCGCATCGCCAAGGAGGTTGCCATGAGCCTGATCGGAGAATTCACCCGCACCAAGAGCGGCTATGGCGGCCGCATTCGCACGCTCGCCCTCGACGCCGCTCTGGTGCTCGTGCCGGCGGAGCACTCCGACGCCGAGAACGCGCCCGACTATCGCGTTCACCTCGGCGACGACGCCGATGGGCCTGAAGTGGGCGCGGGATGGAAGCGCACCGGCGAGAAGGCCGGCGAGTATGTGTCTTTGCAGCTCGACGATCCGTCCTTCGCACAGCCGATCCGGGCCAACCTGTTCCAGTCGGCCGACGACAAGTCAGCATGGGGTCTCTACTGGAACCGGCCGATCAAGCGCAGCGAGCGGGACTGACCGATGCGCGTCTCCCATCGCCAGCCCGCTGCCGGAGCGAAAGGGGCCGCCCGCCGACTGCCCTTCCTTCTCCTTTCCGGCCTGGCCTTTGCTGGCGTGATGCCCGCGCAGTCTCTGGCGCAGACCTCGGTCATCGAGCGACCCGCTGCAGTCTCGCCCTACACACAAGCGGTCGCCGAGGCAGCGCAGCGGTTCGGCATTCCCGAGCGCTGGATCTGGGCAGTCATGCGCGTCGAGAGCGGCGGTCGTGTCCGCGCGGTCTCGCCCAAAGGCGCGATGGGACTCATGCAGATCATGCCCGCGACCTGGGCGGATCTGCGGGCGCGCCACGGTCTGGGGGCCGATCCCTTTGACCCGCGCGACAACATCCTCGCTGGTGCAGCCTATCTGCGCGAAATGCACGACCGCTACGGCGCGCCGGGCTTCCTCGCGGCCTACAATGCCGGCCCCGGGCGCTACGATGACTATCTCTCGGCTGGCCACGCGCTGCCCGCCGAGACCATCGCCTACGTGGCCGCGATCGCGCCGTTGATCGGCAGTGAGCCGCTCGCTGCCGGCGTCGCTGTCGCGACCGTCGATCCGCTCGCCTGGACTCGGTCACCGCTGTTCGTCACGCGCTCCGACGGCAGCGCTGCAGCAGAACGATCGCAGCCCGATCGTCAAAGAAACGGCAGCCGAACGGCAGATCCGCAGCAACCCCCAATCGCCCGTTCGACGCAGACGGCAGGCATCTTCGTGAACCGCGCCGATGATGGGGGGCGCCCATGACCAGAATCGTACTCCGGCGCGGTGTAGCGAGCTCCCGGAAAGAGGCGGCATGGGGCGGTTGGGGCGAAGCAGACACGACCAACAGACGGCGAGATAAAAGCGGCTCGCCACTCGCGTGCAAGCCATTGCTTTCGCATGGCTTTTCACGTGCCGGTCGGTCGGGGGCAGTGCCGGTTCCGGCTATTATCCACGCTATTTCAAGGACATTGCCGGCACTGTCCGGCGTTTGGCCCGCCGGAGGCCGGCGATGAGCGACGGCGACAGCGACTTCCGGGTCCGGCCGGGCCGCATCGGTTCAACGCGGGCGCCGAAACCCAAGAGCTTCATCAACCAGGTCCTGCGCGCCGCCAAGCGCTCGGGGCATGTCGGCACCGGCGGCGGTCCGGGCCGCAAGGCATCCGGCTATGGCCGTTCGAGCTTCGGGCGCGGACGGATCGCGTTCAGCCGCGCGCGGCTTTTCAGCTCGTCGCGCCGCGTCGTCGTCAAGGCGCGGATCGCCCGCCACCAGGGCCGGGCCTTCCGGTCTGCGCCGCTCAATGCCCACCTCTCTTATCTCAAGCGCGACGGCGTCACGCGCGACGGTGAGAAGGCCGTGATGTTCGATGCCGACAGCGACCGTGCAGACGACGCCGGTTTCGCTGCGCGCTCGAAGAACGACCGGCACCATTTCCGCTTCATCATCTCGCCCGAGGACGCCGGCGAAATGACGGACCTGCGCGCTTTCACGCGCGACCTCGCGCGCCAGATGGAAGCCGACCTCGGCACCCGGCTCGATTGGGTCGCGGTCGATCACTGGAACACCGACAATCCCCACGTCCACCTGCTGGTTCGAGGCGTCGACACCCAAGGCGCCGACCTCGTCATCTCACGCGACTACATCAGCCGCGGCTTGCGATCCCGAGCCGAGGATCTCGTGTCGATCGAACTCGGCCCGAAGCCGGAGCACGAGATCAAGACGACGCTCGAGCGCGAAATCACGGCCGAGCGCTGGACGCGCCTCGATGTCGAGATTCGCATAGCTGCCGACGAGACCGGCTTCATCGACCTTCGTCCCGAGCAAACCGGCGCCGCTGATCCCCCGACCCGCCGGCTCATGATCGGCCGGCTCCAGCACCTGGAGAAGATGGGCCTCGCGTCATCCGCCAGCCCCGGCGAGTGGATGGTCGGCCTCGACGCCGAACGCCATCTGCGCGACCTCGGGCTTCGCGGGGACATCATCAAGACCATGCACCGCGCCTTCGCCGAGCGCGGTGAGGATCGCGCTGTCGCCGACTATGTCATCGAAGGCGGCAGCGGACAGGCGCCGATCATCGGGCGGCTGGTCGATCGCGGCCTGCACGACGAACTGACGGGCGAAGCCTATGCGGTGATCGACGGCACCGACGGCCGCGCCCACCATGTCCGGTTCCGCGGTGTCGAAGCCTTCGAGCATGCGCCTGCGATCGGCGGCATCGTGGAGGTTCGGCGCTTTGGCCGAGCCGATGAGCCGCGACCGACGCTTGTTCTCGCGAGCCGGTCAGACCTCGAACTCGGCCAGCAGATCAAGGCGCCGGGGGCCACCTGGCTAGACCATCGGCTCGTAGAGGCGGATCCCATGCCACTGTCGATGGGAGGCTTTGGGCGAGAGGTGCGCAACGCCCTCCAGGCACGGGCCGAGCATCTCGCCGACCAAGGCCTCGGTCGCCACCAAGGCCAGCGGATCATCCTGCAACGCGATCTCCTCACCACGCTGCGGCGGCGCGAACTGGATGCGGTCGGGGCGCGCCTCTCCGCCGAGACCGGTCTGGTGCACATGAAGCCGACCGCCGGTGATCAGGTCGCCGGCACCTATCGCCAGCGTCTCGACCTCTCCTCCGGCCGCTTCGCGATGATCGACAACGGCCTCGGCTTCCAGCTCGTGCCCTGGTCCCGCGAGATCGAACGCAAGCTCGGCCAGCATGTCGCCGGCGCCGTGAAGGACGGCGGCGGCATCGAATGGGGCCTCGGCCGCAAGCGCGGGCTCGCCCTCTAGCCAATAAGAAAGAAAGGACCGCCGCCGATGTCTGCGACGAAAATCCTCTGGGGCCAGATCACCACCGTGTTCCTCATCGTGCTGCTCACGACCTGGGGCGCGACCCAATGGACCGCCTGGCGGCTCGGCTTTCAGGCGCAGCTCGGCACGCCGTGGTTCGAGCTGGCGGGTTGGCCGGTCTACTACCCACCCGCCTTCTTCTGGTGGTGGTACTTCTACGACGCCTATGCCCCGCCGATCTTTGTTGAAGGCGCAATGATCGCCGCCTCCGGCGGCTTCATCTCCATCGCCGTCGCCATCGCGATGTCGGTATGGCGTGCCCGTGAGGCGAAGAATGTCGAGACCTACGGCTCGGCCCGCTGGGCTGAAATCCGGGAGGTGAAGGCAGCAGGCCTGCTCGGACCCGATGGCGTCGTCCTCGGCAAGCTCGGCGACGCCTATCTCCGGCACGATGGACCGGAGCATGTCCTGTGCTTCGCACCGACCCGATCGGGCAAGGGTGTCGGTCTCGTCGTCCCCACGCTCCTCACCTGGCCGGGCTCCGCCATCGTCCACGACATCAAGGGCGAGAACTGGCAGCTGACCGCCGGCTTCCGCGGGAGGCACGGCCGCGTCCTGCTGTTCGATCCCACCAACGCAAAGTCGGCCGCCTACAACCCGCTCCTCGAAGTGCGACGCGGCGAGTGGGAAGTCCGCGACGTGCAGAACGTCGCCGACGTTCTCGTCGACCCCGAGGGCTCGCTCGACAAGCGCAATCACTGGGAGAAGACGAGCCATTCTTTGCTCGTCGGCGCCATCCTGCATGTGCTGTACGCGGAAGAGGAGAAGACGCTCGCGGGTGTCGCCGCCTTCCTGTCGGATCCGCGCCGTCCGATCGAGGCGACGCTGAAGGCGATGATGACGACGCCGCATCTCGGACCCGGCGGCCCTCATCCCGTCGTGGCGTCGACGGCGCGCGAACTCCTCAACAAGAGCGACAACGAGCGCTCAGGCGTCCTGTCCACCGCCATGTCCTTCCTAGGCCTTTATCGAGACCCGGTGGTGGCGGAGGTAACGCGCCGCTGCGACTGGCGGATCGCCGACCTCATCGCCGATGACAAGCCAGCAACGCTCTACCTCGTGGTTCCGCCATCCGACATCTCCCGGACGAAGCCGTTGATCCGGCTCGTGCTCAACCAGATCGGCCGACGCCTGACCGAGGATCTGCATGCGCGAGACCGGCGGCATCGCGTGCTGATGATGCTCGACGAGTTCCCGGCGCTCGGCCGCCTCGACTTCTTCGAGAGCGCGCTCGCCTTCATGGCGGGTTACGGCCTGAAGTCGTTCCTCATCGCCCAGTCGCTGAACCAGATCGAGAAGGCCTATGGCCCGAACAACGCGATCCTCGACAACTGCCATGTGCGCGTGAGCTTCGCCACCAATGATGAACGCACCGCCAAGCGCGTGAGCGACGCGCTCGGCACCGCCACCGAGATGAAGGCGATGCGGAACTATGCCGGGCATCGGCTCAGCCCCTGGCTCGGTCATCTGATGGTCTCGCGCTCGGAGACGGCGCGGCCGCTTCTCACGCCTGGCGAGGTGATGCAGCTACCGGCGACGGATGAAATCGTCATGGCCGCCGGTGTCCATCCCATCCGAGCCAAGAAGGCTCGTTACTTCGAGGATCGTCGCTTCAAGGAGCGCATCCTGCCATCGCCGGACCCGGCGAAATGCTGGCGTTCGACCCGAAAGGACGCCTGGTCCGAGTTGAAACTGCAGCGGCCCGACGCAGACCTCGCAGCCCAGCTCGACAAGGCGGAAGATGCCGCAAATGGCGGGCTGCGGCGCGAGCCCGAGTTGCCCGACCATGTCGCGATCGCCAAGGAAACAACCGGACCTGCCGCGGCCGACGAGTTTTCCATCATGCTGGACGATGAACCCGAAGACGCGGCCCGTCAGCGGCAGGCGCTGCGCCAGCAGATGCGCGGCGTGGCGAGACAGGTGGCGCTCGATCCCAATGACGGCATCGATCTGTGAGGTAACCATGCGCGACCGGATGAACGTTTATTTCCCGCCCGAGATGCTCCGCCAGATCGCTGATCTCGCCGACCGCAAGAAGCTCTCCCGCTCTGCGATCGTCGAGGCGGCGGTTGCGTCATTCCTGTCACCTGATGGCGCGGACAAGCGCGAGGCCGCGTTCGCGCGCCGCCTTGATCGCCTGTCGCGCCAGGTCCAGCGCTTGGAGCGCGACCTCGGCGTCACCGCAGAGACACTCGCCCTGTTCGTCCGGTTCTGGCTGACGATCACGCCGCCCTTGCCGAATGATGCTCAGGCGTCAGCACAGGCCAAAGGGCGGGAGCGCTACGAAGGCTTTATCGAAACGCTGGGGCGGCGCCTGCAGAAGGGCCAGAGTTTCCTTCGGGAGATCCCACAAGACGTGGCCGGTGCAAATGATCCCGATCATTGAAGAGGAAATTCCACACTCAGCCGCCGCGAGAGGCCGACATAGACGCAACGTCGCGGCCTTTCAATGCAACAAATAGCGCACCGGACGCATCAAACACGCTTGACGCGCACCAGAAAAGGGCCTACACGCATCATCTTAATGAGATAGCGCATCGCGCCGCCAGGAATCACCAATGGACCACTTCTCGATCATTCAGGCCCTATGTCGCGCGGCAATGGCCGACGCTTCACCTGCCCTACGTAAGCAGATCGAGCGACTTCGCGACGCTTTGGCTAAGGATGGGGAGGCGAAGCAGTCCGCTGCTCTGACCAGCATCCTCACGACCGCTGATCGGACGAAGGAGCTTTCGCCAAGCCGGATCGAGCGCTCCAAGGCACAGATCTCGGGTGAGCCGCTGACACGGAACACGCCTGTTCCTGTCGACCGTGAAACAGCCGCACCGTTGGCGGAGATTATCTTCCCGGCGGACATTCAACCGACCGCGCCGCTCTTCAACTCGACCGTCAGTCGTGCCATCGAGACAGTTATCGAAGAATGGGCCAACTTCGACGCACTATCAGAGATCGACATTCGGCCGTCCAAAACCTGTCTTGTTTACGGAGCTCCAGGGACGGGAAAGACAAGGCTGGCGCTTTGGATCGCGCAACAGCTCGATCTCCCCGTCGTGCTGGTGAAGCTGGACGGGCTCGTTTCGTCGTTCCTCGGCACAACCGCGCGCAATATCGGAAACTTGTTCGCCTTCGCGAACCGTCACCGCTGCATCCTTCTACTCGACGAATTCGACGCGATCGCGAAAGTTCGGGACGATCCCCAGGAGGTTGGCGAGATCAAGCGCGTCGTAAACGCACTTCTGCAGAATCTCGATACGCGCCGCGATGTCGGCTTCACGATTGGCATCACCAATCACCCGAAGCTCTTGGACACCGCCGTCTGGCGGCGTTTCGAGGTTCAGCTTGAGATTCCCAAGCCGGACTTCGAGATGCGAAAGGCGATCGCCGCGCATTTCATGCCACCAGTAAAGGCCCCGGACATCCACTTGCGCCTAATCGCATGGTTTACTGAAGGTTCGACTGGCGCTGAGATCGAGTCTCTCGTGCGCACATACAAGAAGGCCACCACCGTTCGTGAGGAGGACAAGCGCGGGCTACTCGATACGCTTCGCCAATTCGCCACGTTGAACGCGGCTCGGGTCCAAAGCGAACGCCGCGCGTTGCTGTTCGACGACTCCAGCAATCTGTTTCGGGCGATGCGGGATGATCCGATCCTCGGCTTCTCAATGGCCGACATCGGTGAGATTGCCGGCAAGGACAAATCGACGGTCAGTCGTCAACTCGGTCGCGCGGCCAAGTCTGGCGAGGCGGAGACGCTAAATGGCTAGTCCCATCCAGATCGTCCTAAATCCTGAAAACTATGAGGAAGCGCGTGACGCTGGCGGTGGAGGCGGTCGGAAGGACTTCTTCGCCCACCGCGATGCGGAATTCACCGCCCATCGCGCCGCGCTGATGGGCCAGATCGACACGATTGCTGGCGTTCTCAGCGCGCAAGCACAGGGCGATGTCGGCTTCGTGAAGGTTATTCTTCGTCGTGAGGCTTGGGCTAAAAGCCATCGCCCGATCGCCAGCCTGTTTCGGCACGATCGCACCCCTGTAGTTGGCGGTGGAGATCTCGGAGTTATGCTCGTCGAAGCCCGGCCTGGCACGCTGCGCCAGGTGGCAGCAGAGATTGCCAAGGCCGAAACCCACACCGAAATGCGCTTCAACGAGCAAAAGCAGAAGGACGAACCTTATCCGTCTGCCCGAAAGAGCGAGGTCGGTGCCATCGACCGGATCGAACTCTATGGGCCAAGTGATCGGCGCAGCTTCTCGGTCGATGAGGCTGTGGCGTGGCTCTCCAATCCGATGACGGGCAGCAGCTATCAAGTCGAGCTGTTTGACAGCCCGCCGCCGCGCTCGGAGTGGGACCGCCTCGACCTGAGCCATCGGCGCCTAGTCGAGAGCTTCGTTGCCGGCTTCGCCGCACTAGATCGCGGCCTCGTCGTCGAGCGTTTGCCGAACCGTCGCCACAAACAGCCGATCCTCTCTGTCCGACTGGATCAGTCCGGAGATCAGCCGGTTCTGCGGCTGAATGATGCCCCGGTCAGCGAACGGCGGCGCGAGCTTGCCACATTCAATCCCGACGTGGGTCGACACCTCCGGCTGCTCGCCTTCCTTGACAGCCATCCGCTTGTGCGCCGGATCGAACTTCCTGGCATCGTCGTGCGGGCCGCAAGACCCAGAACGGTAGTCGACCGCGCACGGCCTACCGATGTCACTATTCCCGTCCGAGACAGCCGCCGCAGTCATCCCCGACTTGGGATCATCGACGGCGGAATCGGTGAAGCACTGTCAGACTGGATCATCGACCGGTGGGACGTTCTCGCAGAGGAAGATACCGACCTTGCGCATGGGACGTTCATCGGCGGATTGGCCGCCCTGGGCGGCGCGCTTAACGGCGCGGAGATTTGCCCCGAGCCCGACGGCGCGGAGTTGGTCGACGTTGCAGTCTTCCCGAACGAACGCAAAGCCGGAGCTTTTGCGTCCTATTATCCCGATGGCTTGCCGCAATTCTTCGACGAAATGGAGACAGCCATTTCGGACGCTCGCGCTCGACATGGGGTGCGCGTGTTCAACATGAGCCTGAACATCCTTCAGCCTGCGGCACCAGATCGTTACAGTCCCCACGCAGCGCGGCTTGATCAGATCGCTGAGAGCAACAACGCCATCGTTTTCATTTCAGCTGGCAACATACAACCGCAAGACCTGCGCCCTGAATGGCCTGCTGACGCCACGGCGGCGCTCGGCAACCTTGCCACCGCACGCAACGATGGCCTCCTTACGCCGGCCGAGAGCGCGCGCAACGTCGCTGTGGGAGCTCTCAACCCGCCAGGCCATGATGGATGCCTTCCGTTCGCTCCGACGCGCTACAGCCGACGTGGCCCCGGACTGCGCGCAGGTGTTAAGCCCGACTTGGCTCACATCGGAGGCGCAGGGTCCCAGCACCCTAAACTTGGCCACGGGCTCTTCTCGATCCTGCCCGACGGCACCATCGTCGATGGCTGCGGAACTAGCTATGCCGCGCCCCTTGCCGCGAAGACCGCCGCTGTCCTGGATCACGCTATTGAGGGCGAGGTCTCTCGTGAAACCCTGATCGGTCTGCTTGTTCACCATGCCGAAATGCCGACCCTTTTGCAGGACAAGGCGCTGGCGCCTATCGCCAAACATATGGTCGGATTCGGAATGCCGCCTTCGGCCGATCGCATCCTGGAAACGGGCGACCACACGATTACTCTCGTTTTCGCATCCCGCATCCAACGTGACCAACAGATCAACTTCCGTTTCCAATGGCCGGCGTCACTGGTCGGCCCCGAAGGCAAGTGCCGTGGTCGCGCAAAGGTCACGCTCGTCTCCACCCCCCCGCTCGACGCCCGTTTTGGATCGGAGTTTGTCCGGGTCAACATCAACGCTGTCCTCCAGCAGGAACAAGCCAATGGCGGGTGGAAAGGACGGCTTGAACCACTTTATCTCCCGTCACGGCGGGAGGCTCCTCCGATTGAGGCGGAGCGCATCGAACATGACCTCAAATGGAGCCCGGTAAAGGTCTTGGCGAAAACCTTCCCTCAGGGCGTGGGTCCCTCGTCGAACTGGCGTCTCTTCGTTGAATATTTGACGCGCGCGGGCGAGGTCATGCCCGAAGAAGGCGTGCCCTTCACAGTGATTGTGACCATCAGTGATCCAGACGCCGAGCAACCGGTTTTCAACGATATGCGTCAAAATCTGCAGGCTCTTGGCATCCAGATCGCCGATATTCGTACCGCAGCGCGTATTACTCCCCGGGTTTAACCGACGATGGGCGGCTCTTTATCGACCGCGTCATCGCATGGCTCCCGCGACCGTCAAAGCGCAGCGCTCGGCGCGGTCACGGATCATGTTGGCAAACTGCTCGATAGCCGTTCGGTCCAACTCGGGGCGCGAAAGCTCCTCTGCGACGGCGGTTGCTTTCTCCAGGACGCCTTTGCTGATCTCCGCAACCCGTCGTCGTATCAGCGGCAGACCGAGACTTGTGTCCGCCGCGAACGCTGCCCACCCCTTCGCGTCCAGTTCGGCAAGCGTCGCCCGTTTCCCGATCTTCATGGCAAATTTCGGCGAGAGATTGGGGTAGGCAACCGTTGCCAGCAAGTCATAGAGCGGGGCGAGGCGTGGACCTTCGGCGTCGTAGAGGATCGAGAAATTCTTGCCGTGGGCGTCGGCGTTCCCGGCGATCACATTGAAGATCACGGCATCGAGGAGCTTCAGCACATCCACAGCGGGCCTTGCGGCGACGCGGCGGAGCAGCGCGAAGCAATCCTTGAACGTCGGGCCGCCCTCGCTGGCGTACTTGGTCTCCGGCGGCACGCCGAGCGCCTGGCAGAAATCCTCCTGATGGATCCGGCGCACGAAGCCATCGTCGCCGGTGGCGCGGTCATAGCGCTGAACCAGCAGAAACGTTCGATCCTGCACGGTCCGCGGCTCCACAGGGGCAACATCGAGGCCGATCGCAGCGGCAAGGCGCATCACGAACGCCTCGTTCTCGGTCGTGGCAACGAACCGCGATATTGGCGGTTTGAGAATATGCGTCGTCGGCTGGCCCGGCGCAGGCAAGGCCACCACGCCATCCACCAGAACCACCGGAACCTTCGATTGCGCGCCAGCGAGAGAGAGCCGCAGGCCTTCCTCGCCCGCAAGCAATGGGCGGACGGGCAGCGCGTCCAGCACCCGGATCAAGCCTGCATCGTCAAGCGGGGTTGGCCGTTGATCGGGGGCAGGAGTGGTCGGACCTTCGCCGGGCGGCAGAAGCTGGAGCGCGCCTGCCACATCGCCGCCGAGGCGATCAAGAAGGGCGAAATCATTAGCGCGCGACACGCCGAGTGCCTGAGCCGCAGCGTCGCGCTGGCTTTCCTCCGGCAAGAGGCCGCCGAAAAACGGTCTGCACTCGCGACGACTGAACGGCTCCGCCCGCTTTGGCAGCGAAGCGGACAACGGCTGCGCCTCCTCATCACTCAGCCACTCCGGCGCATAGGCAAAGCCGAGTTCACCATGCTTGTCCTGCGTCAGCTGGCCTATCAGGCGCCCGTCCCACCAGATGTCCAGGGTGCGCGTCATGCCTTCCGCGCTCCTTTGGGCTCGGGCGGCCGTGTGATATCGAGCGAGCATCCGAGTGCAGCGAGGACTTGAAGCGTCTTGCCGATCTGCGCGGTCGGCTTGCCGGCCTCGAGATCGACGATGAAGCGCAGGCCGACGCCAGCTGCGCCGGCAAGCTCGTCTTGCCGCAAGCCAGCGGCCTTGCGGGTTGTCCGAACAATGTCGCCGATCTCGGCGGTGGTGAGGTTGCGCCTGGCCATGATATTTACCGAACGGGAAAGTATCATGGATTTCTGAAGAATGTCTATAAGAATTTCCCGCTCGGGAAAGCCTGCGTGTTGGGGTAGCTCCCGGGTCTGAATTATTCCCGCTCGGGAAAACGAGCCAATCAGGAGCCGCAAACGCTGCCGTGGCTCGACGCCGGTCCGCCGATCACCTGTCTTTCTTCGCCACAGTACGGTGACCCCTTGAGCGTTGTTGCAACGCCCCAATTCCTGCCTTTCTTACTCATCCCCGATCCAGGGCCGTGCGTCGCGCGGGCCCGCAAGCGAACGGGGACGACGTGGCGGTCAACCATCAGCAATCGGAAGCAGCTTCCCGCGGCGCACGCATGTTGCGCACCGCGCTGGGGCCTGCGGTCGCCCGATTCCTGGAAGACCCCGCGATCGTCGAGGTCATGCTCAACCCCGATGGGCGGCTCTGGGTCGACCGGCTCTCTGACGGCCTGTCCGATACGGGAGAGCGACTTTCGGCGGCCGATGGCGAACGCATCATCCGCCTCGTCGCCCATCATGTCGGTGCCGAGGTGCATGACCGTCGGCCGCGTGTCTCGGCCGAGCTGCCCGAAACCGGCGAGCGCTTCGAGGGCCTGCTGCCGCCGGTCGTGACGGCTCCGGTCTTCGCAATTCGCAAGCCTGCCGTCGCCGTCTTCACGCTCGACGACTATGTCGCCGCCAGCATCATGACGGCCGACCAGGCCGACATCCTCCGGCAGGCGGTCGCAGCGCGCGCCAACATCCTCGTCGCCGGCGGAACCAGCACCGGCAAGACCACGCTGACCAATGCCCTGCTGGCCGAGGTCGCGAAGACAACCGACCGCGTCATCGTCATCGAAGACACCCGCGAGCTGCAATGCCGGGCGCAGAACATCATCGCCATGCGCACCAAGGACGGCGTCGCGACCCTGTCCGACCTGGTGCGCTCCTCGCTGCGGCTGCGGCCGGATCGGATCCCGATCGGTGAAGTGCGTGGGGCTGAGGCGCTCGATCTCCTGAAGGCCTGGGGCACCGGTCATCCCGGCGGGATCGGCACGATCCACGCGGGCACCGCGCTCGGCGCGCTGCGCCGCCTCGAGCAGCTCATCCAGGAAGCTGTCGTCACCGTCCCCCGGGCGCTGATCGCCGAGACCATCGATCTGGTGGCCGTGCTCTCCGGCCGCGGCGCTGCGCGGCGTCTCGCCGAACTCGCCCGCGTCGAAGGGCTCGGGACGGACACCGACTACCGCCTTTCCCCCGCAACCCAGCCTCCCGACCCACAAGGAGAACCCGCATGATCCGACATATCGCGCGCGGCCATCACCGCCTCGCGACCGCCGCCACTGCGCTGACCCTGAGCTTTCTTCTGGCGCCCGCCGCCCATGCATCGGGCTCCTCGATGCCCTGGGAAGCGCCACTGCAGTCCATCCTCCAGTCGATCGAGGGGCCGGTCGCCAAGATCATCGCGGTCATCATCATCATCGTCACCGGCCTGACGCTGGCATTCGGCGACACGAGCGGAGGATTTCGGCGCCTCATCCAGATCGTCTTCGGCCTGTCGATCGCCTTCGCGGCGTCCAGCTTCTTCCTGTCGTTCTTCTCGTTCGGCGGCGGGGCGCTCGTCTGATGGCGGGCCTCCTGCATCATCCCGATGAGGTCGCGGGCTTCTCGGTTCCGGTCCACCGCGCGCTGACCGAGCATATCCTGCTGGGCGGCGCACCACGCAGCATCGCCATCATGAACGGCACACTCGCCGGCGCTGTCGGTCTCGGCTTGCGGCTATGGCTGGTCGGTCTCCTCATTTGGGCGATCGGCCATTTCGCTGCCGTTTGGGCAGCAAAGCGCGATCCGCTCTTTGTCGAAGTGGGCCGCCGGCATCTGCGCATTCCGGGCCATCTCACGGTCTGAGGCGTGGCCATGATGAACCTCGCCGAATACCGCCGTACCGCAACCCGTCTCGCTGATTTCCTGCCATGGGCGGCGCTGGTCGGCGAAGGCGTCGTGCTCAACAAGGATGGCAGCTTCCAGCGCACCGCGCGCTTTCGCGGTCCCGATCTCGACTCAGCTGTGGCCGCCGAACTGGTGGCCGTCGCCAGTCGCCTCAACAACGCCTTCCGGCGTTTGGGGTCGGGCTGGGCGATCTTCGTCGAAGCGCAGCGTCACGAAGCCGCCTCCTATCCGGCAAGCCGCTTCGCGGACGCCGCCTCCGCCCTCGTCGATGCGGAGCGCAAGGCTGACTTCGAGGAAGCGGGCGCGCATTACGAGTCGAGCTACTTCCTGACTTTCCTGCATCTCCCGCCCGCCGAGGACGCCGCGCGGGCGGAGACCTGGCTCTACGAGGGTCGCCAACAGTCCGGCGTCGATCCCCATGAAGCCCTCGCGGCCTTCATTGACCGCACCAACCGTGTCCTCCAGCTCGTCGATGGCTTCATGCCGGAATGCCGTTGGCTCGATGACGCCGAGACCCTGACTTACCTGCACGCGACCGTCTCAACGAAGCGCCACCGCGTCCGCGTGCCCGAAACGCCGATCTACCTCGATGCACTTCTCGCCGATGAGCCGCTGACCGGCGGCCTCGAGCCGCGGCTCGGCGCCGCCCACCTGCGCGTGCTGACGATCAACGGCTTTCCGACCGCGACGACTCCAGGGATTCTCGACGATCTCAACCGGCTCGCCTTTCCCTATCGCTGGTCCACGCGGGCGATCCTTCTCGACAAGACGGACGCCACGAAGCTGCTGACGCGCATCCGGCGGCAGTGGTTCGCCAAGCGCAAGTCCATCGCCGCGATCCTCAAGGAAGTGATGACCAACGAGGCCTCCGCGCTCGTCGACACGGATGCTGCGAACAAGGCGGCAGATGCCGACATGGCCTTGCAGGAGCTTGGCGCCGACTATGCCGGTCAGGCCTATGTGACCGCCACCGTCACCGTCTGGGACGCCGATCCGCGCACCGCCGACGAGAAGCTGCGCCTCGTGGAAAAGGTGATCCAGGGCCGCGACTTCACCGCGATGTCCGAGACCATCAACGCCGTCGATGCCTGGCTCGGGTCGCTGCCGGGCCACGTCTACGCCAACGTCCGCCAGCCCCCGATCTCCACCTTGAACCTCGCCCACATGATCCCGCTTTCGGCGGTCTGGGCCGGGCCGGAAGGGGACGAGCATTTCGGCGCGCCGCCACTGCTTTACGGCAAGACGGAGGGCAGCACGCCGTTTCGCTTTTCGCTGCATGTCGGCGACGTCGGCCACACACTGGTCGTCGGACCGACAGGCGCGGGCAAGTCCGTGCTGCTCGCGCTTATCGCACTTCAGTTCCGGCGCTATCCGAACGCCCAAGTCTTCGCCTTCGATTTCGGCGGCTCCATCCGCGCGGCAGCGCTCGCCATGGGAGGCGATTGGCACGACCTCGGTGGCAGCCTGACGGACGGCGCCGCGTCGTCGGTCTCCCTTCAGCCGCTCGCACGCGTTCACGAGACCCATGAGCGTGCCTGGTCAGCCGACTGGGTCGCGGCGATCCTTGCCCGCGAGGGCGTCACGATCACGCCGGAGGTGAAGGAACATCTCTGGACAGCACTGACCTCGCTGGCGTCCGCGCCGATCCCCGAACGCACGTTGACGGGCCTCGCCGTCCTCCTCCAGTCGAACGATCTCAAGCAGGCGTTGCGACCCTATTGCGTGGGCGGTGCCTATGGACGGCTGCTGGATGCCGAAGGCGAGCAGCTGGGGGAAGCCGCAGTCCAGGCCTTTGAAACCGAGGGGCTGATCGGCGGCGGCGCGGCGCCAGCGGTTCTCGCTTATCTCTTCCATCGGATCGGCGACCGTCTGGATGGACGGCCCACGCTTCTGATTGTCGACGAAGGCTGGCTCGCGCTCGACGACGAGGGCTTCGCGGCGCAACTGCGCGAATGGCTGAAGACGCTGCGCAAGAAGAACGCGTCCGTCGTCTTCGCAACCCAGTCGTTGGCCGACATCGATGGGAGCGCGATCGCTCCGGCCATCATCGAAAGCTGCCAGACGCGCCTTTTGCTGCCGAACGAACGCGCGATCGAGCCGCAGATCACCGCGATCTACCGGCGCTTCGGCTTGAACGACCGTCAGATCGAGATCCTCAGCCGGGCCACACCCAAGCGCGACTATTACTGCCAGTCGCGGCGCGGCAACCGGCTGTTCGAGCTGGGGCTCTCCGAAGTCGCCCTCGCGCTCTGCGCGGCATCCTCGAAAACCGATCAGGCCGCCATCGAGGCGATCCTCGCCGAGCATGGCCGCGACGGCTTCCTGCCCGCCTGGCTGCGCGCCCGCGATGTCGGATGGGCTGCCGACCTCATCCCCGACCTCACCAACCTGGAGCCCAAGCCATGATGATCCGACGCTCTCGCGCGGCGCTGTTCGCCGCAACCATACTCTCGCTGCCCGTCGCTTTCTCGCCCGTGTTTGTTACCCCGGCAGCGGCGCAGTGGGTCGTTTATGATCCGACCAACTACGTCCAGAATGTCCTGTCGGCCGCGCGGGCGCTCGAGCAGATCAACAACCAGATCCAGAGCCTCCAGAACGAAGCACAGATGCTGATCAACCAGGCCCGCAATCTCGCGAGCCTGCCCTATTCCTCGCTTCAGCAGCTCCAGCAATCGGTGCAGCGCACGCAAGCGCTGCTGGGTCAGGCACAGCGCATCGCCTTCGACGTGCAGCAGATCGATCAGGCCTTTCAGAGCCAGTACGGCAACATCTCACTGTCGACTTCGGATCAGCGTCTCGTCTCCGATGCACGATCGCGCTGGCAGAACACGGTCGGCGGCCTTCAGGACGCGCTGCGCGTGCAAGCCGGTGTCGTCGGCAACATCGATAGCAACCGCGCCGAGATGGCGGCCCTTGTCGGGCAGAGCCAGGGTGCGACCGGCGCGCTTCAGGCAACCCAGGCCGGCAACCAGTTGCTTGCATTGCAGGCGCAGCAGCTCGCAGACCTGGTCGCCGTGGTGGCTGCAAACGGCCGGGCGCAGGCGCTTGTCGATGCCGAGCGCGCCGCAGCCGCCGAACAAGGCCGTGAACAGCGCCGCCGGTTCCTGACGCCCGGCTCCGGCTATCAGCCCGGCAACGCCCGGATGTTCCCGAACGGCAACTGAGGGCAGCGGGATGGACAGCAAGACGCTGGCCCGCGTGGGCGCAATCATCTTCGTCTCCGTCGCGATCACGGCAACGGCGATCGAAATGACCCGGAAAGAGGAAAAGCCAGCGGTTCGGCCGACGCCCGTGCTTGAGGAGGCGCCGGACCCGCTGCGCGAGGGCCAGCGCCGCTGCCAGCAGATGGGGGAAGCCGCGGCCGGGGACAGCGAGTGTCTGCGCATCTGGGCCGAAACCCGCGACCGTTTCCTTGGCACCCGCACCGCGCCGCGACGCGCCGACGAAGGGCGTTGAACCATGGGCGGCAGCGGCGTCATCGACAATTTCCTCGGAGTCTTCACCTCCTACATCGACAGCGGGTTCGGTCTGCTCGGCGGCGAGGTAGCGTTCATCGCGACGACGCTGATCGTCATCGACGTCACGCTGGCCGCCCTGTTCTGGAGTTGGGGCGCGGACGACGACATCATCGCGCGTCTGGTGAAGAAGACGCTGTTTGTGGGCGTCTTCGCCTACATCATCGGCAACTGGAACAACCTCGCGCGGATCGTCTTCGAAAGCTTTGCCGGCCTCGGACTTCAGGCGTCTGGCACCGGGTTTTCCATCCAGGACCTGATGCGCCCGGGCCGGGTCGCGCAGACGGGTCTCGATGCAGCGAGGCCGCTGCTCGAATCCATCTCAAACCTGATGGGCTGGATCGCCTTCTTCGAGAACTTCATCCAGATCGCCTGCCTGCTCTTCGCCTGGGCGCTGGTGCTGCTCGCCTTCTTCATCCTCGCCATCCAGCTCTTCATCACGCTGATCGAATTCAAGCTGACCACATTGGCTGGATTCGTCCTGATCCCGTTCGGCCTGTTCGGGAAGACCGCCTTCATGGCCGAGCGCGTGCTGGGCAATGTCATCTCGTCTGGGATCAAGGTGCTGGTGCTCGCCGTCATCATCGGCATCGGCTCGACTCTGTTCAGCCAGTTCACGGCAGGCTTCGGCGGCCAGCCACCGACCATCGACGACGCGATGGCCGTCGTATTGGCGGCGCTGTCGCTTCTTGGTCTCGGCATCTTCGGTCCGGGTATCGCCAACGGCATCGTGTCCGGCGGCCCGCAACTCGGCGCAGGCTCCGCCATCGGCACCGGCCTCGTCGCGGGCGGCGCAGCCATGGCTGCCGGCGGCGCGGCCGGGCTCGCCCTGCGCGGTGGCACCAGCGCCATTTCCGGCGGCGCCGTCGCCGTGCGCGGTGGAGCCAGCGCGGCGGGAGCCGCCTCCGCAGCCTACAGTCTCGGTTCCCTCGGCCAGTCGGGCGCCGCCGGCGTCGCGTCAGGCCTCGGCGGCGTCGCACGAGCGGCCGGCGGCGCGGCAGCCTCTCCGCTGCGCCGGGCCGCGCAAAGCGTTCGCTCGAGCTTCGCCGACGGCGTCAAAAGCGGCTTCGGCGCCACCGGCGGCTCCTCGAGCATGGGAACGGTCGCGAATGATGCCGGTTCGGCCGCACCGGCAGCCACAGGCTCGGCCGCCAGCCCGCCGGCGTGGGCGCAACGCATGCGGCGTGGGCAGACCATGAGCCACGGCGTCACGCTCGCGGCACACGCGATCCGATCGGGCGACAGCCATGGCGGCGGCTCTTCCATCAATCTCTCCGGAGGCGACCGCACATGAGCTTCTTCAAGCGACCCGCAACCCACTATGGCAAAACGCCGGAGCCCGAGACGCCGTATCAGCGCGCAGCGCAGATCTGGGACGATCGGATCGGTTCAGCGCGTGTCCAGGCCCGAAACTGGCGGCTCATGGCCTTCGGCTGCCTGATCCTCTCCGCCGGCTTCGCCGCCGCGCTGGTCTGGCAGTCGGCGCGCGGGACCATCGTCCCGTGGGTGGTCCAGGTCGACAATCTCGGCCAGGCGCAGGCGGTCGCGCCAGCGCAGGCCGACTACCGCCCCACCGACCCGCAGGTGGCCTGGCATCTGGCGCGGTTCATCGAGCAGGTCCGCTCGATCCCGGCCGACGCCATCGTCGTGCGGCAGAATTGGCTGCGCGCCTACGAGTTCACGACCGATCGCGGCGCGGCGGCCCTCAACGACTTCGCCCGCGCCAACGATCCGTTCACCCGCGTCGGGAAGCAACAGGTGTCGATCGAGGTGTCGAGCGTGATCCGCGCGTCGCCTGACAGCTTCCGCGTTGCCTGGACCGAACGCCAGTACGAGAACGGCCAGCTCTCCACGACACAGCGCTGGACGGCCATCCTAACCATTGTGATCCAACCCCCGCGCGACGCAGAGCGGCTGCGGGCCAACCCGCTTGGGATCTACGTCAACGCCATCAACTGGTCGCGGGAGATGGGGCAATGAGAGATCACCTCCGCCGATCCGCAAACCGCGGCGTCCGCCTATCAGGCTCTGTGCTTTTGCTGATCTCCGGACTGGTGCTGGCCGGCTGCGCGACCAACCGACCGCCACAGATCAGCTATGACGCCGATGTGCCGCCGCTTCCCCCGGTGCCGGCTGCCGTCACGGAGGCGCCACCTAGGCCGCTTCACACGCCGCCCGCGTGGACACCCGCGCGCGGTGGCGCTGCCGCAGGGACGCCGGCGGGCCGCGTGGAGAATGCCAATGCCGCCGCGCGCGTCGAGCCACGTCGCGAGGGCTACTTCAACTCGATCCAGATCTATCCCTGGAGCGAGGGCGCGCTCTATCAAGTCTATGCCGCTCCCGGGCAGATCACCAACATCGCGCTGGAACCCGGCGAAAGCCTGACTGGCGCCGGCCCGATTGCTGCGGGCGACACGGCGCGCT
The DNA here is from genome assembly GCA_937870755.1 of uncultured Methylocystaceae bacterium. Taxonomy (GTDB): domain Bacteria; phylum Pseudomonadota; class Alphaproteobacteria; order Rhizobiales; family Beijerinckiaceae; genus JAJXWB01. The sequence continues at coordinate 146,158 of CALMZV010000146.1, forward strand.
GGATCATCGGTGACACCGAGAGCGGCTCGGGCATCACGCGCCGCGTCCATGTTCTCGTAAAGCCGACACGGCCAGACATCACGACCAATCTGGTCATCACCACTGACCGGCGCATCTACATGATCGAGCTGCGCTCGGGCGAACGCCCCTATATGCCGGCCGTCGCCTGGGCCTATCCGCAGCCGCCCGCCTCGCAGAGACAGGCAGTGCCCGCTACGCCAGTGATCCCGGCCGTTGCGGCACGGAACTATCGCTACGGCCTCACGGGCGACACGCCGCCGTGGCGGCCAATCTCGGTCTACGACGATGGGCGCCGCGTCTATGTCGAGTTCCCGCGCGGGATCGTTCAGGGCGAGATGCCGCCGCTCTTCGTCATCGGCGCCGATGGCGAACCGCAGATCGCCAACAGCCGGATCCACCAGAACATCCTGATCGTCGACCGCATGTTCGGCGCCGCCGAGCTCCGTCTCGGCAGTGGCGAGCGCCAGCAGACGGTCCGGATCGTTCGCACCGATGGGAGGCCCGCGTCATGAGCGAGCGCGACTCGTCCAACGAAACCAACGCACCGCTGGTCGGCACACAGCCCGGCGACGCCGCTGCGCCCATGCGGCTGCGCGCCGAACCGCCCCGGGTCACCCGACTGTCGCGAAAGGTGCTGGGCGGTATCAGTCTCGTCGCCGCCCTTGGGGTCGGTGGCGCGCTCATCTATGCGCTTCAGACGCGCAGTATCGGCCATGGCAGTGAGGAGCTTTACTCCACGCAGAACCGGCGAACCGCGGACGGGCTCGCCGGCCTGCCACGCGACTATACCGGTCCGGTGCTTGGGCCTCCGCTTCCTGGGGATCTGGGGCGCCCCATCCTCGATGCGCAGAATCGTGGCCAGCCCGTCACGCCGCCGATGGCGGCAGCGCCCGCCGTCGATCCGGTTGAGCAGCGCAGGCGCGCGGAAGAAGAAGCTGCCCGAACGAGCCGCGTCTTCTT
>CALMZV010000147.1 GCA_937870755.1 uncultured Methylocystaceae bacterium
CCATGCCATCGCGCGCTGAAACCATAAGCGGGTATGTGCAGGCCATGCACGCAAATTGGCTGACCCAAAAGGCTCGGGAGCTTTACGGGAGCGCCGCAACATCGGGTAGTTTCCAGATCCAGCTTCGTTATCGATACAACCCGAACGTCAAGAGTCTGGTGGCGATGGTGCCCGCCGTGATCCCGCTACTCCTCCTGATGATACCGACGATGCTCGCCGTACTCAGCGTTGTTCGGGAAAAGGAACTTGGGTCCATCATTAATTTCTACACAACGCCCGTCACGCGACTGGAATTCCTGATCGGAAAGCAAATCCCTTATGTCGTGCTTGCGATGCTGAACTTCTTGCTGCTGGTGATCTTTGCGATCTTTATTTTCCACGTGCCGTTTACGGGAAGCTTCATGACGCTCACCGGTGCGGCATTCCTCTATGTCGTGGCTGCGACCGGCATGGGCCTTGTCATATCGGCTTTCATCACCAGTCAGATCGCAGCAATCTTCGGTACGGCCCTGCTGACAATGATTCCTGCCATGCAATATTCTGGGCTTATCGATCCGGTGTCGTCCCTTCAGGGAGTCGGCGCGTTCATCGGGAAGATTTATCCGACCACTTATTTCGTCACCATTGCGCGCGGTACCTTCTCCAAGGGGCTCGAATTTTCCGACTTGGCTGGTTCGTTCGTACCTCTCTTCATCGCGATTCCCGTCTTGTTGGGACTGGGCGTTGTTCTTCTCAAAAAGCAGGCGAATTAGCCATGCGCCTGACCAATATCGTTCAATTGGGTATCAAGGAATTGTGGGGACTCATTCGTGACCCCATGATGCTGGCGCTGATCATCTACGCTTTCACCATTTCGATCTATACCGCATCGAAAGCAATGCCGGAAACACTCAATCGAGCAGCGATTGCAGTGGTTGACGAGGATCAGTCACCAATATCATCCCGCATCATCACGGCGTTCAATCCTCCTTACTTTTCGATTCCGAAGCTGATTACTCAATCAGAGATGGACCGCCGCATGGACGCTGGCCTGGACACCTTCGCGCTCGATATCCCGCCGAACTTCCAGCGCGACCTCCTGGCCAACAAATCGCCTACGATTCAGATCAACGTTGACGCGACCCGCATGTCGCAGGCCTTCACGGGCAGCGGATACGTTCAATCGATCGTCACCAGCGAGATAAACGAATTTCTAAAGCACTATCGGGCGGCAAGTACCGTGCCCATCGAGCTTGCGCAACGGGCCCGCTTCAATCCGACGCTCAACAAGAGTTGGTTTAGCGCAATTAATAATGTGATCAATTCTATCACCATGCTGTCGATCGTCCTGACCGGTGCCGCCCTTATCCGCGAGCGCGAGCACGGGACGACGGAGCATCTTCTTGTCATGCCGGTCACGCCATTTGAGATCATGGCAAGCAAGATCTGGTCGATGGGCTTCGTAGTTTTGATCGCCTCCGCGTTTTCCCTTGTTTTCGTCGTTAAAGGCTGGCTTGCGGTTCCCATACAAGGATCGCTGGCACTTTTCTTGTTCGGCGCAACGCTGCATCTGTTCGCTACCACCTGCATGGGCATCTTTCTCGCCACCATGGCGGGTACGATGCCGCAGTTTGGTTTGCTGCTGATGCTCGTTCTTCTTCCGCTTCAGGCATTGTCCGGCAGCATGACCCCACGCGAAAGCATGCCCGAGATAATCCAGAACATTATGCTGGCAGCGCCGAACACGCATTTTGTGATGCTGGCGCAGTCCATCCTGTTTCGAGGCGCCGGTCTTGATGTGGTTTGGCCGCAGCTCTTGGCGCTTATCGTGATTGGATCAGTTCTTTTTTTCCTGTCGTTGAGGCGCTTCAGACAGTTTCTGAGATAGAATCGGAATGAGCTTTAAGGTTCTGGAAACCGCGCACTAAAGCGGATGGGTTCAGGTTGAATCGATTTTGGATTGAACGAAGTCGCTTGCGCGGCAATTGAGGGAAGAGTCGCAACAGCAAGCTCCTGTGTGAGAGGATCGCGGGTTTTCGAAACACAATCCTTCAGACAGGAGTTTTCGCAATGGCTGAGATCAGCCTCTTTGCCGCCGTATGATTGAGGGCATGACGGTTCGCAATCTGTCGCCGCAACGCAGTGATTCGACCTTGCCGCGGTATCGAAGTTGAGCCGGTATTTGGTCGGTCGTCTGATCGTCCCGAGCTGTAGGATATCCGCGTCTTTCAGATCCACTTGGTGGTGATCGAGATATCCTGGCCGGCACTCGATCAGATCGTGTGTGCGCAACACCTTTTCTACGATGTGACGCTCGGCCAAGATGCCATTTCGGAGCGCATCAGCTATGCACGCCAGCCGAGCAAGCTGCCGGTGGCGTTGGGCATCGACAAGGTCGCGTGCTTCCTGGATACAAGTCCAAGCCTGAAGAGCCGCACCGCGCTGACGACGGTCTATTCTGCCGTACTGTGCATGTCGGAGGTGGTTCTATTTAAGATTACCGACATCGACAACCGGCGGATGGTAATCTGGGCAGAGCAGGGTAAGGGCTGACCGTTACGTCATACTCTCTCTCCGCAATTGTTGAGGATTTTGCGGAGTTATTGGTGGCCCGCGCGGCCGCAGCGCTGGCTGTTTCCTGGCCGTGGCATTCAATGGGGCCGTGAGGAACGATCACGCAGCCCACCAACGCTTGGCAACAGTTTTCGGCGTGGTGTTGAACTAG
>CALMZV010000148.1 GCA_937870755.1 uncultured Methylocystaceae bacterium
CATCGGCCAGCGTCGCGTCAACGGCATAGAGCAGGACGGCCGTGGCGACCTGCGAGCCGTCGGCTCCGGTCGCGGGCGACAGGGTAAACTTGCCGCTGGCCGTGATTTTCCCGAGCACCGAGCCGACGGGATAGGGCATGCCCGCGAGCAGCGTCACCACCTCGCGGGTGTAGTTCGGGTTGACCTCATATTTGAGGACATCGCCCATGCTGGGCGGTTCCGTCAGGACGGGCATGGTTCAGTCTCCAGGATGTTGGGGGATGGGGGCGCCCAGCGCGGGCAGAATTGTCAGCGCGAGGCAGCGGCCGATTTCTTCGCGGCCGCGACGATGGGGCTTTCCTTCGCGCCAGCCGCCGGGGCGGTGGCGATGATGCCCGCGGCATCACTGCGCGCGGCGAGATCGGCGAGGACCTTGGCGCGCAGGGCTTCGGGCTTCACGCCCTTGGCGACGGCTTCGGCGGCATCAATCTGGATGCCGAGGCGCGCCGCCTGCGCGCAGACCTGCGCGACCTCGGCCGCCTCGGCGCGGATGGCTTCCGGCGACATCGCGGCCGCCGCCGTCTGCGCCGGTGCGATTGCCGCGGGCGGGGCCGGTTCCGGCGTGTTGGCGGCGGGCGCGGCCGCAGGCTGCGCATGATCTTCGGGGGCAGTGGTCATCATCGGGCCCTTTCCCTTGGGGTTGGATGTGAGCGGGGATGTGCCGCGGGGTGCGGCGGCGAAAGCGCGGAAGGCGGTGACGGGGTCGGCCACCTCATCGGCAAGACCGGCGAACACCGCCGCCTCCCCGCGTAACACGGCGGCCTCAGTGCCCAGCGCGCGTAGGGTGTCGAGGCGGCGGCCGCGCCCTTCGGCAACGGTTTCGGCGAAGAGCTGGCGCAGGTCTTCCAACTCGCCCGCGATCCGGTCGCGGACGGCCTCGGGCAGGGGCTGATACGGGTTCGCATCGACCTTGCGGGCCCCAGCATGGATCAGCGTGACGGCGATGCCCTTCTGGTCGAGCGCCCCGCTCATGTCGCTGTGCATGGCGACGACGCCGATGCTGCCGACGGCCCCGGTGCGGGGCAGGATGATCCGGTCGGCCTGCGAGGCCAGCGCATAGGCGGCCGAGAGGGCGTGATCCGCGACGAAGGCGTGAACCGGCTTTTGCGCCCGCGCCGTCCTGATACGATCCGCCAGATCGAAGGCCCCAGCCACCTCCCCGCCGAAGCTGTCGATGTCGAGGGCGATGCCGCGGATCGCAGGATCGGCAAGCGCTGCCTGCAGCTGGGCAGCGATCCCCTCGTAGGAGGTGAGCCCGGAGGATTGCCCGATCCAGGCCCCGCGATGGACCAGTGTGCCTGCGATCTCGATGACCGCAATCCTGTCCACCACCGCGAAGGGCTGGCTTCCGTTCCGCGCCTGGCGGCTGGTCAGGTCGTCGCCGAAGAGAGAGGCGCGCGCGGGCAGGCTGGCCGCATCCCGATCTATGGCCGCAATCTCCAGCCCCTCGACGCTGATTTCCCGCCCAACGATCCGGGGGCCAAGCCCGGTCAGGAAGGCCAGCGCCTTGGCGGGATCGACCATCAGCGGTGTGTTGAAGACGCGCTGGGCGATCTGGGTGTGGTGCATCATGCGTCCTCCGCAGGCCTTGGTTCCCGGTTCTCGCCGTCGTCATCCTGATTGCTGCCGTCCTGCCGATTTTCCTGCTGGCCCTCGGCATCACCCGGCCCAGTGCCGCCACCCGCCGCCTGCGCGGGCGACCCCGGCCGCCGGAAGTCCAGACCCAGTTCCGCCTCGCGTTTCCGTTCCGCAGCAATTTCCCGGTCGACCTGCTCGGCGTCGTATCCCCGCTCGGCGATGGCCTGTGTGCGAGATTTCAAGCCCGCCTCGATCTGCAGGATCTCGGCCGCGGCATCCTTGGCCGGGTCGATCCAGTCCCATTTCGTGGGAAGCCAGTCGCAGGCGAGGTAAGCGCGCCGGTCGCTGGCATAGCCCGGCAGGTCGATGGCCCCGGCCAGTACGGCCATGTCCATCCACCGCGTCCAGACTGCCCGGCAGAGCTGATAGACCATGACCGAATGCTGGAAGGCGGAGATGCGGCGGCGGAAGTCGACCAAGGCGATCCGCGTGTTCGAGAAGTTCCCCTTCGCGGTGTCGCCCGTCAGATAGCCATAAGGCACGCCGAGCGCCGCGCCGATCTGTAGCAGGGTGCGGTACTGGAAGGGCTCATAGGTGGACCCGGAATCCGGCGTCGAGGGCGTGGTGACATCTTCGCCCGGATCGAGACGAACCACCTGGCCGGGTTCGACCTCGAGATCGTCCTCGGCCGGGTCGAGGGCGGTTTCCGGGGCAGGCGAGGTGATGAACATAGCGAACATCGCCGCGGTCTTCTTCCGCTCCAGTTCGGCGTCGTCGTAGAGATCGAGGGTGAAGAGCTTCACCACGGCCGCCGCAAAGCGTGACACGCCGCGCAGCTGCCCCGCCTCTACCGGGTCGAGGATGTGGATGACCTCGGACGCGGGCACGCGCACCGTCTCTCCCGCCAGCCCCGGATCGGTCATGTCGCCCGGATGGCGGCGCAGGAAGTGGTAGGCCACGCGCCGCCCGATGCCATCGAACTCGATCCCCTGCCGGATCGACCCCGCGCCGGGCAGCACGCGGGTCATGTCCTGGGGCAGCATTTCCGAGGGCAGCATCTGCAGCTGCATTGGCACGGTCAGCCCATCCTCGGGACGCCGGGTGCGGATGCGCAGGAAGACCTCGCCCGCGAGGAACACCTCGCGCGCGGCCCGGCGCTGCAGGCCGAAGAAGTCGGTCAGCCCCTCGGCATCGGCTTCGTCGGTCCAGGCGAGCCAGAGCCCCTGCAACTGCTCCTTCTTCCCCTGATCCGCGATCTTCGACGATGGCTTGATCCCGTCGCCAACGACATGGTTTGCGAAGGCATCGACCGCGTTTGCCGCATATCCGTTGTTCCTCACCAGCCAGCGCGCTCGGGCCGTGATCGTCTCGCCGGAGGCCGCGATGAGCGTGTTCACATGCGCCCGCGTGGCGCGGAAGCCGCGCATGCGCCGGTGGGATTGCGCCGCGTCGAACCCGCCGATGATTCTGCCAAGGCGCTGACGGAAGGCATCCAGCACCATGGTCACAGACCCTTGTTGGCGACGGTGCCCCAGCGGCGGCGACGCGGCGTGGCAGAGGCGGTAGCAATTCGGCCCTCCAGATCCCGGATCGCCGCCGCCAGTTCGGCGTCCGAGCCATAGGTCACGGTCTTGCCGTCATAGCTGACGCTGCGCAGCCCGGCGAAGCGGGCTTCCTGCAGCGCGGTCAGCAGGGCCTGCATGCGTTCCAGGTCCATCAGTCCCTCATGAAGTTCGGGGTGTAGGCCCGCCGTTTTCGGCGTGGCGTGGTCAGCGTTCCGGCCTTGGGCTGGGCCGGATCGGTTGGTGCGGCATCAGTTGCGACAGCGACCGGCAGGCGGGTTTCCACGCCCGCCTGCGCCTCGAGCCGCCGCCATGTGGCCTCGTCCCACCGGTCAGCGCCGAGGATCCACGCTGCGGCGCGGGCGTAGACCCGGCAGTCCAGCGCCTCGTTCCGCTCGCGCATCTTCTGCCATTCCTGATGGGCATAGCCGCGCTTGTTGCGGATCGTGACCAGCTGCTCGGCAACGAGTTGCTTCAGCCATTCGGTGTCGGCCCAGCCGGGCAGGTGGATCGTGCCGGGAGCGTCGAGCACTCCGGAGGTGCGGTCCTCATCCGAGGGGCGTTCGATCCGCAGGAACCGATAGGTCTCGGCCTTGAACGTCGCGGTCGCCACCGACCAGAGCCGCGCGCCGCGGCGCAGCCGTTTCCCGCCGATGGTGGCGTCAACGAAGGTCGGGCCCGACACAGGGGCTGCGCGGTTGAAGCCCTCAAGCCCCTTCAGGGGCGCTACCTGTTCGAACCCGACCTTGCGCGACCATGCGTAGACCGCCGCGGCCTCATAGCCGGTGTCGATGCCAAGCCGTGCCACCGTCATGAAGGCACCGTTGGCATGCTGCCACGACCGGCCGAGAAGGGCGGTCAGCTTGTCCCAGGCGGCCGCATCGTCGGGCCCGCCCGGAATGACGATGTGATCGACGAGCCAGGACTCGAGGCCCCGGCCCCAGGCCCAGATGTCGACCTCGATCCGGTCCCTCTGCACGTCGGCGCCTGCGGTCAGGAACAGGCCAGCCGCAGGCACGGTGCCCGGCTTCCACGCCTCGCGCCGATCCGCCAGCCGTTGCCATTCCGGCGCATCGCCGCTTTCGACCCATGTCTCGCCTAAGAGCGTGTTGCGTGCTACGCGCAGTGTCTCGTCCGACCCCTGGGCCGCCAGCCATTCCCGCGCGACGTCGGACCAGCTTTTCCACCCGAGCGGCGAATAGAGCGCCGAGAGGTGGAAGCCGATGGCCTTCGGATCCTTGGAAACCGCAGTCGCCCGCCATTCGCCGCGGGCCAACATCTCTGTCTTGTGGTGCTCGGCGATGGGGCGTTCGCAGCCCTCGCAGTGATAGGCCGCCGTTTGCGGCTTTCCCTTCGCCCAGCGCAAGCGGTCGAATTGCAGCCACTGCATCGTCCCGCAATGCGGACAGGGCACGAAGTACCGTCTCTGGTCCGATGCCTCGAACTCGCGCTCGATGCGCGACAGCCCCCGGATCGTCGGGGTCGAGACCATGAACACCTTGCGCCGGTGCGAGAAGGTGGTGGTCCGCGCCTCGGCCAGCGTGACCGGATCGCCTTCCTCGTCGGCCGAGGCCGGATAGGCGTCGACCTCGTCGAGGAAGACATAGCGCGCGGGCATCGACCGCAGGCCGGTGGCCGAATTGGCTCCGGTCAAGACCAGGATGCCGCCGGGGAATTCCTTCGACAGCATCGAATTTCCGGCATCCCGCGACCGTGCCGGGTTCACCCGCTCGCGCAGCGCCGGGCTGTCCGCGATCAGGGGATCAAGACGGCCACGTGACGTGCGCTTCGCCAGTTCCAGGCTCGGCAGCACCGCCAGCATTGGCCCCGGGGCATGGTGGATGACGAAGCCGATCCAGTTGTTCCCGGCCTCGGTCGCGCCCACCTGCGCCGCCTTCATGAAGGTGATGCGCTGGGCGGGATGGCCGGGCGAAAGTGCATCCATGATCTCGCGCAGGTAAGGGGCCCGGGCGGTGCGATACCGTCCCGGTTCCGCCGCGCCGCGTGAGGACAGCCAGCGATGCTGATCCGCCCATTCCGACACCGTGAGGTTCGGATCGGGCCGCATTCCCTGCCGCCAGACCCGGAGCAGGTCCTCGGCCCCGTCGAAGCCGAGGTCGAGGTCGGCCGTCAGATCATTGTCGGCCAGATCATCGTCACCCGAGGGAAACCCGGAGGTCGGCGAGGGCGTCGAGCTGTTCGCGGACATGGGCTTCCAGCACCCTCTGCATGATCGCGGTCTCGATCGTCACCGATGCCCCGGATTGCCGTTCCACCTCCGCCATGATCTGCGCCGCCATCAGCGCGGCTACGCGTCCGGGCCAAGTGACCCAGACATCCCGTTCCTGCCGTGCCAGGCGAAACACCAGCGTTTCCGCCCGCGCGCGGTCGACGAGCGTGCCCTTCTTCTTCTGGACGGCCAGTTGGCGCTCCTGCGCCGCGTAAACCGTCAGCGCCGTGCGCGCCTTGATATACGAAGTCGTGTCCCCGGGGCCGCTGGCCAGCCCATCGCCTCCAAGAGATCGGCGTTGCTGGTCGGGGTCCGTCATTTCCGCCCTCCGCACGTCCGAGGCCGCGGCATTGATTGACCCGTCGTCATGGACCACCAATCGCCCGTTCTTGCGCGCCTTCTGCACCCCGCCGCGGGAGAGCCCCGAATGGGCCGCGTACTCGCGTTCGCTCATGCCTTTCATGGCGCAGATAATCCGATCAAGCCGATGATATCGCTTGGTATTCAGTTGATTGAGGCGGGCGACAGAGCGAGTCTGATCGCAAGGAAACGATGCAACTCAGTGAAGGACACCCTGCCATGACCACCCGCCGCGCTGCCTCGAACGACAAAGCCCTCGACGCCTTCATCGCCGCCAAGGCCGAGATCGACACCATGCTGGAG
>CALMZV010000149.1 GCA_937870755.1 uncultured Methylocystaceae bacterium
ATTTCACCCATTTCTCGTGCCTGCTCGACGTCGGCACACCCGAGAACGCCGCCCGAGCGCTCGATCTCTACAACCGCCTGTCCGAGGACGGAGCATCGGAGGAACCACCCTCCGAAGGCTTCCTCCTCTCGATCCAGCCGGAACATGGCGGCAGCCAACTCTGGATGCGCGACGACGTGACCGGCGATCCCGAACGCCTCATCCAGTTCGTGAAGCGCTGCGCCGTCGAGTTCGGCCTGACCGGCAGATGGGGCTTCCAATACGCCAACACCTGCTCGAAGCCCCGGCTCGATGGATTCGGCGGCGGCGCGCATGTCCTCGACCTCGCCACCGGCGAGACCGTGGACTGGATCTACACCGATGGCTGGCTTGCCCAGACCCTCTCCGGCGAGGGAGGTCCGCTATGAGCATCCCCTCCCATGCCCGGAGCAATTTCCAGACCCTGCTGCGCGCGGCGGGCGACGGCAATCTCGCCCTCATGGAATGCCTCGACGCGGTGACGGGCAGCCCGCGCTACGTCATCTGCGCCGTGGGGCGGGACGATGGCGATTACGTCTTCACGCCCTTCGGCCATCTCGCCGACGGCAATCCCTACGACGCCTATCTGCCGCCCGATCCCGACGATCCCGAAGGCTTCGTGCGGCCCGACGCGGGAGAGGCGCCATGACCGACATCGACGCCATCTTCGCGGCGGATCGCCAGCATCCGCCGCACGAACGGTCTCTGCCCTGGCCGGAAACCAGGGACGGCGTCACCGTGGTCATCGAGCCCAAGCCGCACTGGGCCAACGACATGCGGGCCTTCCGATCCGAGGCTCGCGAATATTGCGCCTATGCCGATTGGGCCGAGAACGGCGCCCGCGCCAGGTTTTTCGGCCACATCGACACCTGCGGCGATGACCTCATCCGCAAGGCCCGCGCGCTCGTCGCCTGCGAGATCGCGGACGGACACTGGAGCTGACCCCCGGAAAAGCGCCCCACCTCACGGTCGGGCGCTTTTTCCATGCCACCGTCCCGAGAGTGAGAGGGCGGCCGGGACGGGTTTGAGCCGGTGCGGTCGAGAGAGAGCGCCGCGCGGCTCGTCCTTTCCCGCTCTCCTTAAGGCTCACATCATGACCCTGATTTCCGCATCCGCGGCGGCGTCCGCCGCCGCGCCGCTTCCGCTCGGCTCCAATCCCGAACCCGCCGGCGCCATCTTCACGGCCGCCGGTCTGCTGCTGCCCCATCTCGAACGCGGCGAGCGCGTCGACGCCGCCGCCCTGCGTGTGGCGATGGAGACCGCCTTCGGCGCATCTGATTCCACCGGCGCCTGGGACTGGAAGACCGCCTATGACGCCTGCGAGGCCGCGACCGTCCTGTTCCTTCGCAAATACGGAAAGGCGCTTTTCCGCAAAGCCGGGACTCCGGCTGCGCGGCTGTCCGCGCTGACAAAGGTCGCCAACTTTCTGCCGACGCATACGCGGCGCTCTGCCGAGAGCCAGACCTATCAGCAATTCTCGACGCCGATCCCGCTCGGCCTGGTCGGCGCCCACGCCGCGGCAATCACTCCGGCCGACCGGGTGCTGGAGCCTTCGGCCGGCACCGGCCTGTTCGCCATCTTCGCCGAGATCGCCGGCGGCGCGCTCGTCCTCAACGAGCTGGCCGACACCCGCGCCAGCCTGCTGTCGCTTCTCTTCCCGGCCATTCCCGTCACCCGCTTCGACGCGGCCCAGATCGACGATCATCTCGATCCCGCCGTCACGCCCAGCGTCGTGCTGATGAACCCGCCGTTCTCCGCAATGGCCAATGTCGAAGGCCGCATAGCCGACACCACATATCGCCATGTCGCCTCGGCGCTGGCGCGTCTGGCTCCCGGCGGACGACTGGTGACGATCACCGGCGCCAGCTTCGCGCCCGACAATCTGGCCTGGCGGGACGCCTTCATTCGCCTGCAGGAGCGCGGGCGCATCGTCTTCTCCGCCGCCATCGACGGCGCGGTCTATGCCAAACACGGCACGACGTTTCCGACGCGGCTGACCGTCATCGACAAGCTGCCCGCCGACGATCCGGCCGTGTTCCCGGCCGCACCCGGCGTTGCCTCGAACGCCGCCACGCTGCTGGGCTGGCTCGACGATCATCTGCCGACACGGCTCGCCGTCGATCCCTCCCTCACGGTCCCGACTGTCGCGGCTTCCGCCCCTCGCAGCGTGCGCGGCTATATCAACCGCACCGCCAAGGCCGTCCCTGCGGCCGTGCCGATGACCGAGCCGGAGGGCCTGCCACTCGCCTACGAGACCCAGGACGGCCTAGCGGGCGAAGGCGGCCGTTTGTCCGACGGCATCTATGAAGAATACGGATTGCAGGCGATCCGTATTGCCGGTTCTCAGGCGCACCCCACCAGGCTGGTGCAATCGGCGGCGATGGCTTCGGTCGCCCCGCCCAGACCGAGCTATCGGCCGCACCTCCCGGTCAATATCCACGAGCTGCTGTCCGACGCGCAGCTCGAGACCGTCATTTATGCCGGCGAGGCTCACGCCGATCATCTTGCCGGATCGTGGACGGTGGACGCCACCTTCGATGTCGTCACCGCCGCGCGCGAGGATGCGACGAACGCCGCGCGCTTCCGGCGCGGCTTCATGATCGGTGACGGCACCGGCGTCGGCAAAGGGCGTCAGTCCGCCGCGATCATTCTCGACAACTGGCTCCAGGGCCGCCGCAAGGCGGTGTGGATCAGCAAGTCCGACAAGCTGATCGAGGACGCGCAGCGCGACTGGTCGGCGCTCGGCATGGAGCGCCTGCTGGTCACGCCGCTGTCGCGCTTCCCGCAGGGGCGGCCGATCACGCTGCCGGAAGGCGTCCTGTTTACGACCTATGCCACGCTACGCTCCGACGACCGTGGCGAGAAGGTTTCGCGCGTCCGGCAGATCGTCGAATGGTTGGGCTCCGACTTCGATGGAGTCCTCATTTTCGACGAGGCGCACGCGATGCAGAACGCCGGTGGCGGCAAGGGAGAACGCGGCGACGTCGCCGCCTCGCAGCAGGGCCGCGCCGGCCTGCGCCTCCAGCACGCGCTGCCGAACGCCCGCGTCGTCTATGTCTCGGCGACCGGCGCCACGACGGTCCACAACCTCGCCTACGCCCAGCGGCTCGGCCTGTGGGGCGGCGAGGATTTTCCGTTCAGCACCCGCGCCGAGTTCGTCGAGGCAATCGAGGCCGGCGGCGTCGCGGCGATGGAGGTGCTGGCCCGCGACCTGCGCGCGCTCGGCCTCTACACCGCCCGCTCGCTCTCCTTCGACGGCGTGGAATACGAGCTGGTCGAGCACGCGCTGACCTTCGAGCAGACCCGCATCTACGATGCCTATGCCGGGGCCTTCGCCATCATCCATAACCACCTCGACGCGGCGATGGAGGCGGCCAATATCACCGGCGCCACCGGCACGCTGAACCGGCAGGCCAAGTCCGCCGCCCGCTCGGCCTTCGAGAGCGCTAAGCAGCGCTTCTTCGGCCATCTGCTCACCAGCATGAAGACGCCGACCCTGATCCGGTCGATCACCAGCGACCTGGAAGCCGGCCACGCCGCCGTCATTCAGATCGTCTCCACGGGCGAGGCGTTGATGGAGCGCCGGCTGGCCGAGCTGCCGACCGAGGAATGGAACGACGTTCGCGTCGACATCACGCCGAGGGAATACGTCCTCGACTACCTCGCCCATTCCTTCCCGGTGCAGCTCTACGAGCCGTTCACCGACAGCGAGGGCAATCTGTCGTCGCGGCCGGTCACGCGCGATGGCCAGCCCGTCGAAAGCCGCGAGGCCGTCGCCCGCCGCGACGAGCTGATCGCGCAGCTTGCCTCCCTGCCGCCGGTGCCCGGCGCGC
>CALMZV010000150.1 GCA_937870755.1 uncultured Methylocystaceae bacterium
AAATCCCCTTACAATCCCTCCCCATGCCCCAAGACGACGACGCTGGCTACAAACTGCTCTTCTCCGCCCCCGAGGTGGTGCGGGATCTGGTGCTGGGCTTCATCCCCGATGCCTGGCTGCACGGGCAGGATCTAATCTTCACTTGCGCCCCGAGCAAGTAAAGATGGTTGCGGGGACTGGCGTCGATCATAACTTGCGATCGACGCCAGAAAAGATGGTTGCGGGAGCATGCACCCATCTTCACTTGCTGTTCAGGACCGCGGCATAAGTGCCGATCCTTGCCAAGGTTGGGGTCGAGCGTTCGAATCGCTTCACCCGATCCAGTTTTCACCAAGAAACTCAAATACTTAAGAAGTGCCCTACGGGACGCTTCTTGCTGACAGCTTCGATGACGGCGCGTTGTCAGCAGATCGTAAGCGCTGACCTGCCACTAAGCTGTCATCCAGCGGCGATTAGAGCCTCGGCCGTTTCGCGAGGAAGGAATTTTCGGATATTGTGGCGTAATGCTTCTGCCCCACGATCTGGATGGGGACATAAGCCAGTGTCGCCACGACGCAATTTTTGCTGACATCTATAAAAATTGGCGTTGCAATCTCGGGACAAGCCGAAGGTCAGAATTTGGACCGACTGCAAGGCCAATAGAGCGTACTGGAAAGATGAAATGGAAGCTGACAATGAAGCCCAATTGAATTCTTACCGACAGCCGGGCATCAAACATCGCGCTTCTCTTTCCATCGAGGGACGCACGGATGCCGGGCAAGCAGTGGACTTCCAATATCTCATCATAGGGCCTCTGTCCGCTCAGGGCTCGAGATCAGATCGGAATGCCAAGGTCCTGAACGTTATCGTTCGTTCCCGAACTGCTGCGAACGGACAGCCATACCACCGTCAGGCGATCGCTATTTATCTGTTTATCAAATTGTGTAATTGTGTAATCGTATTGCATCAACCCGACGGGCGTGTGACAAACTCCGTCATGACGCTTTCGAGACCATGACTTCAATGAACGACGTATCGACCAGTATTTCCTCTCCCACTTTGCGAATGGGCGACGCCGCCCCGGATTTTGAAGCCCGATCCACCCAGGGCCCGGTTCGGCTTTCCGACTTCAAGGGCCGGTGGCTGGTCTTCTTCTCGCACCCGGCCGATTTCACGCCCGTCTGCACGACGGAGTTCGTTGCACTCGCTAAGGCGCATGACCGGTTCGCGGCTCTCGACTGTGCGCTGTTGGGACTATCGGTCGACAGTCTCTATGCGCATCTCGCCTGGAGCCGCGCCATCCGCGAGCTGTTCTCGGTCGACATTCCCTTCCCAGTCATCGAAGATCCCTCGATGCTCGTAGGCCGAGCCTACGGCATGATCGACGAAGCGTCTGAAGACAGCGCTGGCGTTCGGGCGAGCTATTTCATCAACCCAGAAGGCGTGATCCGGGCGATCACCCATTACCCTCTGACGATCGGGCGTTCGGTCGACGAGATGGTGCGGATGGTGGCGGCCTTGCAAGCCACCTATTCGGGCGAGAAGCTGGCGCCGGCCGACTGGCAGCCGGGCCAGCCACTGCTTCATCCCGCCGACGAAAAGGCTCAGGATGAAGCCGACTGGTTCTGTCGGAGGGATGGATGAAGACGCTCTGGCAATCGCGGGCGCAAGCGGATATCGCGGCCGACAAGCTTCGCAGGTTCGCTCAGCCGCAAAGATTGATGATCTTGTCCCTTCTGCTCGAAGGTGAAAAATCGGTCACCGAAATCGACATGGCGAGCGGGATCGGCCAGCCAGCACTCAGCCAGCAGCTCGCCGAACTCCGCAAGGCAGAACTCGTGACAACGCGCCGGCAGGCGAAGCAGGTTTATTACAGCCTCGCCGATGACACCGTCGTCTTGTGTGTGCGCAGCATCGAGGCGGTGTTCGGCGCCGGCGATCCTGAACAGGCGCTCTTGAGCATGGTCAAACCGGACGTCCGGCCGGAGCGAAGCGGGATCGTGCGGGGCGCGGCCAACTTCGTGCGAATACGTTGACCGGAAGGCATGCCTTAAACCACTCTTAAGTGTGCAGGCGGGGCACTCTCTCCGAGCATTGAATTGCCGCAGGAGCGCGTCACAACGGCAGAAAGGATACGCTACGATATCGCGCTTCTACAGGTCAATGAGATGCACAGCTACCCCGTGAGTTGATCGCAGGCTTCAAGAGCCTGGGCCGCGTACATGACCGACGGCCCCGCGCCCATATAGACGGCCATGGCCAAGGTCTCGCTGATCTGCTCACGGCTCGCGCCGGCTTTGACGGCACCTTCGGCATGATAGGCTATACAAGGCTGACACCGCGTCGCGACGCCAATGGCGAGTGCAATCAACTCCTTCGTCGTCTGGTCGAGCGCTTCGCCGCCATGGGCGGCCCGTGACATGTCGCTGAAGGCTTTCATAACATTGGGCGCATCCTGCCGGAGGGACTTTACGCCGCCATTCATATTCTCGATGAGTTTTTTCCAGTCTTCGATCATGGTCATCTCCTGTGTTCAAGCATATTGCTGCGCGGCTCCAAACCGTTGGAAGCCGCGAAAGTACGAAATGGACTCAAGTCGTGAAGGCGCCAGCGCTGCGATAGAGCACGTAGGCCGCGACGACAAAGATCAGGCCCGCAAAGATACGATTCAGCGTGTTCTTGCCCGTCGACAGGCGATTGGCGAGCATCATGCCAGCAACGCCGCCGGCGAGCCCTCCTGCGATGAACTCGAAGGCAACGGGCCAATCGACGAGGCCGGAAGCGGCATAGTTGAGCGCCGTGGCGAGCCCGAAGCTACCGACCGCCAAAAGTGAAGAGCCGATCGCATTGATTATCGGCATGCCGGTTGCCAGAATGAGCGCGGGTACGATCAGGAAGCCGCCGCCGATCCCGAAGAAGCCAGATGCCGATCCGGCGACAAATGCGACGGCGGCCGTGGCGAGGCAGGTGCGCAGATCCGCAGGACGTTCCGGAGCGCTTCCTGGCTCACGCGGACGCAGCATGAGGATGCCGACGAGGACCATCAGCAGGCCAAACAAGAAAAGCAGCCGCTGACCGTCGACGAGTTTGCCGAGGGTCGAGCCGGCGAGCGCGCCGAGCGTACCGATGCCTGCGAAGATGATCGCACAGCGCCAGCGGACATTGCCGCTCTTCGCATGGCCGATGAGATTGGCGAAGGCGTTGACGGATACGGCGAGCGCGCTGGTTCCTATGGCAATATGCGGTTGGGTTACTCCGACCACGTAGAGCAGCAAAGGCGTCGCCAGGATCGAGCCACCACCCCCGACGAGACCGAGGGAGAAGCCGACGAGGCCGCCCGAAGCGAATGCCGGGCCGAGATTGGCAAGCATCGCTCACACCTTCCCGGCCAGAAATCGATCATGGGTGACCATTCCGATGAACATGGCGACGGCGAAGATCACTGCGGGCAGCAGACCAAGCGAGAGGGATGCGATTGCAGGACCGGGGCAGAAGCCGGCCAACCCCCAGCCGACGCCGAAGATCGATGAACCGATGATGAGCGGGCGGTCGATGCGGGTCTTGGTCGGCAGATGAAGCTGATCGTCGAACAGAGGCTTTTTGATCGCGAAGGCCATCCTGTAGCCGATGAAGGCGACGACGACGCCGGCGCCGAGAACGAAGATCAGGCTCGGGTCCCATGCACCGGTGACGTCGAGGAAAGCTTTCACCTTTGCGGGATTGAGGAGGCCGGAGATCGCGAGGCCGAGGCCGAACAGAAGACCGGCGGCAAGGCTCATCAGGATGCGCATGGCCGCTGTCATAGCCAGCCTCCGAGCCGCATGACGAGCACGGTCAGGATCGCGGTCGCAAGGAAGGTCAGCACCGCCGTGAAGGACCGGGGAGACAGTCGTGCCAGTCCCGAGATGCCATGTCCGGAGGTGCAGCCGGAACCCATGCGCGTGCCGACGCCGACAAGCAGGCCGGCGACGATCAGCAACGGCCAGGACGCTGTCACGACCACCTGTGGCGCAGTGCCGAAGATGACGAGATAGGTCAGCGGACCGAGAAGAAGGCCGGCGACGAAGGCGATGTCATGACCCAAGCGCTCGCCACGATGGCCGAACAACCCGGCGACGATGCCGCTGATTCCGGCGATGCGGCCGTTGAGCAGCATGAGAAGACTGGCCGACAAGCCGATCAGCACGCCGCCGGCCAGGGGAGCGAAATAGGCGTCCATCACCAGACTGCCCCCTCGAGCACGTCCAGCGGGATCTTTAGGTAGCGCTTGCCGTTACCCTCTGGCTCGGGAAGCCGGCCGCCGTTGATGTTCACCTGCAGCGCATGCAGGATGAGCTTGGGCATCGGCAGGGTCGCGTCGCGCTCCTCGCGTAATTTGACGAAGCTTTCCTCCGTCTGGCCGGCGATATGCGGATTGGAGCGCTTCTGCTTGCCAATGGTGCTTTGCCACAACGGCTCGCGCCCACCGGGCTGATAGTCGTGGCCGGTGAAGACGCGGGTTTCGTCAGGAAGGGCGAGTATGTCCTGAATCGACTTCCAGAGCACTTTTGCGCTGCCGCCCGGGAAATCGGCGCGTGCAGTTCCGGAGTCCGGCATGAACAGCGTGTCATGGACGAAAGCGGCGTCGCCGATGACATAGGTGACCGAAGCAAGCGTGTGCCCTGGCGAGAACATCACTCTCGCCTCGGTCGTGCCGACCTTGAATGTGTCGCCTTCGGTGAAGAGCCGATCCCATTGGCTGCCGTCAGCCGGGAAGTCAGGCCAGTTGTAGAACGCCTTCCAGAGCTTCTGCACATCGACGACGTGCGCGCCGATCGCTGTCGGAGCGCCGGTCTTGTCCTTGAGGTAGCGGGCCGCGGAAAAGTGGTCGGCGTGCGGATGGGTGTCGAGGACCCACTCGACGGTAAGGCCCTTCTCCGCAATGTAGGCGAGAATCGTATCGGCCTGCTCGGTGCTGGTCGATCCTGACTTCTCGTCATAATCGAGCACCGGATCGATGATGGCGCATTTCTTCGTCGCGGGATCGTTGACGACATATTGAATGCTGCCGGTGCGCTTCTCGTAGAAGCCCTTGATCTCTGGCTTGCCGGTGTGTCGATGCGCGGCCAGCCAGTCGCGGGCACTGTCGGGCGCAATGCCGATCTCGCTGGCGACGGCAATCAATTCGTCGTCGCTGAGGCCCACGACGTCGGCGTCACCGGCCAGAACCCACATGTAGAAGGACCGGGCCCCGGATCGGCAGTGCGCAAGCACCGGACCGGCCGACACAACGATCGCCTCTGCGAAGCGTCGGACGTCTTCGGGCCGCATGTTGCTGCTCGTCACCGGGATGAAGACATAGTCGAGACCTGCCGCTCTCGCGGCGGCTTCCTCTGCCGCTGTCCCCGGCTGCGAAGCCTCTTCACCATCCGGCCGGTTGTTGATGATCGTCTTGAAACCGCGCCGGGCGAGCTCAACGAACTCTTCGGGTTGAAGCTGCCCTATGACGGAAACCTTCTCTGTGACCGGTATCGGTTTCATCGGGCGGCTCCTTGACACCTGCAAATACGAATTACACACTTACATAAAACCAGATATGTAATTCTGCAAGTGGGAGGAGCGCCTTGAATGGCCGTTCAGGATGTCCGAGCAGTTCAGGTGTCGGAGTTGAGGCGCGGGATCATTATCGTTGGTGAAGGGGCAGCAGCCGTCACGGCTGGGGCCGCGCTAAAACGACACGATGGAAGTCGATATCGACGCCAACGTAGTTGCCGGCATATCTGTGGCCGAACCTTTTTCGCGAGCTAAGTATCACTCCGCCTCTTCCGGCATCGCCCAGGAGCGGAACACCGATGCGTCCCTCACATCCGCCTTCGCGGCGCTTCTGTCTTGCCGGCGCTGGATGGTTTGCGAGGATGCATCATTTGGACGCACGAGCCTCTTTTTCGGCTTCCTGACTTCAACAATGAACTGGCCGGATTTGTCACTCTTCTTCGAAGATTTGGAACTGAACATCATCACATCTCCTCTTTTTGCGTCACTTGTTCGATATTTGCGTTGTCTTACGTGCGTATCGCGCCCATTGCCGACCCTTCCCTATCGCTGCCAGGCGATCCTTGTATCTTCCAGAGGCAGGAGGGCGAGCGGGTGGTGGGGGACGATGCGCGGCGTGAAGTCGGAGACCGGTCGGTTCGGGGGAATGGAGGCGCGGTATCGATAAGAGCCCTGACCCGAATCCTGTCCCGTCATCACCGCGGCGAACGC